>DATLQI010000014.1:0-176623 GCA_035535295.1 Solirubrobacterales bacterium
GGTTTGTAGAAGGAGGGATCGAGGACCGCGACCTGGTCCGCCAGGTGACGGAGGGCGTCGACGCCGTCGTCAACTTCGCGGCCGAGTCGCACGTCGACCGCTCGATCGCCGACCAGGACGCCTTCGCCCGCACCCACGTGATCGGCACCGGCACCCTGCTCGACGCCGCCCGCGAGCTCGGCGTCGGTCGCTACCTGCAGGTCTCCACCGACGAGGTCTACGGCTCGATCGAGTCCGGCTCCTTCACCGAGACCTCGCCGCTCGACCCCTCCTCGCCCTACTCGGCGACCAAGGCGGCCGGCGACCTGCTGGTCTCCGCCCACTTCCACACCTACGGCATCGACGCCTCGATCGTCCGCGGCTCCAACAACTACGGCCCGCGCCAGTACCCGGAGAAGCTGATCCCGCTGATCGTGTTGAACGCGATCCACGGCGACTCGCTGCCGGTTTACGGCGACGGCCGCCAGGTCCGCAACTGGCTCTACGTCGAGGATTTCTGCCGCGGCATCCACACCGTGCTGGCCAAAGGCAAGGCCGGCGAGGCCTACAACGTCGGCGGCCCCGACGAGTGCGAGAACATCGACGTCGTCAAGCGGGTGATCGAGCTGGTCGGTGCCGACGAGTCGCTGATCGAGTACGTCACCGACCGCCCCGGCCACGACCGCCGCTACTCGCTCTCCTCGGCGAAGCTGAAGGAGGAGCTCGGCTGGGAGGCGCAGGTCCACTTCGCCGAGGGACTCGAGCGCACCGTCGAGTGGTACCGGGAGAACGAGGAGTGGTGGGGCCCGATCCGCTCCGGCGAGTACCGCGAGTACTACGAAAAGCATTACGGGAAGGCGCTCGGCTAGTGGCCGAGCGACTGCCGACCAAGCTCGACGGGGTGGTCCTGATCGAGCCGGTCGTTCACGGCGACGAGCGTGGATTCATGGTCGAGTCGTTCAGCCGCGACGCCTGGCGCGAGCTCGGCGTCGATGTCGAGTTCGTCCAGCACAACCACTCGCGCTCGCGCCGGGGGACCCTCCGCGGGATTCACTTCCAGACCGAGCCCGGCCAGGCGAAGCTGGTCCGCTGCGCCCGCGGCGAGATCCTCGACGTCGCCGTCGACCTCCGCCGCAACTCGCCCACCTACGGCCAGTGGGAGGCGCACCACCTCGACGACGTCAAGCATCGCCAGCTCTTCGTCCCCGTCGGCTTCGGCCACGGCTTCGCCGTCCTCTCCGCCGAAGCCGACGTCGCCTACCAGGTCTCCAGCCTCTACGACCCCGCCACCGAGTCCGGCATCGCCTGGAACGACCCCGACGTCGGCGTCGACTGGGAGGTCGAGGACCCGCTGCTAAGCGAGCGCGACAAAAACGCCCCAACGCTGGGCGAGATCGGCGACTCCCTTCCCTTCTAGGTGACACAGACCGTGTAGATCTGTGCAATCCTCAGTCCGTGGCTGCCAATCCGAAGCGCATCAATGTCACCTTGGACGAAGCTCACGCTCGTAAACTCGCCAGGCTTGCCGAGCGGACTCATATTCAGGAGGGAACGCTCGCCCGGTCGCTCCTCGCCACTGCTCTGGACGATGCAGATCCGGATGTCGACCGGATAACGGAAATTCTCGACGGAATTCCCGGCGCTTGGGAGCGCACCCAGGAGGGACTGGCCCAGGCGACGCGCGGGGAAGGCACGTCGCTCGACGAGCTGGCCTGAGTGGCGCAGGTAATCGTCAGCCCGCAAGCGAAGCGGGACGTGGATGAGGCCATCTCGAGACTCAGCCTTCCTGCCGACACCTGGACTCGAGTAGTCCGCTCCCTGCGGGTTCTCGAACCTTCCCGCTCTCGGGTCCGCAGCTAGGAGGAAGGTGGGCGCCGGCGCGATTCGTGCTGGGACCGTGGTCGTGGATGCTTCTGCTTTACAGCCTTGACGAGAACACCGATCGTGTGTTCATCGTCTCGATGAGCGACGCCCGTTCGGCGACCTCACCACGATCCTCACTGCGTCTGCAAGTGGAGGAGCTGCGCCAAGAGTGGCGGTAGTTCTCGATTCCGACCTCGTGGGCTGGCCTTCATCGGGTACCCGCGACTTTCTCGTCGAGTTGATGTTGAAGCTGGCGGGATGCGCCAGCAGATGCGGAGCCGGATTGCCGATGGACTCGACCGGACGAGGTTGCTCGGGCCGGTCGAGCGGGTGCGGGAGGGGTGGTTGGCCTTTCGCGCCCGGGAACCAGAGCTGGAGGTGGCCGATGGGCTGCCGCTGCCGCCGCCGCGACTGCGGTTGCTGGTCGACGGGCGCAGCGGCGACGCCGGGCTCTTCCTCGGGGTCGGGAGGCAGTTGTGCGAGTCGATCCAGGGTGCCGTCGCCGAGTCCGGCACTCCCGTCGCCGAGATGCGGGCGGTCCTCGACTTCGGCTGCGGCTGCGGCCGCGTCGCCCGCCACTGGGCCGGGGTGGAGGGCCCGGACGTCCACGGCTGCGACTACAACCCGGTCCTGGTCGCCTGGTGCATGGCGAACCTGCCGCACGTGCGGGCGCTGCGCAACGAGCTCGAGCCGCCGACCCCCTACGTCAGCGGCAGCTTCGACCTGATCTACGCCCTCTCGGTCTTCAGCCATCTCGACGAGCCGCGGCAGCGGGCCTGGCTCGCCGAGTTCGAGCGCCTGCTGCGGCCGTGCGGGCTGCTGGTCCTCAGCGTCCTCGGCGAGAAGCTCCGCCACCGGCTCGACGCCCGCGAGCGGCAGCGCTTCGACGGCGGCGAGATGGTCGTGCAACGCCCGCGCCGCGCCGGCAGCAACCTCTGCACCGTCTACCACCCGCACTCCTACGTCACCGGCAGCCTCCTCGCCGGCTTCGCCGACGTGCGCCGCTTCGACCTCGGCTCGCCGGAGCTGCCGATCGACCAGGACGGCTATGTCGCCCGGCGCAGAAAGGTGATTCCCAAGCTGACGCCGAGCTTGGCGCCGATGCCGGCGTAGACGGCGGCGTTCAGCAGGGGGTTGTTCCTGGGCGCGTCGAAGCGGCGGTAGAAGCGGGCCATGCCGCGGTGGAAGGCGATCTCCTGTTTGGGGGCGCGGCGAGAGGCGCTGGAGGCGCCCTTGACGTGGAGGGCGGTGCCGGCGGGCTCGTAGAAGACCTTCCAGCCGGCGTCCCAGAAGCGGTGGCACCAGTCGAGGTCCTCCATGTAGAGCCAGTAGCCCTCGTCGAGGAGGCCGACCTCGCGGACCGCCTCGGCGCGACAGAGCATGAAGGCGCCGTTGACGGCGTCGACCTCGCCCGGCTCGTCGTCGCCGAGGTGGGCCGCCCGGTACTGGCCTCCTCCGAGGCCGGTGAAGTGCCCGAGCGCGCTCGCCGGGCTGGGAAAGGAGCGCTTGCAGGCGTGGTCGAGGTCGCCGCTCTCGGTCACCAGCTTCACCCCGACCATCCCGATCCGCGGCTCGGATCGCAGCCGCGCCAGCGCCTTGTCCAGCGTCCCCGCGTAGACCTCGGTGTCGGGGTTCAGCAGCAGCACCGCCTCGGCCTCGCTCTCGCGCAGGACGAGGTTGTTGGCGGCCGAGAAGCCGACGTTGCCGCGTCGCAGCAGGCGCACCTCGGGGAACTCGCGCTCGACCATGTCCGGCGTCGCGTCGGGGCTGCCGCTGTCGACCACGGTCACCCGCATCTCCCCCGCGCCGATCGGGTGCTCCTGCAGCGAGCGCAAGCAGCGCCGCAGCAGCGCTTCGGCGCCGTGGCTGACGACGACGATCTCGAGCGCAAGTGCGATAGGTCGGATTCCTCCCCTTGCCGGCTTGCCGGCGTTTTTAGTAGGCGCCTTCGCCGCGGACCATTGCCCGCGGCGTCCGCAGCAGGATCGCGAGGTCGGTCAGCAGCGAGAGGTTGTCGAGGTAGTCGCGCTCCATCGCCAACCGCTCCTCGAAGGTGAGGTCGCTGCGGCCGTAGACCTGCATCGGCCCGGTGATCCCGGGCTTGATCGCCAGCCGGCTGCGCTGGCGCTCGTCGTAGAGGGCGACGACGCTCTCCTCCTCCGGCCGTGGCCCGACCAGGGACATGTCGCCGCGGAGGACGTTGATCAGCTGCGGCAGCTCGTCGACGCTGGTCCGGCGCAGGGTGCGACCGGCGCGGGTCACCCGCGGATCGTCGGGGATCTTGAAGGCGGGCTGGTCGAGGGTGGCGAGGTCGACCAGCTCCGGCAGCCGCTGCTCGGCATCGGTGACCATCGTCCGGAACTTCAACATCGTGAAGGGGGCGCCGTCCTTGCCGGCGCGGCGCTGGCGGAAGAAGACGGGGCCGCCGTCGTCGAGCAGGATCCAGAGCGCGACCGCGAGCAGCAGCGGCGAGAGCAGCAGCAGCAGCGTCGCCGAGACGACCACGTCCATCACCCGCTTCATCGCCACCGTCGAGCGCGGCGGATCGCTGAAGCGGAAGTCGAGGACCGGCAGCTCGGCCAGCCGGTTCAGCTCGATCCCAGGCCCGAGCAGCCCGTAGTGCTGGGGCAGGAAGGTGAGCGCCAGGCCCGCCGCCTTGCACTGCTCGATCAAGCGCTCGGCCCCCGCCTCGCCCATCTCGTGTTCGGTGACGACGACGCGCTCGATCGCGTGTTCGGCGGCGACCCGGGAGATGTCTTCGACCGAGCCCAGCCGCGGCAGCTCCCGCGCCGGCCGCTCCTCGGAGGCCGAGAGGTAGCCGACCAGGTCCAGCCGCGCCTCGGGGTGGGTCGAGATCCGCCGCGCCATCAGGTCGGCGACGGCGGGGGGGCCGACGACCACCCCCGTCGCGACCGGGGTCAGCCGGTGCCAGAGGAAGCGGATCGTCCCCCGCAGGACGAAGCTGGCGGCGAGGGTGCCGACGCCGACGGCGATCGCGCTCTGCGGCGAGAGCGGGCCGACCGGGCTCAGCGTCAGCAGGCCGTCGAGCAGCAGCGTCCCCAGGGTGCTGGCCGAGACCAGCGAGGGCAGCTCGTCGAGGGTGCTGTGGCGGATCCGGCGGTGGTCGTTGTCGTAGAGGCCGTGGAGCTTGACGACGAGGATCCAGGCCGGGCTGAAGAGGACTGCCCAGAAGAGCGTCGCGATGTCGGTGGTCGAGGTGGCGGCGGTGACGGCGCAGAGCGTCGCCACCAGCGAGAGCCAGTCGCCAGCTGCCAGCAGGCGGCGCAGGATCATCCCCCGCCGGCGCGAGCCCCACGCCCCCTGCTGGTCGCCGAGCCTGGGCTTCTCGACTTCCACGCGAGCCGGCTGCGGGGGCTTGGTCGTCATCCGCATCCGTCCCACCCTTCGTAAAGGCAGCGCTCCAGCGGGTTCAGCTCCTGGGCGCGGGCGCGGTCGGCCCGCGCCGCCGCTTCGTCGCCGCCCTCGTGCTCGATCCGCGCTCGCAGGTAGTAGAGGAGCCAGTTGCCTTCTTCGCGGTCGATCGCCTTGCTCATCTGCTGCGTCGCAGTGGTGTAATCGCCTTCGACCTCGGCCAGCAGCCCCAGCTGTACGTACGGGCTCGCCGCCCAGGGCTCGATCGAGCGGGCGGTCTTGGCCTTTTCGACGGCGACACCGAAGTTGCCTTCCGCCGCCGCGGCCTGGCTGGAATTGATCTCGCGATCGACCAGGAGCGGCCCGATCAGCGCCAGCGCCGTGATCCAGGCGACGGCGAGGCCGGCGATCGCGAACCCGATGCCGCCCTGGTTCTTCCCGCGCCCGTTGGCGGCGACGCGGTCGCTCGCGAGTTGGCCGCAGCGGGCGGCGAGCAGGGCGCCGCTGGCGAGGAAGAAGACGGCGCCGAGGGCGGCGATCTCCCAGAACCAGTCGATCGCCATCCCCACCGCGAGCGCCAGCGCCGCCGCCAGCAGCGCCGCGTTGCGCTCGCGGGCGACGCCGCTGGAGTGACGCCAGGCGGAGAAGCCCGTCCAGAGCAGGAAGCCGACCATGCCCAGGACCAGCAGGCCGCCGATCAGCCCCAGCTCGGCGAAGGCCTCGAGGTAGAGGGAGTGGGCGTTGTGGACCGGGGTCGCGAGCGTGCGCAGCTTCACCCAGGAGAACTGGTAGGTGCCGGCGCCGTTGCCGGCGACCGGCTCTTCTTCGAAGGCGTCGACGGCGACCCGGTAGAAGTCGTGGCGGCCGGCGCTGGAGAGGTCGCTGAAGTGCTGCTGGGGCTGGTTCGGGAACTCGATGTCGCTGCTCGAAAACTGGTCCCAGGCGTGACCGCCGACGGCGGCGATGGCGGCGACGGCGAGCACGGCGAAGCCGATCGCGACCGCCCGCAGGGCCCGCGGATCGCGTGAGATCGCGACCGCGCGGCCGGTCAGGGCGCCCTGGCGGCTGGCCAGCCGCCGCATCAGCGCGAAGAGGCCGAGCGTCAGCGCCGTCCCCGCCAGCAGGATCAGCAGCACGACCAGGCCCTGGTCGACCGCGGCGGCGTTGTCGACGTTGTCGGCGAGGCTGTCGCGGGCCTGCACCGCCAGGACCGCCGGCGCCGCCCCGAGCACGCCGGCTGCCAGCGTCCCCAGCATCCAGAGGCGGTCGTGGGAGAGGGCGAGGAGGCAGCCGCCGGCGACCAGCAGCGCCAGCACGCCGCCGCGCGAGTAGGTGAAGTAGAGGGTCAGCAGCACCGCGGGCAGGCAGGCGACCGCGAGCCAGCGCAGCGCCGGGGTCAGCGAGCGCCGGCCGAGCCAGGGGATCAGCGCCGCGGCGACCCCGCAGGCGACGCCGTTGGCGTTCCAGTAGCCGAGCGGGTAGCGCAGCCGCGGCCCGCTCCCCAGGCCCTCGGCGACGGGGAAGACGTGGGGGAGGAGACGGGTGGCCAGCCCCAGTACCCCGACCACGATCAATGCAAAAACGATCCCTTCAGCGAAACGTTGGCGCCTTTGGTCGGTTTGGGCGATCAGGAACGCGGCAAGGAGGACGCCGAGGTAGACGAGAACGCGATCGGCCTCGGTCACGCTCAACTCAACCGATCCGGACCAGAAAGATGAGACTCCAGAGAAAAGCGCCAAGGCAAGGACCAGTCCCGTCCCCCAGTAGAAGGGTTTCCCCAATGACGCACGGCCAGCGGCACCGAGCACTAAAAGTCCTGCAACCAGCAGCCATACGGCAAGACCGGCGAGATGACGGTCAGCAAGCTCGAAACCACCGCCCGTCAGGGCAAGGGCCCCTATCAGCAAAATTGGGGAGAAAGCCGCCGCGCTTTCCTCTAACCTTGCGCGCCATGTTTGGGAGCCGCCACCAGGGCCACGCCTGGAACCGATCCGTTTTCTCGCTTCTGTCAGTGCTTGCTCTGCTGGCATTTGCCTGTCTTCCGGTCGCTGCTAACGCGCAGGATTCGTCCGGATACGAATACGAAACCGAAGAACCATCTGCCTACGGCAGCCACAAGGCCCCGACGGTAGTCGGTGGCGGTGACGACGGCGGCAAGGCCCACTCCTCCAACGAACCGGCCGGCTCGGCTGGCGGGACTGGCGGTGGCTCTGGGTCTGGCGGTTCATCGGGTGGAGATGCTGGCACGGGCTCGGGCAGCGGCACCGGTGGGGCTGAAGCTGGAAACGGTTCCACCAATCCTCAACACGCCAACGGCGGCAAGGACGCGGCTGGCAAGCTGAACGTGCAGCCGGCTGAAAATGTCAGCAGCCAGACCTCTGATGACGACGGCGGTTCTTCGCCGGTGGTGCCGATCCTGATCGCGCTGGCGCTGCTGGCCGCGGTCTCGGCCGGGATCGTGATCATGCGCCAGCGTCGCCAGCCGGACTCCTCCGCTGCTCCGAAGGCGGGCTGAACGATGGCTAAAGCAAGCGGTGACATCGGTCTCGGCGTGCGCCTGCGCGCAGCCCTCGTCGGGTTGCTGGCGATAACGGGGCTCGCCTGCACGGCCTCGGCCGCGCAGGCGCTGCCGGCCAAGTTCTGGGGCGCGGTGCCGCAATCCCCGCTCAGCGTCGAGCAGTACCAGCGGGTCCACCGCGGCGGCGTCGACACGATCCGGCTGCCGATCAACTGGGGGACCGCGCAGCCGAGCGAAGGCGCCGCCTTCGACTGGAGCGCCACCGACTCGCAGATCTCCGAGGCGGCCCGCACCGGCATCGACGTCCTGCCCTTCCTCGCCGGGATCCCGGGCTGGGCGGAACGACTGGTCCCGGTCGGCGGCGGCGTCTCGGTGCCGGCCCACCTGCCGGTGAAAGGCTCGGCCAAGGCCGGCTGGATCGCCTTCGTCAAAGCGGCGATCGCCCGCTACGGGCCGAGCGGTTCCTTCTGGAGCGAAAACCCCGGCGTGCCGTTCCGGCCGCTGCGCAACTGGCAGGTCTGGAACGAGCCGAACTTTAAGTTCTTCGTCTACCGGCCGAACCCGGCCGAATACGCGCAGATGGTGAAGATCACCTCGACCGCGATCAAAGGCTCCGACCCCGGCGCCAAGGTGATCCTCGCCGGCCTCTTCGCCTGGCCGAAGGGCGGCAATACGAAGAGCGGCAACCACAACTGGTTCGCCTCCGACTTCCTCGAAGGCCTCTACAAGGTGCGAGGGATCGCGGCGAAGTTCGACGGCATCGCCCTGCACCCGTACTCGACCAAGTACCAGTTGCTGACCCCGCAGGTCGAAGAAGTCCGCGACGTGATGAAGAAGCGCCACGATGCCGGCACCGGGATCTGGATCACCGAGCTCGGCTGGAGCTCGGAACCGAAGACCCCGGGCAACTCTTTCGCCAAAGGGCCGGCCGGCCAAGCTGCGCAGCTGCGGGGCGCCTTCTCGCTGCTGAAGAAGAACCAGCGCAAGTGGCGGATCCAGCGCGTCTACTGGTTCTCGATCGACGACGTCGGTGCCGCCTGCAACTTCTGCAACGGTTCGGGCCTCTTCGGCGCCGGCTTCACCCCGAAGAAGTCCTGGTTCGAATACGTCAGGTTCGCCGGCGGCACCCCGTAAGCCGCTAGAGCCGACCCATCGATCTGCGTAAGATCGGTGGGTTGGCTACCAAGGCGAAAGGCACTGCCAGGTCTGACCCGCTGGCGCCGTTCAGCGCGCCGGTGCGGCGCTGGTTCGAGGCCTCCTTCGAGGGGCCGACGCCGGCGCAAGCCGGCGGCTGGGAGGCGATCTCCAGCGGCGAGCACGCGCTGATCTGCGCCCCGACCGGGTCGGGGAAGACGCTTGCCAGCTTCCTCTGGGGGATCGACAAGCTGGCGCGGTCGGACGACCTTGGGACCGGGGTGAAGCTGGTCTACGTCTCGCCGCTGAAAGCGCTCTCCTACGACATCGAGCGCAACCTGCGGGCACCCTTGCGGGGGATCGGGGCGGAGATCTCGGTTGGGCTGCGGACCGGGGACACGTCGCAGAAAGAACGGCGGGCGATGGCCAAAGAGCCGCCGGACATCCTGATCACGACGCCGGAGTCGCTCTACTTGATGCTGAGCTCGAGCGTGCGGGAGATCCTCACCGGGGTCGAAGCGGTGATCGTCGACGAGATCCATGCTGTTGCTCAGACGAAGCGGGGGAGTCATCTTGCGCTGACGCTGGAGAGGCTCGAGTGGTTGGTTAGGGAGTCGGGGGAGGGGTTGGGGGGGTCCTCACCGGACAAACAGCGGGGAGGGTCCGGTGAGGACCCCCCCAACCCCTCAGACGGAACGCATGAGGTACAGCGGATCGGGTTGTCGGCCACCCAGCGGCCGCTGGAGCGGATCGGGCAGTTCCTGGTTGGCCCAGAAAGGGAGTGCCGGATTGTTGATGCGGGGCAGAAGAAGGCGCTGGACCTGGAGATCGTGGTGCCGGTGGAGGACATGGCGGATCCGGGGGCGCCGGCTTATCCGAGCGAGGACGGGCCTCCGCCGACGGAAGTCGAGCCCTCCGCTCATGTCCGCTCGATCTGGCCGGCCATCTACCCCAAGCTTCTCGAGCTAGTGCAGGAACACACGAGCACGATGATCTTCGTCAATAACCGTCGTGCTGCGGAGCGGTTGGCAAAGAGGCTGAACGAGCTGGCGAACGGAGAAGGCGAACAGGAACTTCCCGCCACGGAGCAAGCAGGCCACGCAGCGGCTTCGGATGGGGAGTCAGGGGGGCCCTCACCGGACCCTCCCAAGCTGTTGTCCGGTGAGGGCCCCCCTGACTCCCCCCACGAGTACGTAGAGATCGCCCGGGCGCACCACGGCTCGCTCTCCCACGAGGAGCGGGCGGTGGTTGAGGAGATGCTGAAGTCGGGGGAGCTGCCCTGCCTCGTCGCCACCTCCTCGCTGGAGTTGGGGATCGACATGGGCGCCGTCGACTTGGTGATCCAGGTCGAGTCGCCGAAGTCGGTGACCCGCGGCCTGCAGCGGATTGGCCGCGCCGGCCACCGCATGGGCGAAGTCTCCAAAGGCCGGATCTTCCCCAAATACCGCGGCGACCTGCTCGAGTGCGCGGTCGTCGCCCGCCGCATGCGCGAGGCCGAGATCGAGGAGACGACGATCCCGCAGAACCCACTCGACGTCCTCGCCCAGCACCTGGTCTCGCTGGCTGCGCACAAAGAGTGGGAGGTCGACGAGGTCGAGCGCCTCGTCACCGGCACCCAGTCCTTCCACGACCTCTCCCGCGAACAGCTGGAGAACGTGCTCGACATGCTCGACGGCCGCTACCCCTCCGACCGCTTTGCCGAGCTGCGGCCGCGGATCGTCTGGGACCGCACCGAAGGAACGATCCACGGCCGCAAAGGCGCCCGCCAGCTGGTCGTCACCAACGCCGGCACGATCCCCGACCGCGGCCTCTACGGCGTCCACCTCCCCGACGGGCGCCGGGTCGGCGAGCTCGACGAGGAGATGGTCTACGAGGCTCGCGCCGGCCAGACCTTCCTCCTCGGCTCCAGCACCTGGCGGATCGAGGAAATCACCCGCGACCGGGTGATCGTCACCCCGGCCCCCGGCGCTCCCGGCGCCGTCCCGTTCTGGAAGGGCGACGGGATCGGCCGCCCGGCCGAGCTGGGCCGGGCGATCGGCGCCTTTGCCCGCGAGGCGGTCAGCCGCGACCCCGCCGAGCTGGCGCAGGAGTACGACCTCGACGAGCGCGCCGCCAACAACCTCGTCTCCTACCTGCGCGAGCAGCAGCAGGCGACCCGCGTCGTCCCCTCCGACGAGACGATCGTGGTCGAGCGCTTCCGCGACGAGATCGGCGACTGGCGCCTCTGCATCCTCTCTCCCTACGGCGGCCGCGTCCACGCCGCCTGGGGCCTCGCCCTCGCCGCCAAGATCCGCGGCGAACGCGACCTGGAGGCGGACGCGATCTGGTCTGACGACGGCATCGTCATCCACCTCCCCGACGCCGACGAGCCGCCGCCCGCCGACCTCGTCCTCATCGACCCCGACCAGATCGAAGACCTCGTCGTCGGCGAGCTCTCCGGCTCGGCCCTGTTCGGCGCCCGCTTCCGCGAGAACGCCTCGCGCTCGCTGCTGATCCCGCGCGCCTACCCCGGCAAGCGCACGCCGCTCTGGCAGCAGCGGCTGAAGAGCCAGAGCCTGCTCGAAGTGGCGCGGGACTTCCCCCGCTTCCCGGTCGTGCTCGAGACCTACCGCGAGTGCCTGCGGGACGTCCTCGACCTCCCGGCCCTCGCCGAGCTGCTGGAAAAGCTGCACTCCCGCGCGCTCAGCCTGGTCGAGGTGGAGACGCCGACCGCCTCGCCCTTCGCCTCCTCGCTGCTCTTCGACTACGTGGCGACGTACATGTACGAGGGGGACACGCCGAACGCCGAGCGGCGGGCGGCGGCGCTGGCGCTCGACCGCGACCTCCTGCGCGAGCTGCTCGGCCAGGAGGAGCTGCGCGAGCTGATCGACCCCGAGGCGCTGGAGGAAGTCGAGGCGCAGCTGCAGCACCGCACCGAGGCCGGCCGCGCCGGCGACCGCGACGCCCTCCAGCAACTGCTGCGCAACCTCGGAGACCTCACCCTGGCCGAGTGCGAGGAGCGCGTCGCCGAGGGCTACTCGGCGAAATCGATGCTGGACAAGCTGGTCGGCGAGCGGCGGGTGGCGCTCGTTCGCGTCGCCGGCGAAGAGCGCTACATCGCCGCCGAGGACGCCGGCCTCTACCGCGACGCCCTCGGCGTCCCCGAGCCCCCCGGCTTGCCGGAGGCCTTCCTCGAGGAGCACCCGGACGCGATGCGCACCCTGGTCCGCCGCTACGCCCGCACCCACGGCCCCTTCCCGACCCACCAGCTCGCCGACCGCTACGGCGTCGACCCCTCGCCGGCCTTGCGCGAGCTGGAGAACGAAGGGGCGATGGTCCGCGGCGAGCTGGCGCCGGGGGGGACCGAGCGCGAGTGGTGCGACTCCGAAGTCCTGCGCCGGGTCCGCCGCGCCAGCCTCGCCCGTCTGCGCAAGGAGGTCGAGGCGGCCGATACGCGGGAGCTTGCTCGCTTCCTGCCGAGCTGGCAGAACGTCGACGCCTTCCGCCGCACCGGCGCCGGTCTCGACCGCCTGCGCGAGGCGCTGGTGCCGCTGCAGGGTGTGGCGCTGACCCCGAAAACCTGGGAGGCCGACGTGCTGCCGCGCCGCCTCGGCGCCTACTCGCAGAACTGGCTCGACGAGCTCTGCACCAGCGGCGAGCTGGTCTGGATCGGCGCCGGCGCGCTCGGCCGCAACGACGGGCGCGTCGCCCTCTACTTCCGCGAGGACGTCCGCCTCGCCGGCCCGCCGCCCTCGAACTCGAAGCTGGAGTCGCCGGAGGGCGAGGTCCACGACGCGATCCGCGAGCGGCTAAAAGCAGGCCCTTCCTTCTGGCTCGACCTCGTCGTCGAGCTGGAGCACCCGGCCGAGGACATCCACAACGCCCTCTGGGACCTGGTCTGGGCGGGCGAGGTCACGAACGACGCCTTCGCGCCGCTGCGCGCCCCGCGCCTGCGCGCCGTGCCGCCGTCAGAACGCCCCGGCCGCCGCTTCGCCCGCCGCCGCAGCACCACCGGTGCCGCCGTCCAGGGCCGCTGGTCGTTGACCCAGCCGCTGTTCGCCAACGCTCCCGGCCCGGGCGCGAAGCTCCGCGCCACCGCCGAGCTGATGCTCGAGCGCTACGGGATCGTCACCCGCGAGACCGTCCTCGCCGAGGGCATCCCCGGCGGCTTCTCGACCCTCTACGGGGAGCTCGGCAACCTCGAGCTGCTCGGAACGGCCCGGCGCGGCTACTTCGTCGAGGGTCTCGGCGGCGCCCAGTTCGCCCTCCCCGGGGCGGTCGAGCGTTTGCGCTCGCTGCCCGAACGCGACGGGAACTACACCGTCCTCGCCGCCACCGACCCGGCCAACCCTTATGGCGCCTCCCTGCCCTGGCCGAAGCTCGAGGGCGGCCGCCGCCCCGGTCGCACCCCGGGAGCCCACCTCCTCCTCCGCGACGGCGAGCCGCTCGTCTTCGTCGAGCGCGGCGGCCGCGGCCTCCTCCGCCTCAAGACCCTCGCCGGCCCTGACCTCGAGGAGGCGATGCGCACCCTCGCCGACGCCGTCCGCGACGGCCACCTCCCCAAGCTCTCGGTCGAGAAACTCGACGGCGAACCCGTAATCGGCTCCGGTCACGAGGAGTCTCTGGTCGGCGCCGGCTTCAGCCGGGGTCCGCGAAAACTGACCGCTTCGGCCTGACTTAACTAAAAGCAAAGCTGGGATTCGGCTCGCCGGCCAAGCCATTGCCATAATCGGTGCAGTGCCTGAGGCAGATCAGAGCGCGGTCGAGCTGCTGAAGAGCGTGACGCTCTTCGCCGACCTGGAGGCGGGGGAGCTGGAGCGCTTCTCGCACGTCGCCGTGCCGCGGACCTTTCCGGCCGGGACCCGGGTCTTCCACGAGGGCGACGATTCCGACGCCTGCTACATCGTCAAGGAGGGCAGCTTCCGGGTCACCCGGGAACACTCCGACGGCCGCGCGATCACGCTGGCGACGCTGGGGCCGGGCGAGATCTTCGGCGAGCTGGCGATGCTCGACGGCGACAAGCGCTCGGCCAGCGCCGAGGCGCTGAGCGAGGGCGAGCTGCTGGCGCTGCCGGCCAACGACGTGAGGGCGCTGCTCGCGCGCCACCCCGAGATCTCGCTGAAGCTGGTCGCCGGCCTCGTCCGCCGCCTCCGCGCCGCCAACGTCCGCCTTTCGCGCCAGTCCTTCCAGACCGTCCCCAGCCGCGTCGCCGGCATCCTCGCCCAGCTCAGCCGCGAGGGCCATGACGGAGAGGGTGATCCCACCGAAGAGGTGACGATCCAGATGAACCAGACCGACCTCGCCCAGCTCGCCGGCACCTCGCGCGAGTCTGTAAGCCGCTTCCTCGCCGAGCTCGAGCGCGCCGGCGTCGTCCGCTCGGGGCGCGGCCGCGTCACCGTGCTGGAGCCGGACAAGCTCCGCAACTACATCTACTGAGCCGCGCTCTGGTGGTGCTATCGACATCGAGAAGGCTGGACTTGCCGTACCGGTGGAACGGGAGCGACGGCGTCGTCCAGGCGGAGATCGGCACCAACGAAGACCCGGCGGCCTACGGCTGCGAGGAGTTCGCCCGCGGCTTCCCCTGGTGCCGGGCGACGATCGAGCCTCCCGCCCGCGGCTATGGGGAAATGCTCGGTTGGGTGCAAATCGTCGACACAAACGAACACGAGCCGGGCTTCCGCATCGACCTCTTCGAACCCCTCGGTGAGGTGCCGCACCCGTTTGGGTTCTTCGGCTTCTCCCCGACGCTCTTCGACTCCCCTCACAGCACCCTGCCGGAGTGGGACTTCCTCGCCCACACCTTCCTCTGCGGGCTCGCGGGGAAACTGATCGAACAGACGGAAAAGGGCCGCCACGAAGTTCGCGCCCTGCTCGGCTTCTCCTGGGGATTCTCGAAGCGGGGGAGCGAGATCGACTCGCGCGACCCGGAGCCGCTCTCCGCCGACGATTGGAACGCCCATCTCCCGTATCTGCGCGAGAGGTTTTCCACCTGGAACTTCCCCCCGGGATTCTTCGACACCCCGCTGCCATGAACGCCGCGGCCGCACGGAGGCGCATGGTCGAGCGCCAGTTGCGGGGACGGGGAATCGAGGACGAGCGGGTGCTGGCGGCGATGGCAGAGGTGCCGCGGGAGACGTTCGTGCCGGCGTCGCTGCGGGACCGGGCCTACGCCGACTCGGCGTTGCCGATCGGCGAAGAGCAGACGATTTCCCAGCCCTGGATCGTCGCCGCGATCTGCCAGGCGCTCGAGCTCGACGGCTCGGAGCTGGTCCTAGAGGTGGGCACCGGCTCGGGCTATTCGGCCGCCGTCCTCTCCCGGCTCGCCGCTCACGTGGTCAGCATCGAGCGCCACGGGGCGCTCTCCCGCGACGCCGGCGAAACGGTCGTCGCCCTCGGGATACGCAACGTCGAGCTGGTTGTCGGCGATGGCAGCCTCGGCTTTCCCGAGCGGGCCCCATACGACGCGATCGCCTGCCACGCGACCGCGCCAGGACCCCCCAAGGCCCTCCTCGATCAGCTGGTCGAGGGCGGCCGCCTCGTCGTCCCGCTCGACGGCGGCGACGCCGACGTGCTGACGCTCTACCGACGCGAAGGCGGGCGCTTCGAACCTGAGCCGATCACTCCCTGCCGCTTCGTGCCGCTGATCGGCGCGGAGGGGTTCGAAGAGGGGTCCGAGGAGCGCTAGACCTCAGCAGCTGGAGGTGACGTCGATCCCGTCCTTGACGACGTCGTCGCCACCGCCACCGCAGTCGATCTTGTCGCGCTGACCGTCGAGGGCTTCGATGAAGTCGGAGCCGCCCTTGCCGATCAGGGTGTCCTTGCCGATGTGGCCCATGATGCTGTTGGAGCTGTTGTCGCCGACGAGGACGTCGGGGCCGTCGGATCCCTCCAGGCTCTCGTTGTCACCAAGGACCTTGTCGTCGTTGCCGCAGCCGGCCGGGCCGCCGCTGCCGCCGAGGGTGACGCGGAGGTTGTCGTTGGAGCGGGCGTAGGAGACGGTGTCCTCGCCGGGACCGCCGTCGTAGACGTGGCCCTGGCAGGTGGGGACCGAGTTGACCAGGAGGTCGTTGCCGGGACCACCCAGCAAGTTGTCGCCGCCCGGGTCGGCGTAGAGGACGTCGGAGCCGCCGTTGCCCTCGAGCCGGTCGTGGCCGTTGTTCGGGCTGTTGTAGTTCTCGCCCGCTTCCAGCACGTCCTCGCCGTTGCCACCGACCAAATTGTCGTCGTCGGCGTTGCCGTTGATCCGGACTTTGGCGCCGGCCGGGACGCTGTTGTCAACGACGATCGTGTCGTTGCCGTTGCCGCCGGTGACGACGATCAGCGGGACTTTGCCGCCGCTGTCGGGGCAGATCATCGCGTTGCCGTTGGAGGCCGGGGTTTCGCAGCCGTCGCCGGAGAAGATCGGGATCACCGAGGTGATGACCCAGGCGCCGTCGCCGCGGGAGACGCGGATGTCGTCGTTCTGGGGGCTGCCCTGGACGATCAGGCTGGAGCCGTCGAGACCGAGGTTGAGGGTCCCGAAGGCCAGGCTCGGGGGCGGCGACTCTTCGGGGCCGCAGGAGGTCTCGACGCTGAAGCCCTGGCAGGAGTCGGTGCCGGGGCCGCCGAAGGCCTGGCCGCCACCACCGCCGCTGTTGAGGTCGTCGTCGCCGACGCCGCCGTCGATCCGGTTGGGGGCGCCGTCGCCGACGATTTCGTCGCCCTGCGGCGAGCCGACCACGTCCTCGAAGCCACTGAGGTTGTCGTGCCCGTCGCCTTTGGCCTTGTTGGCGGCGAGGCTGACGATGACGCCACCGCGGGTGGCGCTGGCGTAGGAGACGATGTCGTTGGCGCCGTCGCCGCCGAAGAGATCGTCGGTGCCGGCGTCGCCGCGGACGATGTCGCCGTCGCCGGGGCCGCCGTCGACGTGGTCGGTGCCGGCGCCGCCGAAGACTTCGTCGCCGTCGCCGCCGCCCTGCAGGTCGCTGTCGTCGCCCGGGCCGCCTTCGATGTGGTCGGAGCCGGAACCGCCGTCGATCTTGTCGTTGCCCTTGTCGCCGAGGACTTTGTCGTCGCCGCCGTCGCCGTCCATCTTGTCGCTGCCCTGCTGGCCGTCGAGGTAGTCGTCGCCGGCCCCACCGCCGAGCTTGTCGGGGCCCTTGAAGCCGATCAGGACGTCGTTGCCGCCGCCACCGTGGAGGCCGTCGGAGCCCTTCGATCCGGAGAGGGCATCGTCGCCGTCACCGCCGTCGATGCTGTCGGAGCCGGTGTCGCCTTCGAGGTGGTCGTTGCCGCCGTCGCCGTGGAGGGAGTCGAAGCCGCGGCCGCCGTCGATGCTGTCGTTGCCGGGGCCGCCGCAGATCGTGTCGTTGCCGTTGGGGCCGCCGGTGATGACGTCGTTGCCGCCGCCGCCGTAGATCACGTCGCTGGCCTTCTTGCCGACGATGTGGTCGTTGCCGGGGGTTCCCTTGATCGTCACCTTCTTGCCGTCGCACTTCATCGCCGAGGCGGAGCCGGCCAGCGGCAGCAGGAGGAGGGCCGCGGTTGCGGCGAGCAGGGAGAGGGGCAGGCAGGAGAAACGGGTGAGGTTGCGCATCCCTGCCTCCATCGGCGGGCGACCCGCGAATCTGGAGCCGCGCAACTTGAAACCGCAAATTTGTTGATTTCGCCTAGGACAGGTGTCCAGTACCTGCGATCACCCGCACTCCTATACGCTCGCAGCCTGATGCGAGGCGGCATCTACGTCCTCAACTTCTACTCGGCGGTCTTCATCGACCAGCTGAAGCGCGGCCGCAAGACCGCGACGATCCGGCTCGGCGACAAGAGCAACAAGTACGAGCGCGGCCAGGTCGTCTGGATCACCGTCGGGTTCCGCCACAGCCCGCGCGAGAAGATCTTCACCGCGGTGATCGACGACGTCGAGGTGAAGAAGGCGGGCGACCTCAGCCGGCGGGACATCGAGCACGACAACCCCGAGTTCCGCCGCCTCGAGGAGGAGATCCGCTTCCTCGAGCAGATCTACAGCCGCCCCGTCGCCGCCAGCGACGTGGTCACCGTGATCCGCTTCTCGCAGATAACCGAGCCGCCGCACTCCCATCTGGGAAACGGCGAGACTCCGCACCACAACTGAACCCGATGGCGGAAGAGGGCGTAGGCATCTAGCGATGGCCGAATACGCCTTCCTCACGACCTGGCTGCTCGAGTCGCCGCGGGAGCCGGTCTGGGAGGCGATCCACGCCCAGGAAAGGTGGCCCAGCTGGTGGCGGGGGGTGGAGGAGGCGAGCGAGCTGCGCCGTGGCGACAGCACAGGCCTCGGCAGCGTTTCGCGGATGGTCTGGAAGAGCCTGCTGCCCTACCGGGTCTGCTTCGAGGTGACGACGACCCGGATCGAGTACCCGACGCTGATGGAGGGCCACGCGGTGGGGGAGCTCGAAGGCGTAGGCCGCTGGCGGCTCTACGAGCAGGACGGCGTCACCGCGGTCCTCTACGAGTGGAACGTGCGGACGACCAAGCCCTGGATGAACCTGCTGGCGCCGCTCTTGCGTCCCGCCTTCGAGTGGAACCACGACTGGGTGATGCGCCGCGGCGGCGAGGGGATCTCCGATCTTCTTGGCTGCCGCCTCTTGGCGATCGATTAGGACTTCGCTATCTTTAGCTCGTTGGCACTCTCCACCCGAGAGTGCCAAGCGTCGCGAGAGTCGAGATTTGGCTCTGCAGCGGCGATTCTCAACTTTCACCACTCAGACCGATAACGGAGGTTCACGGATGAAGCTGAAGCCCCTCGGGGACCGGCTGATCGTCAAGCCGATTGAGGAGGAGGAGACGACCGCCAGCGGCATCGTCCTTCCCGACACGGCCAAAGAGAAGCCGCAGAAGGGCCAGGTCGTGGCCGTCGGCGACGGCAAATGGGACGAGGACGGCGAGAAGCGGATCCCGCTCGACGTCGCGGAGGGGGACGAGGTCCTCTACTCCAAATACGGCGGCACCGAGGTGACCGTCGAGGGCGACGAACTGCTCGTCTTGCGCGAGTCGGACGTCCTGGCCAAGGTCGGCTAACCCCACCCCGGACTTACGTAACCAAGGAGGACTGAACACAAATGGCTCACAAGGAGCTGAAGTACGCAGAGGATGCAAGGGGGGCCCTGCAGGCCGGCGTCGATTCCGTCGCCAACGCCGTCAAGGTCACCCTCGGCCCGAAAGGCCGCTACGTCGTGCTCGACAAAAAGTTCGGCGCGCCGACGATCACCAACGACGGCGTCACCATCGCCCGCGAGGTCGAGGTCGAGGACGTCTTCGAGAACCAGGGCGCCCAGCTCGTCCGCGAGGTCGCGACCGCGACCAACGACGTCGCCGGTGACGGCACCACCACCGCCACCCTGCTGGCCCAGACGATCGTCCGCCAGGGGCTGAAGAACGTGGCCGCCGGCGCCAACCCTCTGGCCCTGCGCCGCGGGATCGAGAAGGCGGTCGAGGAGGTCGTCGACAACCTCCGCAACAAGCAGAGTAAAGAGGTTGCTGGCAAAGACCAGATCGCCCGCGTCGCCGCGATCTCCGCCGGCGACGACGAGATCGGCAACGTGATCGCCGACGCGATCGAGAAAGTCGGCAAAGACGGCGTCGTCAACGTCGAGGAGGGCCAGACCTTCGGGATGGAGCTCGAGTTCACCGAGGGGATGCAGTTCGACAAGGGCTACATCTCGCCGTACATGGTCACCGATCAGGACCGCATGGAGGCGGTGCTGGACGACCCCTACATCCTCATCGCCAACCAGAAAATCGGCTCCGTGCGGGACATCCTGCCGGTGCTCGAGCAGGTGATGCAGGGTGGGAAACCGCTGCTGATCGTGGCCGAGGACGTCGAGGGCGAGTGCCTCGCGACCCTGGTCGTGAACAAGCTCCGCGGCACCTTCACCGGCGTCGCCGTCAAAGCCCCGGGCTTCGGCGACCGTCGCAAGCGGATGCTCGAGGACATCGCGATCCTCACTGGCGGCGAGGTGATCACCGAGGAGATGGGCCTGAAATTGGAGAACACCCAGCTGGCCCAGCTCGGCAAGGCGCGACGCGTCGTCGTCGCCAAAGACAACACCACCATCATCGACGGTGGCGGTGAGGCCGAGGACATCAAGGGCCGGATCAAGCAGATCAAACAGGAGGCGGAGAACACCGACTCCGACTTCGATCGCGAGAAGCTCCAGGAGCGCCTGGCCAAGCTCGCCGGAGGCGTTGCCGTGGTCAAGGTCGGCGCCGCCACCGAGACCGAGATGAAGGAGAAAAAGCACCGCGTCGAGGACGCGCTGCAGGCCACCCGGGCTGCCCTCGAGGAGGGCGTCGTACCGGGCGGCGGCGTCGCCCTGCTGAACGCGCAGGCCGGCCTCGACCCGGAGAAGCTCGACGAGCCGGACGAGGTGACCGGGGCGCGGATCATCCACCGCTCGCTGGAGGAGCCGGTGCGGCAGATCGCCGAGAACTCCGGCCTCGAGGGCTCGGTCGTGGTCAACAAGGTCCGCGAGCTGAAGGAGGGCGAAGGCCTGAACGCGGCGAACGGCGAGTACGGCGACCTGATCAAGGCCGGCGTCATCGACCCGACCAAGGTCACCCGCTCCGCTCTGGAGAACGCCGCCTCGATCGCGAAGAACATCCTCGTGACCGAGGCGATCATCGCCGAACCGCCGGAGGAAAACGGCGCCGGCGGCGGCATGCCGGGCGGTATGCCCGACATGGGCGGCATGATGTAAGCACCCCTTTCGGGGATGCAGCTCCCCCTAGCGGGGGAGCGACTTTTCGAGAGGCCCGGGCAACCGGGCCTCTCTTTTTGCCCGTGACACGCCCGCGCGCTTTCGGCCCGCGAAACGTCACGAACTGCGCACCACAAGCGCGCATTTCCTCGGCACGCTTCGGGTATGCCCAGCGCCCCCGCCCCTCCCCCTGCCGACGGGACGAAAGTACCCCTATATGGAGGGGAATCGGCCCGTCGGCAGGAGGTCGGGGTTGACCGGGCTATCGCCGGGCTGGCGGGGCGGCAGTTCGGGGTGGTGGCGCTTTGGCAGTTGGAGGAACTCGGGCTTCACGTCAAGGTGGTCGACAAGCGCGTGGCGGCCGGACGCTTGCATCGGGTGCATCAAGGGGCCTATGCCGTCGGCCATCCAGTGCTCAGCCGCCGAGGGCGACTGATGGCGGCCGTGCTCGCCTGTGGTGCAGGGGCGGTCCTCTCCCATCGATCAGCCGCGTATCTCCACGGGATCCTCGAAGACTCCCGAAACCGCGTGGACGTCATCGCACCCAACCGGCGCGGACGTTCCCCCGATGGGATCGCCGCACATCGGGATGGGACGCTGGCTCCCGCCGATCGGACTGTGATCGATGGAATTCCATGCGCTGGCCTTGCCCGCACGTTGCTCGACATCGCCGCCACGGAGTCTCCCGAGACGCTGCGGTATGCGATCAACCAGGCCGAGGTCGAGAGGATCTTCGATCTAGCTGAAGTGGTGGAGCTGCTGAAGCGCAGCAGGGGTAAGCGAGGAGTTGCTCGCCTGCGCCTGGCCGTCGCGCATCACGATCCCCAGGAACAGGAGGCGCGTCTAGAGCTCGAGAAGAAGCTCCTGCGGCTGTTCAAGAGAGGCGCGCTCTCGCGGCCAGAGGTCAACGGTCACCTGCTCGTCGATGGTATTTCGCTGATGCCCGACTTCCTCTGGCGCGATGCGAGATTGATCGTCGAAGCCGACAGTCGCCGCATTCACGGTACGCCCACTGCCTTCGAGAAGGATCGAGAGCGCGATCAGCGGCTCGCCGCGGCCGGCTGGACCGTCGTCCGCGTCACCTGGCGGCAAGCGACGCAGGAACCCGAGCGCCTCCTCCAAACCCTCCGAACCCTTCTGTCCCGCCCAACTCCCCGCTGACGGGACGAAAGTACCCCTATATGGAGGGAAATCGTCCCGTCGGCGGCTGGATCGGCCGGAGCGCTTCTTATTTCTTCCGCGGTTTCGGGGGCAGCGGGGGGTAGAGGCTGGCGTTGTAGTCGGCGGTTTCGAGGAAGTTGGGGCGGCGGATCTTCTTGCGGAGGGTGTTGAGGGTGCGGGGGTAGAGGGCGAGGTCGTAGGGGTTGCCGGCGCCGAAGCCGACGTAGTAGACGAGCATCCTCACGCGGGGGTGGTGGACGGTCCAGGCGATCACCTGCTTGACCCAGCGCGGGTCGTCCTCTGCGGAGACGGCCCACTCGGTCATCGCCACCGGCATCCCGCGCCACTGCTTGCCGGCGTAGAAGCGGTTGAGGTCCTTCCAGACGGGATATTGCGAGTAGAAGTCGGTGCCGACCCAATCGACCCAGCGCCGTCCCGGCCAGTAGTTGCCCGGGAAGTTGCCCTTGACGCGGGGGGAGCCGCCGGGGAGCGGGCTCCAGACGATGCTCACCGGCGCGGCCGGCAGCTCGGTCGGCGGCGGGCCTTTGCTGCGGTTGACCGGCGGCAGGCCGATTCCCGCCAGGGTCGCGTTGACGCCTTCCAAGCTCTGGCCGCCGCGGACGATCGCGGCGATGCGGCGGAAGGCCTGCTTGTACCAGCCAGTCGTGTGTTCTCCGCCTTTCTGCGACCCGTCACAGTTGACGGCTGACCAGGCGTTGAGGCAGCGGTTCGGCTCGCCCAACGGGCGGATATACGCCGGCAGCCCCTTGCTGGCGAAGAAGTCGTTCAGCTGCAGCAGGTAGTCGTCGCCCGCCCCGAGGGCGATCTGCTGCGGGGTGATCAGCTCCGCCAGCGTCTGGTCGTCGGCGGTGGAGATGTGGAGGATCGGCCGCGTCGCCGTTTCCCGCCAGCGTTCGTAGGCCTCGTTGAGACTGTTCCCCCAGGGGTGGAAGGTCTGCAGCAGCGCCGGGTGCTTGCCGGTCAGTTCGGTGAACTGGTTGAACTCGGTCGTAGTGCCGCGGTCGCTGACGCCGAGGAAGACGTTCGGCTTCGGCGGGACCAGCGAGACCGCCCCGGCCTGCGCGGGCACGACCAGCGCGGCGGCGCAAACCGCCGCCACCGTCAACTGCCTAAGCACTCTCCAGGACATCGCTCATCCTTCGCGGTTCGACGCCAAGGGCCTGCGCGTCGGCCGGTCCCCGCTCGCTGACCATCGGGACCTCCATCAGCTCGGCCTCCTCCCAGGTTGCGAACACGGCCTCGCCGAAGAGGTTGCGCAGGGCGATCAGTCCCGCCCGCACGAAGGGCAGCGGCATGTGGACCAGCGGCCGCGGCCGGCCGGCGATGCGGCTGACCTGGTCGGATATCTGGTCGTAGGTGAGCGTCTCCGGCCCCGCCAGCTCGTAGCGCCGCGTCCGCTCCCCGTCGGCCCGCTCGAGTGCCAGCGCGTTGACCACGCACTGCGCCACGTCCTTGGCCCAGATCGGCTGGAAGCGCGCCTGCCCCTCGCCCGAGACCGGCAGCACCGGCAGGAAGGAGAAGCGGCGCAGCAGCGTGATCCAGGGGTCGCTGTGGTCGTAGACGATCGAGGGGGCGAAGACGGTCGAGCTCAGCGGCGAGGAGAGGACGGCCTGCTCGGCCAGCCACTTGGCGCGGAAGAACCGCGTCCGCTGCGCCGCCTGCGCATCGAGGGCGCTGAAGAAGTGGAAGCTCTCGACGCCGCTGCGCTCGGCCGCCCGCAGCAGGCGCACCGTCGCCAGCCCGTTCAGCTCCTCGATCCGCTTCGGCGGCTGGTCGCGGATCGAGGCCGCCAGGTGGACCACCCGGTCGACCCCGCGCAGCGCCTGGCGCACCAGGTAGGGGTCCGACATCTCACCCAGATCGCCGAGCGCGATCTGCACGTCGACCCGCCGCGACCCCAGCCGCCGCGGCTCCCGCACCAGGCAGCGCACCTCCTCTCCCTGCTCCAGCAGCAGCGGCAGCAGGCGCGAACCGATGCTTCCAGTGGCCCCCGTCAGCAGCAGCATGTCCGCATCATCCCTAAAATGTGCGCTCGCGCTTGGCCGGGCCCCCCGGCAGGCACCGGAAATACGAGCTAGGAGAACTTGCCCGAATGACCTACGTCATCGCCGAGCCGTGCATAGGCCAGAAGGACAACTCGTGCGTCGAGGTTTGTCCCGTCGATTGCATCCACCCGACGCCTGACGAGGCCGATTACGACAACGTCGAGCAGCTCTACATCGATCCCGACGAGTGCATCGACTGCGACGCCTGCGTCGAGGCCTGTCCGGTGGACGCCTGCTTTGCCGAGGATCAGCTCCCGGCCGAGTGGGCTAAATACGCCGAGATCAACGCCAACTACTTTAAGAATCAGGCTGCGTAGTTAGGGAGAGGGCGGTGCCCCTCTCCCAGAGACCGTCGCGCAGCTGATCGTGCTGCTGGGCGCCGATGTGGTCTCAGGAGCCTCTGTGAGAGGGGCACCGCCCTCTCCTGCTATCCGCTCCTTAGCTCAGTACCCAGCCGGGTGACGGACCGTGAAAGGCCCACTCGCTTGCGCCTTTAGGGATTTGTGCCACCTTGGGCCGGTGCCGTTGGTGGTGCCGGCGGTGTCCCAGCGGAGGCCGGCGATGATTGCGTAGGCGTGGCCGCCGTTGGCGTAGACGGTGATCCAGCGGCCTTTGCCGGCACTGCCCCAGCCGGCGAGGGAGCCGGAGGGCATCGGGGTGTCGATCAGGCTGCCGCCGTGGAGGGCGAAGCTGACCGCGCCGGAGCAGTCGTAGCCGGCGTCCCACCAGCGGCCGTGACCGCCGCCGTAGATGTAGGGCTTGGTGCGGATCTTGTTCGCCGCGGCGATCACCTTTTTCACCGCTGGGGGCGCATCCGCTGGCGGGATCGCCCGGCCGCGGACCAGGATCGCCTTGCCGGGAGGCGCGGTTGGGTTTTCGACTTCGGGGGTAGTCGAGGAGACCCCTCCCGGGGTTTCCGCCTGCGCCGGCGCGGACACGGCAAGCAATGCCGCTGCCAGGGCCAGGATCGCTATCGAGATGTAAAGGGCGGGCGTTCTTCGTGCCGCCCCAGGGGCGTTCGTCATTCACTCCTCCTTCGTCGGCCGGCGGGGTTAGCTGACGGGCTGGCGCTGAAGGAGCCTGCGCCCCCACTCGAAGGTGGGCTCGCCCCGGACACTTGGGTCCCCCGCTCCCCGACTTTTCTGAGCCAGGGATTAGGCGTTTGTGTGCAGACCTTAACCTAGGTTGTCGGCAGAAGTTTCGTTTCGCAGTGTGCGCTTGGTCACGCAGGAACTACTGGACGACCGGCAGCGGCGTGCCGCTGACCGGGGGCGCTTCGGCCGCGTTCGGCGTCGCCTGCAGCACCGGCAGCTCCTGCGGCGTCGCCGCGACGATGCCCCGGGCCGCCTGGCGGATCGCCTGCGAGGCGGGGGCGTCGGGCTCGGCGAGCACCAGCGGCGAGCCGTTGTCGGCGTGCTCGCGCAGGGGCTCGGAGAGCGGCACCTTGCCGAGCAGCGGCACGTCGAGCTCGTCGGAGAGCAGCTGGCCGCCGCCCTCGCCGAAGATCGTGAAGCGCTCGCCGTCGGGCGTCGTGAAGCCGGACATGTTCTCGATCACGCCGAGGATCTCGAGGTCGAACTTCTTCGCCATCTCGGCGCCGCGGTGGGCGACCGACTGGGCGGCCGGCTGCGGCGTGGTGACGACGAGGAACTTGGCCTGCGGCAGCAGCTGGGCGAGCGTCATCGAGACGTCCCCGGTCCCCGGCGGCAGGTCCAGCAGCAGGTACTCGAGCTCGTCCCAGGCGACGTCCTCGAGGAACTGCTGGATCGCCTTGTGCAGCATCGGGCCGCGCCAGACGACCGCGGAGTTGTCCTCGACGAAGAAGCCGATCGACATCACCTTGACGCCGCTCGGTGACTCCAGCGGCAGGATTTTCCGCTCCGCGTTCACTTCCGGTTTGCGGTTGACCCCGAGCATGCGCGGGATCGAGTAGCCGTAGACGTCGCAGTCGAGCGCCCCGGCCGGGTGGCCTTCGGCGGTCAGCGCCGCGGCCAGGTTGGCGGTCATCGTCGACTTGCCGACCCCGCCCTTGCCGGAGGAGACGCAGATCACGTTCTTCACCTTCGCCAGCGCGCCCTGCGGCAGCTTGCCGCGGCCGAGCGTCTGCTGCAGCCGGCCTTTCTCCTCGTCGGAGAGGACGTCGAAGCCGACCGCGACCTCGGTCACGCCTTCGAGCTGGGAGACGTTCTGGGCGACGGCCTGTTCGAAGTGGGAGCGGATCGGGCAGCCGGCGGTGGTCAGGGAGACGACGACCTCGACCCGGCCGGACTCTTTGACCTCGATCGAGCGGACCATGCCCAGCTCGACGATCGAGCGCCGCAGCTCGGGGTCGATGACGGCGCGCAGCTTCTCGGTTATCTGATCTTCAGTGGGCAGTGGCATCGGCTCCGATTCTCGCAAAGCCGTTGATTCGGGGCGGAAAGGGGGGAGAGTTTTCGCCGCCCAGCCCTTGGACCTCTATACGCAAATCAAGCGAAGGAGGACCGATGTCGGGAACGAGACTTGCCATGGGAAGGAACGTGGCGCTGGGGCTGCTGCTGGCCCTCAGCCTGCTGCTCTTGGGGGCGGCGAGGGCGGAGGCCGGCAAGTACACGGTCGCCCAGTGCGGCTGGTACGCCGGCGCCGATGCAAGCTGGGCCGACACGACCGGCGGCGCCAAGTTCCGCCCCGACGCCTTCTGCGTCCCACCCGGCGGCGACCCCTTCGCGGGCGTTCACGTCAAGAGCCTCACCCGCGATGGCCAAGAGACGGTCTCCGGCACCCGTTTCGCCCGCTGGCGCTGGACGGCGCCACTGGGCGCCGGCATCACCGCCGTCCGCGGGACCTGGTGGCACGCGCTCCACGACGGGATCGAGCAGCGGCTCGGCGTCGATGCCGGCAGCGGCTTCGAATCGTTCCTCAGCGCCAGCGCGACCGACACCGCCCTGCGCGAGTTCAGCAAGGGATTCCCGGCGCCGGTCTCGGCCTTCGAAGACCGGCTGCTGTGTGCCCGGGCCGAGAGCAAGTGGTGCTCGCTGGAACAGGGATCCTGGTCGGCTCTCCGCGGTCTCACGATCACCGTCGAGGACGACCACGCGCCTGACGTCGGCATCGGCGGCGAGCTGCTCTCCGGCGGCTGGCGCCGCGGCAACGAGGACGTCGCGATTTGGTCGGCGGACCTCGGCGGTGGCGTGCGCTTCGCCGAGAGCTTTCTCGATGGCATCCGGATCGGCTCTACCGAGCACGCCTGCGCGAAGGCACTGATCAGCGGCGAGTGGCGGGGCACGGCGATGCGTCCGTGCCCGAACGAAGCGATGGTCAACCAAAGTGTCGACACGGCCGTCTTTGGCGACGGCTTGCACCAAGCGCTCGCCTGTGCCACCGACTTCGCCGAAAACCGGCGCTGCACCTCCTCCTACACGGTGCGGATCGACAACAACCCGCCGGTCCACCCGAAGGCGGTCAGCCTCGCCGGAGGCGAGGAGTGGCGCCGGGTCAACGACTTCGACCTTGGCTGGGAGAACCCCGATCAGGGAGCGGCGAGCCCGATCGCCGGCGCCTCCTGGCGCCTGGTCGGCGACGCCGGTCACGACAGCGGCGTCAGGTTCGCCGCTGGCCGCGATCGCCGCAGCCTCGCCAACCTCTCCGTTCCCGCCGCGGGCAGCTACTCGCTGCAGTTGTGGCTGCGAGACGAGGCCGGCAACGAGGCGCCGAGCTCGGCGGTGACGGTGCCGCTGCGCCTCGACGACGTTAGCCCTGAGTTGGCCTTCGCGACCGAGCAGCCCGGCGGACAGATGGTGGCGGAAGTCGCCGACGCCCACTCCGGTCCCGACAACGGCCAGATCCTCTACCGCCGCGTCGACCAGGAGCACTGGACGGAGCTGCCGACGAAGCTCGTTTCGGACGATCTCGGCAAGGCGGACCTCGTCGCCCCAATGCCCGATCTCGGCACCGGCACCTTCGTCTTCCGCGCCGACGCGGCCGACGCCGCCGGGAACACTGCCTCGACCTCGCTGCGCGCCGACGGCACCCAGATGACGGTCCGCCGGGTGCCGCCGCCCCGCGTCCCGAAGGCGAAGTCGCGGCTCTTCGCGCGGCTGCGCGGCGGCCACGGCCGCGGCGACTCGCTCACCGTCCCCTTCGGCGCCCCGGCGCTCGTCAGCGGCCGCCTCACGCGCGCTACCGACGGGGCTGGAATTACCGACCGCGAGGTCCGCATCGTCTCTCGCCCCTCACGCGGCGCCCTGGTTCCGATCGCGGCCGCCGCGGTCAGGACCGGTGAGCAGGGCGGCTTCGAGCTCCGCCTACCCCCGGGCCCCTCGCGCCGCGTCACCGTCAGCTTCGCGGGCGACGGCGGCCTCGAGCCGGCGCGCCGGCCTGGCCTTGAGCTGCGGGTGCGCAGCGGCGTCTCCCTCCGTGTCGGGCCGTCGAACCTGCGGACCGGCCAAGCGCTTCGCCTCGCCGGCAAGGTGAAGACCTGGGGCGCGCCGATCCCCCGTCGCGGCAAGCTGGTCGCGATCCAGTACCTGGAGCAGGCCACCCACCGCTGGCGCCCGGTGCTCGTCACCCGCTCCGATCATCACGGCCGCTTCCATGCCCACTACCGCTTCCGCTACGTCAGTGGCCTGGCGGCGATCCGGCTCCGCGCCACCGCCCTCGCCGAAGAGCGCTGGCCCTACGCGCCAGGATCGTCCTCGCCGCTGACGATTCATGTGAAGGGAAGCTAGGGTTTCGGCCATGTCGCAAGCGACCCTTCACACCAGCGCCGGGGCGATCGTGCTCGAGCTTCATGACGAGGACGCGCCGAAAACCGTCGAGAACTTCCGCAAGCTCTCCGCCGAGGGGTTCTACGACCAGCTCGTCTTCCACCGGGTGATCCCGGACTTCATGATCCAGGGCGGCTGCCCGGAAGGCACCGGCACGGGCGGGCCGGGGTACACCTTCGAGGACGAGATCAACGACCATAAAGTCGTGCGCGGGGCATTGGCGATGGCCAACGCGGGGTCGAACACCAACGGCTCTCAGTTCTTCATCGTCACCACCGGAGCGGCGCCATGGCTCGACGGCAAGCACACCGTCTTCGGCGAGGTGATCGACGGCATGGACGTCGTCGACGCGATCGAGTCGGTCCCGACCGGTGCCGGCGACAAGCCGCTCGAGCCGCAGATGATCGAACGGGTCGAGCTCGACGAGAGCTAACCGCTGAGAACGATCGCGACGAAGAAGACGAGCACCACCTCGCTGACGATCCACGAGTTCTGATTCATCCAGTCGCGGACCTTGGGCAGCAGGGTCTGCGCCCGCTCTCCCAAGGTGACGACGAGCAGGGCCGGCGTCGCCAAGAAGAGCAGGGTGAGGCCGATGAACGGCAGCGCCTCCAGGAAGGTGTCGCCGTTACGGGCGAGGAAGCTGCCGACGCTGACGGCGGTGACGATGTCGCTGGGGAAGAAGCCGAGCAGGAGAAAGCCGAGGACGAGCGCGGTTTTCGGAGTCGCCTGCTGGAGTTTCCCCATCCACTTTGGCGGTTCGCTCTCCTCTCGCTTCAGGTAGGTGCGGACGATTGCGAAGAGGAGCAGCGCCAGGACGATGTAGTCGACGGTGGTGAGGCCGGAGTCGGCTTCTTCGGAGCTGCTGCTGGCGCCCTTGGTGAGGAGGAAAGCGGCGGCAACGACGAGCGAGATCGAGACCGCCGCACCGAGGACGTAGGCGCCCGAGAGCCGTTTCCAGGACGGGCTGGTGGCGAAGAAGAAGCTGCTGATGATCTGCGGCCCGGCGACCATCACGAACGCCATCGGCAGGACCTTGACGAAGTCCATCGGCGTCACCCTCTCATAGAGATCGGCCGGGATCTACGACTTCAGGTTCGGGAAGTCGGGGCGAAGCAGTGTCAGCGGCTCCTCTTCGATGCGGGCGGCGATCCGCTCGACGCTGCGCAGAGTCAGGTTCCGCTCGCCTCGCTCGACGCTACCCATGTAGGTGCGGTGGACGCCGAGCACCTCGGCGAACGTCTCCTGGCTCATGCCGCGGGCGAGGCGGTACGCGCGCAAGTTCCGGCCGACGTTGCGCTGCAGCTCGCCCTCCATGAGAAGGAACGCTGCCGCCCCGCTACTTGAAGGTCTACAGACCAATAAGTAGCATCAAAGCTCTTTGACGGCGCCTCCACCACCAGCGGTGCTGCCCTAATGAGCTTTAGCTCAGGTGAAGTGGCGGAGGGGGTGGGATTCGAACCCACGAGACGCCGAAAGACGCCTAACAGCTTTCAAGGCTGCCGCATTCAACCGCTCTGCCACCCCTCCGAAATGCCGTCCCCCGAATGCTAGAGATCAGGCAGCGAGCCTGGGCCTGCTCGCCCTGATTGGATTCCATGATGCGCAGGTTGCTCATCCTCGCCTCGGCGATGATCTTCTTCGACGTCGCTTTCTTTGCGGCGATCGCGCCTTTGCTGCCCGAGTACGTCGACGATCTCGGCCTCACCAAAGGCGAAGCGGGGGTTCTCTCCGCCGCCTACGCGGCCGGAACGCTGGTCGGTTCGCTGCCGGCTGGATACGTCGCCAGCCGCGTCGGGCCGCGTCGCACCGTCATCGCCGGTCTGCTGCTACTCGGCCTCTCCAGCCTCGTCTTCGGGTTCGCCGAAGAGATATTCCTGCTCGATGGCGCCCGCTTCGTCCAGGGGATCGCCGGCGCGTTGATCTGGTCCGGAGCCCTGACCTGGCTGATCAGCGTCGCTCCGGAGGAGAAGCGCGGCTCGGTGATCGGCACTGCCCTCGGGACCGCCGTTGCCGGCGCACTGCTCGGCCCAGCCCTGGGGGCAATCGCCGGCTCGGTCGGCACCGAGCTCGTCTTCAGCTCGGTGCTGGTGGTCACGGTCTTCCTCTCGATCGCCGCCGCGCGCCTGCCGGAGACGCGGGTGCCCGAGCGTCAGGGCCTGCGCGAAGTGATGACAACCATGGTCCGGCGACCAGTCCTGGAGGCCGCCGCCTTCGTCGCCGTCCCCTCGATCATGTTCGGCGCGATCGAGGTGTTGGTGCCGCTGCGGATCGACGACCTCGGCGGCGGCCATGGCCTGATCGCCGGTGGTTTCATCGCCGGCGCCGCCCTGGAGGCGATGCTGGCGCCAATCGCGGGGCGCCTGTCCGACCGAATCGGACGCCGGACGCCTTACGTGATCGGGCTCTCGATCTGCGCCGTGGCAATGGGGGGAATCGCCCTGGCGGCGACTCTCAACTCGGTATTGGCCGCCCTGATCGTCGCCTCGCTCGGCGCCGGCCTCTGCTTTGCCCCGGCGCTGACGCTGATCTCCGACGTCGCCGAGTCGAGCAGCCTCCACCAGGGCTATGCGGCCGGCCTCTCCAACATGGCCTGGGCCTCCGGGCAGGTGATCGGCGGTATCGGCGGCGGAGTCGTCGCCAGCCTCACCGGCAACGTGCTCCCGAGCCTGGTGATCGCCGGCCTGCTGCTGCTCACGGTGATCTACGCCTATCGGGCGATGCAGGTGGGCGGCGAGCTGCACGCCGCGGCGGAAGGAATCTAGGTCAGCCGATGGCACGGCACCGCCCCCGCACTGTCGGCGAGTGGGCGAACTGGGCTGGCGACCAGCGCTGCCGGCCGGCCCGGATCCTGCACCCGGGGAGTCGCGAGGAGCTGGCGGAGGCGATCGCCAGCGCCGCGAGCGCCGGACAGAAGGTGAAGGTCGCGGGCTCGGGGCACTCCTTCACCGAGGCGGCGCTGACCGAGGGGACGATGATTCGGCTCGAGCGACTGGGCGGGGTGCTCGACGCCGACCCCGGCTCCGGCCTGGTCAAGGTCGGCGGCGGCACCGTTCTCGCCGACCTCAATCAGGCGCTGGCCGAGCGGGGGCTGGCGATGGAGAACCTCGGGGACATCGACCGGCAGACGCTCGCCGGGGCGATCTCCACCGGCACCCATGGGACCGGCGCCCGCCTGCGGAACATCTCCGCCCAGGTGGAGGGGCTCGAGCTGGTGCTGGCCGACGGCAGCGTCCGCCACCTCAGCGCCGCCACCGACCCGGAGCTGCTGCGGGCGGCGCGGGTCGGGCTGGGGGCATTGGGAGCGATCGCCGCCGTCACCCTGCGCTGCGTCCCCGCCTTCACCCTGCTGCGGGTCGACGCGCCGCACCCGCGCGAGGAGGTCCTCGACACCTTCGCCGAGCGGGCCGAGGCGCACGAGCACTTCGAGCTCTTCACCTTCCCCTACGACGACGGGGCCCTGGTGCTGGAGCGCAACCGCACCGAGGAGCCGCCGCGCCCACGCGGTCGCGGCGCTCGCTACCTCAACGACGTCGTGCTCGAGAACTGGGCGCTGGGGGCGCTGGCGCAAACCGGCAAGGCGTTGCCGCGGACGATCCCGGCGCTCTCGCGGCTGGCCGGCAGGCTCGCCTCCGGCAGCCGCACCAGCGACCGCAGCGACCGCGTCTTCGCCAACGAGCGGCGGGTCCGCTTCACCGAGATGGAGTACGGGGTGCCGCGTGACGCTGGGCCGGAGGCGGTGCGACGGGTGATCGAGTGGGTGCGGTCGAACCGCTACCCGGTCTTCTTCCCGATCGAGATGCGGGTAGCCGCCGGCGACGACGCCTTCCTCAGCCCCTCTCACGAGCGCGACACCGCCTACATCGCCGTCCACCAGTACCGCGGCATGGAGTGGCGCCCGTACTTCGAAGCAGTCGAGGCGATCATGGACGACTACGGCGGCCGCCCCCACTGGGGCAAGCGCCACTTCCAGACGGCGGCCACGCTGGCCCCGCGCTACCCCGAGTGGGAGTCCTTCCAGCGCGCCCGCGACACCCTCGACCCGCAACGCGTCTTCGGTAACGAGTACACCGACCGCGTCCTAGGCCCCTAGCCGCCGACGGGACGATTTCCCTCCATATAGGGGTAGTTTCGTCCCGTCGACCTAGAGGAAGTTCTTTCCCTCGCCTCTATAAGTGGGGACCTCGTCGACGATCGCGTCGCCCTCGACTAGGTAGAGGGTGTCGAAGTGCTCGCAGAGCTCGCCGGCTTTGGCGTGGCGCAGGTAGACGCGGTCGCCGACGTCGAGGGACGCGGCCGCTTCGCCGAGCAGAGGCGTTTGCACCTCGCCGGCGCCCTCCTCGTCGTCGAAGCGCAGCCCCTCGGGTAGCCAGGGGGCCGGCAGGCGGCCAGCGTTTCCCGGACCGGAAGCGAGATAGCCGCCGCCGAGCGCCGTCGCCACCCACTCCGACGGCTTGCGCGTAACCGGCAGCGCGAAGGCCGCGGCGGGGGTGAGACTGAAGCGGCTGTAGTGGTCGAAGAGGACGGGGGCGTAGAAGCCGGAGCCGGCGGTGACCTCGGTGACCGCCTCCTCGGCCGCGGTCAGTTCGAGGCTGCCGGTGCCGCCGCCGTTGACGATCTCCAGCTCGACGAACTCGCTCAGCGCGGCGACGATCGCCCCCCGTCGCTCGGCGATTTCGGCGGCCGAGCGTTTCTGCATGAAGCGGATCGCGGTGCCGCGCAGGCGCTGCCCTGGCGGCAGGTCGCCGACGCCGGAGATCTGCCCCTCATAGGCCATCAGCGCGTCGAGTTCGATCTGCGGCCGCTTCTCGATCTCCCGCGCCAGCGCCACCGCCTGCTCGACCGAGTGGATCGGCGAGCGCTTCGGCCCGATCTTGACCCGGCCGCCGAGCCACCACCAACTGGCGTCGACGTCGATGCAGACGCGCAGCGGCGGCGCCCCCTTCCCCAGCACCGACTCGATCATCTCCAGGTGGCGGACGCAGTCGACCATCACTATCGGCGCCCCCTCCGAATTCGCTGCCGAGCGCAGCGCCAGCTCCTCCAGCGCTCCCAGATCAGCGGTCGGGTAGGCGAGCAGCAAGTCCTCGAACCCCTGCTCGGCGAGCCACAGCGTCTCCGGCAGCGTGTAGGTCATCAGCCCCCGAAAGCGCTCGTCCCGCCCCAGGATCGCCTCCAGCAGCGCCCGGCAACGGACCGACTTCGAAGCCACCCGGACGCTCTTGCCAGCGGAGCGCTCGAGCATCGCCTCCGCGTTCGCCCACATCGCATCGAGGTCGACGAAGGCGAACGGCGCCTCGACCTCGGCGAAGACCCGCTCGTAGCGCTCGTGCGATTGGGAGGGGGCGGACACGGGGCGTCAGCCTATCCCCGCGATTCCCCGTCAATACCTACAATCGTTTGCAGCGCCGCGTGCGCACGTGGAGAGGTGGCCGAGTGGCTGAAGGCACTCGCCTGCTAAGCGAGTAGGGGGCGCAAGCTCTCTCGAGGGTTCGAATCCCTCCCTCTCCGCTCTCAGATCTGCTGCGAGAAGTAGAGCCGCCTCCAGTAGCGCTCGTTGCCTTTGTCGAAGTAGTCCTTCTGCCAGCTCGGGTCCCGGATCAGGTCCTGCGGCCTCCACTCCCGGGGATCCTCGTCGTCTTTCGACTGCCGCCAGGAGACCGCCTCGCGGAAGGCGTAGTGGGAGTGCAGGCGCATGAACTCGCCGAGGTAGATGTCCGCCACCCGCTTGTCGCCGCGGATGACCACCATGTTCTCGGTGTTCTCGTTGGTGCTGGCCTCGCTCCAGTTGGCCGAGCCCGTGATCGTCACCGGTTCCTCGCTCAGCGGGTCGGCGAGCATGAACTTGGTGTGGACCCAGCGCACGTTCGGGTGAGGGATGATTCGGTCCAGCTCGTGCAGCCAGCGGTCGAAGCTGTTGGTGGCGATCCGGTTGCCGATCGCGACGACCACGTTGGGACGGTTGCGGATCGCCTGGATCTTCTTTTTCTGTTCGGCGACGTAGGTACGCCGCCCGGTCGCGACTTTGTCCATCAGCGCGTAGCGGAGGACCTTGTCGTCGCGCGAGTAGATCTGCTGGAACCGCTTGTCCATCCCGAAGGCGAAGCTCATCATCAGGGCGTCCTTGGCGGCACCGGCGATCTCGGCGTACCACTCGAGGACGGAGGTTCCTTTGTGCGGGGAGAAGACCGCGGTCAGCGGCTCCGACGGCGCGCCGGGTGCGGGCGGCCGGGGGTTGTTCTCACCCATCCAGCTCCGCTCGGCTTTGTTCTCCGGGCTGGTGCAGATCTCTTCCCAGTAGGCGAGGTATTCGGCGGCGACGTTCGCGTCCTCGACGATGTGGCCGCAGTTGAGGTGACCGAAGAGGCCGCTCTCGGTCGCGTTGGTCGAGCCGGTCCAGACGGCGACTGGCTTCTTGCCTTTGCTGAGAACGAAGAACTTGTTGTGCATCAGCGCGCCGGTGGTGCGCGGGTGACAGAGGGTCTTGATCTTCGCGTCGCTTTTCGCCGCTTCGTCGATCGCCGCTTCGTTGCCGAGCGCGGTCTTCGAGCCGGGAATGCCGTGGTAGAGGACGTTGACCTCGGCGCCCTGCTTCGCCGCCTGGCCCAGCGCCTCCAGCACGTCGGGCCAGATCAGTTCGTACATCGCTCCGCGCAGGCTCCACCCTTTGCTGGCGGCCCGCCCGATGAAGGCCAGCAGCGCCTCGTGCAGCCCGCGCGAGAGCCAGCCATAGGCCGCCGCCTGCGCTTCGCCGCTTAGCTCGCTCGGCTTCTTGTCCTGGAACCGGCGCGCGTACTCCTGGGTCGCCACCGAGCCGCGGTTGAAGAAGACGGAGTGCGGGTTGCCGATCTCGATCTCGGTTTCGACCGCCACCTTCACCTCCGGCCCCTCCCGCAGCGCCCCCGGCTTCCCGTAGAGCGGGACCACCGTGTAGACGTACTCGTGGCCGGGCTTGGCGCTGTAGTCGGCCCACTGGAAAGTCTGAAACGGCTGCTCACGACTCGAGGCCTCGCCGCCCGGCCCGAGGTTCACGCCGGGGAACGACTTCATTCCCCGCATCCAGTAGGCCTCGTCCTCGCTGTGGTCTTCGCGATGGACCGCGAAACCGAGGCAGTCGCGCCGACGGGCGGAGGTGAGATCGAAACCGAGCGTGACCACGTGGGTGCCGGCAATCGCCCCGACCGTCACCCCGTCTTCGCTCTTCCAAGCTCTCATTCCAGCGAGTCTAACCCGCTGGAGAAACTATGAGTACCAAAATAGTTCCAGTCTGGACTGGAACTTCGTGAAGGCGTGCCTTCGCCGGGCGGCGGAGCCGCGGTCTCTACAGTGATCCCGACGTGAGCCCAGTGAACGCAGAGAACTCGAGCGCCCACCTTGGGCGCCGTACCAAGATCATCGCCACGGTCGGCCCGGCGAGCTGGGCGCCGAAGGTGCTGGAGCGACTGGTCGCGGCTGGGGCCGACGTCTTCCGGCTCAATTTCTCCCACGCCGGGCAGGAGCGGCAGGCGGAAACGATCGCGGCGATTCGGGCGGCGGCCGAGCGGGTCGGACGCGAGGTGGCGATCCTCGGGGACCTGCCGGGACCGAAGCTGCGGATCGGCTCGCTGCGCGACGACGTCGCCGAGCTGGAGACCGGGATGCACGTGACTTTGACCCCCGAGCAGGTGGAGGGCGACCGCGACACGATTCCGGTCCAGTGGGCGGGGGTCTCGGACCTGCGCGAGGACCAGCTCGTCTACCTCGCCGACGGCGCGATCCGGCTGCGGGTCAGCGATGGGGAGGGCGGCGAAAGCGTCGGCGCCGAGGTCGAGGTGGGGGGAACGCTCTCGTCCCACAAGGGGATGAACATCCCCGGCGGCGCCGACCTGCCGGCGACGACCGGCGTCGACCTCGGCTGGGTCGAGTTCGCGGTCGAAAACGGCGTCGACCTGCTGGCGGTCTCCTTCGTCTCCACCGCCGCCGACCTGGAGCCGGTCTCGGCGCGGCTGAAAGAGCTCGGCTCCCGGATCCCGGTGATCGCCAAGATCGAGCGCCAACAGGCGGCGGCGAACGTCGAGGAGATCGTCCGCGCCGCCAGCGGCGGGATCATGGTCGCCCGCGGCGACCTGGGCATCGAAGTGCCGCTGGAGCAGCTGCCGGTCGAGCAGAAGCGGCTGATCCGCGCCGCCGGCAAGGTCTCGAAACCGGCGATCACGGCGACGCAGATGCTGGCCTCGATGGTGACCGAGCGACGGCCGACCCGGGCCGAGGTCACCGACGTCGCCAACGCGATCTACGACGGCACCGACGCGGTGATGCTCTCCGAGGAGACGGCGGTCGGCCACAACCCGGTCGAGTCGGTGGAAGTGATGGACCGGATCGCGCGGGCGACCGAGCCCGACCTTCCCTACACCGAGTGGCTATTCAGTCGCACCGACCAGGCGACCCAGGACGTCGCCGACTCGGTCGCCCAGAGCGCCGTCGGCGCCGTCTACCGGCTCGGGCTGAAGGCGCTGGTGGTGCCGACCAACACCGGCCGCACCGCCCGCCTCGTCTCCGCCCACCGCCCCGACGTCCCGGTGCTCGCGGTCTCCCCCTATATAGAGACGGTGCGGCGGGTCGCCCTGCTCTTCGGGATCACCGCGGTGCAGAGCGACTTCGGGACCGAGCTGCGCAGCTTGCTCGGGCACTGTGCCGGGGAGGCGGCCAAGCACGGGATCGCGGAGCCGGGCGACCTGGTTGCGATTACCGCAGGGCTCGACGGCCAGGAACTGGGCACGAACCTGTTCGAGGTCCATAGGGTGCCGGAGCTATGAGCACGAGCCCGGCGGCGAGATTGGAGCGGGCGGGGGACCTGGCGACGATCACGCTCGACAGCCCGCCGCTCAACCTCTTCGACCAGCGGATGATCGACGACCTGCGGGTGGCGATCGACGCGGTCGCAGCCGAGCCGCCGCGGGCGCTGCTGATCCGCGCCGAGGGCCGCGCCGTCTCCGGCGGCGTCGACGTCCACGTCTTCGCCGGCCTGACCCCGAAACAGGGGAGCGCGCTCTGGACCGACCTGCTGGAGATGATCGACAAGGTCGAAACGATGCCGGCACCGGTCGTCTTCGCCGCCCACGCGCTGACCCTGACCGCGGCCTTCGAGCTGGCGCTCGCCTGCGACCTGATCGTCGCCTCGCCGAAGGCGAAGTTCGGGCTGGTCGAGAAAGTGGTCGGGCTGACGCCGTCGATGGGCGGGACCCAGCGGCTGGCCGAGCGCGCCGGTAGCGGCCGGGCGCGGCACTTCGTCATCTCGGGCGGGATCTTCGGCGCCGAGGAGATGGAGCGCTGGGGCGTCGTCAACCTGATCTTCGAGGACCACGACTTCGAGGCGGCCTCGCTCGAGCTGGCGCAGGAGCTGGCCGAAGGGCCGACCAAGGCGCACGCGATGACCAAGCACATCCTCCGCCGCTTCCGCGAAGGCGGGATCCCGGCCGCAGACGAGGCGGTGCGGACCGAAGCCGCCGAGCTCTTCGCCAGCGAGGACCTGCAGAACGCCGTCCGCACCTTCCTCGAGAAGGGTGGTCCGGGACACGCTAGGTTCCAGGGCCGATGACCGATTACGACCTGATCGCCAAAGGGATGACCCAGGCGGTGCCCTTTGCCGGCCACCTCGACCTCGAGATCGTCGAGGTCAGCGAGGGCGAAGCGACCGTCCTTCTCCCCGACCGGCCGGAGCTGAAAAACCACGTCGGCTCCCAGCACGCCGGCGCCCTCTTCACCGCGGCCGAGACCGCCTCGGGCGCCGCCTTCGTCGGCGCCTTCGCCGAGCGGATGGGCGACGTGACCCCGCTCGCCCGCAGCGCCGAGATCTCCTACGAGAAGATCGCCAACGGTGCGATCACCGCCAAGGCCCGTCTCGGCGTTCCGGCTGCACAGGCCCTGGAGACCCTCGACGCCGAGGGCAAGGTCGAGTTCCCCTGCGAGATCGAGCTCACCGACGCTGACGGCACGGTCGTCGCCGCCGCCAACGTGCGCTGGCACGTGCGGCTGAAACAGCAGTAGCGCGTTAGAGAGTCAGCTCAGCCCGCGCCGAAGGCGGTGAGGGCGACGTGCACCGTGGCCGGCTCCTGGCTGGATTCCTCGAGGCGGGCTCGCGCCGCCGCGTCGATCTCCACCAGTCGCGCCCTCGCCTCCTGCAAGGTCTCCTCGACCTCCTGCATCCCTTCGGGGTCGGCGAGGACGGGGACGATGCGAAGGCTGGTTCGCCGCGAGTTGCCGCCAAGGAGCCGGGCAAGGGGGTCCTCGCGTGGTGCCTCTGCTTGGGTCGCGGGCAACTCGGACTCGAGCAGGAAACGGACGACCGGCGACTGCGGGCTGAGCGCGTAGATGTGCTCAACCGCCGCTCCCCTCCTGGAGGTGCCGACCAGCTCGATCGCCTCGTAGTCGAGGAGCTTTTCGAAGTGGTAGGTGGTCGCGCTCATCGTCTCCCCCGCCGCCTTGCTGTAGGCGGTCGGGCTGAGGCGGCCGGCCTCGTGCATCTGGAGGAGGATGCTCCTCCGGGTCGGGTGCATGAAGGCCTTGTGGACACGCTCTCCGATCACGCGCCGGAGTGTTGCATTGGAAAAGAGGTGCTTCGCCATAAATCTCTTGAGCCAGATGCTTTACTCGGGCTCGTGGGGGCGCCGACGCAACTGACCGACGAAGCCCTGATCGCGGCGATGAACCATCCGGCGCGGATCCACATCATGAGCGTGCTCGCCGAGCGCATCGCGAGTCCTGCCGAAGTCGCTCGAGAGATCAATCGGGACACGAATTACCTCGCCTACCACTTCCGCAGGCTCAAGGAGCTGGAGCTGATCGAGCTGGTCAGGGTGGAGAGGACGGCGGGGGGCCGCGTCACCGGCCGCTTCTACCGGGCCACGGCGCGCAGCTGGCTCGACCCGGAGGACTGGCGACGGATTCCCGAAGAGAACCACGGGCGCATCACCTCGACCCTGCTCGACGCCTGCAACGCCGACCTCCGAGCCGCGATCACCGCCGGCACCATCCACGAAGACGACAACGTGATCGCCCGCGTCCCCCTCGCCGTCGACCGCGCCGGCTACGAGGAAGCGGTCGAGCTGCTCGGCGAGACCATCCGGCGCCTCCTCGCGATTCAGGAGCGCGCCTCCGCCCGGATGGCCAAAGACGAGGACCCCCTCCACGTCAAGGTCCACATCGTCCACTTCGAGAGCCCGTCCCCCAAATCCGGCCGACGGCTGAAAGCCGGCGCAGCGGGTAGCTGACCGCCGTACTTCGACGAAGGGAGCGAGCATGGCGACGAGGAACGGCAGTGCCGAGTGGAGGGGTGACCTCAAAGGCGGCAGCGGCACCGTTAAGGTCGGCGACGGCGTCTTCGAGGGCAACTACTCCTTCAGCTCGCGCTTCGAGGAGGGCGAGGGGACGAACCCGGAGGAGCTGATCGGCGCCGCCCACGCCTCCTGCTTCGCGATGGCCCTGAGCCTGGTCCTCACCGAAGCCGACCACCCGCCCGACTCCATCCGCGCCCAGGCCTGCGTCCACCTCCGCATCGTCGACGACCTCCCGACCCTGGCCAAGATCGACCTCGAGGTAGAGGGCACCGTCCCCGACCTCGACGAGGACGTCTTCCGCTCCTACGCCGAGAAAGCCAAAGCCGGCTGCCCCGTCTCCCGCGCCCTGGCCGCCGTCCCCGAGATCACCCTCGACGCCCGACTCGCCTAAACCCGCCCCGCATCCTTTAATCTCGTCATTCGCCGGTGCCACCCGGCCTCTTGCGCCCGTAGCTCAGCTGGATAGAGCGTCGGTCTACGAAACCGAAGGTCACAGGTTCAAATCCTGTCGGGCGCGTTCGCGCGATGCCGCTTGGAAGGCGGGGTTGCGGGCTTCTGGAGGATCGGCCGGGAGGCCGAAAACGCCGCTGGGGCAACGCCTGGGGCAACGTGAGGTCCAGGCAGAGGTTCGGCCCGGCCCTTGAGCGGACCCTTCCGTCCACCTACGTTCGCCGCCGAAACCGAAAAAGTGCCCCCGCGCTGGTGGAACAGCCGGGGGCGTGGCACAGGAGAGTGAACTCCCATGCAAGAGAAGGGTATTGGCCCGGTCGCGGACCGGGATGCGGCGACGGACGAGGCGATCATCGGCCTGCTGGTCGAGGACCGGGGTCTCTGGTCGACCGGCGAGATGCAGCGTGTGATCGGCGATGAGATCGCCGCCACGGACAGCCTGGCGAGGCTGCGGCGCGGCGGGCTGGTCCACCGATGCGGGGACTTCGTCTTCGCCTCCAGGACGGCGCTGGAGGCGGCCGACATCTGGGGCCCTTGCTCGCCGGCAGGAGGCTGAGGTCATGGCTGTGGACGAGGTCCGAGATCGCGAAGACGTGCTGCTGTCGATCCTCGGGCACCCGCTGCGAAAGCGGTTGCTCAGGTTCTACGTCGAGGCCGAGGGGACGCTGAGCCCGAAGGAACTCACGCTCCTCGCCGACGACCCGAAGATCTCAAACGTTGGCTACCACGTCCGCGTCCTCGCGGAGAAGGGGGCCGTAGAGCTGGTCGAGACCCACCCGCGCCGCGGCTCGGTCGAGCACTTCTATGAGGCGACGAACCTCGTTGACGAAGTGCCCTGGGGACGAGCGGCGCTGGGAGCGGGGGAGGGTGAGCGATGAGTAGAGGAAAGAAGCAGCCGACGAAGGCGACGAGCCTTCGTCTCTCCCCAGAGCTGGCGGCCGAATTGAGCGCGGTCGCCCGGGCCGACGGCGTGCCGATCTCCGATGTGGTCCGAGCCGCGATCGGCAAGCACATCGCGACTCGGCGCGCCGATGAGGAATTTCAGGCGCGGCTCAAGGAGCAGATGGAGAAGGACCGCGAAGTGCTGGAACGGCTGGCGGACTAGTTCGCTCTGCACTTCGTTCCGTACTTCGTCCTGCGCTTCGTTCTGCACTTCGCCCCGGTGGTTCGCGTCGGGGTTCGTCTGGGGGTTCGCTATGGGGTTCGCCTTGGGGTTCGTATCGCAGTTCGCAGCTTGGTTTCCGCGAGGTGCCACAAACCGCACCCGGCCTGGCTCTCAGGCGCCCCTGGCTTGCTGACATATATATGTGGAACAGGTCTAACTCCATGATCGCTCTCACAGGCGGCTGCCGCCAGGCCCGGGATCGCCCCGCCGCCGTCAGCCTCGCCGTGGCTCTGCTGACCTTCGCCTGACTGCCGTCGCGCTCCCGATCGGTCGCGCTCCGGCGACCGGTCCCGGTCCTGTTAACGTTTTGTCCGCGACTATCAAAGCGGGGCGGCGCCGCTGTCACGGCCCGCCCCATGGCTCACGAGGTGGTGCTCATGAGCGGTTCTCAGGATACGACGGGCCCTGCGGCCGATCAGAGCTGCGGCGACAAACGGCGGCTCGTCAGGACCAAGACGCCCGGCGTTCTCAAGCGGATCGACGGCAAGGGCAGGAGGATCGGTTATGCCTGCGTCTACCGCAGCAGCGGCAAGCAGCGGAAGCGCCACGCCCGCAGCTACAAGGAGGCGAAGCGGATCAAGCGCGAGAGCGAAACCGACCGCGACCGCGGCGAGCTGCAGGAGCGCAACGCGATCACCTTCCGTCGCTATCTGGACGAGTGGGTCGGGCGCTACCGTGGCCAGGGCCGCCGGGGCTTCCGCGAGACGACGCGCAAGGAATACCGGCGCCTGATCGGCGCCTACGCTCACCGCTACTTTCCCACCCGCCTCAAGCTGGTCGACGTCTCCACCTACACCGTTGCCCGCTTCGTGGACTGGCTGGCAGACGAGGAGGCCCAGGGGAAGGCCCTCGGCGACCGCACGATCGCCAACGCGACTATCCCGCTGCGGGCGGCGCTGGCGACGGCCAAGCGCGAGGGCCTGATCCGCTACAACCCGGCGCAAGGCCTGGCGCTGCCGCCGAGCCAGCAGCTCGACGGCGACGAGATCAAGGTCTTCACCCCTGAGCAGCTGGCGACCGTCATAGGACAAGCTCCAGAGCGGCACAGGCTGCTCCTCGAGCTCTTGGCAGCGACCGGCCTGCGGATCAGCGAGGCGATCGCCCTCCAGCGCCTCCACGTCCAACTAGAGGTCCCCGAGCCCGAGGTCTGCGTCCGTCGCGCTTTGGTACGCGGCCGGATCGAGCCGCCGAAGACGAAGCACGGCCGTCGCGAGGTACGACTCCCGGACTCGCTGGCGGCGAAGCTCCGCGCCAACCTCGCCGCCCAGCCCGATCACGACTCGACGGCGATTCTCTTCCCGAACGAATCGGGCGCCCCGCTCGATCCGAGCAACCTGCGGCCGCGCGTCCTCAAGCCGCTGGTGAGGCAAGCTGGTGCGCCCTGGGCCGGCTTCCACACGTTTCGGCATACCTTCGCCTCAATGCACCTCAGCCGCGGCACGAACCTCCTGCAGCTCAGCCGCGCCCTCGGCCACCACTCGCCCGCTTTCACGCTGACCCGCTACACGCATCTACTGCCGGGGGAGGAGGCCCCGGCGCTCGATCTCGCTCCCTAGATCGCTGCCGCTGCAGGCCGTCTCTATCTTCGGTCTAGCGGGGCCGATCAAGCGACGTTTTCGTTTGCGACACGAATGGCCTCGCGAAGCCCAGGACCGGTCAGCACCACTTCGCCAGACCCTGGTCGCTCGACAAGCTTTTCCTTCCAGAGCGCAGTTATCGCCTTACGGACGCCGCTTTCGCTTCGCCGATCAAGGGACTTGATGATCGCCACTACCGAAATGGGCTCGGGATGGTGGCTCATGAGCAAGACAAGAACCTCCTCCCGCACCCCAAGATCAGCGTGAACAATGCGGCGATCGCCGATGACCTCGACAAGATCTCCTGCTGGCAACTCGACCTCCGCAACGAGCCGTCCCGCTTCATCTCCAGAGATGCCCTGGCTCAGGCTGATCAACTCGGCCAGTATCCATTGGGCACCTGCGTAAAGGAGGCGCAAGTCATAACCACTTGGGTCTACGGTGGCCTTGTGGACGATGTTGCGCTTGCTCCTAAGCGCGTACATGGCGCGCGCTAGTCGCGCAGCACAAACGCGCAACCCATCAGGGAGGGAACTTTGTCGGGACTCAACCCCGCGGAGGTATTTGTCGACCTCTGGCTGGGCTCGGTATTGACCGTTGTTCTCAAGGGCTTCCATCGCTTGAACAACGGTCTCGACAAATTTGCCGGGTGCAGCTCGCCCAAGTACGTCTGAAGCAACATCCCGCCTGATCACCATGAATTCATCAGCGAGATCCGACGCGAGCTTGGAGGGAAGCCCCGAGCTCAGAGCCTTTACCAAGCCCCCACGATCCACCGGCTAATCCTCGTCTCCGTTGCCTTGGATCATGCGCTCGACGGTGCGAACGCCCTCAGTGGTGAGGCGATACTTCTTCCGGGCTTGCTTACTGCGGCCGGTCTTCTCCACCTGTCGGACCAGAGGGGGCTTCCGCTTAATGAGCGAGTTGTAGGAATCGGTGATGTTCTTGGATCCATGACCGAGATCCTTGAGGTCTGAATTGACTTCCTGCCCTGAAAAATTCTCGTGCCCCTGGATGACCTGATACCAGTAGCTCGCGACAAGGACCCACTCGACTATCGAGGTAGGGGAAGCCTCATCCATAAGGTCAGAAATCCGGTCGTAGCTGCCGCCGGTCTCTGCTTGCCTGCCATTGCCTGAAGAACCGTCGGACGAGCCTCCACCGTCTTTTTCGCCCTTTGACTGAGAGCGGCTGGAACGGAAGTCGCCAGGAGCGAACTTGTCAACGGCCCACGTCAGGACTCGGCGAGCCTCGTCCTCATCCAACTCCGTCATTGCTTTGTCGATCGCGCCCATCGCGCCGATCTCGTTACCCATATCTACCTCTACTTGGTCTCAATTAATAACAGAAGCTCGAAAGCCTCCTAATAGATCCTAATGAGATTGCCAAGCATACATGAGGCAAACCGTGAGGCGACTCTTGCGGTCCCTGCTGCGCGGGAACTATGGCTGTGCGGTACTGAGCGCAGCCAGCAGGCGCGAAGGAAGCTCGGTCTTCTCCACCAGATAAGTGGCCCATCTGTCTTTCGTGCCGGTCTTGGCTGACGCGACAAAGCGATGTTTTTGACTTGGCCCGGCAGATGCTTTCTCAACGAACTCAATGCTGGGAACTAGCCAAATCGGTCCGAGGTCGAGAGTGCTCGGATCTGCAACCACGAACAGCATGTACAGATCGTCCCTGGGGCGAAGGGTGGCGGCACGGACTTGCGACTGAAATCGCTTTCGCTCGGCTATGCCTTTCGCGGTGGTCAGACGACTTTTGACCTGCAGCGAAAGCGTCTCCGGTTGGTTGCGCCGTTGCAGCACGAGGTCCACTCCCTCGTCGTCAACAAGGCTCGTCCACGCGTTGAGCTCGCCATCGCTTCCTAGGACGCAAAGTGCAGCGATAAGATGCTCAACCGCTTTGCCCTTTCGGCCGGCATCGGCATGAATGGATCGTTTGCCGGCCAACTTCAGCGCCTTCTCAGTCGTCCTCGGCAGCAGGCAATAGGATTGCCCGGGTGAAGTTCGATCCTCTCGGTGCAAGCCCGATCAAGCTCTGCGTCGAAGGCGCCAGGTTGAGGATCGGGGTCAACCCAAGAATCGCCCTCCACGTTGGGCCGACGCAGCCGGGAAAGCCATCTCATGAGATCGATTATGGAAGCCGGATCAGTTCTCCGGCAAGAGCGCCAACCCTCAATAGCGATAGCGGACTTTGAACAGCGGGTCGTTCTGCCAGAACCAGCCAATTACCCGGCGTCCGGCGATGTCGTGTTCCACCTTTTCGATTGCGCTGCCTTCGTCGCTGGGATTCTGAAGTCCGACCGCGCTCTCGAGGGTCGTTGCCCGAGGCAGGATGCTCAGGAGACTGATGGAGCCGCCGCCTTGGATAACGAACGAGGGCAGGGGGCCGATGACCTGGAATTCGAAGGCGCCGTCTTCGGCTTTCGGTGCCGCAATCTCGTAGAACAGCCTGAGGTTCCGCTGCCCCGGCTTCACGCGAACCACCGCTGAGGAGAGCCCTGCTGCGCAGCGATCGATCTGAGTCGCAACTTTGTTCTGCTCGGCTTTGCCGGTTCCGTCCGCGAGGGCTTCGAGCCGCTCGATCAGCTCTTGGTCGTTGAGGGAGCGGTCGATCGGGTCGAATTTGAAGACGACCCCATCTTTGACGTGCTCATCGGTGTAGCGGACGATCGGCTGCTGCTGCGCTTCGCTGGCCATCGGCAGCAGGAGGGTCGCCTCCTCCGCGCTGTCTATGTCGGCGGCCAGGGTGAGGTTGCTGCTCACCATCACCTGGTCTCGCTCGTGGCTGCCATCTCCTTTGGAGATGACCTCGATGACGGTGTCGATCTTGGTGATGGGAACGTTGACGACGTCTTTGAAGGCCATGCCGGGTATCTCTCTTTCGAGTAGTTCGCGGACTGTGCGCGAACTTTCGCCAACGGCTCGGACAGAAAAGCTGCCACTTTGTCTGACGGCTTGTGAAGCCGTCATGTCGCGGGATTAACGTCGGAGCTGTCAGTCAATCCACAACCACGACGGAGGGGCAATGGGCAGAGTCGAGGTCTCCAACGACGAGCTTCGTACTATTCGGGATGCAACGCGCGAGCTGGGAAAGCTCGTCGACTGTCTGGAGAGCGGAGACGCGGAGAAGTTCGTCCTCACCAAGCACGGTCAGATGCGAGCCGTAGTTGTGTCCCTCGACTCCTATACCGAGATGCGTCCCGGAACCGGACTCCACGATCTTCCCAGGGCCGCCTGATCGGCTGAGCGGGTCGCAGCGAGTTTCTGCGGCACAGAGTCGACCGATCCCAAGGGCCGCCTTTCATGAGCGCCTACTACCAGCGAGTTCTCGACCATGTTCTCGGGGCTCTGCTCCGGGTGGAGTTCACGACGGACGGACGGGAGATCATGGATTACGCCGTCGTCTTGTTGCTGGCGCTCGACGGGTCCACCGAGACGATCCGGGTCTTTGACGGGGCTCATGGGCACAACGAGATGCACCGATACACGCGGAGCGACGGAAAGCAGGGGGGAGCCGTTTCATCCCGGTACTCTTGGGGAAGGAATGCGTGCCGCAATCGCTGAGATCGAGCGCGGTTATGGCGAGATGATCGAAGGATGGAAGAGGCAATGAGCATCGACAACGGACGATCCCCCGCCGCCAAGGTGATGGACGAAGCGATCGACCTCGCGATCGAGGGCCACTCGCCCTATCCCGAGCGGGCTGCCTTCATCGACTCCGACACCGCCTCGGCCGGCCACGAGATCAAGCGGGCGGCCGACGAAGGTCTTCCTGTTGTCCTGGTTGCCGAGGACGGCAGCACCCGGGTCCTGATGCCCGAAGCCGCGGCCCGCTAACCACGCCGCTGGGGCAACAATTGGGGCAAGAAGCCCCACAGATTCCAGCCGATCTCAGCCGATTCCGATCTCGCGGAATCGGCTTGAAACCTAGCTCCACCTAGTCCAGCCGAGCGACGGTTTCGGTCTACGAAACCGAAGGTCACAGGTTCAAATCCTGTCGGGCGCGTTCGGCTGGCGCTACCTGAACTTCAGATAGCGCTTTGCTGGACGGCTCTAAAGGTCGGCTGGCGTGATCACGAAGCCGAGTCTGTCGGCTCCCCGCCGCAGACGAGCATCAGTCGTCACCAAGCAACATCCGTTCAGCTTGGCGAGCGCCACGTACTCAGCGTCATAGGTCTTAGCCCAACCGAATTCGTCGGCGATCCTCCAGGCTTCCGCTCGTAGCTCCCCGGGCTCCATGATTCGTACGGGCATCTGGCGGTGGCGCTCAACCCCGAGTTTTGCCATCTCCTCGGGAACGTCGCCGCGCCAGCGCATCTCGTGAAGCACCGAAAGCACCTCGGAGAGGATCAGGGGAGGCGCGATCAAATCTTCCTCATGAAGCGTGGCGAACCCATCAGGTGCAAGGCAGAGATCAACTGCGGTGCTCGCATCAATGACGAGCACAGTCTCAGTGACCTTCGCGGGATCGCCGAACCGCCGCTGCCACATCGGGCATCGGTTCGCCGTTCGCCATCCGATCCCAGCCTGCGGGCAGGGGGACCGTCTCGGACTCCGGCTCGGGTTCGTCCATGACCACGATTCGAGCGCGCGTAGCCTTTGCCTCATCGAGGTCAAGCACGTCTCGGATGAGTTTCTCCTTAGCGGTCACGGAGGAAGCGTAGCGCCGATTCTTCTCGGTCCTGTCGCTTTCTCGCCGATCCGCAATGCGCCCCTCAGCGCGACCATCACGGGCCTCATGAACGGCTGCTACCCAATTGGGGACAGGCGCTCCACTCGGACAGCTCTTCCAGCTTGCCGGTAGCTCTGCCATCTCGGGAGGCATATCTTCGGGCAGGGCGCTCATCATCCTGATGATACTGATTGTCTGCGACCGGATTTACTTAGCGCACCTCTATTGCGCTCCTGGACGCATCCCGCCCACCTCCGCGCAGCAATCGCCGCTCTTCGTCCTACGAAACCGAAGGTCCCAGGTTCAAATCCGGTCGGGCGTGTCTTTGAATGGCCGTATAGAAAGCCGCTGGCCGGGCGCCACATCAGCCACATCGGCGGGCCCTGCGGCAGCTGCGCTTCCTCCTTCACCTCGAAGCCGTGGCGTTCGTAGAGGGGGACGTTGCGGGGGCTGCTGCTCTCCAGGTAGGCCGGGAGGCCGAGGCGGTCGGCGTGGGCGAGGCCGGGTTGGAGGAGGGCGGAGCCCAGGCCTTTCCCCTGCTGCTCGGGGCGGACGCCGACCACCGCCAGGTAGAGGTGGGGCTCCTTCGGGTGCTTCGACTCGATCCCGAGCATGCCGCGGCCGACTCGGGCGCCATGGGTGCCGAGGCCGCGGATGGTTGCCCTTGCCAGCCGCAGCATCTCCAGCGGCGACTCGCGCCAGCGGCCCGGTGCGGCCCAGAGAGCCCCACCGCCGTCAGCGCGCCAGGCCAGCCCGCCCGGCACCAGGCGCCGGGCGTGCATCTCGAAGAAGTGCCTGCCGTAGCGCCGCCGCTTCCCTTCGTCTGGGAAGGCCCAGCTGAGGACCGGGTCGTCCATGAAGGCGGCGTGGAGGTCGTCGACCGTCCGCCGCAGGTCCGCCGCCCCTGCCGTGACGATCGCAGGGGGCACCGGCCGCTCCTCCCGCACTAGTCGCCCAGCCGGACCGGCAGGCTTTTCAGCTGGTTGAGGAAGCCCGACTCGAGGAAGACGGGCGCGCCCGCCATCTCCATCCGCGGGTACCGCGCGAGGGTCTCCTCGAGCAGGATCTTCAGCTCCAGGCGCGCCAGCGCGGCACCGAGGCAGAAGTGGCGCCCACCCGCCCCGAAGGCCTGGTGGTCGGGATTGCGGAGGACGTCGAAGCGGTCGGGGTCCTCGTAGCGCGTCTCGTCGCGGTTCGACGACGCGTACCACATGACTACCTTGTCGCCCTCTTTGATCGGCTGGCCGCCGAGCTCGCAATCCCTGGTCGCGGTGCGGCGGAAGTGGGCGAAGGCGGGGAACATCCGCAGCGACTCCTCGACCGCGCCGGGAATCCGCGCCGGGTCCTCGAGCAGGAGCTCCCGCTGGTCGGGATGTTCCATCAGCGCCCGCATCGCGCTGCTGTAGGTCGCCTTGGTGCTGTCGTTGCCGGCGGCGACGAGGAGGAAGAAGCCCATCACGATCTCGTGCTCATCCAGCCGCTGTCCTTCTACTTCGGCGTGGACGAGGACGCTGGTGAGGTCGTCGGTCGGGTTCTCCCGGCGCTCGGCGATCATCGCCCCGCAGCGCTCGAAGACCTGCCCGATCGCCGCCTGGATCGTCTCTTCGACGCTGTCGACGTCGGGGCTGTAGTCGGGGTCGTTCGCCGCCAGCGCCATGTTCATCAGCTCGGCCCAGGCGGCGTCGTCCTCCTCGGGGATCCCCATGAAGCTGCCGATCACCCGCGAGACCGCGGGCTGGGCGACGTCGGTGACCAAGTCGCACTCGTCGTGCCCCTCGAGCCGGTCGAGGACGCCGGCGACGATCTCCCGGATCGCGTCGGTGTGCGCGGCGATCCGCTTCGGCGTGAAGCCGGCCTGGAAGAGCGCCTTCAGCCGGTCGTGCTTGGGCGGGTCCATGCCGATGAACATCGCCCGCGCCAGCTCGATCGGGAAGACCTCGTCGATCACGACCACCCCGCCGCGTTCGGAGGAGTAGGTCTCGAAGTCGCGGCTGACCGCGTGGACGTCGTCGGCCCGGGTCACCGACCAGAAGCCCTTCGCCTGCGGCAGCTCGGTCACCTCGGAGGTCCAGTGGACGGGACACTGCCCGCGCATCCGCTTGAACAGCTCCAGCGGCGGCCCGTTCTCCCAGTGCTCGCGCTCGAGCACCAGAGCGTCCTCGACGTTCCCTTCTCCAGCGGCGATTTCGGCCTGGTCTGCCACGGCCGGGGGATCATACTGGCTAGCTGGCCAGTTTTTGCAGGACAGGTTGCTCGACGGTGCTAGGAGAGTCTCCGGGGCCGGTCCAGTCGTCCGACCCCGGAGATCTCCTGCAGGCGCCCTCGGGCAGTGTCAGGCAGGGCGCCGTTCCCTCCCTTGGGGGTGGCAGCGAGTGCTGGTCCTGTTGGAGAGCCAAGTCCAGCGGATGGGGTATCGCCTGCAAGCAGTGGCGATGGAAGTACCTCACCCTTGGGAATCGCTGTCAGCCTCACGCGAGAGGAGCTTCTCGCCGGCACGCGTCCCTCGCCAGGGGGTGAGACCCCAATCTTGACCCTAAGATCTTCTAGTACCTAAATAGGTACTGCGGAAAGGATAGGGATGACGGAGCTGCTAGAGCGAGCGCAGGAGGTGGCGGGGCTTGGCGCTGCCATCGCCGAGGTCGACGGAGGCCGCGGCCGAGCGGTGGCGATCGAAGCCGGTGCCGGCCTGGGGAAGACGCGCCTGCTCCAAGAGGCTCGGAGGATGGGAGAGGAGGCGGGGCTGAATGTCCTTTTCGCCCGCGCTACCGAGCTGGAGCGGGACTTTCCCTTCGCGCTGGTCCGGCAGCTCTTCGAGGCCGAGCTCGCATCGCTCTCGTCGCAAGATCGCGGCGCCACCCTCGAGGGTGCGACCGCGGCGCGGACGGCACTCGGGCTGGAACCGGCTGACGGCGGAACGGACGATCCCTTCGCCGTGCTGCACGGGCTCTACTGGGTGACCGCGGCGATGGCGGAGCGCCAGCCCCTCATGCTCGCGATCGACGACGTCCACTGGGCCGACTCCGGATCGCTCGACTACGTCGGCTTTCTCCTTCCCCGGCTGGAGGAGTTGCCCGTGTTGCTGGCGATGACCGTTCGGCCGGATGAGCCGGACCCTCCCCCGAGCCTGGGGCGGGTACTCCTCGATCCTCTCGGCCGACACCTCTCTCCCGCGCCGTTCAGCTCGAAAGCGACGACGGCATTGCTTGCCGGGGAACTGGACCGGCAGCCTGATCCCACTTTTGCTGCGACCTGTCACGAGGTCAGCGGCGGCAACCCCTTCCTCCTTTGCGAGCTCGCGCGCAATCTGGTGTCACAAGGGATCGAGCCCAGCGCCATGCAGACGGGACTGGTCCGCGAACAGGCACCGCAGCGAGTGGGACACACGGTCTTGGCGCGACTGGCGCGGCTCTCGCCTGGGGCAGGAGAGGTAGCGAAAACCCTCGCTGTCCTGGGAGATGGGAGCGATCTCAGTCTTCTCACCGGGATGGACGGCAGCGATCCGGAGGCGACGAGCGAAGCCATCGACGAACTTCGGGCGAGCGCGATCCTCGACGGCGGTGTCTCGCCGCGGTTTATCCATCCGCTCGTCCGCAACGCGATCTACGCCGACATATCGGTTGGCCAGCGCTCGCGGTCTCACCTGCGGGCGGCCGCGCTCCTGCGTGAACGCGGGGCGAGTCCGGAGCGGATAGGCACCCAGCTCCTCGCGACCGAGGCACGGGGAGCGGAGGCGACGGTTGAAACCCTCATTGAAGCGGGAAATCAGGCGTTGAGCTCTGGCGCTCCTCGATCTGCGATCGCCTATCTAAGCCGCGCCTTGCAGGAGCCTCCCCCGATCGAGCTGCGAGCTGCGGTGCTGGACCCCTTGCTCACGGCGATTGCTCGGGCCGCGGATCAAAAGGCTTTCGCTGCGGCCGAAGGGGAGGTCTTGGACGAATGGGCGCGAGATCCGTCGGTCCGAAGTCGCTGGGGGATTCAGTTGACGATGATGATGGCCTTCAGCGGGCGCTTCGACGAGGCGGGGTCGATGCTTCGAGAGGCGGTCGAGGTCGCGAGTTCTGAAGGTGACGTCGAACGGGCTTACCAGTTGCATGCACAGCTGAGCACGTTGGCGGCGATAATTCCCTCGATCCCCGACGTGACGAGCGCCGACAACCGGCTCGAGGTCGATCCGGATAGTCCCACGGCCCGACTTGTCGCGGCGATGGAAGCGCGGGCGGCGGCCGCGCATGGGACGGCATCTGAAGTCGCCGACGCCGCCAAGCGAGCGCTGGGCAACAATGGCAGCATCTTCGCCGAGGAGCCCGAGGTGTCCGCCGCCGCGCTGGTGGTGATGGCGCTCGTCGCCACGGACGAGATCGAGAGCGCCCGCTTCGGCGCCGAACGGGCTCTCGCCATAGCCGAAGAAAGTGGGGGGACGCCGGAGCTGACCCGCGCCCGATACCTGGGTGGATTCGTTGCCTGGGGAGAGGGGGATCTGATCAAGGCCGAGGCGGACATGCGTCAGGCGGTCGACCTGGCGCGACTGGCGGGACTATTGCCTTTGGCGGTCGTCTATACGGGCCCGCTGGTCGAGGTTCTGATCGAGCGGGACGAACTGGATGAGGCTGAGGCGCAACTGCGCACCGTAGGCATGGTCGAGGGGGAGGTTCCCGCTCTCTCTCCGGCCGGGATGATCCTGCTGATGCGCGCTCACCTTAGTTTCGAAAAGGGAGAATTCGAACGCGCCCTGGAGGACGTCTCTGCCATTTCGAGCGAGCCGGTCAAATCGAAGATGGGGCTTGGGCCCACCGCCTCGGCTTGCCCTTGGACGGTACGCGGTTTGCTGGCGCTAGGACGGGATGAAGAGGCTCGGGCGCTGGTGGACGAAATGATCCCGTGGGCACGCCACTTTGGCACGTCCAGCGGGGTCCTGCATGTCGCACGGGCTGCCGCTGTCTCGCGGGGTGGGAAGGAAGGCATCAGGCTGTTAGAGGGAGCGCTTGCAGGGGCAGCCAACTCGCCCCGACGCTTGGAGGTTGCCCATGCACTTGCCGATCTGGGCGAGTTGCTGCGCCGCGAGGGCCGCCGCGCCGAGGCTCGGGCGCCCCTCCGCGAAGCCTTCGATCTCGCCCGTCGTTGCGGGGCCGCCCGAATCGCCAGGCGCGCCAACGCTGAGCTCGAAGCAACCGGGGTCAAAGTCCGCCGTTACGCGCCGATCGGGTTCGAGTCCTTGACCCCAAGCGAGAGGCGCGTCGCCGACCTGGCGGCTTCGGGGATGACCAACCGCCAGATCGCCCAGTCGTTGTTTGTCACGGTGAAGACCGTCGAGGCTCACCTCAGCGCCGCCTACGACAAGCTCGACATCAGCTCGCGGCGCGAGCTCGCCATGGCCCTCCAGCAAGGAGTAGAGGGCCAGGCGTCCTAGAACGGCAGCTTCTCGCGCGTGCTCTTCCCGGCCGAGTGGCTCTTGTCCGCCGCCTTCTGGGATTTGCCGAAGGACTTGCTCAGCAGGGTGCCGATCGGGCCCGGTGCCTTGCTGCCGGCGCGCTGGCCGGCTCCGAAGCCCTTGTCCGTGCCGCGCCTGGCGTGGTCGGAGAGCCTGGGGACGAGGAAGCCGAGGATCAACAGCAGGATGCAGATTCCGACTACGACTCCGATAACCATCTTGTTCTCCCTCTGTTGAGTCGACCTAGAGCTTCTGCTCGAGGTCGTCGGCTTTCTCGCCGTGACGCTGGGCCAGCTCGCGCTCGCGCTCGGCGCGCTCGGCGGCTTCCCGCGCTTCCTGCTCGCGCTCCTGCGCTTTGCTGGCGTGCAGGTCCGCCTCCTGGCGGTGGCCCCCGGCCTGTTCGCTGAGCCGCTGACGTTCCAGTTCTCGCTGGGCGCGGCGCTTGCGCGCGGCCATTGCGGCAAGCACCAAGAGGATGAGCACGACGACGACTATGGCGATGATCAATCCGGTGGACATAGCTTCTTCTTTACCCGTCCAGGGATTGGTAAACCCTGCTTATCCGGGTAGCCGTGGGCCGTGTTCGACTGGCTCACCCACGAGGTCTCCCACAGCGCGCTCACCTACCCGGTGGTCTTCGCCGCCGCCGGGCTCGACGTCCTCTTCCCGCTGGTCCCCTCGGAGACGATCGTCATCACCGCCTCGGTCCTGGCCGCGCAGGGCGACCTGGCGATCTGGCTGATCGTCCCCGCGGTCGCCCTCGGCGCCTTCGCCGGCGACAACCTCTGCTACCTGCTCGGCCGCCAGGTCGGCGACCCGATCGCCGACCGCCTCTTCAGCGACGAGAAGGGACAGGCACGGCTGCTGTGGGCGGAGGAAGCGCTGCGCCGGCGCGGGATGGTCCTGATCGGCGTCGGCCGCTTCATCCCCGGCGGGCGCACCGCCACCACCTTCGCCGCCGGCACCCTGGAGATGCCCTACCGCGAGTTCGCCTCCGCCGACGCGATCGCCGCCTCGGTCTGGGCGGTCTACGTCTCGATGCTCGGGTACCTCGGCGGCGAGACCTTCCAGGACAACCTCTGGCTGCCGCTCGCCAGCTCGTTTGCCTGCGCGATGGCGGTCGGCCTCGGCTTCGAGGTCTGGCGCCGCCTGCAGAGCCGCCGCGGCAAGGACATTCTCGGCGACGAGCTGCCGGAAGAGCTGACCCCGGCCTAGCCGCGCTTGCGCGCCCGCCAGACCTCCTCGACCGGCCAGCGCCGCGCCCAGTCCAGGCTCACCTGGGGAAAGCGGGTGGTCGCGCCCTCGGGCGGGCGGACCTCGATCAGCTCCTCCAGATCGAAGCCGCTGCTGCGCAGCAGGGCGATCATCTCCCCGTGCGGGAGGTGGAATTCGACCGAGCCGTCGGGCCACTCGTAGCGGTGCATCCCGAAGTAAGGGCGGATCATGCGGTCGGTCGCCGGCTCGTTCTCGTCGTCGGGGCCGCAGAGCATCGTGAAGACGGAGTTGACGAGGAAGACGAGCTCCCCGCCCGGCCGCAGCAGCCGGGCCGCCTCGGGGATCCAGCGGTAGGGGTCGCACCAGATGCTCGCCCCGTACTCGGAGATCGCGAGGTCGAAGCTGGCATCCGGGAGCGGAACCTCCTCGGCGTTGCCGTGCAGGAGCGGGAACTCGATCCCGAACTCCCGCTGCAGCGCCCGCGCCGTCGCCAGCTGCTCTTCGCTGTTGTCGATCCCGGTCGGCCGGGCGCCGCGTCGGGCCAGCCAGCTGGAGACGTAGCCGGTCCCGCAGCCGAGCTCGATCGCCTCCTTGCCCTCGAGGTCGTCCGGGAGCATCCCCACTTCGGACTCGGGCACCCGGAAGATCCCCCAGCGCGGTTCCTCGGCGGCCCAGTCCTCGCGGCCGGGCCGCACCCACTCCTCGGCGACCTCGTTCCAGAAGGCGCGGTTGCGGGCGACGTGCTCGGGCAGCTCGCTCATCCGCGCGCGGTCGCCTCGATCAGGTCGGCCGCGCGCTCAGTCCCGCGCGCGGCCTGCAGCCGCTGCGAGGTGACGGCGAGGCGCGAGCGCAGCTCATCGTCGGCGAGCAGGCGGTCGATCGTGCCGGTCAGCTCCTCGCCGCTGTGGCGGTAGGTGTCGAGGCGGGCGCCGAAGCCGGTCTCGTCGATCCGCTGGGCGTTGTCGTGCTGGTCCCAGAAGATCGGCAGCACCACCATCGGCTTGCCGAAGTGCAGGCACTCGGTGACGGTGTTGTTGCCGCCGTGGGTGATCACCAGGTCGACCTTGGGCAGGACTTCGGTCTGCGGCAGGAACTCCTCGCCGACCATGTTCCCGGCGAGCTCGAACTCGCTGTGCTGGGGGCCCTTGGAGACGACGATCCGGTAGGGCGCCTCAGCCAGCTCGGCGACCAGCTTCCGCATCAGCTCGACGTCGGCCGAGCCGAGCGAGCCGAGGCTGAGGTAGACCAGAGACCCCTCGCGCTCGCCCAGCTCCGGCGGCAGCTCCCAGGCCGGGTCGGTCGTCCGCACGCTGGTCTGCAGGTTGTGCCAGCGCGGTCCGAGCGGCTGCGCGCGCGGGTAGTCCACCTCGTCGGGATAGAGGTAGAGGTTCAGCCACTCGCTCTCGTGGATGAAGTCGTCGGCGGGCAGCGGCGGCGCCCCGCGCTCGGTGCAGAACTCGCTGAAGGAGGCGTGCAGCTCGCGGTGGGCCTCGCGGTACTCGGCCCAGAACTCCTCCCAGCCGCTGCGGTCGGCGCTCGGGAGGCCGGAGAAGGCCGGTGGCACCTCCGGGTCCTTGATCTCGGCCGGGTTGCAGGAGGCGATTCGCGCCCAGGGCCGGCCGCTGGCGAGCAGGGCGGGGAAGCTGACGACGTTGTCCTCGACGACCAGGTCCGGCTGCAGCTCGTCGATGATCTCGCGCAGGCGGTCGTCGACGTAGCGGGCGCCGTCGACCAGCGCCTCGAAGGTGGGGGCGATGAACTCGGACAGCTGCTCGGCCGTCGATTTGCGGAAGACCGGGGCGGTGTCGCGGATGAAGTCCTTCCAGAACTGGCCCGGCGCTTCCTCGGTCTGCGGCGGCGGCGTCAGCCGCATCAGCCGCTCCTCGAAGCCCTGAGCTTCCAGCGTCCCGGCGAACGACTCCTCGACGATGAAGACGACCCGGTGGCCGCGCTCCCGCAACACCGCACCGATCCCGACGCAGTTGTTGGTCGGCCCGAACGCACCCTCGGGGAAGAAGACGATCGTCGACCCGTTCCCCTGCATCGGCCCATCTTGGAGGACCGGTCACTCGGGCGCAATGTCCGCGGTGTAGAGGACGACGCCGGCATTTGCTTCACTTCTGAGACCAGAGAAAGGAGGTGGTCCTAACTTGAATCACATGCTTGATGGGACTCTGGAGGTGCAGGGCCGCTAGGCGCCGCACTGGTTTGGGCGCCCGGCGGAATCCACCCCGGGCACCGGCGGTTCGTTGGGAGCCGGGTCTTGTCCCGCTCGGTAGCTGTTCCCGCGTCCGTTCCTTTGCACCAGGCCGGGGTCGCCAGTTGGCGGCCCCGGCGCTTTTACCCGTCCTTCGGGGCGGCTCTCGCGCTTTCTAGGCGCCGGAGGCGGTGAGAGCGTCTTTCGCGTCCGTGAGGAAGTGGGACGCGATCCGCCAGCGGCGCTGTAGGACCGGTTCGATTTCTTCCGAGCCGCAGCCGGCTTCGGAGACGCATTCGCCCCAGTCGTTGGCCGCTTCGATGTAGCGGTTGAAGGCCTTCTCGCCGGGAGTGGCGACGGCGGTGAGGCAGTCGATCTGCAGCCGCCCGATCGGGATCTTGCCGTAGGTCGAGCGGATCCCCCGCACCTCGGCGACGTACTGGTCGTAGGTGACGCCGACGGCGAGCCGCCGCCGCAGCCCGTCCATCGAGCCGACGAAGCTGCCGAGCTGGCTCTGGCAGAGGTCCCCGGCAGGCACGGGACGACCATCGTCCCCGCTCTGCTTGACGGGGTCAGCGTCGTTTCCGAGCTTTTGGCCCCTATGAGGGCCCGAACTTCGGAAGGGAGCTCCTTCTTGGCTGGTGAAGGTGGCGCCGGTGGAGTCGGAGTCGCCGCCTCCGCAGCCGGAGACCGCCAGCGCCACCAGCAGCGCGCAGCCGATTAGCTGAAAGCGAGCGGCGGCGGGCACCCGCGCAGTTTAGGAGGACTGGGTCGTGTAAAAAGGCTCCCGTGCGGCGGATCAGCGTTCTCGGGACGGCGGCGCTGGCGGCGCTTCTCCTCTGTCTGGGTGCGCCCGCGGCTCAGGCGCGTCCCCACGTCCTGGTGGTGGGGGACAGCCTCGAGGAGCTGACCTCTCCCTACCTCGCCAACTACCTCCCCGGTGTCGAACTGACCGTCAACGCGGTCGGCGGCTACAACAGCTACCAGATCTTCGACCTCTTCCAGGAAAGCTACGACCCCTCGGTCGACGTCGTCGTCTTCGACGCCGGCACCAACGACAACCCCGAATATCCCGAGATCCTCGCCGGCAACCTCGCCAAGGTGGCGGAAGCCGTTGGCAGCCGCTGCATGGTGGTGCCGACCGTCCACGGCTTCACCGTCAATGGCGTCGACAACGCCGGCAAGAACCGGGTCGTCGCCGAATTCGCCGCCTCGCGACCGGGGACGCAGGTGCCCGACTGGGCTCGAACCGTTGCCACCCGCCCCGACTTGATGCAGGCCGACAACCTGCACCCGATCGAAGAGGGCGCCGACTACCGCGCCCAGCTGATCGCCCAGGGCGTGCAGGGCTGCCTCGCCTACGGCGACGCGGTCGCCAGCGCGCCGCCCGAACCTCGCGCCGACGTTGAGCCGATCGCCACCGTCGGCCGGCTGCAGGCGCGGGAGGAGGCGGTGATGGACCGGGTCCGGGCCGACGTCCTGCGCCAAGCTGCCGCCTCGCTCCTCGCCGGCACCCTGCTCTCGGCCCGGTGAGGGCCGGGTGGCGGAAGTGGCAACCTGTAGGCATGGAGTTGCCCCGTGAGTGAGGTGGTGATGCCCCGCCTCTCCGACTCGATGGAGGAGGGGACGATCCTCACCTGGCTGAAGCAGGTCGGCGACGAGGTTGCGGTCGGCGACGAGCTGGTCGAAATCGAGACCGACAAGGCGAACATGGCCTACGAATCCGACGTGGCGGGGACGCTGCAGGAGATCTTGGCGCAGGAGGGGGAGACGCTGCCGATCGGGTCGCCGATCGCGCGGATCGGGGAGTCGAATGGGGCTGGTTCGGACAGCGAGGGACAGAGCACCGGGCCTGCGGGTCCTGTCACGGCAGGGGACCCCCCATCTCTTCCGGTAGCTAAAGCTTCCTCAGAGATGGCCCCCCCTACCGTGCCACCCGCTGGAGGAGCGTCAGAGGCTGACTCTGAGGGACGGGCCGAGGTGGCTGCCGATGGAGGTGGCAACGGGAGCGGGGAGAGGGTGAAAGCTTCGCCGCTTGCGCGTCGGCTGGCGCGCGACAAGGGCGTTGACCTGAAAGACCTCCACGGCTCCGGACCTGGCGGGCGGATCATCAAACACGATGTGGAGGAAGCGACTCCTCCGACGGGTGTCGCTGTAGGGGGAACCGCCCCTGAGGAAGCTTTAGCTACCGGAAGGGGTGGTGGGTCCCCTGCAGCGGCAGGACCCGTCGGCCAGCAGCCTTCGTCTGGAACGGCTAAAGGCGAGACCGAGGTTCGCGAGCCCAACAAGCTGCAGCAGACGATCGCGCGGCGGATGGCGGAGTCGAAGGCGACCGCGCCGCACTTCTATTTGACGATCGAGGTCGACATGGGGAAGGCGGTCGAGGCTCGGGCGGCGATCAAGGCGACCTCGAAGGAGGGCGACGTCGTCCCGTCCTTCAACGACATGATCGTCAAGGCCTGCGCGATCGCCCTGCGGGAGTTCCCGAAAGCCAACGGCGCCTACCGCGACGGCCGCTACGAGCTCTACTCGCGGGTCAACGTCGGCGTCGCCGTGGCCGCCGAGGAAGCGCTGGTCGTGCCGACGATCTTCGACGCCGATCGCAAGGGCCTGCGCCAGATCGCCGCCGACACCCGCGCCGTCGCCGCCAAAGTCCGCGACGGATCCGTCACCCCGCCGGAGCTCTCGGGTGGGACCTTCACCGTCAGCAACCTGGGGATGTACGGGATCGACGAGTTCGACGCGGTGATCAACATGGGCCAGGCCGCGATCCTCGCCGTCGGCGCGATCCGCGAGGTTCCCGCCGTCCGCGGCGGAGAGGTCGTCCCGGCGCGGCTGATGAAAGCCACCCTCTCCTGCGACCACCGCATCCTCTACGGCGCCGAGGGCGCCGAGTTCCTCGCCCGGGTCAAGCAGCTGCTCGAGGAGCCGGTCTCCCTCGCGCTCTAGTCCTCGTCGGGGTAGTCCGCCTGCCCGCCGCCGAGCTCCGGCGGCAGCGCCTTCGGCCCTTCGGGGTACATGAACTCCAGCTGCTCCTCGCTCATCTCCAGCGTGCTCGTGATCTCTTCCCGCGGTGCGCCGACGACGAGCCAGAGCTGGTCGGCGGCGGTGTCGTTGAAGAGCTGGCGGTCGGTGTCCGGGTCAACCAGGAGCGTGTCCAGCGGCGCCAGCGTCAGCACGTCGGTGCCGATCCGCACCCGCCCCTCGCCCTCGAGCAGCAGGTAGAGCTCCTCCTGCGTGAAGTGCCGGTGCCTGGTCGAGGCTTTCCCCGGCTCCAACCGCCACATCCGCGCCCCGACCTGTTGAGCCTCGAGATGCCCGCCGAGATCCGTGTTCGGCGTCTTCATCTGATTCGACCGCCGCCAGAAGGCATCGGCGGATCTGAGGAGGCGATATCCCATTGACGCGATTATGCCGTGGCAGAAACGTCCCTTTCTGCGCGCCACATGTGAAGCCGCGCCTTCTAGGTTCGACCGGTGCCGCGGATCAGCATCTTCTACGGGATCGTTATCGCGATGTACTACCGGGAGCATGGCGTCCCGCACTTTCATGCTCTCTATGGGGAGCATGAGGCGTCGATCGCGATCGAATCGTTGGAACCCCTCCGTGGTTATCTGCCGCCGAGGGCGCTGCGCCTGGTGAAGCAATGGGCGTCAATCCATCGAGATGAGTTGCTTCAGAACTGGAATCTTGCAGAGCAAGGGGAGGGGTTGGAACGCATTGCTCCACTTCCCTAGCATCGGACTCATGGAGAAGATCGTCCATGTCACTGACCTCGATTACCTTGGTGGCCACAGGTTGCAACTCGCCTTTGACGATGGAAGCTTCGGAGAGGTCGATTTCTCGAGGGAAGAATGGAAGGGTGTCTTCGCACCTCTAGCTGACCCGAGCTATTTCGGAAGAGCCGAACTTGACGAGGAGCTCGGGACGATCGTCTGGCCGAACGGGGCAGACATCGCTCCCGAGACGCTGCACCGCCTGGCTACTAGTAGCTAGACCTCGAGCCAGGTGCCTTTGGGGCCGAGGTTGCGGATCGGGGTCGAGCCGATCGTGCTCTCGCAGCCCCAGGACTCGTGGATGTGGCCGCAGACGGCGAGGCGGGGGCGCTTCTCTTCGATCGCCCGCAGCAGGGCGGGGCTGCCGAAGTTGCCACCGCCTCCGGCGGAGTCGCAGTGGTCCTTGGGCGGGGAGTGGAGGACGAGGACGGCGCCATCGGGGCAGGGGGCGAGCATCTCGGTGGCCGCGTCGTCGTCGAGGTCGAAGCTCCAGTCCCAGGGGGTGACCGGGATCCCGGCACCGAGGCCGTAGAACTCGGTTCCGTCGATCGTCGTCCCCTCGCCGTGCAGGACCGTGGCCGCGGCCCACCCGTCCACCGCCTCGCGCAGCGCGTCAACGGTCTCGTTGTTGCCAGGAACGAGGACGGTCGGGGTCGTGATCGCGGCCAGCGCGCCGATCGTCTCCGGCAGCCCCTCGTGCATCGAGGCGAAGTCGCCCGCCCCGATCACGACATCCGCCTCGGCCGACATCTCGACCAGCCGCGCGCCCTGCTCGAGGTCGCGATGGAGGTCGCTGAAGGCGAGGATCTTCATGGGCGTCAACTTAGCTGTTCGGGTAATCTCGCCGCCCTGATGCCCGACGTCTTCTGGCTTGGATTCGGAATCGCCGCCGCCTTCGTCTTGATTGGCGCCATCGCCGGTGCCCGCTCGCGCACGGCGAGCCTGGGCACCGGCGCCGCGATGGGCGCCTACTTGGGCGCGATGAGCGCATTTCCGCTCTTGGCAATTGGTTTGGCGACCTCCTAGCTCTATCGATTAGCCCTGTTGTCTCAGGGGTAGCCGCTGTCGCATGACGAACGCGACTGAGGTCCCCCTAGTTACTTTGCACGACGGCGTCGAGATGCCTCAGCTCGGGTTCGGCGTCTTCCAGATCCCGCCCGAGGAGACGCAGGAGAAGGTGGAGGAGGCGCTCGGGGTCGGCTATCGCCACGTCGACACCGCCGCCGCCTACGGCAACGAGGCCGGGGTGGGGGCGGCGATCGCGGCGACCGGGGTGCGGCGCGAGGACGTCTTCGTCACCACCAAGCTCTGGAACTCCGAGCAGGGCTACGACTCGACCCTGCGCGCCTTCGAGAAGAGCATCGAGCGGCTGGGGACCGGCCACGTCGACCTCTACCTGATCCACTGGCCGCTGCCCGCGCGCGACCTCTTCCTCGAGACCTGGCGCGCCTTCGAACGAATCCAGGAGGAAGGCGGCGCCCGCTCGATCGGCGTCTCCAACTTCCGGGTCGAGGACATCGAACGGATTGAGAGCGAGGCCGAGCAACGGCCGACCGTGAACCAGATCGAGCTGCACCCGCGCCTGCAGCAGCCGGAGCTCCGTGCCTGGCTCGCCGAGCACGAGATCGCCACCGAGGCCTGGAGCCCGCTCGCCCAGGGCGACCTACTCGAAGACGGGACGATCGAAACGGTCGCCGCCCACCACGATCGCACCCCGGCCCAGGCGATCCTCCGCTGGCACCTGCAGATCGGCAACGTCGTGATCCCGAAATCCTCGAGCCCGGAGCGGATCCGCGAGAACTTCGAAGTCTTCGACTTCGAGCTGAGCGAGGACGACATGGCGGCGCTGGAGCGGCTGGACAGCGGCGAGCGGACGGGGCCGGTTCCAGGGTCTTTTGACGTGACGTAGGTGGCCGGGCGGGGTCCGTCGCGGGCTGTTCGGGGGTGCCTGCGCTGGATGCTCGGCACCCCCGGCGCCCGCGCCACCCGCCGGAGACATGGGTTCGATGGACGGGGTTGGCTAGCTGGCCAAGCTGAAAGGATGCCGGCGTGGCTGGAAAGGCAGAGGCGCCGCGGACTGAAAGGTTGATGCCGGGGATCTGGCGGCTGCGGCTGCCGTTGCCGTGGCCCGGCGTTCCGCATGGGAATGCTTGGGCGGTCGCCTGCGACGGCGGGATCGTCATGTTCGACACCGGGATGGGGGGCAAGGGGCGGTTGCGGCAGCTCGACCTGGCGCTGGCGCAGGCCGGGTTCGGGGTCGAGGACGTGCGGCTCGTGGTCTGCACGCACTCCCACACCGACCACTACGGACTCGCGGGGTCGATCTGCGAGCGGGCCGGGTGCGAGCTCTGGATGCACCCGCGCTGGGAGCACGTGCGGCTGCTCGCCGACGACCCGCAGGCGGCGCTGGAGGCGCGGATCGAGACGGCGCGCCAGAGCGGGGTGCCGCCAGCGGCGCTGGAGCGCTACCGCGAGGCGCGCAGCGACGAGGAATCCGGGATCGACGTGCTCGAGGAGCCCGACCGCGAGCTCGTGCCCGGGGCCGAGATCGAGACCGACCTCGGGACCTGGCAGGTGCACGAGACCCCCGGCCACGCGCCTTCCCACGTGGTCCTACACCAGCCCGAGCGCAAGCTGCTGATCAGCGGCGACCACCTGCTCGGGCGGACGGTCCTCTTCTTCGACTACGGCCACAGCCCCGACCCGGTGGGGGAATTCTGCTCCAGCCTCGACGAGGTCGAGCGCCTCGACGTCGACCTCGTCCTCCCCGGCCACGGCCGCACCTTCCGCGACCCCGAGGCGAAGATCGCCGAGTCCCGCCGCCAGGTCGACGAGCTGCTCGGCAAGGTGCGGGCGGCGCTCGCCGGCGGCGAGGAGCGCACCGCCTTCGAGATCGTCGCCGAGATCATCGGCCCCGACAACACCAATTCCCCGGCCAGCGCCTGGGTCCTGCAGATCGTCCGCTCCTGCCTCGACCACCTGGCGCTCGCCGGCGAGGTCGAGGCGCTCGACGGCTCCGACCCGCAACGCTGGCGGCTCACGTAGCCTGTCGGGCGATGGCGAGCTTCACTTACGTCCGCCAGGTGGCCGCCCCGCCCGAGGTCGTCTTCGACGTCCTCACCGACCACCGCCGCTACCCGGAGATCACCGCCCTGCGCAAGGCCGAGCTGGAGCGCGAGGGCGAGCCGGAGCCGAACGGGCTCGGCGCGATCCGCGTCCTCACCGTCGCCGGGCCGCCGATGCGCGAGGAAGTGATCGCCTACGAGCCCCCCTTCCGCTTCGCCTACAAGATCCTCTCCGGCCTGCCGGTCCGCGACCACGTCGGCACGGTGGAAATGCAGCCGAAGGACGGCGGCACCGAGATCGTCTACGCGGTGAAGACGACGCCGACGATCCCGCTCGCCGGACCGGTCTTCATGTTGTTCCTGAAGAAAGCGATCAGGGACCTGATCGGCGGCGTCGCGAAAGAGTCAGAGAACCGCGCGATAAATGCGTAACGCGCTGCGGCTGCTGGCGCACCCGCAGCGCCTCTGGAAGGAGCACCGGCCCTGGGCGATCGGGCTGATCGTGGGAGCGCTCGTCGTCGTCGGCGGGGTGGTCCTCGCCTACGAGCTGTTGAAGCGGCCGGGAGACGTCCACAACGAGGACGCGATCCGCAAGTTCAAGCCGCGGAAGCCGCCGCCGCCGAAGGAGCCGAAGACGGTCAACTGGCCGATCTTCGGCCAGAACCTGGCCCGCACCCGCTACCTGCCGGTGAAGGGGATCAAGCCGCCCTTCGACAAACTCTGGCGCTTCACCGACCGGCCGCTGCTCGAGTTCCCGCCGATCTACGTCGGCGGCAAGCTCTACTTCGTCAACAACAGCGGCTTCGCCTACGCGCTCGAGGCCGACACCGGGAAGACGCTGTGGAAGCGGCGGATCGGCCGCCTCAACGCCTCCTCGCCGGCCTATTACAACCACCGGCTCTACATCGTCAACCTCGTCCCCGGCCACATCGTCAAGCTCGACGCGAAGACGGGCAAGGTGATCTGGAAACGTGGCCTGCCGGGACGGGCCGAGTCCTCGCCCCTGGTCATCGACCGCACCGTCTACTTCGGCTGCGAGAACGGCGAACTGTTCGCGATGAGCACCGGCAAGGGCCAGGTGCGCTGGTCGACCCCGCTCGGCGGCGCGATCAAGGCCGCTCCCGCCTACTCCGACGGCAAGCTCTTCGTCGGCGACTACGGCGGCTACATGAACGCGGTCGACGCCAAGAGCGGGGAGCTGGTTTGGCAGAGCGGCTCGCTCGGCCCCGGTTTCGGCGGCTCGGGCGCCTTCTACTCGACCGCGGCGGTCGCCTACGGCCGCGTCTATGCCGGCAACAACGACGCCCGCGTCTACAGCTACGACACCTCCGACGGCGAGCTCGCCTGGTCCTACTCGACCGGCGGCTACGCCTACTCCGGCCCGGCCGTCGCCAACACCCGGCACAGCCCGCCGACCGTCTTCATCGGCTCCTTCGACGGCAATGTCTACGCCCTCGACGCCAAGGACGGCAGCGTCCGCTGGAGCCGCTCGGCCGGCGGCCAGGTGGTCGGCTCGCTCTCGGCCGTCGGCGACATCGTCTACGCCGCCGAGTTCACCCACAAAACGACGAGCGGGTTCATGATGAGGAGCGGCAAGCGCGTCTTCCGCTACCCGAAGGGGACCTACACGCCGGTGATCTCCGACGGCCGCCGCCTCTACCTCACCGGCTACTCCTCGATCACGGCGCTCCAACCCCACCGGGGGGTGGCGGCGGTAGGTGAGGCGCACCCCGCGCGTAAGCGGGGAAAAGCCCGGAATGGAGCCGGGCACGCAAAACGTTGAGGCTGGCGCCGTAGTTCTGGATCCGATAGCTGTTGCTGTCGCCGAAGTCCTGGTAGTAGGCGAGCATCCTCGTGCGGCGGTGGCTTTTGGTCCAGGCGAAGAGCTTGTTGACGAAGGAGGGGTCGTCGCCGCTTTCGACCGCCCACTCCGTAATCGCGAACGGCTTGCCGGAGAAGCGGCGGTAGAGCCCGGTCAGCGCCTTCCATTCCGGATAGCCGGAGTAGAAGTCGGTGCCAACCCAGTCGACCCAGCGGGAGCCGGGGTAGAAGTGGCGCGGTCGGTTGTGAGGGACCGTGGGCGAGCCAGCAGGTAGTGGGCTCCAGATCACAGCGACCGGCGCCTTCGGCATCGCCCGCAGCTTCACGGTCAGCGGCGGTAGCCCGGCCTGGGCGAGCCGGCGGTTGATCGCGCCCGCCTTGCCGCCGCCGTGGACGATCACGTAGACGCGGCGGAAGGCGCGTTTGTAGGCGCGGGGGCTGTGCTCGGGCCCGCGCGAGGCGCCGGCGCAGTCGTAGGCGGCCCAGACGTTGAGGCAGCGGTTGGGCTCGCCGAGCGGCCGCACGTAGGCGCGCATCTCCTTTTCGTAGAAGAGCTTGTTGAGGCGGACGAGGTAGCGGTCGCCGGCCCCGGCGGCGATCCCGGCCGGGGTGATCAGCTCGGCGCCGGTGTTGTTGTCGGCGGTCGAGAGGTGGATCATCGGCCGCGCCCGGGCGATCTGCCAGCGGCGGATCACCTCGTCGAAGTCGGTGCCCCAGGTACGGAAGGATTGGATCACTGCGGGGTGCTTGTTGAGGTCGTTCGAGAACTGACCGAAGTCGGCCGGGTCGCCGGTGTCGGAGACGCCCCAATAGACCTTGTGGCCGGGCGGCACCAGCGGGCTGAAGGCGAGGGCGGGGACGGCGCAGGCGAGGAGCGCCAGCAGCGCCAGGGCGCAGCCGACGGCGAGCCGGGTTTTCAGGAAGTCGATCATTCGTGCTGAGGTGCGGGCCGCCCTGGGAGCCCGACGTGCAGGACCCCTATGCTCGCAAGTGGTGAGTGTGGGATCGAAGCCGCGCTGGGTTACTGCAACCGTGGTTGCGCTCGCCCTCGTCTGGGCGACGCCGGCCGCCGGCTCGGCGACGGCTCCCTTCGGCCATGCCTGCACGCCGGAGAACGGCGTCCGCTTCTGCCCGACGCCGGACCCCGCCTCCCGCGTCCCCTCCTTCGACGGGGTGCCGCTCGACGTCGACGTCACCCTGCCGGAAGCCGGCAAGGCGCCCTACCCGACGATCGTGATGATGCACGGCTTCGGCGGCAGCAAGACCGACTTCGAGACGACGACGGCTGCCGGACCGGCGCCCGAAGAAGCAGGCAACGGTTCGACGATCTACCACTACAACAACGATTTCTTTGCCCGTCGCGGCTACGCGGTCGTCAACTACACGGCGCGCGGCTTCGGCGACTCCTGCGGCGGCGGCACGGGCGGCGACCACTCGGGCGCCTGCGCGAGCGGCTACATCCGCCTCGCCGACAGCCGCTACGAGGCGCGGGACACGCAGTACCTGCTGGGTCTCCTCGCCGACGAGGGCGTGGTGCGGCCGCGGGCGATCGGCGTCACCGGGATCTCCTACGGCGGCGGCCAGAGCATGGAGCTCGCCTTCCTCCGCGACAAGGTGCGGCGGCCCGACGGCAAGCTCGTCCCCTGGCGCAGCCCCGGTGGTTTGAAGATGCGGATCGCCGCCGCCTACCCGCGCTGGCCCTGGTCGGACCTGGTTTCGGCGCTGATCCCGAACGGCCGCTACCTCGACACCGCCGTTGCCGGAGCGGAACAGAGTCTGCGCCCCTACGGGGTGCCGATCGGCAGCTTCCTCAACGGCCTCTACCTGACCGGGGTCGTCAACGGCTACTACTGCGGCGGCGCCCCGGAGTCGTTCCCCTGCGCCGATCCGGAAGCGGACATCACCCAGGACAAGGCCTACATCGACGCCGGTCAGCCGCTGGCGCCGGCGGCGGTCCAGGCGCTGAAGAAGATCTACGCCAACCACGGCGGCTACCCGCTGCGCTTCCTCCCGGGCGCTTCGAAGCCGGCCCCGCTCTTGATCGAGAGCGGCTTCACCGACGAACTCTTCCCGATCGAGCAGGCGCTGCGCGTCTACACGTTCATACGCTCCCGCTACCACCAGCGCAAGCGCTACCGCAAGGCGCCGGTGGCGCTGCAGCTCGGCGACCTCGGCCACAGCCGCGGCTCCAACAAGCCGGGGATGAACCACTTCTTCAACGACCAGGCGGCCAAGTTCTTCGCCGTCCACCTGCTCGGGGCGAAGAAGGGGGCGCCGGCGCCCGGGCAGGTCACCGCCACCCTCACCACCTGCCCCAGCGACAAACCCGACGTCGGGCCCTTCAAGGCGGTCGGCTGGAAGAAGCTCCACCCCGGCGCCTTCCGCTTCGGCCGCGACCCGGTGCAGGAATTCACCTCGGCCGGAGGCAACCCGACCGTCGCCCGCGAATTCGATCCCGTCTTCGGCACCGCCGAAGCCTGCAAGACGATCGCCGAAAACACCGAGCCGAACGTCGCCATGTACGGGCGCCGGGTCGTCGACGGCTTCACGATGCTCGGCCGCCCGACGATCAACGCCCAGATCCAGAGCACCGGCCAGCACGGCCAGATCGTCGGCCGCCTCTGGGACGTCTCCCCGGAGGGAACTCAGCTGCTGGTCGACCGCGGCGTCTACGCCCTCGCCGACGGCCAGAGCGGGCACATCACCTTCCAGCTCCACGGCAACGGCTACCGCTTTGCCAAGCGCCACCGCGTCTGGCTGCAGCTGCTCGGCCGCGACGCCCCCTACTACCAGGTCAGCAACACCCCCTTCAGCGTCAAGGTGAAGAACCTGCGGGTGACGCTGCCGACCCTGAAGCCGAAACCGCGCTGACGTCGACGGGACGGAAGTACTCTTATATGGAGGGAAATAGTCCCGTCGGCGGGGATTAGGCGGCTTCGGCTGCCGAGGCGACCGAGTTTTCGGCGACGAGCGCAAGGACTTCGGGGGCGTACTTTTCGATGAAGGCGGGGCCGACGCCGCTGATCGCGAGCAGGGACTCCTCGTCGCTGGGCCGCACGGCGGCGATCGCGGCGAGGGTTTTGTTGGCGGCGACGGTGTACGCGGGCTTGCCGACCGCGGCGGTGAGGCGCCAGGCTTTCAGCGCCTCGAACAGGGGTGCGTCGGCGGGGGAGAGGTCGGGCGCTGGGGCCGGCGCGGCCTTCGCCTTGCCGCTCTTGCGGACCTCGATCGTGTCCGGATCCGGTAGCCACTCGAGCAGGTCGCAGACGTCGCAGCACCGCTCCATCGGCGCCCCCGCGGTGCGGTCGGAAAAGTGGTCGAGGAGGGCGCGGCGCCGGCACTCCCTGCCGTAGATGAACTCCTTGATCGCGTGGTAGGCCTGCCAGCCGCGCTCGCGGGCGACGGCCAGGTCGGGATCGCCGGCGCGCTGTTCGTTGAAGCGGACGAGGCGGCCGAGGTCGGCTTTCAGTGCCAGCATCACCGCTCGCGAGGGAAGGCCGTCCCGCCCGGCGCGGCCGGCCTCCTGGTAGTAGGCCTCGACGCTGGTCGGGATCGTCACGTGCCAGACCGAGCGCACGTCGGGCTTGTCGACGCCCATGCCGAAGGCGTTGGTGGCGCAGATGACGCCGCTGTCGGTGGCCATGAAGCGTGCCTGGATCGCCGTCCGGTGCTCGGGTTCGAGCCCGGCGTGGTACGCGACTGCGGCGACATCGGCATCGCGCAGCTCCTCGGCCACCTCTTCGGTCTGGCGGCGGGTGCCGCAGTAGACGATCGCCGGCAGGTTGGCGGGGTCGCGCAGCCCGGCCTCCAGCAGCGCCTGCCGCCGCGCAGTGCAGCCCTTGCCCTCGAGCGCGACGACGTCGAAGGAGAGGTTCGGCCGGTCGAAGCCGGAGCGGACCTGGAGCGGCTCCCGCATCCCGAACCGGGAGGCGATCTCGGCCGCCACCGGCCGCGTCGCCGTCGCCGTGCAGGCCATCACCGTCGGCCGTCCCAGCCGCTCAACGACCTGGGGCAGGCGCAGGTAGTCGGGGCGGAAGTCGTGCCCCCACTCGGAGACGCAGTGCGCCTCGTCGACCGCGACCAGGTCGACCTGGCGCCGCGAGAGCGCTTCGAGGAAGACGTTGGAGGCGAACCGCTCCGGCGCGCAGTAGACGATCCGCGCGTCCTTCCGCACCATCTCCAGCGCCTCGGCGACCTCCCATTCCTCCATCCCGGAGGTGATCATCGCCACCCGCTGCCCCCGCGCGCTCAGCTTCCCCCACTGATCCCGCATCAAGGCGATCAGCGGGCTGACCACGATCGTCAGCTCCTCCGACGCCAGCCCCGGCAGCTGGTAGCAGAGACTCTTCCCACCCCCGGTCGGCATCACGATCAGCGAATCGCGGCCTTCGAGAGCGGCGACCACGGCCTCGCGTTGACCCGGTCGCCAGCTCTCGTAGCCGAGCTCCCGCAGCAGCTCGTCCGCGCGTTTTCCCGGCTCGCTCATCAGGCGAGCCACCATAGGCGTTTCCGCGGCGGGTGGCTCAGATCGCTGCAGGAACTTGGCTCAATTTCTCCGCCAGCGTGTCGATCGCCAGTGCCAGCTTCTTCGTGTCGACCTGCGTCAACTGGGTGTACAGGACGAACCCGTCCTCGATCCGATACGGCTGCAGCGAGTTGAAGACCATCTTGAAGTCGGCTTCGATCTCACCCGAGAGGTCCGGATCGCTCTCGTCGAGCAGCGGCTTCACCGCTTCGAAGGCCGCCTCCGACCCTTCGACGTTAGCCTCGAAGTCGACCAGGTCGATGTGGGAGTAGCGCTCCTCCTCGCCGGTGATCTTCGAGGCCGAGACCTCGCCCAGCAGCCCGTTGGCGCCTTCGGCGATTTGCACCGGCTGCAATTCCACCTGCTTCACCTTCGCCGCCAGCGCTTCGACGTCGGCCTGCAGCTGCTTCGCCACCGGCGCCATCCCCGCGGTTGTGCCTTCCTCCCAGAGCGCCTTCTCGATCCGGTGGAAGCCTTCGAATTCGCCCGCCGCGACGTCGTTCTCGCGGGCGTCGATCTTCGGGTCGAGGGCGCCGAAGGAATCGGCCACCGGCTCGATCCGCTCGTAGGGGATCCGCGGCGCCGCGTAGAGCTCTTTCGCCTCGGCGAGGTTGCGGGCGACGACCGCGGCGACGAACGGCTTCGTCGTCGCGACCAGTTCGCCGGCGTTTTCCTGCAGGTAGCCGCGGTAGTCGGCGACGACTGCTTCTACCTGGGGGGTGTTCGGCTGCACGGTCTCGGCAACCGCGGTCGTGGTGTCGTCTCCCGAGCCGCAGCCGACGGCGGTAAGAGGGACGAGGCCGAGGGCTCCCGCACAGAGCAGGGTCCGGACGAGATTTCGATGCATGTGGTGCGTTTCTCCTTTGTTCTGTGACTGGTTCAGGCGAGCAGTTGCTCGCCGACGTAGCCGCCGGGCCGGGCGCCGGGGGGGACGGCGAAGAGGGCGCTGCCGACGTGCTTGATGTACTCGTTGAGCGCGTCCACCGAGCCGAGCCGGCGCTGGATCGCGACGAACTGCTCGGGGTTGCGCTGGAAGCTGATGAAGAAGAGGCCGGCTTCGAGCTCGCCGAGGCTCTCGTCGACGCCGTCGGTGAAGGAGTAGCCGCGGCGGAGGATGCGGGCGCCGCCGTTTTCGCGGGCCGAGGCGAGGCGGGCGTGGGCGTCGGGCGGAATCACCGGGTGGCCGCCGCGTTCGGCCTCGAGCGGCAGCGGTTCGAACTCGTCGCGGCCGCCGAGCGGGGCGCCGCTGTACTTGTGGCGGCCGATCGTCCGCTCCTGGTCCCGCAGCGAGGCGCGGTCCCAGACCTCGAGCAGCATCCGGATCCGGCGCGTGACCATGTAGGTGCCGCCGCGCATCCAGGCCGGCCCTTCGCCGCCCACCCAGACGAACTTCTCCATCTCCTCGCTGTCCTCGGCGCGAATGTTGGCGGTGCCGTCCTTCATCCCCATCAGGTTGCGCGGCGTCGCCTGGCCGCGGCTGGTCGAGGCGGTGCGGCCGAAGCCGAGCTGAGACCAGCGCATCGCCACCGTGCCGCGGCCGATCCGGGCCAGGTTGCGGACCGCGTGGAAGGCGACCTGGGGATCGTCGGAGCAGGCCTGGACGCAGATGTCGCCTCCGGATTCGGCCGGCTCGAGCCCGTCTCCGGGCAGCGCCGGCAGTGGCCGCAGCGCGGGCGGTCGTTTCGCGGCCAGGCCCAGCCCCGGCTTCTCGAACAGGCTCGGGCCGAAGCCGAAGGTGACGGTGAGGCGGGAGGGGAGGAGGCCGACGGTCTCGCCGGTGTCGTCGGGCGGGGCCAGCGGCACCTCGTTGACGTTGCCGACCATCTCGCCGGCGCTCGCTTCCGCCGCCGCCACCGTCCAGGTCCGCATCAGCTCGCGCAGCTCTGCCGGGTCTTCCGTCAGCAGGTCGAAGGCGGCGAAGTGGAGGCGGTCCTGGGCGGCGGTGCCGATCCCCGCCTGGTGCTCGCCGTAGAAGGGGACGCTGCCGGTGCCCTCGCCGCTGGCGTCGGCGAGCTGGCGCCCTGCCAGGAGCCCCCCGCCCCCAAGACCCACGGCCGCGGCGCCCACGCCGGCGGTTGCCAGCAGGCGGCGGCGCGTGATTTCGGTGGTCGGGGGCAAGGGGTCCTGGCGACTGGTTTAGGGCACCCTAATTAGGGCACCCGAAAACCTACCAGGACGCTAGGGATTCAGCCTTCAGGCAGCCACGGCTTCGCCCACTGGCCCGTCCCGCGGGTCAGCTTCTCGGCCTCCTCCGGCCCCCATGTTCCCTGCTCGTACTTATAGACCGGGCCCGGTTCGTCGAGCAGTGGCTGGACCACCCGCCAGGTCTCTTCAATCGAGCTCTGGCGGGTGAAGAGCTGGTGCTCGCCGGCGAGCGCGTCGCCGAGCAGCCGCTCGTAGGGCTCGGGGTCTTCGCCCGGAGCCTTCTCGAACAGGACCTCCATGTCGGCAGCCTGGAAGGCCTCCTCGCCCGCCTGCTTCGCGTAGAGGCGGATCCGCGCCCCCGGCTCCGGCTCGATCCGGATCGTCATCTGGTTCGGTTCCGGGGTTTTGCCCTTGCCGACCCCGAGCCGCGGCGGTCGCTTGAAGAAGACCGTCACCTCGGTCGCCTTCACCGCCAGGCACTTGCCGGCGCGAACGAAGAAAGGCACACCCGCCCAGCGCCAGTTGTCGACCTCGAGCTCGATCGCGGCGTAGGTCTCGGTCTGCGAGTCGGCCGCCACGTCCTTGACGTCGAGGTACCCCTCGTACTGCCCGCGAACGTAGCGCTTCGGATCGGCGGCGCACATCGCCTTGAAGAACTCGAGCTTCTTGTCGCGGACGCTGTCGGGATGGTTGCCGGTCGGCGGCTCCATGCCGACGATCCCCAGCACCTGCAGGGCGTGGTTCTGGATCACGTCGCGCATCGCCCCGACCGCGTCGTAGAAGCGGCCGCGATCCTCGACCCCGAAGTCCTCGGCGATCGTCATCTGCACGTGGCTGACGTGCTCGCGGTTCCAGACCGGCTCCAGCATCGCGTTGGCGAAGCGCAGGTAGGTAATGTCCATCACCGGCTCCTTGCCGAGGTAGTGGTCGATGCGGAGGATCTGCTCCTCGCGCAGGACCTCGCGCAGTTCGTCGTTGAGCTTGCGGGCGGATTCGAGGTCGTGGCCGAAGGGCTTCTCGATCGCCACGTGCGCGTTCTCGGTCAGCCCCGCCTTGCCCAGGCCTTGGACGACGGTCGCGAACAGGGCCGGGGGGATCTCCAGGTAGAAGACGGGCTGCTTCGCCTCGCCGAGCGCTTCCCCGACCCGCTTGAACGTATCGGGGTCTTCGTAGTCCCCCTGGACGTAGGTGAGCCGCTCGGCGAGGCGGCTGAAGACGTCCTCATCGGGGTCGCCGACGGTCTCCCCGATCGCGTCGCGGGCGTGCTGGCGCAGCTGCTCGTCGTCCCACTCGTCGATCGCGACGCCGACGATCGGGAGGTCGAGCTTGCCGCGCTCCTCCAACCGGTAAAGCGCCCGGAAGGTCATTTTCTTTGCCAGGTCGCCGCTGATCCCGAAGATCGCCAGCACGTCGGCCGCGTCGTTCGAGCGGGTGGCTGCGGCATCGCCCATCGGGTGGCAGGCTATCGTCCGCCTGTCCCTGCATCGCCACCCAGCGGAGGTCTCATGGAACTCGGAATCGTCGGTCTCGGCAGGATGGGGGCCAACATGGCCCGGCGCCTGATGCGCGACGGCCACAAGATCGTCGCCTACGACGTCAACCCGGATGCGGTCGAGAAGCTGGCGGGCGAGGGGGCGGAGGGCGCCTCGTCGCTGGAGGAGATGGCATCGAAGCTGAGCGCGCCGCGCTCGGTCTGGATCATGGTCCCGGCCGGCGAGATCACCGAGCAGACGGTCGACGCCGTGGCGGCGGTGCTGGAGTCCGGCGACGCGATCGTCGACGGCGGCAACTCCTACTACCGCGACGACATCCGCCGCGCCGAAAAGGTCGGCGAGCGGGGGGTCGACTACGTCGACTGCGGGACCAGCGGCGGCGTCTTCGGGCTCGAGCGCGGCTACTGCCTGATGATCGGCGGGCCGGACCGTGCTGTTCAACGGCTCGACCCGATCTTCGCCAGCCTGGCGCCGGGGGTCGAGGCGGCCGAGCGGACGCCGGGGCGCGACGGTGACCCGTCGCCGTCGGAGAACGGCTACCTGCACTGCGGCCCGAACGGGGCCGGCCACTTCGTGAAGATGGTCCACAACGGGATCGAGTACGGGGTGATGGCCGCCTACGCCGAGGGGCTGAACATCCTCAAGAACGCCAACGCCGGCAAGGTCAAGCGCGAGGCCGACGCCGAGACGGCGCCGCTCGACCATCCCGAGTACTACCAGTACGACCTCGACCTGCCGGAGGTCGCCGAGGTCTGGCGGCGGGGCAGCGTGATCGGCTCCTGGCTGCTCGACCTGACCGCGGCGGCGCTGCGGGAGTCCGACGACCTGGAGGAGTTCACCGGCCGCGTCTCCGACTCCGGCGAGGGCCGCTGGACGGCGATCGCCGCGATCGACGAGGGGGTACCGACGCCGGTCCTCACCACCGCCCTGCACGAGCGCTTCTACTCGCGCGGGCTCGGCGACTTCGGCGACAAAGTCCTCTCGGCGATGCGCAAGCAGTTCGGCGGCCACGACGAGAAGGCGAGTTGAGCGTGCCGATCGAGCTCGAGGTCGCCGGCGACGAAAAGGCGGCCTCGCGCCGCGCCGCCGAGCTGATCGCCGAGGCCGGGGCGACCGCGGTCGCCGAGCGTGACCGCTTCGCCCTGGCGATGAGCGGCGGCCGCTCCCCCTGGGCGATGCTGGCGATCCTCGGCGAACTCGAGCAGATGCCCTGGGACCGGACCGAGCTCTTCCAGGTCGACGAGCGCGTCGCCGCCCCCGGCGACGAGGCCCGCAACCTCACCCACATGGTCCTCGGCCTCTCCATGGACCACCAGTCGACCCTGCGGCCGATGCCGGTCACCCAGCGCGACCTCGACAGCGCCGCCCGCGACTACGAAGCCACCCTGCCCGACCGCTTCGACCTAGTCCACCTCGGCCTCGGCCCCGACGGCCACACCGCCTCCCTCGTCCCCAACGACCCCGTCCTCGAGGTCACCGACCGCCGCGTCGCGATGACCGGCGAGATGTACCAGGACCACCTCCGCATGACCCTCACTTACCCCGCCCTCGAACAAGCCCGCCGCATCCTCTGGCTGGTCACCGGCCCCGACAAGCGCGAGCCGCTTCAGAAGCTCCTGGCCGGCGACGGGTCGATCCCGGCGGGACGGGTGCGGAACGAGAACATGTTGGTCGTTGCTGACGAGGCTGCGGCGGGGGGGTAGCAGCGGACGGCCGGTGCCGCCCCTCAGGAGCTACTAATGCTCCTCATCTCGCGCACGAAATCAGCATATGCGCGGTCCTGACTGGACTGTCTCTCCAAGAGCCGGTCGAGATCCGCCCTGGCGATCACGGGGTCACTGTCGAGGAGCATCTTTAGGAAGAAGCTCGGAGGTACCGGGCCCGGCGACTCTTTTCGCAGGTGAACGAGATTGCCGGTAGATATGAAACGAAGGGGCAGGTCGACCGTGGCCGTCAAGGCGGCGAGCTTGTCCCCGACCGTCCCGGCCGGTCCGTTGCCGACCAGCAGGACACACCGCAGAGCAGGTAGATCTGACAGGGAGCGCTTGGTTTGACGAACGTAGTCGGAGAGGGCCCTCTGGTCTGATTTTGGAAACGAGTAAGGGCTCTTGCTCGACTTTGCGTCGACGAGGAAAGTGAACCGCTCATCTTCCCCTTTGCCGATGCAAAGCAGATCTGCCGCCTCCTCACCGGAGAGCGCGGGCACCGTAACGAAGCCAAGGCTCTGGAAGAGCAACGCCAAGTTTCGCTCGTACTGGTTTGCGAGCTGTTTTTGGCCATAGATTTTTCTCAGCCTGTCGTCCCGCCTCGCCATCTCGGTGAGCTCGATCAGCCAGCGGTCCGAGAAAACGCTGTCCTCTGCGGTTTTTCCACGAGCGGGATGTTCAACGTAGATGAACTCCCCATAGGCGAGGAGTTGGCCAAGCTGGTACTCGACCATGGCCTGCGCGGGACCCTGTAAATCACGGAGGTCATCGTTAACGGACTTGAGGTCCCCGAAGATAGTCGCCTCGAGATTGAAATCCAACTGCGCGACTTCCGCCGAGGTTTTAGACAGTTTGTGCGCAGCGTGGGAGATCATCAACGCCAGTTGCGAACGGTCAAAGCGCTTGACGTCTGCTGCGGCTTTACTGGACGTCATCCGTCGAATCGCCTCGATCCTGAGGTTCGTCAGGAATTCGTGATCCTCGTCGGAAAGGGGCTTATTGGCGTAAGCATCCAGATTCTCGAATCTCCCATCCAGGTCGGGAGTTTCGCCCGGGTCAACACACTGCTCGCTTGACATCCATCGGAAGAAGGTCATCGGATCGGCAGCGGATGCAGCTATCGCGTAGTGGCTGTAGTGGACTCCGAGCTGTGAGAAGAGGGCCCAGAACCTGTCATCCCCCAGGCTGTCATCTGCCGGCCTGACCAAGACCTCGAGAAGGGGACCGGGTTCGGCCAGGCTGCACCAGAGTTTGCGAACGAGTGCCAGCTGACGGAACTCCGCATCTCCTAAGTCATCGGCGAGCTGGCTCCCTGGAGGGTCCAGACCAATGATCTCCTCGACGTCATCGGGAAGTCGGAGCCGGGAGAGTCGAGCCAGCGGGCTATCGGTCTCCGGCATGCAGGAAAAAATACCTGGATCCGATCTAATACTGCCTGAATACCATGTTAGCGGATGCGCTAACATTATTTGGTGTCTTCCGTATCGCTTTTAGAAGAGGCTCTTGCGATCAGCGGCTTGACCCAGGCCGAGGTCGCCCGTCGTGCGGGTCTGCCCCGATCTGTCCTAAACGCCTACTTGCGTGGGCACCGCGAGCCCGGCGCCGATGCCCTTCTACGGATCGTTGCTGCCGCCGGAGGGAGATTGAAGTTGGAGGATCGCAAGCCTCCTGTTGATCCCGAACGGGCAGGCAGGATCCTGAACCAGGTGCTTGGCCTCGCCGAGGCACTTCCTTATCGTCCGCGCGCGGAGATGTCCTACCCGCCGCTGAAGGACCGTCTGGCCAATTCCGACTCCGTATGAATGCCGAGCTCGTCGAAAAGCTCTTGGCGATTCACGGGGCGCTGAGGGCCCACTCGATCCCTCACGCCTTTGGTGGGGCGATCGCCCTCGCCTACTGCGTTCAGGAGCCGCGTGGGACGCGAGATCTTGATGTCAACATCTTCGTAGATGCCAGCAAGGCGGCGGATGTCGTGGCGGCGCTCCCCGAGGGGGTGCGGGTGGAAGAGGACGATGTGGGGAAGGCTGTCCGTGACGGTCAGACGCGTCTATTTTGGGAGGGTGTTCCCATTGATGTCTTCCTCAACAATCTGCCCCTGCATGAGGAGGTCGCCAACGGGGTGGTTTGGGTGGATCTGCAGGGCACCCAGATTCCGGTCCTTGACTGTGCCTCACTGGTGATCTTCAAGTCGTTCTTTGCGCGGACCAGGGACTGGGGCGATATTGAGGAGGTCGCGTTGGCCACTCCTGAGGATGTAGATGCAGCGCTGAAGGCGGTCGGCGACCTCGTCGGCAAGGACGATCCTTCCTACCGGCGGCTCGCGGAGATTTCAGCCGCCAACCCACCCTGATTGTCGCCTTCCCCCGACAGGTCGGGAGGAAGGCGACAGGCATGCCCTATACAGCCGAATCCAGCGAGACCGCGTGGTTGCCGAAGATGCGGCGGTCGGGGTCGTACCGGTGCTTGACGTCGACTAGGCGGGAGCAGACTTCGGGCGGGAGGATGGCGTCGGTGTCGCAGGGGCGGTCGGAGAAGTTGAAGTAGCCGCCGTCGGCGGCCCAGGGCTCCATCGCCTCGTGCATGCGGTCGAGGCCGGCGCTGACGGCTTCGCCCATCTGCGGGCTCATCACCATCCCGACCCCGTACATGACCCAGCCGGCGTTGAGGTGGGAGAGGGCGCCGCCGTCGGGGTCGGGGCGGCCGAGGGCGCCGCCGAGCTGGCGCAGCTCGGAGAGCAGCAGCGGGGTGCCCGAACCGGGGCCGACGGCGGCGACCCAGGCGTCGATCGTCTCGTCGGAGAGCTCGCGCAGGACCCGGTGGTGGCCGAAGCCGGGCACCGGCTGCTCGGGGTCCATGTGGATTTTGCAGAGGCCCGGCGCCGGGATCTGGCCGAAGGTGTCGAGGACCGGCTCGCCGATCTCGCGCAGCGGGGCGATCGCAGCTTCGCCGGCCGCCTGGTCGCCGATGCAGGCGGCGTCGATCACCAGCAGCTCTTTGCCGCGCAGGAACTCGGGGACGTCGGGGATGTCCGGCGGGCGCAGGAAGCGGATGATCGAGGTCACGTCCTCGGAGACTCCCGCCGCCCAGTCGCGGTAGGCGCGGACGCCGGCCGCCCCGACCGCGGCCGGGAAGATCAGCGCCCCGGCGTAGACGTCGGCGAGGGGGACCAGCCCAACCTTCAGCGCGGTCACGATCCCGTAGTCGCCGCCGCCTCCTCGTAGCGCCCAAAAGAGGTCGGGCTCGTTCTCGGCGTCGACCGTCCGCAGCTCGCCATCGGCGGTCACCAGCTCCACTGCCCGCAGCTTGTTGCAGGCGAGCCCGTAGCGGCGGCCGAGCCAGCTCAGCCCGCCGCCGAGCGTGAACCCGGTGACGCAGACGTCGGGGGAGGAGCCGGGCAGCGACGCGAGGCCGTGCGCGGCCGCCGCTTCGGCCAGCTCCAGCGAGAGCACGCCCGCCTCGACCCGCGCCGTCCGCGCCTCGGGGTCGACCTCGATCCCGCGCATCCGCTCGGTCTTGACCAGGATCGCGTCCTCCGGCAGCCGCAGCGATAGGGCGCCGTGGCCGCTGCCCTGGGCGGTCACCCGCAGGCCCTTCTCGGCGGCGAAGCGGACGACCGCGGCGATGTCCTCGGCGCTCTCGACGAAGGCGACGGCGCCCGGGTGCTGGTCGGCGGCGAGGTTCCAGGCCTGCCGGGCCTGGTCCCAGTCGGAATCGTCGGGGGTGGCGATGCGGCCGGCGATCGCCAGCCCGCTGAAGTCGGTCATTGGCTCTCCTTTGGGATCAGCTGAAACTGGTGCGGTCCACGGCGTCTCCCCTTGCCACGAAAACCGCGCTCACCATATCCGGGGGGAAGAGGCCGTGGGCGGCGACGCCGGGATCGGCCTCCAGCCGCGCCGCCAGCGCCGCCGGGTCGTCGAGGCCGGGGCCGTGGTAGTCGGCGATGACACCGCCGTCGGGGCTGCGCGGAGCGTCCCGCAGCTTGACGTCAGAACCGAGCCGCTCCAGCGTCGAGGCCGCCCCGAAGCCGAACAGCTCCAGCGGCACCGGCCAGCTCAACGCCTCGACCGGCTTGCTCGAGTCGCAGACGACGACGAACCGATCGGCCGCCGCGGCGACGACCTTCTCGCGCAGGTGGGCGCCGCCGCCGCCCTTGATCAGCCAGCCGTCCGGGGTCACCTCGTCGGTGCCGTCGATCGCGATGTCGAGGCGGGTGAGGCTGTCGAACTCCTCGACTGGAATCCCCAGCTCCCGCGCCTGTTTCTCGGTGGCGATCGAGGTGGCGACGCAGCGGATGTCACTCAGGCCGCGCTTGGCGAGCGCCGGCAGCAGGTGGGCGACCGTCGAGCCGGTGCCCAGGCCGACCGTCATCCCGCTCTCGACCAGCTCCGCGGCCGCCTCCGCGGCAAGCCGCTTCTCCGTGTCCGCCGCGCTCACGACCGGCACGCTACATTGCTTCGATGACTTCAAGCACGGCTACCGCAACCGACACCCAGGACTACAAGGTCGCCGACATCGGCCTCGCCGATTTCGGCCGCAAGGAGATCTCCCTCGCCGAGGTCGAGATGCCCGGTCTGATGCAGACCCGGGAGGAGTACGGCGCCGCCCAGCCGCTGAAAGGCGCGCGGATCACCGGCTCCCTCCACATGACGATCCAGACCGCGGTCCTGATCGAGACCCTGGTCGCGCTCGGGGCCGAGGTGCGGTGGGCCAGCTGCAACATCTTCAGCACCCAGGACCACGCCGCCGCGGCGATCGCCGCGGCCGGCATCCCCGTCTACGCCTGGAAAGGCGAGACCCTGGAGGAGTACTGGTGGTGCACCGAGCAGGCGCTGATGTGGCCCGACGGCGAGGGCCCGAACATGATCCTCGACGACGGCGGCGACGCCACCCTGCTCGTCCACAAGGGCGTCGAGTTCGAGAAGGCCGGCTCGGTCCCGGACCCGGATTCCGCCGAATCGGAGGAGTTCAAGATCGTCCTGCAGACGCTGCAGCGCTCGCTCGCCGAGGACCCGCAGCGCTGGACCCGCGCCGCCGCCAGCATCAAGGGAGTCACCGAGGAGACGACGACCGGCGTCCACCGGCTCTACCAGCTGGCCGAGACCGGCGACCTGCTCTTCCCGGCGATCAACGTCAACGACTCGGTCACCAAGTCCAAGTTCGACAACCTCTACGGCTGCCGCCACTCCCTGGTCGACGGGATCAACCGCGCCACCGACGTGATGATCGGCGGCAAGGTCGCCGTCGTCTGCGGCTACGGCGACGTCGGCAAGGGCTGCGCCGACTCGCTGCGGGGCCAGGGCGCCCGCGTGATCGTCACCGAGATCGACCCGATCTGCGCCCTGCAGGCGGCGATGGAGGGCTACGAGGTGCGGACGCTCGACGAAGTCGTCGAGACCGCCGACATCTTCGTCACCGCCACCGGCAACAAGGACATCATCACCCTCGACCACATGCGGCGGATGAAGCACAACGCGATCGTCGGCAACATCGGCCACTTCGACAACGAGATCGAAATGGCCGCGCTGGAAGGCTCCGGCGCCGAGCGGATCACGATCAAGCCGCAGGTCGACGAGTGGAAGTTCTCCGAGGGCCGCTCGATCATCGTCCTCTCCGAAGGCCGGCTGCTGAACCTCGGCAACGCGACCGGGCACCCGAGCTTCGTGATGTCGAACTCCTTCACCAACCAGGTGATCGCCCAGATCGAGCTCTTCGGCAAGCGCGAGGACAAATACGGCGGCGAGCCGAACGTCTACGTCCTGCCCAAGCACCTCGACGAGAAGGTCGCCCGCCTGCACCTGGCCGCGCTCGGCGTCGAGCTGACCGAATTGACCCCCGAGCAGTCCGCCTACCTCGGCGTCCCGGTCGAGGGCCCCTTCAAGCCGGACCACTACCGCTACTAATCCGCCGACGGGACGAAAGTACCCCTATATGTAGGGGAATCGTCCCGTCACCGATCTAATCTCGGCTGATGGACCCGCGGCTCTGGATCTCCTCCAGCGGTGAGGCGCCGCACTCGGTGGCGCTGAGCGGCGAGCGGACGGTGGTCGGGCGCTCGCCGGAGGCCGACGTGGTGCTCGAGGACGAGGCGGTCTCCTGGAACCACTTGGAGATCGAGCGCCGCGGCGACGTCTTGATGGCGACCGATCTCGACAGCCGCAACGGCACCGCGCTCAACGGCGAGCCCCTGGACAAGCCGCGGCGCCTGCGCGACGGCGACACCCTGATCGTCGGCGGCCACCGGCTCGAAGTGAAGACGGGATCGGTGACCCCGGTCGGCGCCACCGTCGCCGCCTCCGAGCCCGCCGTCGCCCTCAGCGAGGAGGAGCGGGCGACCGCCGCCGCCCTCGTCGCCCCCTACCGCAGCGAGGGCGCCTTCGCCGGCCGCCCCGCCACCCGCGCCGAGATCGCCGCCGAGCTCCACGTCTCCGAGCGCACCGCCCAGCGCCGCCTCGACGCCCTCGCCGCCAAGCTCGACGTCCCCGGCGACGCCGGCCGCGACCGCCCCCGCCAGATCGCCGCCCGGGTCATCGAGCTCGGCCTCGACCGGCCCCGCTGAGCACCAGCTTCGCGAGACCGCAAAAAAGCGTGTACACCGCGGGTTTTTGCGGTCTCGGTGAAGGAGGGTGCCGGTGGGGGTCGCTCGGAGCACCTCCGCCGCGAGAAGCGGTAGCGGCTGACGCCTCAGAGGCTGCTGGCGCGGCTCCATGCTGAGTACCGATCGACCCCCACCGACACCCTCCGACTTCCGCCGGTAGACGCCCTAGGTCGACCACTTTGTCACGGCGCTGCTGTGTTGGTGACCGTCCCGATGGTGCGTGTAGAGGAGAAGGAGGGGCACCCCTGATCGGTATTCAGCATGGAGCCGAGCCACAACTTTTGAGGCGTTAGCCAGCAGACAATCCTCTCGGCGGAGGTGCTCCGAGCAGGGGCGCCCCTCCTTCTCCGAGCTGACTCCCATCGGGCCACCCGTGGCCCGATGGGGGAAGCGGCTGTCATTGGCCGGCACGGCTCCGGACCCGAGCATGGGTGCATCGACTCACTCACTGCTCGAAAGGAGCATCCGATGTTCAAGAAGACTCTGATCGCACTGACCGCGCTGCTGGCCCTCGCACTGCCCGCAGCGGCCTCGGCGGCGTCCAACTCGGGCGCGGTCGTCTTCTCCAAAGCCTCGACCGTCGAAGGCGTCGCCAAAGGCGGGCTCTTCGCGGTCAAGGAGGGCCACCTCAACCAGCTGACCGAAGACCCGACCGACACCGAACCGAACTTCTCGCCGGACGGGCGCACGATCGCCTTCGCCCGCGGCGGCGACATCTATTCGGTCCGGCCCGACGGGTCCGGCCAGCGCCAGCTGACCAGCGGCCCCGAGGTCGACTCGCTGCCGAAGGTCGCCCCCAACGGGCGTTACGTGGTCTTCGAGCGGCGCGGTGCTCTCGGCGGCCCCGCCAGCCTTTACACCGTCGGGGCGACCGGCGGCGGCCTGCGGGCGCTGACCAGCAGCGGCGACGACCACGACGCAGCGTTTTCCCCCGACGGCAAGCTGATCGTCTTCGTCCGCACCACTGCCGGTGCCGAAGGCGGCAACGACGACGTCTACTCGATCCGCCCGACCGGCTCCGGCCTGGCCCGGCTGACGAAAACCAACGGCATCGACGAGTTCGCGCCGCGCTTCTTCGCTGGCGGCGTCATCTACAGCCGCGGCGAGAGCAGCGAAGGCCCGGCCGCCTACGCCGACATCTACACGATGCGCCGTGACGGCACCCGCCAGAAGCCCCAGGTCGCCGGCGTCGGCTCCGCCTACGTCGAAGACGTCTCCCCCGAGGGGAAGATGCTGATCTTCCGCCGCGCTCAGGGCCTCTGGGCGAAGAAGATCGGCCGCACCAAAGCCCGCAAGCTGAGCACCCTGCCGGACCAGTCGACGACGAGCTCCGTCTTCTCCTCCGACGGCAAGCGCGTCGCCGCCTTCGTCCAGGCCGAAGACGAGCAGCAGCTGGTCTCGATCAACGTCGAAACCCGCCGCCAGGGCCAGCTCGCCTCCGGCTACAACTTCGACGAAGGCGACGGCACCGTCCTCGGCCCGGTGATCGACTGGCAGCCGGTGCCCCAGCGCCGGTAAAAACGCGCCTATCGGCGCAGCCGCAGCGACCAGTCGGCGTTCCCGTCCCCCATCCGGCTATAACGGCCGGGTGGGGGACTTCTCTATTGGCGACGAGGTTGCTGGCTACCGCATTGAGGAGCAGATCGCGCGCGGCGGGATGGGAGTCGTCTACCGCGCCACCCACCTGGGGCTCGACCGGCCGGTCGCCCTGAAGGTGATCGCCCGCGAGCTGGTCGACCGCCGCGGCTTCCGCGAGCGCTTCCTGCGCGAGTCCCGCCTCGCCGCTCGGCTCGAGCACCCATCGGTGGTCCCGGTCTACGACTCGCGCGAGGTCGATGGCGAGCTGATCGTGGCGATGCGCCTCGTCCGCGGCGGCGACCTGCGCCGGCTGATCGATCGCGAGGGGCCGCTGCCCCCGCACCGGGCGCTCAACTACCTCGCCCAGATTGCCGACGCGCTCGACGCCGCCCACGCCGCCGGGATCGTCCACCGCGACGTCAAGCCGCACAACATCCTCATCGAAGGCGACCACGCCTACCTCTCAGACTTCGGCCTCGCCAAAGCCGTCGACGAGAGCGGCGCCGCCTCCAGCGCCTCCGTCGTCGGCACCGCCGCCTACATGTCGCCGGAGCAGTGGCGGGGCGACTCGATCGGCCCCGCCGCCGACGTCTACTCGCTCGGCTGCGTCCTCTACGAGGCGATCACCGGGATCCCGCCCTTCGAACGTGAGGAAGCCGACACCCCGCCGCAGATGCCGCACGGGGTGGAGGCGACGATCCGGCGCGCGGTCGCCAAGGACCCGGCCCAGCGCTACCCGACCGCGGGCGCCCTGATCACCGCCGCCCGTGCCGCCGAGGGCTCGGAGGTGCGGCCGACCGCCGTCCTCTCCGAGGACCGCAGCGAGCGCAGCACCGTCCCCAACCCCTCGCAGGGCTTCTTCGGCCGGCTCGGCGGACGGGCGACCGCCTGGATCCTCGGCGGCGTCGTCATCTTCGTCGCCGCGATGGTCGCCGCCGTCCTCTTCCTGTTGCTGGGTGACGACGGGCCGCAGGTCTCGGCGCCGGTCGAGGTGGGAACGCCGCCGCTGCGGCTGGACGCGGGACCGAAGGCGGTCTGGGTGACGAGCGAAAAGGACGGGACCGTGACCCGGCTCGACCCCGAGACGGGCGAGGTCGTAGGCAGCCCGCACAAAGTCGAAAAGGGGGTCGCGGGGGTCGCCGTCGGCGGCAAGTGGACCTGGGTGACGAACCCCCGGCAGGGGCGGCTGCTGCGCCTCGACGCTTTCAGCGGCGAAATCCTGAAGCGGATCCCGTTGCCCGGCGAACCGGGGCCGATCGCCCTCGGCGGACAGCGCGTCTGGGTCGCCGACGAGGATGGCAAGGGGATCACGGCGGTGAACGCCGAAGCCGGCGAGATCGCCCCGCGGGGCCGCGGCCTGCCGCCCCAGGCGCCCGGCCTGCGACTCGCCTGGGGAGCCGAAAGCGTCTGGGCGACGGTCGCGGACGCCAACGTCGTCCGCCGGATCGCGCCGACGACCCTCGCCACCAGCGACCCGATCCGGGTCGGGGGCGGTCCGGCAGGCGTGACCGTGGCCGGCGGCTACGTCTGGGTGGCGAGCAGCCGCGCGGGTCTTGTCTCCAAGCTCGACCCGCTCTCGCTCCAGGTCGTCGAGCGGATCAAAGTCGAGGGCCACCCAGGCGGAATCGACGGCGGCACCAGCGCCGTCTGGGTCGCCGACCGCGAAGACGACGCGGTGCGGAAGATCGACATCGAGAGCGGCGAGGTCGAGGGGGCGCCGATCCAGGTCGGCCCCGAACCGGGCGCGGTCGCGGTCGGCGGCGACGCGGTTTGGGTCGCAAATAACGGAGATGGCACCGTCACCCGCATCGAGCCCTGACTAGTTCTTGCGTTTGTAGTCCTGCAGGGAGTAGGGATTGAGGAACTGGCGATTTCGAAATGCGGCGCGGGCTGCCTCGCCCAGCTCAGCCAGCTCACAGACCTCGTCCCACTTGTCCTCGATGGTCGCGATCTGGTTGTCGACGATCTCCCGGGCCTCGGCTTCGGAGAGGTGGTAGGTGGAGGCGCGCTCGACGCAGCCGGCAACCTGGCTCATCCGCCAGCGGTCCCGCCCGATCTCCATCAACTGCGCCGCCTCCCCGCCGCTGCGCGGCTGCGGGCAGATGTCGTAGGCGGGGGTCAGTGAAAGCGCCTCTCCATCCCAGAAAGCAGCATGGTTGCGGGGGTGGTCGTCGGTGTTGCTGCAGAGGACGTTGAAGACGATTCTCGAGAACAGCTCCCGCAGCGTCGCCTTCGGTTCGGTGAAGCGAGCCCGGATCTGGTCGGCGAGTGCTGCGTAGCTGCCATAGCGGGCACTCGCCTCGTCTAGTCCCAGCATCGTCAATGCCGAGACCATCGCGCGGCGCCTGCCCTTACCGGGGCGGTCGAACCGCTCGACCAGGAGGGCGTTGCGCCCGTGCGCCGACGTCAGTCGAACCGGGGATACGTCGAGACCTACCCGCCGCGCCAGCTCCATCGCCAGAAACTCCCCTTTGACCACCGGATAGGTGTCGGTGGTCGAGCTGAACTTCGCGATCAGCGCAGTTTCGCCATCGTCCACCAACGCCTTCGGGCGTGCCCCGCCGACCGAGCTGCCATGGAGGAGCGCCAGCTCGAGTTCCGGGGGCAGCGGCAGGTCCCTCTCGATCAGTTCCGCCGACTCGGCTAGTTGGTCGAGGGAAGCGTGCTCCCCCGAGCGGGGGACGTACTCGGTGGGGGAGACCTGGAAGTCAAGTGCGCCGATCCGATCTGACCCGGACTCGATCAGGTAGGTCAGTGGTCCCAGCTCAATCGGGTCCGCGTCGGTTCTTCCGGTCAGGCGGTTGAGGATGACCCGCTGCCCCCAGGCGTCGGGGCCGGCGTCGGCGATGCAGCCAGCGATCGCACCCACGCGTGGAGGTATCTGCTGCGCTCCGAGGGGGAGCTCGGGCAGGTACAGGGGGATCGCGTCATCCCGCTCCAGGTAGCTGCGCCCGTAGGTGAAGTTGACCAGGGGGCCGACGGGATCGAGACGCCCCGCTACGACCGGCTCGGCGAGGCCGGGAAGCCAGGTCCATACGAAGACCTGCTGTGACTCAGAAGTCATTGTCTACTTCAGTCGGCTTCCGCACCAAGCGCGGCAGGACGGCGAGGCGATCTTCCACCCGGGCTCGCTCCAGCGAGAGGCGGGAGGGGTCCGCGTCGAAGAGCGGGACCCCGGTCAGCGTCGCCGCCTCGAAGGCGAGGCCGAGCCTGACACTGGGATCGCCCCGCTCAATTTTCCGCATAGTGGGGACACTGACCCCGACCCGCTCGGCGAGCTCCCGCATCGTCCAGCGCCGCTCGCGACGGGCGAGACGGATGCGCTGACCCAGCAGGTGGGCAGCTTCCAGGGTCTGCGGAGAATAGGACACCTCTCTTGACATACTGCAACTATAGTTTCTCTGTTCTATCTATACAGAAAGAATAATTTCAGGTAGCATCCATGTCTGCCCAGCATGATCGAGAGTGGCCGAAGGTCCAAGTGCCGCGCGGTCTCTCGGTAAGCCTTTCGGGCTAGGATCGGTCTCCATGACTCAGGACATCGATCAGCTCGCCATAAACACGATCCGCACCCTTTCGATGGACGCCGTCCAGAAGGCGAACTCCGGGCACCCGGGGACGCCGATGTCGCTGGCGCCCGTCGCCTATGAGCTCTGGCAGAACCACCTGCGGTACGACCCGGCGAACCCCGTCTGGCCGAACCGCGACCGCTTCGTGCTCTCGGCCGGCCACGCCTCGATGCTCCTGTACTCGATGATCTTCCTCGCCGGCGTCCGCAAGGTCGACGCCGACTACAACGTCCTCGACGAGCCGGCCTGCGGGATCGACGAGATCGAAAGCTTCCGCCAGCTGCACTCGCGCACCCCGGGCCACCCCGAGTACCGCTGGACCACCGGTGTCGAGACGACCACCGGCCCGCTCGGCCAGGGCGTCGGCACCTCGGTCGGGATGGCGATGGCCTCGAAGTGGCTGGGCGCGACCTACGGCGCCGAGCTCTTCGACTTCGACACCTACGCGCTCGCCGGCGACGGCTGCCTGCAGGATGGGATCTCCCACGAAGCCGCCTCGCTTGCCGGTCACCTGAAGCTCGACAACCTCTGCTGGATCTTCGACAACAACCACATCTCGATCGACGGCGACACGGCGCTGGCCTTCTCCGACGACGTCCTCAGCCGCTTCGAGGGCTACGGCTGGAACGTGATCCGGGTCGGCGACGCCAACGACACCCAGCTCCTCGGTAAAGCCTTCAACGAGTTCAAGGCCGAGACCGGCCGCCCGACCCTGATCGTCGTCGACAGCCACATCGGCTGGGGCTCGCCGAACAAGCAGGACACCGAGTCGGCCCACGGTGAACCGCTGGGCGAAGAGGAGATCGAACTGACCAAGGAGGCCTACGGCTGGCCGAAGGACGCCAAGTTCCTCGTCCCCGACGGCGTCCGCGAGCGCTTCGACGAGGTGATCGGCAAGCGCGGCGCCGAAGCCCACTCCGAGTGGGTGCGGAAGTTCAACGACTTCAAGAGCGGCAACGCCGAGAAGGCCGCCGAGCTGGAGCTGATGCAGCGGCGCGGTCTGCCCGACGGCTGGGACGCCGACCTGCCCAGCTTCGAGGCCGACGAAGAGAAGGGCCTCGCCACCCGCAAGGCCTCGAACAAGGTCCAGAACGCGATCGCGGCGAAGGTGCCGTGGCTGATTGCCGGCTCCTGCGACCTCACCGACTCGACCTCGGTCCGGCTCAGCGACGCCGACCAGTACGAGCCCGGCAGCTTCGACGGCCGCCAGGTCCACTTCGGGATCCGCGAACACGCCGCCGCCGCGGCCTGCAGCGGGATGTCAACGGCGAAGCTGCGCCCCCTCTGGTCGACCTACCTCACCTTCTCCGACTACGGCCGCGCCGCGATCCGCCTCTCGGCCCAGATGGAGCTGCCGGTCATCCACCTCTTCACCCACGACTCGATCGGCCTCGGCGAGGACGGCCCGACGCACCAGCCGGTCGAGCAGCTCGCTGGCCTGCGGGCGATGCCGCACCTCGACGTGATCCGCCCCGCCGACGCCAACGAGGTGACCGAGGCCTGGAAGATCGCGCTCAACCGCACCCACTGCCCGGTGGCGATGGTGATGACCCGGCAGAACGTGCCGGTCTTCGACCGCTCCAAGTACGCCTCGGCCGAGGGGGTCCAGCGCGGCGGCTACGTCCTCGCCGACCCCGAGGACGGGGAGCCGGAGCTGATCCTGATCGCCACCGGCAGCGAGGTCCAGCTCGCCCTCGGCGCCCACGAGCGCTTGGCGGGAGAGGGGATCCGCAGCCGCGTCGTCAGCCTCCCCTGCTGGGAGATCTTCGAGAAGCAGGACCGGTCCTACCGCGACGAGGTGCTGCCGCCGGACGTACTCGCCCGGGTCGCGATCGAGGAGGCATCGACCCTCGGCTGGGAGCGGTACGTCGGTACGGAGGGCGCGATCATGGGTATGAGTACCTTTGGACAGTCGGCTCCGTTCGCGGACGTCGAGGCCGAGTTCGGGTTCACCGTCGACAACGTCACCAAGGTGGCGCGCGAGGTCGCCGAGCGGGCGGCCAAATCAACGACTTAGGAGGCTCCAGATGAAGCCGACGCAGCGCCTGCACGAACTGGGCCAGAGCCTCTGGCTCGACAACATCACGCGGCCGATGCTGCGCGAAGGGGTGCTGGAGGGCTACATCCGCGACCTCTCGGTCACCGGGCTGACCTCGAACCCGTCGATCTTCGACAAGGCGATCTCCGGCGGCGACGCCTACAACGACCAGATCGCCGAGCTGGCGCCGAAGGCGGCGGCGGGGGAGGGCGTCGGCGCCAACGAGAACGAGAAGGTCTTCTTCGAGCTGGCGCTGGCCGACCTGCGCGACGCCTGCGACCTCTTCGCCGACGTCCACCGCCGCACGTCCCGAGTCGATGGTTATTGCTCGCTCGAGGTCTCGCCGCTGATCGCCGACGACGCGGCGGCGACGATCGAGGAGGCGAAGGCGCTCCACGCCAAGGGCGAACGCGACAACCTCTACATCAAGATCCCCGGCACCCAGGCCGGCCGCGAGGCGATCGAGGAGTCGATCTTCGCCGGGGTGCCGATCAACGTCACCCTGCTCTTCGACGACAAGCAGTACCTCGGCGCCGCCGACGCCTACATGCGCGGGATCGAGCGGCGGATCGAGGCCGGGCTCGACCCCGACGTCGCCTCCGTCGCCTCGCTCTTCATCAGCCGCTGGGACGTCGCCGTCGGCAAGGACGTGCCCGACCACCTCGTCAACCGGCTCGGGATCGCGATCGGCGGCCGCGCCTACCGCGCTTACAACGAGCTGCTCGAATCCGACCGGATGCGGCGGCTGATGAACGAGGGCGCGCGGCCGCAGCGGCTGCTCTGGGCCAGCACCGGGACCAAGGACCCCGACGCCTCCGACACCCTCTACATCGAGGCTTTCGCCTCGCCGCTGACGGTCAACACGATGCCGGAGCCGACCCTGCACGCCTTCGCCGACCACGGCCAGGTCACCGACCTCTTCCCCAAGGACGGCGGCAACTCCGAGCAGGTCCTGGCCGAGTTCGTCGAGGCCGGGATCGACGTCGCGGCCCTCGCCACCCGCCTTCAGGAGGAGGGCAAAGAGGCGTTCAACAAGTCCTGGGAAGAGATGCTGGAGACGATCGGGTCCCAGAGCGGGGTCAAGGCCGGGTGACCGAGCCCTCGGCGCTGCGCCGGGCGCCGGCCTGGGGACAGCTCCAGGAGCACTACGAGGGGATCCGCGGCAGGCACCTGCGCGATCTCTTCGCCGCGGACCCCGAGCGCGGGGAGCGGTTGGTCGCCGAGGGGGCCGGGCTCTACCTCGACTTCTCGAAGAACCGGGTCACCGACGAGACGCTGATGCTGCTCGGCGGGCTGGCGCAGCAGCGCGGCGTCTTCGAGCGCCGCGAAGCGATGTTCGCCGGCGAGCACATCAACGTCTCCGAGGACCGCGCCGTCCTCCACGTGGCGCTGCGGATGCCGCGCAAGCGCTCGCTCATCGTCGACGGCGAGGACGTGGTCAAGCAGGTGCACGAGACGCTCGACCGGATGGCCGCCTTCTGCGAGCGTGTGCGCTCGGGCGAGTGGCGCGGCCACACCGGGAAGCCGATCCGCGCCGTCGTCAACATCGGCATCGGCGGCTCCGACCTCGGGCCGGTGATGGCCTACGAGGCGCTCAAGCACTACTCGCGGCGGGAGCTGACCTGTCGCTTCGTCTCCAACGTCGACGGCACCGACTTCGCCGAGAAGACGCGCGACCTCGACCCCGAGACCACCCTCTTCGTGATCTCCTCGAAGACCTTCACGACCCTGGAGACGATGACCAACGCCCGCACCGCGCGGGAGTGGTCGCTGGCCGGCCTCGGCGGCGATGAGGCCGCGGTCGCCAAGCACTTCGTCGCCGTCTCCACCAACGCCGAGGAGGTCTCGAAGTTCGGCATCGACACCGAGAACATGTTCGGCTTCTGGGAGTGGGTCGGGGGCCGTTACTCGATGGACTCGGCGATCGGGCTCTCGACGATGCTGGCGATCGGCCCCGGCCGCTTCGCCGAGATGCTGGCCGGCTTCCACGCGATGGACGAGCACTTCCGCGAAGCGCCGACCGCCGCCAACCTGCCGCTGATCATGGGACTGCTCTCGGTCTGGTACGCCGACTTCTTTGGCGCCGAAACCCAGGCGGTCCTGCCCTACGACCAGTACCTGCACCGCTTCCCCGCCTATCTGCAGCAGCTGACGATGGAGTCGAACGGCAAGCACGTGACCCTGGACGGTGCCCACGTCGACTACGAGACCGGGCAGGTCTACTGGGGCGAGCCGGGGACCAACGGCCAGCACAGCTTCTACCAGCTGATCCACCAGGGGACGCGGCTGATCCCCTGCGACTTCATCGGCTTCGCCAACTCGCTCAACCCGCTCGGCAACCACCACGACATCCTGATGTCGAACGTCTTCGCCCAGGGTGAAGCCCTCGCCTTCGGCAAAACCCCCGAGCAGGTGCGGGCGGAGGGGACGGCGGAGGCGGTCGTCCCGCACCGGGTGATGGAGGGGAACCGGCCCTCGAGCACGATCCTCGCCGAGCGGCTGACGCCGGCGGCGCTGGGCTCGCTGGTCGCCCTGTATGAGCACAGCACCTTCACCCAGGGGGCGGCCTGGGGGATCGACTCCTTCGATCAGTGGGGGGTCGAGCTGGGCAAGGCCCTGGCGAAGGCGATCATCCCCGAGCTCGAGTCCGGCTCCGAGCCCGAGCTGCGCCACGACAGCTCCACCAACGCGCTGATCCGGCGCTACCGCTCGCAGCGGGGGGCGTGAGCAGCATGTCGAATCTGCTCGCCGCCCGCGAGCAGATGGCCTTCACCCTCGGCTTCCACATCGTCCTCTCCTGCCTCGGGGTGGCGCTGCCGGCGACGATCCTGGTCGCCAACTACCTCGGCTTGAAAAAGGACGACAACGACGCGATGGAGCTGGCGCGGCGCTGGTCGAAGGCGATGGCGGTCACCTTCGCCGTCGGGGCCGTCACCGGCACCGTCCTCAGCTTCGAGTTCGGCCTGCTCTGGCCGCAGTTCGAGCACCGCTTCGGCTCCGTCTTCGGGATCGCCTTCGCGATCGAGGGGATCTTCTTCTTCCTCGAGGCGATCTTCCTCGCCGTCTACATCTACGGCTGGAAGCGGCTGCGGCCGTGGGCGCACTTCTGGGCCGGGGTGCCGATGGTGATCACCGGGATCGGCGGCGCCTTCTCGGTCGTCGCCGCCAACTCCTGGATGAATCAGCCGCAGGGCTTCACCCTGAACAGCGCCGGCAAGGTCGTCGACGTCGAGCCGCTGAAGGTGCTCTTCAACCCGGCGACCGGCTACGAGGTCCCGCACATGGTCCTCGCCGCCTACATGGTCGTCGGCTTCCTCGTCGCCTCGATCTACGCGGTGGGGATGCTGAAGGGGCGGCGCGACCGCCTGCACAAGCTGGGGGTGGTGATCCCGCTGACGATCGCCTGCATCGCCACCCCGATCCAGCTCTTCGTCGGCGACACCGCGGCGCGCGAAGTCGCCGATCACCAGCCGGCCAAGTTCGCGGCGATGGAGTGCATCGAGAAGACCGGCGACAACCAGACCGAGTACCTCGGCGGCGTCTGCACCGACGACGGGGTGAAGGGGGCGATCGGGATCCCCGGCCTCGACTCCTTCCTGGTCGGCTGGAGCACCGACACCGAAGTGACCGGGCTGAACGACATCCCCGACGACGAAGAGCCGCCGGCCCACACGATGCTGCACCTCGCCTTCGACGCGATGGTTGGGATCGGCACCGCGCTGCTCGCGCTCGGCGCCTGGTTCGGGTTCGTCTGGTGGAAACGGCGGGACATCCCGCGGACGCCCTGGTTCCTCCGCGCCGTCGCGGTCTCCGGGGCGGGCGCGATCGTCGCCCTCTGGTGCGGCTGGATCGTCACCGAGGTCGGGCGGCAGCCGTGGATCGTCCAGGGCTACATGCGTACCTCCGAAGCGGTCACCGAGGCCGAGGGGATCTGGTTCAGCTTCGCCCTCGTCCTGCTCCTTTACGCCGGCCTCGGCACCGGCGCCGTCCTGGTCCTGCGCTCGATGTCGCGCCGCTGGCGCGAGGCGGGCGCCGACCGCGAAGGCGACATTCCCTACGCCCCCTCATCGCCGACGGGACGAAAATACGCCCATATGGAGGGGAATCGGCCCGTCGACGGGGGTGGGTCGTGAGCAAGGCCGACGCGGCGGCGGCGATCCTCTGGGTGGGCGCGACCTTCTACGCGCTCTTCGGCGGCGCCGACTTCGGCGGCGGCTTCTGGGACCTGGTCGCCGGCTGGGACGAGCGCGGCCAGCGGCCGCGCGACGCGATCCAGCGCTCGCTGACGCCGGTCTGGGAGGCGAACCACGTCTGGCTGATCTTCGTCCTCGTCGTCCTCTGGACCGCCTTCCCCACGGCCTTCAGCGCGATCTTCTCGACCCTGTACGTGCCGATCGCGCTGGCGGCGCTGGGGATCGTCCTCCGCGGCGCCGGCTTCGCCTTCTGCAAGTCGATCGTCGGTCTGCGCGAGCGGCGGGCGATGGGTGCGACCTTCGCGATCTCCTCGGTCCTCACCCCGTTCTTCATGGGGACGGTGGTCGGCGCGATCGCCGCCGGCAACGTCCCCGCCGAGGGCAACGGCGACGCCTTCTCGAGCTGGATCCAGCCGCTGCCGCTGCTAATCGGGGCGATGTTCGTCGCCACCGGCGCCTACCTCGCCGCCGTCTTCCTCGTCGGCGACGCTCGCCGCGGCGACCACGAGCTGGAGCGCTACTTCGAGCGCCGCGCGCTCGGCGCCGCCGTGGTCGCCGGCGCCTTCGCGCTCGCCGGCCTCTTCGCCCTGCACTCCGAAGCCCGCTACGTCTTCGACCGCCTCACCGACCAGGGCCTGCCGCTGGTGATCCTCTCGCTGCTCTGCGGCGCCGCCCTGCTCGTCGTCCTCGTCCGCGGCGGCCGCCGCCCCTTGCGCCCCCTCGCCGCCGGCGCGGTGATCGCACTGATCTGGGGCTGGGGCGTCGCCCAGTTCCCCTACCTGCTGCCGACCAGCCTCCGCATCGACCAGGCCGCCGCCCCCGACCCGACGATGACGATCATCTTCATCGTCTTCGCGGTCGCCGCGGTGGTGGTCCTCCCGTCCCTCGGGCTGCTCTACACGCTGGCCCAGAAAGACCTGCTGGAGAGCTAGCACTGAGCCGCCGCCGGCCGCGGATAGGCTGCCGCGCGTGATCAAGGCGGTGCTGTTCGACATTGACGGGACTTTGCTTCACACCGGTGGCGCGGGAGCGGTTGCGTGGCAGCGCGCCTTCCTCGAGCTGTATGAGGTCGAGGCGAATATCGAGGAACACACGCACGCGGGGATGACCGATCCGGAAATCGCCCAGATCGTCTTCCGCGAGGTCCTGAAACGGCCCGGGTCGGCGGAGGAGCGGGCGGAGGCAATCGGGTGCTACCTCGGCCACCTCGCCGACGCCGTCGCCGAATCGGAGGGCTACTTCGTGATCGAGGGGATCGAGGAGCTGCTGCCGCGCCTGGTCGAAGCGGGGATCCTGCTCGGCGTCGTCACCGGCAACATCGAGGCCGCCGCCCACATCAAGCTCGCCCGCGGCGACCTCAACCGCTACTTCACCTTCGGCGGCTACGGGTCGGACTCGCGCGACCGCACCGAGCTGACGAAGAAGGCGCTGGAGCGCGGCGAGCAGGTCTCCGGCCATCCCCTCGACCCCGCCGAGACGATCGCCGTCGGCGACACCCCCCGCGACGTCCGCGCCGGCCACGGCGCCGGCATCCGCGTCGCCGGCGTCGCCACCGGCTCCTACGCCGCCGACGAACTCACCGACGCCGGCGCCGACTGGTCACTCGAGAACGTGGCGTCGAGCTTCCCGATCTGAAGAATCTCCAAGGCCGGCTGACCAAGCAGGTCAAGGACGCAGGAAGGGAGACAAGGGGAGCGCACTCTGGTGCGTGACCCGCAGGCGACCGACCGAGGACGCCGAGATGCGCCGGTCAGCCGGCCTTGGAGCAGCGGGCTTGGTAGATGTTCAAGAACCCGTTCTCGAAGCCGTTCCTCGCCATCCGCAGGTAGAGGCGCCAGACGCGCATCCGTTCGGCGCCGGCCAAGCGCTCGCCCTCGGCGCGGTTGGCGTCGAGGTTCTCGGCCCAGTGCTTCAGCGTCTTCGCGTAGTCGGGGCCGAAGTCCTCGACGTGGTGGGCGACGAAGCCGGCGCGTTCGAGGGCGAGGAGGTTGCGGGAGAGGTGGAGGGGCGCCGCGTCGGGGAAGACGTAGCGCTCGGAGAAGTCGCCGGCCTCGGGGTCGGTGTGGCGGAGGCGGGTGATGCCGTGGTTGAGCAGGCGGCCGCCGGAATCGAGCAGGCTGGCCAGGGTCTCGGCGTAGAGGTCGATGTTGGCCGAGCCGACGTGCTCGACCATGCCGATGCTGGCGATCGCGTCGAACTTCTCGCCCAGCGAGGGCAGGTCGCGGTAGTCCATGACGCGGATGTCGACGCGGTCGGCGACCCCCGCCTCCTCGGCCCGCTGCCGCGCCTTTTCGGCCTGCGGCGGCGAGAGGGTGATGCCGACGACGTTGGCGCCGTACTTGGTCGCCGCCCAGAGCGGGAAGCCGCCCCAGCCGCAGCCGACGTCGAGGACGCGCTCGCCCTCCTTGATCTGCAGCTTGCGGGCGACGGTGTCGAGCTTCTCCTCCTGCGCTTCCTCCAGCGTCTTCATCTCGCCGTCGCGCCAGATCGCGCAGCTGTAGACCATCGTCGGCCCGAGGAAGAGCTCGAAGAACTCGTTGGAGACGTCGTAGTGATGGCGGACGGCGCGGGCGTCGCGCTCCTTGCTGTGGCGCTTGCCACTGGGGCGCAGCTCCGACGCCGGCCGCGGCGGCGGCTTGACGATCCCCATCGCCCGCACCGCGGCCAGCATCAGCGCCCGTTGGTCGGTTTTATCGAGCGAGGGCGGCTGCCAGCCGTCGAGGACGCGGATCACCTTGTCGATGTCGTCGACCTCGATCTCGCCGCTGACGTAGGCGCGGCCGAGGCCGAGCTGGCCGGGCGCGCGCAGCGCGTGGGCGATCGCCCGCGGCGAGCGGACGCTGAAGGTGGGGCCGCCGTCGGCGGCGGTGGAAGGGACGCTCGATCCGTCCCAGAACTCGATCGTGAAGGGCCGCTCGGGGAGGCGGGTCTCGATCTCCCGCCGCAGCGGCGCGGTGTTTGCGAACGGCATCGCGGGGGAGCCTACCCAGAAGCGATTGGCCGCGAGGCCAGGACCGCGACCCCTATCATCGCCCCTTATGACGACCGTCGGACCGCTTCCATCAGACATCCAGCCCGTCGAGAACGAGACCCGCGACCGGATCATCACCGGCCTGGTCACGATCGTCCCCTTCATCGCCGTCATCGTCGCCGGCTGGCAGGTCTGGGGCAGTGCCCTGAACTGGACCGACGTCTTCCTCTTCTTCGGGATGTACCTCCTCACCGGGCTCGGGATCACGGTCGGCTTCCACCGCCTTCTCACCCACCGCTCCTTCAAGACCTCCCCCTGGCTACGCGGCCTCTTCGGGATCCTCGGCTCGGCGGCGATCGAGGGTCCGGTGATCTCCTGGGTCGCCGACCACCGCAAGCACCACACCTTCTCCGACGAACACGGCGACCCCCACAGCCCCCACGTCGACCACGGCGGCGGCTGGAAGGGGGCGATGAAGGGTCTCTTCCACGCCCACGTCGGCTGGATCTTCATCCACACCCAGCGCGGAAACAAGGAACGCTTCGCACCGGACCTGATCAAGGACCCGGTGATCAACTGGGTCGACCGCACCTTCATCTACTGGGCGATCCTCGGCCTGCTGCTGCCCTTCTTCCTCGGCTGGATCATCGGCGGCTCCATCGCCGCCGGCCTCACCGGCCTGCTCTGGGGCGGCCTGGTCCGCGTCTTCGTCCTCCACCACTTCACCTACAGCATCAATTCGCTCTGCCACACCTTCGGCAAGCGCGAATTCGAGACCACCGACGAGTCGCGCAACCTGGCCCTGATCGCGATCCCGACTCTCGGTGAGGCCTTCCACAACAGCCACCACGCCTTCCCGACCTCCGCCACCCACGGCCTCCGCTGGTACCAGGTGGACGTCTCGGCCCTAGTCATCGACGGGCTCGAGAAGGTCGGCCTGGCTTGGGATGTGGTCCGGGTCTCCCCCGAACGGATGGAGTCGAAGGCCGCTTAAGGCGCTTCGGCGGCTTCGTACCAGTCGATCCACTGGTCGCAGGCGGCCGCGAGCGGCACCGTGCGGTGCGGTTCGGCCGGGACCGCCACCAGCTCGCCGAGGTAGGCCTTGCCGGTGTAGCCGCTGAGGCTCTGCAGAGTTGAAGCGTCTTCGGTGGCGACCGTGAAGCGGACGCTGCCGCCCTTGCTCTCGTAGCGGCCGGCCGACCAGAACTGGCCGTTGTTGCCGAGGCTGATCGTGTTCGGGCGCTGGCCGTCGAGAGCGGCCGCCAGCTCTTCGCTGAAGCCGGGGGCGGAGAGGGTGAGGCCGAAGGGGGAGAAGTACTGCAGCGAGAGGTTCCAGCTGCCGGCGGGGAGCTGCAGCGTTTGCGAGGTCTCGGCGTCGAGCCCGAGGATGCTGCCCCCGTCCCAGTCGTCTTTATGGCCGATCACGGCATCGGGGAAGAGGCCGGCGTGCCCGTTGGCAGCGAGGAGGATGCGGATCTCCGGCGCCGCGCAGCCGGCGTAGGCGCCCGCCTCGGTTCCCTCGAGCAGGACGTGGCGATCTTCGGGGGTGGGTCCGGTTCGCTTCCAGAGCACGTAGGAATCGGTGCTGGCGACGCGCTTGAAGTTCGGCGGTGCCTGGCTGTTCCAGGCGGCGCGGCTGGTGATCACATAGGGGAAGCGGTCGAGCGTCCCCCGCGAGAAGGAGTCGAAGTCGATCGGGCTGTAGGCGTCGCCGGTGTCGAACGGCTTCTCGGGGTTGGGCGAGACGGCGTCGTCGGGGAACTCGACCAGCGGCACGTGGGTGTCGGCCCCCAGCAGCCCGTAGGCGGCGTAGCGGTCCTGCCCCGCGTAGAGCACCGGTTGGCCGTGCAAGATCGGCAGGAAGGCTTGTAGCTCGGAGCCGTGACCGGGGGGCCCGACGGGGGCGTCTCGGAGGGCGAGGAACGATGAGTAGACGGCGCCGGCGATGAAGGCGACTGATAGGACGGTCCAGGCTGCCCGGAGGGGAGCCGGGGGAGGGGTCTCCCCGGACAACAGCGGGGAGGGTCCGGAGAGACCCCTCCCCCGGCTCCCGAGGCGGGGGAATTCCTCGAGGAGCGGGCGGACGATCACCAGGGCCGCCAGGGGGGAGATGATCATCAGGGCCTTGGCTTGGCTGTAGTCGCCGGCCGAGGGGAGGGAGAGGAGGTAGAGCAGCCAGGCGGCGCCGAGGGCGATGGGGATGGTCAGCTCGCGGCGGCGGGCCCACCAGGCGACGCCGGCGAGGAGGGCGAGGATCGCGATGGTGCCGGCGAGGCCGGGGAGGCGGGCACCGCCGGCGGCGTCGAGGCGGTAGTTGGAGGCGGGCCAGATGCCCAGCGCCTCCAGCGGTGAGACCGGGCCGTAGGTGTTGCTGCCGGCGACTTTGTTGAAGCTGCTGGCGAAGCCGAAGGGGCCGACGACGGTGACCAGGATGGCGAGGCCGGCGAGGACGGCGATCGTCAGAAGGGTGACGGGGCGAAGGAGGAAGCGGAGCAGCGATCGGGGGCGCAGCGCCCGGCGCACCTCGGGGAGGGTGAGGCTCCAGAGGGCGGCGATCGCTACGGGCCAGGCGATGCCGGCGAAGCTGTAGCTGAAGAAGATGCCGCCGGCTAGGGCTAGAGGGGGGAGGAGCCAGGCCAGGGGGGGTCCCACGCCAGACACATCTCGCCGTGCTCGATGTTGAGTGTCTGGCGAAGGACCCCCCCTGGCCTGGCTGCCGGCCGCTGGGGTTGCTCGGGCATCGAAGGTCGTGAGGTAGATGGCGAAGGCGAGGACGAGCAACGCCTCTGCCAACTCCTTGAAGGCGGCTTGGGCGTAGTAGGAGGCGGCTAGGTAGGGGAGGGCGACCAGGGCGGCGGCGATGGTGCGGCGGGTGGGGGTGAGGGTTCGTAGGGCTCCGAGGGCCGTCAGGCCGGTCATTACGCCGATCGCGACGATCTCGCCGAGGAAGGCCTGGCCGAGGCCGATGCCCGGGACGACCGCGGTCGCCACCGCGAGGCCGTGGGGGCCCAGCGGGTACCCGGGATCGGGTTCCGGGCCGAAGCCGCTGCGCAGCCACTCGGCCCAGGCGAGGTGGAGGCCGAGGTCGTTGTTGAAGCCGACCCCGAGCAGCCCCCAGCGGCCGCTGACCGCGAACGGGATCGCCAAGACGAGGGCGATGACGAGCGCCACCGGCAGCCCTTCCCACCAAACCGCCCCGGCGTTCGTCCTTTCAGGAGCTATACCGCGGAAAGGACGAACGCCGATTCGCCAGACGACCAGCGCCGCGACCGCGATCAGGGCCACCAGCCCCAGCGTCGCCGAGGTCCCGTGACCCGGCGCTCGCGCCAGCAGGCCGGTCACCGTCAGCACGGCGCCGAGGCCGACCGCGGGCTCCAGCCACGACCACTCCCGCCTGGCGGCGAGGGAGAGGACGGCGCGGCCGACCAGCAGCGAGACGGCGCAGATCAGCGCCGCCGAGGCGTAGGTCGCGATCATCAGGCGCTGGAACTTATGGCAGGAGGCGGTTTCAGTACTTCTCGGCGGCCCGCTCGAGCGTCTCCCGCAGGTTCTCGCCCCGCAGCGGATGCTCGTGCCCGGCGCCGACGACGCGCGGTTCCAGCGCCGCCAGGCGCCGCAGCGACTCCTTCGCCCTCGCGTGGTCCCAGGCCCAGGCCGGGTGGGGAACGCTCGCCTCGCCCTCCGGCAGCGGTTTCAGTCGCGTCGAGTCGACCAGGTAGACGACGTCGGAGACCAGCGCCACCCGGTCGCTCTCGCGCCAGAGCCCGATCAGCCCCGGCGCGTGCCCGGGGAAGTGGAGGACCTCGAAGCCGGCCACCCGGTCGCCTTCGATCACGGTGTCGGCGATTCGCACCCCACCGCCGTCCCAACGACGCAGCAGAAACGGGTAGAGCCAGCGCACCCACGCCACCGGCAGCTGCGAGAGGTCCATGTAGGGGGCGATCGCGGCCTCGCTTTCGGCGTCGGCGCGCTCGTCGGGATGGCAGAGGACCGGCGCGTCCATGTAGGGGGCGGTGCCGCGGTGGTCGGCGTGGGCGTGCCCGAGGACCACCCGCTTCAGCCCGCCCAGCTCCTCGGCCGCCGCCTTCGCCTTCTTCCGCATCGCCTTGGTCCCGGCGTCGAACTGGACGACACCGTCGCCGTCCTCGAGGAAGTAGATGTTCATTGCCCCGCGGAAGTCCCCGCGCAGGAGCCAAACCCCGTCTGCGACCTTCTCCAGCGCCATCGGCCCCCACCTTAACGCCGCTGGCTAGGGTTCCCCCGTGCCCTGGATCTGGAGAGCGGGAATGGTCGTCCTCGTCGTCTGCCTCTTCTTGGCGATGGTGATCGCCGTTTACCAGCTGGCGACGACGCCGAACGAAATCCTCGGCGACGGCTTCCGCGGTCTGCCTGCGAAGCACGAGCGCTGAGCGATTAGTATCGACCGGGTTCAGGATCCGGACGAAGGAGGCGGCGTGTTCACTCGCATCGTGGTTGGGACCGATGGCTCCGAGACGGCTGGCGAGGCGGTCAGTCAGGCGATCGAGCTGGCGAAGCTGTCGGGCGCCCAGCTCAGCATCGTCAGCGCCTACTCCCCGGCTCCCGGCCGCCGAGTCCAGGCCGAGCAGCAGGAAGCGCCGGCCGACGTCCACTACGAGCTCGGCCCGCGCGAGGACGTCAACATCGTCCTCGACGCCGCCGCCGCGGAGGCGAAAGAAGCGGGGGTCGAGGTCCAGACCCACCCGGTCGAGGCCGACCCCGCCGACGCGATCCTCAACGTCGCCGAAGAGGTCAAGGCCGACCTGATCGTGGTCGGCAACAAGGGGATGACGGGAGCCCGCCGCTACCTGCTGGGGAGCGTCCCCAACAATGTCTCCCACCACGCCCCCTGCAGCGTCATCATCGTTAGAACGACCTAGAAGCGCCCCCGCAGGGGGCAATCAGCGGACTTTTACGAAGACCGGGAAGGTCCCCGAGGCGGCGCCTGCGTCGACCAGGCCCGCTCCCTGCTCGGTCCGCGGCAGGCCCAGGTCCCGCGCGGTCTGACGCAGCTTCCTGGCCACGGTTTCGACCTGCTTGAAGGGCGGCAGGAGCGGGTTGACGGCGCCGCTGGCGAGGACCATCGCGGCGACGCCGGAGACGTGCGCGGCGGCCATCGAGGTGCCGACGTAGTTGGCCGGGACCCCGAACTCCTTGGTGCTCTTCGGCTGCAGCGTCACCTGGTAGATCGGCCGTGCCGCGACCGAGGGGCAGCGGCTCTGCGGCACCCCACCGCCGGGGGCGACGAGGTCGATCGCCTCGCCGGCCAGCGAGTAGTCGCCGAGGCAGCCGCCCTCGGTCGTGCCGCCGACGCCGATCACCCGCGGCCCGGTGGCCGGGGCCGAGACGCAGCTCTCCGAGCCGAGGTTTCCGGCCGAGGCGACGGTGACGACACCCCGCTCGAAGGCTTCCCGCAGCGCTTCGTCAACCAGTGGCACCCGTTTGCCGCAGGCGAAGTTGAAGCTCATGTTGATCACCTCCGCCCCGTGCCGGGTAGCGAAGCGGATCCCCTTGGCGATGTCGAAGGCGTTACCGAAGCCGTTGCGGTCGAGCACTCGCACCGGCATCAGCCGCGCCCGGTAGGCGAGGCCGGTGACGCCGGTGCCGTTGTTGGTCTTCTCGGCGATCGTCCCGGCGACATGGGTGCCATGGCCGCTTTCGTCGAGCGGCACCCGATCGCGCTGGACGAAGTCGTAGCCGGGGACGAACTGGTGGGGCCCGAGGTCGGGGCTGCGGCGGAAGCCGGTCCCGAGCGAGCGGTAGGCGATGCCGCTGTCGAGGACGGCGACGACGATCCCGGCGGCGCCCGGCCGACCACGTTCGATCAGGTTGCGCCAGGCCCCCGGGGCATCGATCCCGCCCGGGGAGACGGGCATCCCGTCCGCCGCCGACGGGTCATACCCGAGGAAGTTCCACTGCTTGTAGATCCAGGCTCCAGCGCTGTTGGATGATTCCGGGGAGACCCCTTCCAGGCCGCCGGAGTCATTCGGGTCGTACGGGGGTGGATCCGGGTCATAAGGGGGTGGGTTCAGCGCCGAGGCCGAGGCGGTGGCGATGTAGTTGGGGGTGGCGTAGACCACGTTCGGGTTGCGATGCAGGGCGCGAGCGGCCTCGCGCACGCCAACGCCGGGGGCGAGCCTAAACGCCTGCCCGTGTCGCTGCCCCTCGAACTTGACCAGCAGCTGCCGGGGCGCGACGCCGCGTGCCGGCGCGACGCCGCTCGCCGCTTGGGCGGGCGCTGAGGCAAGGACCAGGGAGGCGATCGCCGCCAGCGGCAGGAGGGTGCGCAGAAGTCGTCTCATCGTCTCTAGGTGCGAACACCGCGCTGCCGCGGAAGTTGTCGGCGGACATACTCCCGGATCGTGGACGCGGGCAACTTCGAGGCCGGAATGGAGGTTGCGATCGCCGAGGCGCGGAAGGCCGAGGCGCATGGGGACGTGCCGATCGGGGCGGCGGTCTTCCGCGGCGAGGAACTGCTCGCCCGCGCCGGCAACGAGCGCGAGCTGCGCCGCGACCCCACCGCCCACGCCGAGCTGCTGTCGATCCGGGCGGCGGCGGAGAAGCTCGGCGGCTGGCGCCTCCCCGAGACCACCCTCTTCGTCACCCTCGAGCCCTGCGCGATGTGCGCGGGGGCGATCGTCCTCGCCCGCGTGCCGCTGGTCGTTTACGGGACGCCGGACCCGAAGGCCGGCGCCGCCGGCAGTGTCCTCGACGTCCTCGCCGAGCCCGCCCTCAACCACCGTCCCCAGGTCGTCGCCGGAGTTCGCGAAGCCGAGTGCGCCGCGCTCCTGCGCGGGTTCTTCGCCAGTCGCCGCGGCTAGCCCGCCGATACCCTGTGGGGACCCGGAGAGGTGTCCGAGTGGCTTAAGGAGCGCGATTGGAAATCGCGTGGGCGGGGTTAACCCGCCTCGTGGGTTCGAATCCCACCCTCTCCGTTGTTCCGGAACGTGCACGTTCCTTGGTGGGGAATACGTCGACCGGTTTGAGGTCAACTCTATACTCAGCGATGTAATGGAGCTCTCTCTGACGATGCTTCGTTGCAGCGTGGGAGGGCCGGCATTTCTTGGCCGATAGTGCCGGTCCTCTCCATTTCCCCTCGCGAAGGCTCTGGGAACCGCCGCGTCAAATCAAGAGTAGCGCTTCAAGCCTGGCGCAGAGCCGGGATCGAGGGGCGCGCCGGCAGCGGCTCCTCGCGGTAGTCGTCGAGGGAGACGACGATCGCCTCCGCCTCGGGGATCGGGGCGGCAGGACGCCGGCCGCGCAGGCGCTCGTGGCTGCAGACGACGTAGCACCACTCCATCAACCGCAACCTCGCGTCGGGGTCGATCTCGAGGATCGTCGCCCCGATCAGGAACTGCCCATCCGCTTCGCGGCAGGTCCGGACTTCGACTTTGGCGGCAATCTCGTGAGCGTCGCCGGCGGCGTCGGTCAGCGTCAGCAGGACAGCTGGCTCGCTGCCGGTCGCGAGTGGCGCTTTCGCCACCATTCCCAGCCCCGCGGCCGAGGCGTCGACGAGCCGGGCGCTGGTGTGGGACTCGGGCGTGTAGACGTTCGCCGGCGCGTCGCCCTCGAAGCGGTAGACGAGCCGCCGCTGGCGCCTGCGGCCGACGGCGGTCAGCGTCGCCAGCAGCCGCCGCAGCTCGTAGAGGCCGAGCAGGGGAACGACGACGGCGGCGATGCCCGGCAGGTCCGGCAGCGGCCCCACCCCGGCGAGGTCGAGCAGGCGCATCAGCGTCCCCGCCGCCAACAGCACGGTGCAGAAGAGGACGAGGTGGAGCTTGCCGACCGCGTGCAGGCCGCCACCGTCGCGGCCCTGCTTCGGGGTCACCTTGAAGGCGGTCTTGCCGGGGACGAGGGCGCAGCGTAGGGCGCGGGTGTAGATCTCCATCGTCAGCAGCTCGTAGTGGGCCGACTCGGGGACGCGCATGTAGCCGCGGGCGAGGGCGGAGCCGGCGCCGAGGTTGAGGAGGACGTAGGGGACCCAGAGCGCCGCCAGCGCGGCGACGCTGATCTTCATCGGCAGCTCGCCAGTCCAGAGCACGAGGCCGAGCGTCAGCAGCAGCAACAGCCGCATCGGCGGGGCCAGGTAGGCGAGCAGGCTGGCGAGGAAGGAGAGTCGCTGCATGGGGCTGAGGGTCTTCGCTCGCAGCGGCGACTCCGGCAGCCTGAAGACCGCGAGGTTGCCGCGGGCCCAGCGGTCGCGCTGCAGCAGGTAGCCGTCGAGGTCGTGTGGCGCCAGCCCCTGGACCAGGACCTCGTCGTGGTAGCGGCTGCGCCAGCCGTGGCGCAGCAGCCGGATCGTCGTGTGGAAGTCCTCGGCGATCGTCTCGGTGGCGACGCCACCGATCTCGAGCAGGGCGTGGCGGTTGATCAGGGCCGCCGAGCCGCACCAGTAGGCGGCCCCGTGGCGGTCCTTGCCGGGGCAGACCACGCGGTAGAAGAGCGACTGCTCGTGGCGGCCGACGACGTAGTGCTGGACCGAATCGTGGTTGAAGAAGTCGTGCGGGGTCTGGACCATCGCCATCCGCTCGTCGTCGAAGTAGCCGACGAGCGCGTCGAGCGCGTCGGGCATCGGCACGTGGTCGGCGTCGAGGACGAAGACGAGGTCGCCGTCGGTGCGCGGGAGCGCCGCGTTCAGGTTCCCCGCCTTGGCGTGGGAGTTGTCCGGCCGGGTCAGGTACTCGGCCCCAGCCAGCTCGGCCAGCTCACGCATCTCCGGGCGGCGACCGTCGTCGAGCAGGTAGGTCGTGTGCGGATAGGTGAGGGCCCGGCAACCGGCGAGGGTCGCCATCACCACCTCGGCCGGCTCGTCGTAGGTGCAGACGTAGACGTCGACCTTGCGCCCCGGCGTCGTCGCCGGGCGTTTCGCCGGCGGCCGGGACCAGGAGAACCAAGCGAGGATCGCCAGCGCGTAGAGGCCATAGACCTCGGTCGCCAGCAGCATCCCGAAGGCAATCGGGTTGGCGCCTTCGCCGCTCCAGCCGACGCGCCAGGTCAGGTAGCCGGCGCCCCAGAGGAGCGCGACCAGCGCCAGCACCCGCAGGAGCCGCGGGTGGCGGTCGAAGAAACGCCCAAGACGGGTCTGCTCGCCTGCGTCCACGCGGTTTCTTCGGCAGCGGCGCGGCGGGCCTTGAGAACCGCACGCTCAACGGAGGGGGTGGGATTCGAACCCACGAGCCCCCTTACGAGGGCCAACGGTTTTCGAGACCGCCCCGTTCAACCACTCCGGCACCCCTCCAGGAGAAACTACGGAGCGATGGAGTCTACGGGGCGAAGTGATGCAGACGCGCGCGCGAGGAATCGCCCGAGCGATACAACCGAGCCAAGATCGGGAAATCCAAGAGGGGGGATGGGCGGTCAGGCGATGCGAGCGGCCAGATTTGCCCTCTTCGACACTAAGTGATGCAACCCAGGAAAGGGCTGTACTTGTTGTCCAATTTTAGTACTCTGGATCTAGTTGACCGCGAAAGCCTCACCCGCCGCCTCATGACCCTCGTACGGAAGTACGACGAAATACATCAACGAGGGCAAAAGCGACTCGAGTTGGTCGTACTCCTGCTTGCAGAGGCGCGAATAGAGCAGGGATTCGACGCCGCCCACGATCCCGGAGGCGGTCATCGCGTTGTGCGCGTGGCCCCCGGGAAGGAGCTCCTGCGCATGGTTTTCGAGGCATCGAGCGAACTCGTCCATCAGTTCGACACGGCGTTTAACTGCGACGGCGCTGGCAGCTCTCGCCTCGACCACCATCGTGCGCGCCGTATCTGGCTCGCGGCTGGCGAATCGAAGCAGGGCTTCGAGGCCGAAGCGGATGCGATCGCGCCAAACGTCGCCCCCCTTGCGGACGGCGGCATCGACTTTCTTGCGCAGCCGCTCGGCACTAGTATCGAAGGCCGCCAAGAAGCAGTCTTCTTTGTTGGAGAAGTGCTCGTAGAAGGTGGGCCGGGAGACGCCGGCTCGATCGATCACGTCTTGGACGTTGGTTTCCAGATACCCCAACTCGGCCGCGGCGTTGAGCATCGCTACGATCAAGCGCTCCCGCTGGATCGCGCGAATGAGGTCGGCGGGAAATTTGCGGACGCCAGACGGAAATTTGCCGCTGCTGTTGGAAAGAAGATCCAGCGCAGCCTCGATCTGCTCGGGGGGCCAGTCATCACCAATCGCAGCGAGAAGGCTCTCTTGGCTCAGCTGAATTCGATCGTAGGCCACCGGAGTACTCACAGGTTTCTATTAAAAACAATGCAAGTTTTCTCACGGTACCAGAACATTGGGGGGCTTCGTACTTCATTGGGTACCGGCCCTATTTTTGAAGATCCCGCTTCCACCCGGGGGGAGGCGAGGGGGTGAGCTCGATCCGCCCAGAATTGCCCCGGGAGTTCGTCGCCGGCCACAAGCGACGCCGCATGATGGAGGCGATTGCCGCGCTCACGTCCGAGAACGGCTATGAGGCGACGAAGATCGCCGACATCGTTCGTAGAGCCGCGGTAGCCCGCAAGACCTTGTATGACAACTTCGACGGCAAGGAGGATCTGTTCCTCTCGGCGATCGATACCACCTTGGCCGAAATGCGGCTCGCGGTCGAAGAGGCCTGCGGGAGTGTCGACGGATCTTCGGAGGCCGGGATCGTCGCTGGCCTGGAGGCGCTACTCGACTTCATCGCCGCTCATCCCGCAGCCTCGCGGATGTGCATGGTCGAGGCGATCTCCGCCACGCCGAGCTCGGCCCGCCTCTACGACGCTGCGATGCGTGACTTCGTCGAGCTTTTCCGCAAGAGCGCGCCGCCGAGCGCCGACCTGCCGGAGACGATCGAGGAGTCACTGGTCGGAGGGGTCGCCTGGATCATCCAACTGCAGATCCGCAGGGGCGAGACCGAGCAGGCGCCCGAGCTGCTCCCCGAACTGTCCCAGTTCGTCCTATCGCCGTACCTCGGTGTCGGAAAGGTGGTGGACACCGGGAGGCGAAAGTGACAGTACGGTGGCAGACTCCGTTACTGGAATGGACCGCTTACCGCGTGGACGTCACGGACTCTCGCCGGAGTTCGTCGCTCGAAATCAACGCGAGCGGCTGATCGCCGGCCTCACTCAAGCTCTATACGAGGTTGGGTATCAAAAAACTACGGTGTCAATAATTGGCCGGCGTGCGGCGGTCTCCAAGAGCGACTTCTACAAGCACTTCGAGAGCAAGGACGATTGCTTCGTCGCAGCGTACGACGCGGCGATCGAGCGGATTCGCGAGCAGGTCTTCGCAGCTTGCGAGGCCGCGGAGGGAAGGGCGTGGCCGGAGCGCGTGCGCACGGCGATCGCTGCGCTTTTGGACCTGTTCGACCGGGAACCGGCTCTCGCCAGCATGGCTCTGGTCGAAGGGCTGAGAGCTGGACGCGGAGTCTATGACCGCTATCAGGCGGCGCTGGATTCGTTCGTTGGCGTCCTCAGCAGGGGAGTTCCCCGCCTCGAGGTGGGCGAGGAAGTGCCAGAGGCCACCGACGAGGCCGTGATCGGAGGCATCGCCTCCCTGCTCGGTCGCCGCATCCTCGGAGGGGAAGGGGAGCGATTGAGTGAGCTTTTTCCGGAGATCCTCGAGTTCACCCTCGCCTCTTACATGGGCGCGGAGGAGGCACGGCGAATAGTCTCCGCGGGATGAGCGAGCTCCGGCGCGGCGTTCTTCCCTCGCAAGCACTCAACCAGGCGATCGAGGCCGAGTGGATCGGCTCCGGTGAGTACCGGATCCGGCCGCAGGCGGTGCAGCCTGCCAGCATCGACCTGCGCCTCGGCGACTTCGCCTGGGCGCTGCGCTGCTCCTTCCTCCCCGACGTCGACTCGACGGTCGAGGAGAAGGTCGACGACCTCGCCTTCCAGCGCGTTGACCTCCGCGACGGAGCGGTGCTGGAGCGGGACCGCCCCTACCTAGTGCCCCTGATCGAGGAACTGAACCTGCCCGAGGACGTACGGGCGAAGGCGAACCCGAAGAGCTCGACCGGGCGCCTCGACGTTTTCACGCGCGTGATCACCGACCGGCACCACCGGTTCGACGACATCCGCGCCGGTTACCGAGGCCAGCTCTACCTGGAGATCGTCCCGCGGTCGTTCGCGATCCAGGTGAAAACCGGACTCTCACTCAACCAGCTGCGGCTGGCCCGAGGTGACGTGCGTCTCTCCGACGGGGAAATCCGCGAGCTGCAGGACGAGTTCCCGCTGCTCTACCTGGACTCGCACGCTTTGCGCCAGTCGGAGATGGCGGTCTCCGACGGTCTCTTCCTCAGCCTCGACCTCTCCGGGCCGACGGACAGGGTGGTCGGCTATCGGGCGAAGAAGAACAGCCTCCCGGTCGACCTCTCCCGGATTCGCGCTTATCGCTGGACCGACTACTGGGACCCGGTCTACCCGGAGCCCGGCAGCAAGGTCGTGCTCGAGCCGGAGATCTTCTACCTCCTCCTCTCCGCCGAGGGAGTCTGCATCCCGCCTCAGATCGCCGCCGAGATGATGGCCTACGACCCGACCGCGGGGGAGCTGCGGACGCACTACGCCGGCTTCTTCGACCCCGGGTTCGGCTACGACCCTGAGGGCGGGCGCCACGGCAGCCGCGCCGCTCTCGAGGTCCGCGCCCGCGACGTCTCCTTCATGGTTGAGCACCGCCAGCCGGTCTGCAAGCTCGGCCTCGAGTGGATGTCGGCTGCGGCCGAGCGGCTCTACGGCTCCGACTTGGGCTCGAACTATCAGGGACAGGTGACGATGCTCAGCAAGCACTTCGAGGAGCAGACGGCCGGGGTGACAATTCCCGCCGACGCCAGCACGCCGGCCTAACGGCCGGCGTGGTTCCTGTCGTAACAACTAGGCGGTCTGAGACCGTGCGCACGGTGGCGCGGCGGTAGCTCTACCTAGGATGTCTTTCCGATGCGGCGCACCCTTCGATCACCGACGGTATTGGGTCCCATTGGCTACACGGCCAATGATCACCTACCCTCGGGGCAGTGGTATATCTTCGAACAGTAGGCCGCTCGGTGAGTTGATTGGTACCTGGGAATCCCGCTTCGGGCGGCCGCCGCAAACGGCCGTCTCTGATCGGCCTCGCTGGGCTCCGCCGGCCTGAGCGCGGCGGCCAAGTACCCCTCTACTACCAACTTGGTGAGATCCTCAAGCAGAGGCTCGAGGGGGGTGGCTGGGAGCCCGACACCTTGTTTCCTTCGGAGCGCGAGATCGAAGAGTATTTCGGCGTTTCGCGTGCGGTCGTTCGTCCGGCCCTCAGCCTGCTCGAACGCGACGGCGACATCTATCGCCGTCGCGGCTCAGGGACCTACGTCTCCGCGCCGAAGCGCCGGGTGCCGATCAGGGGTTTGATCCGCTCCCTGCGGGAGGATCCCTTCAGCCAGTCACGGATCGCGGTTCTGCGCATTCGCCGGCAAACCAATGACCAGACGATTGCCGACTTTCTCGACGTCTCCCAGGGGGAGACCGTCGCTCAGGTCACCTCGCTTCTCCGGATCGACAAACCGATCTGCTTGATCGACTCCTTTTTCCCTGTAGGGCGGGTGCCTTGGTTGCTGGGCGCCGCGATCTCGCTTCAGGGTGGTGAACAGCCCCTCCTCGGAGAGTCCCCGAGGCTTGGCCGGATCGATGCTTCGTTCGAGAGTTCCTCCTGTGGCCCCTGGACCGCCAAAACCCTCGGCGCCCGAACCGGGGATCCTATCTTCATCAGCCGGCTCTTCCAGTACGGGTTGTCCCCGGATCAAGGCGGGGAACGGCCTGTCGAGCTGACCCGCATTCTCGCCCGCAGCGACATCTCACAGCTTCACTACGAGGCTGCCACCTCGCTCGAGCGGGGGCGGGGGCAAGGCCATTGAGCGCACATGCTTAGGATGCCGACGCCAGAACCTCCACAGTCCCCAATTGGAATGTCGATGCGCCAGATCGCGAAATTTCCCCCTCTACTGTTGATATTCGTCTTGGCTCTGCTGGGCGGGTGCGGCGGCAGTGGCGAGCCGGATGAAGCCTCGTCCTCCTCGGGCCTCCCGGAGGAAATAGTGATCGGCGCCGCGATTGCCAAGACCGGCTATATGGCGGTCTACGACGACGCCATCGTCGCCCTCGAACAGCTCGCGAAGGAAACCAACGCTCGCGGCGGGATCGACGGCCACAAGCTGCGGGTGATCCAAGTGGACACCCGCTCCGATCCGCAGCAGGCCGTGCTGGCGGTGCAGAAGGTGATCGAAGACGGTGCGGACGTGCTCGCCTTCAGCGGCGAGGGGCTGACCGCGGCAGCCGGGTCCCCCCTCGCCGAGGAAAACGACAAGCTCAACTTCGCGATCGTCAACGAGCCGGGCTTCGGGCCGCCGACGTCGGGCCGCCTTTCCTTCAGCTCGAATCCGAGCCTCCTCAGCGAGGTGAGCGCCGGGGCCTCGTTCCTGTACGACAAGGGCATCAGGCACCCGTTCCTCTTCCGGGACACGACGATCATCTACGGCAAGGCGGCCTGCTCCGGCTTCGAGCAGAGCTGGGAAGAGCTTGGCGGCACGATCGCGGATTCCGTCGACTTCGAGAACACCGACGCCTCGATCTCGAGCCAGATCAGCAAGTTGAAAAGCTCCGATGCCGACGCCGTCGTCATGTGCTCCTATCCGCCCGGGGGTGCCGCGGCGATCAAGCAGATCCGCGCCGCGGGAGTCGACCTGCCGATCTACGGGCCGACGGCCTTCGACGGCCTGTTCTGGGTGAAGGGCATTCCAAACACCGAAGACATCTACTTCACCTCGAACGGATCAAGCTACGACCCGCCGAACAAGGCCAGCGCAAAGCTGCTCGACCACCTGGAGAAAGCTGGAATCGACACCGACATCGCGACCAACCTCCTGGCCTGGTACGCCGCCGGTCAGCTGATGTTCGGCGCGATCGAAGAAACTCACAGCGTCAGCGGCAGCGTGCTGGCCGATGCTCTCGAAGCCAAGCCCCACCAGACGATCAACGGGAAGATGACCTACAGCGCCGACGACCACTACCCGAGCCGGATCTGGCCGATGTACGTCCTCTCCAACGGCAAGCCGAAGCTGGTGGCCAAGGTCAAGCCGCAGTTCATCCCCGAGTACGGCGAATGAGATCAGCTCGCCGCCGGCGCGGCTAGAGCGCCGCGCTTGGCGAGCGCCTGGGTGACGAAATCGGCGAACGCCTCTCGGTAGGCGAGGGTGTACCGGTCGGCGAGGGTGTTGACGTCCGCATTCGGATCCAGTGACAGCTCGGGCGGCTGGACTTTCGAGAGGACGGCCACGTCCTCGGCATAGACGCCGGCCTCGAAGGCGATCGCTTTCTCGAGGCGCTCCTGGTCGTAGTTCTCGAGGCCTGCCTTGATCCAGTAGTGCACCGACTCGGTCGCGCTGACGGCGCGGGCGGCGTGAAGCAGGCAGTGCTCACCTTCATTGCTGAACAGCCTCGCCGACGTGAAGTTGGGCGCGATCGAGTGGTAGCCCATTTCTTGCAACGGCCCCGCCGCCACGCTTACATCGTCTCCCCATTCCATTTTCCGGCGGAGCGTCACCTCGAACCCGTTCCTCTCCGGGTGCAGCGGCTCCACCACCGCCGGCTGCGGACCCAGGGTGGCCTCGTGGACGAAGGCGAAATGGGCGACGTCGCGGAAGTTCTCGATCATCAACCCGAAGGCGACCGGCAGCTCGAAGGGGGTGCCGTGGCCCCACGTCCAGCTGTCCTCGTCGAACCAGGGCACATCGGGCAGGTCGGTCAGCGGCTCCTCGAGCGTCGTCCAGACGAGCCCCCACTGGACTCTGGCGGGATATGACGGGATTCGGGCCAGCGGCGGAATCTGGCGCTGATCGGCGAGCGAGGGGATCCGGGTGCAGGAGCCGTCGCCCGCCCACTCCCAGCCGTGGTAGGGGCACTGAATGCTGTCGCCGCAGACCTTGCCCATCGAGAGCAGGGCGCCACGGTGAGCGCAGCGATCGGCGACTACGGCCGGCCCGCCGCCCTCGGTGAGGAAAACGGCGAGGGGCTCGTCGAGCAGGATCGCTCGCTGGGGTCCGTCCGCGAGATCCTCCAGCCTCGCCACCGGCTGCCAGCAGTGGCGCAGCGCCAGCATCAGGTCTTCCCCGCTCGGCACAGACGAAGATTGATCAGCCATCTCTTTCTCCGGCATTCATAGCTGTCTACCCATGTAAGCACGCAGGACCGCGGGGTCGCGCTGCAGCTCCTCGCGCCCGCCGCTCGCGCGGACCTGGCCGCCGGCAAGCACCAGGCTGCGCTGGCAGAAGTCGATCGTCCGCGCCGCGTTCTGCTCGACGAGGAGCATCGTCGCTCCCTCCGTGCGAAGTTCCTCGAGCAGCCCGTAGACGACGTCGATCGTCTTCGGCGCGAGGCCGAGCGAGGGCTCGTCGAGGATCAGCAGCCGCGGCTTGCGCAGCAGCGCCCGGGCTACCGCGAGCTGCTGCTGCTCGCCGCCCGAGAGACGGTCGGCACGCTGTCCGGCTCGCTCCCCCAGGATTGGAAGTCGCTCCAGGACCGACTCCATTGCCTCGCTCCCGTTGCCGTTTGCCGCCAGGCGCAGATTCTCCGCCACGGTCAGGGTGCCGAAGATCTGCCGACCCTCGGGGACCAGCGAAATTCCCAGCCTGGCGATCTCCTCCGGCGCGAGCCCGTGCAGGAGCCTGCCCTCGAAGCTGATTTCGCCGGCGCTTGGACGCGTGAGGCCGCATATCGCGCGCAAGAGCGAGCTCTTGCCGGCGCCGTTGGGGCCGACCATGCCGACCACTTCCCCCTCCCCGAGACTCATATCGACGCCGTGGAGGATCTCGACTCCACCGTAGGCGACCTTCAGTCCGCGCAGGTCAAGCATGGGCGCCCGCCGCGTAGGACGTGCCGAGGTAGGCCTCGACCACGGCGGGGTGGGCCTGGACCTCCTCCGGGCTTCCGACCACGACCGTCTCGCCGTCGTCCAGCACCTGCACCCGCGAGCAGAGGTCCATGACCACGTTCATGTCGTGCTCGATCAGCAGGATCGCGCAGCCGAAGTCCTCGATCACCCCGCGCAGGATCGCCACCAGCTCCCGGCGCTCCTCGTCGTTCAGCCCCGCGGCGGGCTCGTCGAGCAGCAGATGGCGCGGGCCGGTGGCCAGTGCGCGGGCGATGCCCAACAGCCTCTGGTTCCCCGGCGGCTGCAAGCCGGCGGGGCTCTGCGCCTGCTCGCCCAGGCCGAGGCGCTCGAGCACGTCCGCGGCGGCTCCCACAGCGCGTCGCCGGCCGACGCCGACGCCCATCGCACCGACGGCGACGCTCTCGATCACGGTCAGCCCGGCGAAGGGGAGCGCTGCCTGGAAGGTGCGGCCGAGCCCCGCCCGCGCAAGCCGCGCCGGCGACCAGCCGGTCGCGTCGACTCCGTCGAGCAGGACGCTGCCGGAATCGGGGGTCTGGAAACCGCTGAGGACGTTGACGAGCGTCGTCTTGCCGGCGCCGTTGGGGCCAATCAGCCCGAGCGCCTCGCCGGGGGGCAGCTCCAGGTCAACTCCCCTCAGCACCTGCAGCCCGGAGAAGGCAAGGGAGACACCCTCGGCGCGAAGGCCCCCGGATGATCCTCGGGCGGACCGCGGTCTTGGCTGGTCGGCCGCCGTTGCGGGAGACGTCGCTGGCGCTCGCAGGCGCAGCCTACGACGAATCGGCTCGAGCTCACCCGCCTCGCGACCACGGCTCAGTCCCTCCGGCAACGCGATCATCGTCACCAGCAGGATCAGCCCGAGGCCGATCGCGGCAAGGCCCGGCGTCTCCCCGAGCGAGAACGGCCCGAGCACGTGGGCGCCTTCCTCGACGTTGCGCAGCAGCTCGTTGACCGTCGCCACCGCGACGGTTCCGATGACGGCCCCGAAGACGCTGCGAGCGCCGCCGACCACCAGCATCGTGATCGTCGTCACCGAGGCGGCGAAGTAGAAGGTGGTGGGCGAGAGCACGCCGGACTGGTGCACCGCCAGGGCGCCGCCGACCCCGCAGAGCATCCCGCTGATCGTGAACGCCAGGAGCCGCTCCCGCATCAAGCCGATGCCGATCGAGCGCGCCGCCACCTCGTCCTCACGGGTCGCCTGCAGCCGGTAGCCGCTTGCCGACCATTTGAAAGCGAGCGCCACGACGACCGCCGCGCCGGCCCAGAGTCCGGCTGAGGTGACGTCGGTGGTCCTCGGGATGCTGATGAGGCCGCTGCTCCCGCCGGTGACCGGGTCCCAATTGGCGAGGACGTTATAGACGACGATCAGGAAGGCAAAGGTGGAGATCGGGATCGCCAGCGTCGAGGTCCTCATCAGCGGCCAGCCGACGACCAGCGCCAGCAGCCCGCAAGCCGCCGCGGCGATCAGAGTGGAGGGCACGGGGCCGAGTTGGGCGTCGGCGATCAGCTTCGGCAGGTCGGGCGCCTGCAGAGCGGTGAAGGCTGCCGGGATCGTGAGCAGGGCAGCGACGTAACCGCCACCCGCCGCCAAGCCCAACTGGCCGAAGGAGTAGACGCCGCTGTTGCCGATGAAGACCTGCAGGCCGAGGACGATGACCAGGTTGCAGAGGATCAGCGTCACGGTCCCTTCGAAAGAGGGCGTGCCGCTTGCCCCGACCACGGCGGTCAGCGCCACCAGGACGAGTGGGACGACGAGGGAGATGGCCGCCGAAGCTGGGGAGCGCAGTCGCCGGCCGTTCATATGCGCGCCTCTCCGGTCGCCGCGCCGAGCAGGCCCTGCGGCCGCACGATCAAGATCGCGACGGGCAGGGAGAAGACGATTGCGTCCCGAAACGGAACCAGGCCGTCCGGCAGGTAGGTACCAAGCAGGGACGAGAGGACCCCGAGCACTAGCCCGCCGACCACGGCGCCGGAGATCCTGCCGAAGCCGCCGATCACCACCGCGATGAAGCCGACTAGGACCGGGGTCAGCCCCATCGTCGGCGAGACCTGGCCCGTCTGCATCACGATCAGCACCCCCACGGCGGCCGCGAGCGCGCCGCTGATCGCGAAGGCGATCGCGATCACGCGGTTGGCGCGGACGCCGAGCAGCCGGGCCATCTCGAAGTTCTCCGCCGCCGCCCGCATCTCGAGGCCGATGCGGGTCCGGTAGAGCAGCCAGCCGAGGCCGCCGAGGACGATCACGGTCAGTGCCAGAGTGAGGATCTCGAGGTTCGGCACCGAGAGGGACCCGACCTGGCTCGATTCGCTTAATAGTGCCGGCGTTGCCACCGACTGGGCGCGGGCGTCCACGGAGGCGCTGACGACGTTCTGCAGGATGGTCGCAACGGCAAGCGAGGTGACCAGCTGGGCGGAGAGATCGGCGTTTCGCACCGGGCGAAAGGCCACCCGCTCGGCGAGGACGGCGATCGCGATTCCGGTGACAAGCGCGGCGCCGATCGCGACCGCGAAAGGCAGCCCCGCCAGCACGTAGAGGGTGTAGGCGGGGAGCATGATGAACTCGCCCTGGGCGAAGTTCATCATCCCCATCACGGTGTAGATCAAGGCGACCCCGACGGCGATCAGCGCGTAAAGGCCGCCAAGGGCCAGCGCGTCGATCAGGCTTTGGGCAGCTTCGGTCATCGGCTCGGGTACCGCTCAGTGCCTCCCGCCCAAGACTGCCAGAGAGACCATCGGCCAGGACAGGGGCCGGCGAACCAGGGATAACCACTGTCGCGCCTGAGACGGCTTTCGCCGGTCTCTAGGATCAACCTCGTGACCGAGCGGACTTGGAACGTCTACCTCTCGGGGGAGATCCACAGCGATTGGCGCGAGCGGATCGAAGCGGGCGTGCGGGAGGCGGGCCTACCGGTGACCTTCTCGGCGCCGGTGACCGACCACGCCGCCTCCGACGATGCCGGCACCGGCACCTTGGGGGAGGAGAGCGAGACCTTCTGGCGCGACCACAAGGGCGCCGGCGTCAACGCGATCCGCACCCAGACGCTGATCCGCGACGCCGACGTGGTCGTCGTCCGCTTCGGCGACAAGTACCGCCAGTGGAACGCCGCCTTCGACGCCGGCTACGCCGCCGCTCTCGGCAAGCCGATCGTCACCCTCCACGACGGCGAGCTCGACCACGCCCTGAAGGAGGTCGACCGCGCCGCCCAGGCCACCGCCCGCACCGCCGAGCAGGTCGTCGACGTTCTCCGCTACGTGATCAGGGGCGAGTTGCCGTAGCCGATTCTTGACACGGCGGGCTGTGGCGAAAGTCGGATGCGCCGCTTTCCAATGTGCGAACATGTGTTCGTATGAGATGGGATGAGCAGCGAGTTGAGAACGACCTTCGTCTTCCCGGCGTTGGGACGGGCACGGTCGTAAGGACCTTCGACGCCCCGGAGGCGATGGGGATCAACTTCCACGAGGTGCGCGCCCAGTCGGCGCTGAACCACGTGGCCGGCAGTCGCTACGGATTCAGCTGGACCGTCAACCCTTTTAGGGGCTGCAGTCATGCCTGCGCCTATTGCCTTGTCGGCGAGACCCCGATCCTGATGGCGGATGGAACTACTCGCCCGCTGGCGGAGCTGGCGGTTGGAGACCGTATTTATGGGACGGTCCGTCGTGGCAGCTACAGACGCTACGAGGTGACGGAGGTCAAGGCCCACTGGGAAACGCGGAAGGAGGCTTACCGCGTGGCTCTCAAGGATGGAACGGAACTGGTGGCTAGCGGTGACCACCGCTTCCTTACGGATCGGGGCTGGAAGTACGTCACCGGAGCTGAACAGGGATCCGGGCAGAGACCCTTTTTGACGCTGGACAACAAGATGCTTGGGCTCGGCTCTTTCGGTCCGTCCCTAAAAGCCACGGAGGAATATCGCCACGGATATCTCTGCGGGATGATCCGAGGCGATGGCCACGGCTCTTACTCCTATGTCCGTAGAGGGGGAGGGCGGTGCGATCACCATCGGTTTCGCCTGGCCCTAGCGGACCAAGAGGCGATGGATAGGGCTCGGGGATATCTAGCGGTCTCAGGAGTCCCAACCCGAGAATTCCAATTTCTTCAGGGAAGCGACCGACATCGCCCGATGCGGGCTATCAGGACCTCCTCGAAAGATGGAGTAGACCGCGTCCGCTCTTTGATCCGTTGGCCGCGCTCCCCTGATCCCGAGTGGACGCGAGGATTCCTGGCTGTAATCTTCGATGCGGAGGGCAGTCGAAATGAGTCCCTTCGGGTCTGCAATAAGGACGAGGCGATCATCGAGCGAACCGCTGCGAGCATCAGGAGCCTGGGGTTCGATGTGAGAATCGAGAAGCCGAACTCTTGCGGTGCCCGGAATGTGCGGCTGCTTGGAGGCTTGCGTCAGCAGATGCGCCTTTTCCAGCACATCGATCCCGCTATCTCGCGCAAGAGATCCATCAACGGTATTGCCATCAAGTCAGACGCAAAGCTGCGGATTGCCGAAATCGAGCCACTGGGTCGGCAGATCGACATGTATGACATCACCACCGAAACCGGCGACTTCATCGCTGATGGAGTGGTGAGTCACAACTGCTTCGCCCGTCGCACGCATACCTACCTCGACATGGGGGCTGGCCGCGACTTCGAGCGCGAGATCGTGGTCAAGGTCAACGTGCCGGAGCTGCTGCGGGCGGAGTTGAGGCGGCCGAGCTGGAAGCGGGAGCTGGTGGCGCTGGGGACGAACACCGATCCGTATCAGTGGGTCGAGAGCCGCTACCGGATGATGCCCGAGATCCTCGCGGCGCTGGAGGAGGCGCAGACGCCGGTCTCGGTCCTGACCAAGTCGCCGCTGGTCCTGCGGGATATCGAGATCTACGAGCGGATGGCGAAGAAGCTGCCGGTCTCGGTCAACCTCTCCGTCCCCACCCTCGACGAGGAAGCCTGGCGCGCCACCGAGCCCCACACCCCTAGCCCCGCCGCCCGCCTCGACGCCGTCGCCGAGCTCCGCTCCCGCGGCATCGACTCCGGCGTCCTCATCGCCCCCCTGATGCCCGGAATCAACGACGACCCCGCCCAGGTCCAGCCAATCCTCGAGCGCGCCAAAGAAGCCGGCGCCACCTTCCTAGGCGGCGTCGCCCTCCACCTCCGCGGCGAGGTCAAGGATGTCTTCTTCGCCTGGCTGGAGGCAAAACGCCCCGATCTCCTACCTCGCTACGAGGCCCTCTACAGCGACCGCGCCTACATGCGCCCCGAGCAGCGCAAGCACGCCACCCGAGCCCTCAAACCCTGGGGCCGCTCCCGCGTCCGGAGATCTCCAGCCAATGGCTCCAAACCAAAACCGTCAGCCAAATCCACTCCTCGGGCGGGTGGCACGGTAGGGGGGACCATCCCTGAGGAAGCTTTAGCTACCGGAAGGGATGGGGGGTCCCCTGCCGTGACAGGACCCGCCCGCCAGCAGGCCCTGTTCTAAGCCGTCCCTTCATCCAACTGCTCGAACCGACACTCGGACGGCTTTTTGTCGTCCCTGAACCGGTGAAACCGCGCCCCATGCCGAATCCGCCCCGAAGCAGCGTGGTCATACCCCACCTCGATCACCAGCTCCGGCCTTAGCTCCACCCACTCCAAGTCCCTGCCCCCGGTCCACCGACTCGGCTCCGCCGTCCCGCTCTTCCCCGTCTCCAGCGGCGCCAGCATCGCCCGCATGCTCTGTTTCGCCGCTTTCGAGAACCCGGAGATGTGCCCCACGGTGCAGAGCTCGTCTCCTTTGTAGAGGCCGAGGATCAGCGAGCCCACGGTCCCCTCTTCTTTGCCCGGCCGCCAGCCCATGACGACGCAGTCGATCGTCCGCTCGCGCTTGACCTTTGCCATGCCGCGGCGCTTGCCCTGCTCGTATGGCGCGCTTAGGTCCTTCGCCATCACACCCTCGATGCTGTTCAGCCATTCGTCGGCCTGGGCGGCATCGGTCGTCAGGGTCGTCAGCTCGAGTCCCGCCTTCTCGGCGATCGCCTCGAGCCGCTCGCGCCGCTCCCGCAACGGCCGCTCGCAGAGCACCTCGTCCTCCTCGGCGAGCAGGTCGAAGACGACGAAGCCGGCCGGGATCTGCTTCGAGAGCAGCTCGATCCGCGACTGCGCCGGATGGATCCGTTCCTGCAGCGAGTCGAATTCCAGGTTCCCCTCGGCGTCGCGGATCACCAGCTCGCCGTCGAGCACCCAGCGCCCCGGCGCAAAGCTCAGCTCGGGGAAGTAGCGGTTGAGGTCTTTGCCGCCGCGCGACTGGACATAGAACTCCTCACCGTCGACGAAGACGATCGCCCGGAACCCGTCGAGCTTCGGCTCGTACGCCCACTCCTCGCCCTCCGGCAGCACTTTGCGGGTAAGCGCAAGCTGCGGCTTGATCGGAGGCGACAAAGGCAAACCCATCTCCGGCGACCCTACGCAAACTGTGGCAAGGGGGTGTGGGTCTCCCTCCCAGGACACTCAACATCGAGCCATAGCGAGATGTGTCCGGGGAGGGAGACCCACACCCCCCAAGCCTCAACCGTTTCGAATCCTCTCGCGGCTCTCGCGCGGATCCGGAATCGGCACCGCCGCCAAGAGCTTCTTCGTGTACTCGTCCTTCGGGTTCTCGCAGACCTGGTCCGCGGTTCCCTGCTCGACGATCTTGCCCTCGTTCATCACCGCGATCCGATCGGCGATGTGGCGGACGATGCCGATGTCGTGGGCGACGAAGAGGTAGGCGAGCCCGAACTCGTCCTGGAGGTCGTCGAGCAGGTTGACGATCTGCGCCTGGATCGAGACGTCGAGCGCGGAGACCGGCTCGTCGCAGATCACCAGCTTCGGTTTCAGCGAGAGCGCCCGGGCGATCCCGATCCGCTGCCGCTGGCCCCCGGAGAACTCGTGCGGGAATCGGTTGTAGTGCTCGCTGGAGAGGCCGACCCGCTCCAGCAGCTCCTGCACCTGGCGCCGCAGCTCCGAGCCCGAGGCGACGCCCTGGCGCTTCAGCGGGTCGCCGACGATCTGGCCGATCCGTTTGCGCGGGTTCAGCGAGGCATAGGGGTCCTGGAAGATCATCTGCATCTGCCGGCGCAGCGGGCGCATCTGGCGGCGGCCGAGGCCGGCGATCTCGCGGCCCTCGAACTCGACCGAGCCCGAGGTCGGCTCGATCAGCTGCAGGACGGCGCGGCAGGCGGTCGACTTGCCGCTGCCCGACTCGCCGACCAGCCCCAGCGTTTCCCCTCGCTCGACCTTGAAGCTGACGCTGTCGACCGCCCGCACCTGGTCGACCTCGCGGTCGATCAGGATTCCGCGCTTGATCGGGAAGTGCTTGACGAGGTCGGTGACCTCGAGCAGGGAGGCGCCGCCGCCTTTACCGGCCTCGGTCACGCCTGTCCCACCTCGCGCGGCGCTTCCAGTCCGATCTGGCCTTCCACCTGCCGCTTCTCGCGCTTCTCCTCCGGAGTCAGCCAGCAGCGGTCGCGGTGGCCGGGCGAATCGGGCAGTCGCGCCTCCAGTGGCGGGTACTGCGGGCACTTGGAGAACTCGTGCGGGCAGCGCGGACGGAAGGGGCAGCCCTTGGGCAGGTCCAGCAGCGAGGGTGGTGAGCCGGCGATCTGCGGCAACCGGTGGGGGCGAGGCCGGTCGATCCGGGTCAGCGAGCCGAGCAGGCCCCAGGTGTAGGGGTGCTGGGGGTCGTAGAAGATCTCGTCGAGCGTCCCCTCCTCGACGACCTTGCCGGCGTACATGACCAGCACCCGGTCGGCCACCTCGGCGACGACGCCGAGGTCGTGGGTGATCAGGATCGTCGCCAGGTTCCGCTCCCGGTTCAGCCGCGCGAGCAGGTCGAGGATCTGCGCCTGGATCGTCACGTCGAGCGCGGTAGTCGGCTCGTCGGCGATCAGCACCTCGGGCTCGAGCGACAGCGCCATCGCGATCATCGCCCGCTGCCGCATCCCGCCCGAGAACTCGTGCGGGTAGTCATCGATGCGCTGCTCCGCATTGGGGATGCCGACGGCTTCGAACAGCCCCACCACCCGCTCCCGCCCCTGCTTCTTCGAGGTGTCGGGCCGGTGGGCGCGGATCGCTTCGACGATCTGGTCGCCGAGCCGGTAGACCGGGTTGAAGGAGGTCATCGGGTCCTGGAAGACCATCGCGATCCGCTCGCCCCGCAGGCGCCGCATCGCGGCGTCGCCGGCGCTGGTCAGCTCCTCGCCGCCGAGTTTGACCGAGCCCTCGATGCGGGCGTTGTTGGCCCGGGTGAGGCCGATGATCGTCTGCGCGGTGACGCTCTTGCCGGAGCCGGACTCGCCGACGATCGCCACCACCTCGCCCGGGCGCAGGTCGAAGCTGACCCCGTCGACCGCCTGTATGACCCCCGCTTCGGTGGCGAAGCCGACCCGCAGGTCTTTGACCGAGAGCAGCGGCGCGCTCATGCCGAGGCGCTCTCCCCAAGCCGCACCCGCGGATCGAGGTAGGCGTAGACGACGTCGACGATCGTGTTCAGGAGGACGACGAAGAAGGCGCCGTAGAGCGCCACGCCCATGATCGGCGGCAGTTCGAATTTCTGGACGGCATCGGCCGCGTAGTTGCCGACGCCGTCGATGTCGAAGATCGCTTCGGTGATGATCGCGGTACCGGCGATGGTGGCGCCGAAGTCGAGCCCGAAGAGGGTGATCACCGGGATCAGCGAGTTGCGCAGCACGTGCCGGGTCATCACCTGCCGCTCGCTCAGCCCCTTCGCCCGCGCCGTCCGCACGTAGTCCTCGTTCATCACGTCGAGCATGTTCGAGCGCAGGACGCGGCTGTAGAAGCCGATTGAGAGAACCGCGAGGGTGATCCAGGGCAGGATCAGGTGCTTCAGCCATTCGACCGGATCTTCTTCGAAAGGCACGTACTGGCCGTTGGGGAGAATTTCGAGCTTGTTGGCGAATACGAAGATCAGCACCGGCGCCAGCAGGAAGACGGGGATCGAGATCCCGGCGATCGAGACGCCGGTGAGGATGCGGTCGAGCCAGCCGCCGGCGCGGATCGCCGAGAGGTAGCCGAGCAGAAGACCGAAGAAGAGCCAGATCAGCGCCGCCCCGATCGTCAGCGAGAAGGTCGCCGGAACTTTTTCGACGATCAGGTCGAGGACGGGGAGCCGCGGCGAATACTGGATCAGTTCCCCGGTGAAGATCTTCTCCATCATCGACAGGTACTGCTGCGGCAGGGATTCGTCGAATCCCCATTCCTCTTCGATGTTCTTGACCAGCACCGGGGTCGCGTTCTTCCCGGCCAGCGTCTGCGCCGGGTTCTGCTTCGGCAGGACCATGAAGACGACGAAGACGATCACCGAGACCGCGAAGAGGACCGCGACCATCCCGGCCAGGCGCCTGGCGACGAAGCGGGCCATCAGATCGTCGCCCCGCCCCCGGCGCCCGCCTGCGCCTCGAACTGCAGCGCCGCGTCCAGCCTCGCCTTGCCGCGCGGATCGAGCGCGTCGCGCAGAGCGTCGCCGACGATGTTCAGCGACAACACCGTCAGCATGATCATCGTGCCGGGCAGGATCGCCAGCAGCGGCTGAATCCTCAGCAGCTCCACCCCGGTCGTGATCATCGTCCCCCAGGAGGAGTTCGGCGGTTGGACGCCGGCGCCGAGGAAGGAGAGACCGGCCTCGAAGAGCATGCTGTTGGCGATCATCAGGGTGAAGAAGACGATCACCGTCGAGGCGAGGTTGGGGAGGATCTCGGTGAACATCACCCGGCCCGGGCTGGCGCCCTGGGCGATCGCCGCTTCGACGAACTCTTTCTGGCTCAACGAGAGGACTTCACCGCGGATCGGCCGGGCGATGTAGGGGACGGTGAAGATGCTGATGATCAGGATCGGGATCCAGAGCGAGCCGCCGGAGAGCTCGACGAACCCGAGGTCGAGGCCACCGACGGCGAGCGCGATCCCGAACGAGAGACCGATCAGGAAGACGGGGAGCGACCAGATCGTGTCCAGGATTCGGGCGATCAGGCTGTCGACCCAGCCGCGGAAGTAGCCGGCCAGCAGCCCGAGGACGATCGCGAGGATGGTGGCGATCAGGGCGGCCGTGATCCCGACCAGCAGCGAGGTGCGGCCGCCGTACATCAGCCGCACCATCTCATCCCGGCCGAGGCGGCTGTCGGCGCCGAGGAAGAACTTGCCGTCGGCGCCGAACCACTGCGGGCCGATCGGCTTGCCTTCAACCGAGACGACGTCCTTTTTTTCGCCGTCGACAGTGATCTGTTCGACCGTGTGCTCCTGGTTCGGGCCGGTGTGCGCGACGTGGTCAGCCCACAGCGGCGCCGCGAGGACGAAGACGATGATCGCCAGGAAGACGCCGAGGAAGGCGACCGCGAGGCGGTTGCGCAGGAACCGCCGCAGAGCGAGGGACCAGGGCCCTCGCTCTGCGCTCGGTTCGGTAGACACGCGGTTCTTCTACCCCTGGCGCGCTACTTGAATTCGAAGCTGGTCAGGTAGTGGCCGAAGGTGGGGTTGAAGATGACGCTTTCGAGGTCGATTTCGTCGGACACGAAGGTCGACAGCGTCCGCGTCCCGTACGGGGCCCACGGCGCCTGTTCCATGATTTCCTTGTCCATTTCCTTGTACGCCGTTTCCTGCTCGGGCCCGAGCTGTTCTTCGGCCAGTTCGGTCATCTTCTTGTTGATTGCCGGATCGTCGAATTCGGCGAAGTTGCCGTTGTTGGTCGCCAGGATGCTTTCTCCCGCCAGCAGCGGCTGGAAGAAGTCGTTCGGGTGCGGGTAGTCCTGGAACCAGTCCGACCAGCCGGCATCGAGGTCGGGGGTCGACTGGTTGCCGATCACCGTGAAGTAGTTGTCGGCGTTGATCTGTTTCAGCGTCGTGTCGAAGCCGAGTTCCTTCAGCACCTCGTTGAAGTATTCGCCCGCTTCGTTGTTCGGGCTTTCGGTGTCGGTCCAGACGGTGATGTCCATGTCCGAGGGGTTGGCTTCTTTCATCAGTTCTTCGGCTTTGTCCAGGTTGTGCGGGTACAGTTCGAATTTCTCGTAGCCCGGCATCCCGGGCGGCAGGATCTGCTGGGTGGCGGCGATCTGGCCCGCGTAGATCCTTTCCAGCGCTTTCGCGTCGACCGCGTAGTTGACCGCCTGCCGCACTTTCACGTCGTCGAACGGCGGCTTGGTCATGTTCATCCAGAAGTAATAGGTGCTGATCGTCGGCTCGACCCGGAACTGGGTGCCTTCGAATTTTTCCTTGACTTCGGCGTAGCGCGAGGCCGGCGGCGGGTTCTGCATCCACTGGTAGGTGCCCTGCTCGATGTCGTCGACCTGCGTCTCCGGGTTGCGGATGATCGTCATCTTGGCGTTGTCGACCACGCCTTCGGGGTATTCCGGCATCGCTTCGCCGTTGGCTTTCGCCCAGTAGGGGTTGCGCTCGTATTCCCAGCCCTTGCCCGGCTGCGATTTGGTGATCATGTAAGGGCCGGTGGCGGGGGGCGGGTCGGCCGAGAGGTCTTCGACCGGCGTGTCCTGCGGCAGCGGCGCCACGAACATCAGGCCGAGCTCGTTGGTGAAGGTGCCTCGCGGCCCTTCCAGGTTGATCACGATTTCGCCGGTCTTGTCATCGGCTTCGATCCCCGGGATCGGCCCCTGTTTCGTTTCGGCGAATTCTTCCGCCCCTTCGATCGTCAGGTAGAAGGGCGAGCCACCGGAGTTGAGCTCGATCATCCGTTCCACCGCAAAGGGAAAGTCGGAGGCTTTGACCGGGGTGCCGTCGGAGTATTTGAGGCCGGGGCGGAGTTTGAGCGTGTAGGTCTTGCCGCCGTTGCTGATTTTCGGCAGGTCTTCGGCGAGGCCCGGGACGACTTCGCTGCCTTCCTCGCCGTTGGCGTGCTTGTAGGTGAGCAGCGGGATGTAGACGTCGGCCATCGCCGTCCATCCTTCGGCCGTGTAGGAGAGCGCCGGGTCGAGGTAGTCGGGAAAGGAAGCGTAGGTCCCGTTCAGGGTGCCGCCTTTCTGGCCGCCGCCTCCGCCGGAGGTGCTGTCGTCGCCGCCGCCGCATGAGGCCAATCCAAGTGCCGCGACCGCTGCAAGGACCAGAACTGCGATGAGTGCTCCTAGCTTCTTCAACGCATCTCCTCCGATTTCGGTTTTCCGGTAGACCCGGGGACCAACTCCAGCACAACGTCGTCAAGGCCGTCAAGCGACGGCTTTACAGATATTTCGTGGCTTTCCAGCCATTTCCCCCTCAATAGCGGTCCCATGACGACAACGATGCCCATTACCCCGGCCCCTGCGACAAGAAACGTCATCCGGGGACTGACCAGGGCGGCGATGATCCCGCCGACGGCAAACCCGACCCCCGGCATCGCCGCGCCGATCGACTCGAGCACGCTCATCACCCGCGCCTGCATCGATTCCGCCGTCAATTCCTGCACGGCGCTGATCGCCGTCACCCACTGGATCCCGTTGCCGGCGCCGCCGAAAACCGAAGCCGCGCAGGCGACTGCCAGGGTCGGCGCGGCGGCGAGGCCCAGGTAGCCGGCGCCGACGGCGAGGGTGCTGAAGAGCAGGAGCAGGCCCAGCGAGGCCTGGCGGAGCCGGGCGAAGAGAAGGCTGCCGAGGACCATCCCCGCCCCCCAGCTGGCGAGCATGACGCCGTAGCCGGTGTCGTTCGACCCCAGCGTCTCCTTCACGTAGATGACCTCGACCGGGAGCACGGCGGCGAAGAAGACGAAGGCCAGCCCCTGGGCGAGGAGGAGCCGTCGCAGCGTCGTCTGCTCGCGGATGTAGGCGAGCCCGGCGCGGACGCGGTCGCGCATCCGCCCCGGTTCGGGCTCGGCCTGCGGCATCGACCCCGCGGTGAAGAGGATCCAGGCGACGGCGTAAAAAGACACGGCGTCCAACAGCAGCGCCGACTGCACCCCGAAACCGGCGACGACGAGGCCGGCAAGCGCGGGCCCGACCGCCGCCCCGCCGGTGAAGAAGACGTTGAGGATCGCGTTGCCGGCGCGCAGTTCCCCGCTCGGCTCCAGAGCGGTGGCGACGACCGCGCGGGTGAGGGCGCGGCCGGCGAGGGCGAGGGCGCCGTCGATGGCGGCCACGGCGACCACCGCCGCCAGGGAGAAATGGTCGGCGAGGAGGGCGAGGGCGCCGAAGGCCGCCGCCTCGCCGCAATAGATGACCGGGAGCGCAAAGCGGGGTGGGGGCTTCTCCGCGTGCGCAACGAGGACGGGCGCAAAAAGAGCGGGCAGGAAGCGGGTCCCGAGGAAGAGTGCCGCCGTCGCCAGGGCGCTCTCGGTGCGATCGAAGACCAGAACCGAGAGGGCGATGATCCCCATCCAGTCCCCCAGCTCGTTTAGCGCATAGGACGCGGCAAGCCGCCGGAAGAGGGGCCGGCGCAGGGGGGCGGTTAGGCGTGGGGGGGGCATGGGTTGGCCAGGCGTATTACTGCATTTCTGCACAACTTTTCCTGCAGATGCACAAGTTTCCGCCAAGCTGTGCTACAAAGTGACCAGCAATTGAGAGGTTTCCACGATGCAGCGCACAACGTTGCGGGCTTCAACGACTACGGAAGGGGCAAGAAACATGGGCTACCGTCACTAAGTTCTTTCAGCAGGTCACTTGATCGAAGACCTGCACCAAGCTTCTAGAAGGGCGTCCTGGATGGGGGCGCCCTTCTGCATTTTTGGGGTCGGCCGATAGTTCCCTGCGTGAGCGCGGTCCGCTCAATCGGACGAGAATTCGATTCTGGGCGAAATTGGCCATCCAGCTAAACGATGTTGCCGATCCCCTGATACCGGTCTAACTTTGGAGTTCCCAAATAGCGGAACCCTCAAATCCATGGGGGTTGCGCAGGGAAAAAGGACGGGCTCGTGAATTGATAGGCGGGTTCCTCCCGAAGCTTCCCCCAGTTGAACGAATCAAACAGATGGCCGAGTCCCGTCCCACCCGCAAAGCGATAGCCACCATGATCGCGGCCCTGGCGCTGGTCGCCGCCGCGGCGATCGGGCTTTCCCAGGAAGCAAACTGGGACCTGCCGCTGTTCTGCATCCTGCTCGGCTTCTCGGTCTTCAGCGATCTGACCGCGATCAGCACCACCTCGAAGGTGAAGATCTCGGGCAGCTTCCTCGCCCTCGTCCTGGCGATGGTCTTCCTCGGCGGCGCCCCGGCGGCGCTGATCGGCGTGATGACGATCCTCGCCGGCTGGCTGCGCTGGCGCGACGCCGGCCATTACCTGCTGAACAACGTCCTCACCTACGCGACCTTCCCGCTGGTCAGCAGCTTCGCCTTCCACGAAATCGTCGTCTCCTCCCAGATCAGCGAAAACGACGCTGCCTTCTACGGGCTGATCTTCGCCGTCTTCCTCGTCGCGCTGGCGATCAACTTCACGATGATCGCCTCCTACTCCTGCTACCTGGACCGCAGCTCCTTCTTCAACAAGGTGCGGACGGCGCTGATCCCGCTGCTGCCATCCGAGCTCGCGGCCGCGTTGATGGCCGTGGGCGTCGCCTACCTCTACGTCCAGCTCGGCCTCGCCGGGGTCGCGATGTTCGGCGTCGTCCTCGTCACCTTCCAGTACCTGCTCGGGGCGCTGCTCGTCTCCCAGCAGCGGGCCGAGGAGCTGGAGCTGCGCAGCAAGCAGCTGGCCAGCTTCCAGGTCGGGATGTTGAGCGCAATGCTGCGCACCCTCGACCTGCGGGACCAGATGACCGCCCGCCACAGCGCCGCCGTCGCCCGTTACTCGCGGGCGATCGCCCAGCGTGCCGGCTACTCCCGCCGCGAGGAGGAGCTCGTCCACATCGCCGCGCTGCTCCACGACATCGGCAAGTTCATCCTTCCCGACCGCATCCTCAAGGCCAACGTGCCGCTCACCGACGAGGACTGGATGCTGATCAAGCGCCACCCGCAGCAAGGCGCCCGCGTCGTCTCTTCGCTCGACGGTTACGGCCCGGTGGCGGAGATCATCCTCGCCCACCACGAGCGGATCGACGGCAAAGGCTATCCGCGGGGTCTCGCCGGGGACGAAATCCCCGAGCTGGCGCGGATCATCTCCGTCGCCGACACCTACGACGTGATGACCGCGCGCGACTCCTACCGGACGCCGATGTCGAGCTACGACGCGATCGTCGAGCTGCGGCGGGTCGCCGGCAAACAGCTCGACGCCCGCTTCGTCGAGATCTTCATCGAGCTGCTCGAGGGCAAGGACGTCTCCTTCCAGCACGGCGAGGCGGCCGACTTCGAGAAGGAGCTGGCGTTGGAGGCGCGGATCGAAGAGACCGCCAGCCCGGGCGGCGAAAAAAGCCGCTTCCAGGTCGCAGGCGTCAACTAAGCGCTCATCCGGAGACCCCCACGCACGTCTGACGGCGCCGGACACTTCGCAGGGCGGTGTCCTCAGTCGGCCAAATAGCGCTGCTATTCGGCCTCCCTGCGTCCTAGCCCTGCTCGGTCCGGCACTCGCCAGCCGCACGCGCGGGTCTCCGGATGAGCGCTGCGGTAGCGTTGCGCGCGCATGCGCGCTGTCACTTTCCAGGCGCCCGAGCAGGTGCGGGTCGAGGAGAAGGCCGATCCCGAGATCGCCGCTGGCGACGACGCCCTCGTCCGGGTCGAGGCGAGCGGGATCTGCGGCTCCGACCTCCACATCTACCACGGGCGGGTCCCGGTCGAGCCCGGCTTCACGATCGGCCACGAGTTCGTCGGCACCGTCGTCGCCGCAGGAGACGAGGTCGAACGGGTGGCGGTCGGCGACCGCGTTCTCGGCACCTTCCACACCGCTTGCGCAACCTGCGCCTCCTGCCTGCGCGGCGACTACCACCGCTGCCGCAACGGCCAGACCTTCGGCCACGGCGCCAACCTCGGCGATCTGCAGGGCGCCCAGGCGGAGCTGCTGCTGGTGCCACGGGCAAACCTGACCCTGCGGCGGGTGCCGGAGGGGATGTCGGCCGACGTCGCCCTCTTCGCCGGCGACGTGATGGGGACCGGGTACCACGCGGTCGCCCACGCCGAGATGAAGGCCGGCGACACGGTGGCCGTGCTGGGCCTCGGGCCGGTTGGTCTCTGCGCCGTCCAAGCAGCGGTCGCGGGCGGCGCGGTCGAGGTCTTCGCGGTCGACACCGTCGAGGAACGGCTGGGGATGGCCGAGCGCTTCGGGGCGACGCCGCTGCATTTGACTGAGCAGAACCCGAAGAAGGCGGTGCGGGCGGCGACCGAAGGATTGGGGGTGGACGTGGTCGTCGACGCGGTTGGCGACCCGGGTCCGCTGGCACTCGCCGTCAGCCTCGCCCGCGACGCCGGCACCGTCTCCGGGATCGGCGCCTACGCCGGCAAGGGCGAGGTGCCGCTCGGCCTCGCCTGGCTCAAGGGCCTGCAGCTGCGGCTAGGACTGGCCAACGTGATCGCCCACGTCGACCGGGTGCTGGCGCTGATGGAGGCGGGCAAGCTCGATCCCTCGCCGCTGGTCACCCACCACATGCCCCTTGACCAAGCTGCCGAGGCCTACGAGATCTATGACCAGCGCGAAGCGCTGAAGATCGTCCTCACTCCTTGAGGATGGCGGCAGCGCTGTGTGAGTTGACTCGCACAGTACCTGCGGATACTGTGCGATCCAGTGGCACAGCTTGAGTCGAACCCCTTTGCGATCGACCCGAATGACGAGCTGCCCGTGGGACTGCAGCTCGGCTGGCGCCTGCGGGCCCTGATCCGCACCGGGGAGCTGGGCGCCGGCGAACGGCTGCCGAGCTTCCGCCAACTCGCCGATTGGGCCGGGGTCAACGTCGGCACCGTGCGGGCGGTTTACGAGGCCTTGGAGACCGATGGCCTGGTCGTTACCCGCCATGGGCAGGGGACCTTCGTCGCCGAGGGAGTGGAGGCCGCGCCACAGCTGGAAGAGATCGCTGCCGAGGCGCTGCGGCAGGCCCATGAGGCGGGGCTCGGGCCGCGCGATCTGGCGATCGTGGCGATGACCTGCGCCAGCCTGCCCGAGGAGAGCGAAACGCTGGAGGTGCGGCAGGAGCTGCGGCGGCAGATCGCCCGGCTCGAGGCCGAGCTGGCGAGCTACACCGGCCACCTCAAGCAGGACCTGGCGACGGCGCCGAGGCGGGCCGTTGCCCACGTCGCCGGGGTCGAGGAGCTGGAGGAGACGCGCGACACCCTGATCGCGCAGCTGGCGGCGGCGCAGCGGGAGAGCGAGCAGGAGGTGCGGCGGCGGGCGAGCAGTCGTGGCCCCCTGGGGAGGGCGATGAGCCGGTGGCGGGCGAAGCGATGAGCCGCGGGCTGCTGCCCGTCAAGAACGTCTTCGAGCAGGTGGGGGTGATGATGATCCTCACCGTCAAAACGCTGATCTCGGCGGTGAGGCCGCCCTATCCCTACGGCGAGGAGCTGGTCTGGCAGCTCCTTTTCGTCCTCAAACTCTCCTGGTTTCCGCTCCTTGTCTCCACCTTCGCCCTCAACTTAGGTGCGCCGGGCTTGCAAGCGGCGGGGGTGCTCTCGTTGTTCGGCGCCCTCGACCGGCTCGGCGGTTTCTTCGTCGTCATCGCGATTCGCTGGATTGCCCCCCTGGTCACCGCGGTCGTGGTCTCGGGGGTCGCCGGCACCGCGATCACCGCCGATTTGGGAGCCCGCAAGATCCGCGAGGAGCTCGACGCCCTCCAGGTGCTCGGCGTCGACCCGGTCAAGAACCTGGTCGTGCCGCGCTTCCTGGCGCTGATGGTCATCACCGGCCTGCTCGACATCTTCGCGATCGTGATGGGCCTTAGCGCCGGCATCGCCGCCGAGCTCCTCTACAACCAGCCGCTCGGCGGCTTCTTCGCGACGCTCTTCACCAACGCCACGATCACCGACATCTGGTCTTCGGTGATGATGTGCACGATGTTCGGGGCGATCGTCGCGATCGTCTGCTCCTACAAAGGGATGTCGGCTTCGGGCGGGGCGGCCGGGGTCGGCCGCGCCGTCAACCAGGCGGTGGTGATCTCGCTGGTCGCCGTCTTCTTCTTCCAGTTCGTCGTCAGCTCGATCCTGCTCGCCACCAACCCCGAGCTGCAGGCGGTCCGATGATCGGCTGGCTCGACATCCCGCGCTCCTGGCTCGATTCCTTCGGCGACATCGCCCGTTTCGGCGTCAGGGTCGCCGGCCTCGTCTACTCGGGCCGGGTCTTCAAGTTCTTCGGCGAGGGGCTGCGACAGGCGGGCATCCTGATCTTCGGCTCGGCCCTGATCATCTGGGCCTTCTGCTTCATCCTCGGCCTCCAGTGTGGCCTTCAAGGCGCCTACTTCAACCGCTCGATCGGCGCTCCCTCGTTGGCCGGCCTCTTCTCGGCTTACTGCGACCTTCGCGAGGGCCTGCCCTACGCTTTCGGCTACATCCTCGCGGCCAAGGTCGGGACCGGGATCGTCGCCGAGATCGGGGCGATGCGGATCTCCGACGAGATCGACGCGCTCGAGGTGATGGGGATCCAACCGGTGACCTTCCTCTGCGCGACCCGCCTGCTGGGGGCCTGGATCGCGCTCCCCTTCCTCTACCTGTTCGGGATCGGGATCATCTACGCCGCCAGCTACCTCTCGGTGGTGAACCAGGTCGGCGACGTCTCCGCTGGTGGCTATCTGCTGATCTTCTGGATGTACCAGAGCCCTCCTGACCTGATCTTCAGCCTGGTCAAGGGGATGGTGATGTCGACCGTGATCGTGCTGGTCGGCTGCTACTACGGCTACACGGCATCCGGTGGCCCCGTCGGCGTCGGCACCGCCACCGCCAAGTCGATGGTCTTCAACATCGTCGCCGTCCACATCATCGGCATGCTCGGCACCGTCGTCTTCTGGGGGGCGAACCCCAGGGCCCCGATCGGCGGCTGATTAGAACCCTTTGACGAGAAGCGCTGAGGCGAAGACGATCGCCAACCCGAAGCTGCCTCGCGTGAGGGTGGAGTGCAGGGAGGCGATGCTGGTCTGGACGGCTTCCACGCTCTTTTTAAGTTCTCGGGCGTCCTTTTCCACCCGATCGAACCGCACGGCCATTTCCTCGCGGCTCTCTTTGATTCGGCGGGCCGTTTCCTCGCGGCTCTCTTTGGTTTGGCGGACGGTTTCCTCTCGGCTCTCTTTGATTTGGCGGACGGTTTCCTTGGCGGTTGCCGTTACCCGCTGGTCGAGGTCGAGGATTCGTTCATCGACCCGGTCAAATCGTTCGTCGATCCGAGCAGAGCGCTCCTTCTGGGCATCTTCTGGCGGGGCCATCATCTGCATGGATAGCAGCCTAGCGAAGAAAATGCAACATATTGTCTGAGAAGGTAAATTCTCTGAAAATTCTTCAGCGGTGCCGGTGGCGGCGGAAGGTCTCCTCGACCCAGCGGTAGCCGCGGCGGTCGCTGAGGCTCTGGCGGAAGCGGTCGAAGGCCGGGGGGCGGGGGAGGCTCGGATCGAGCGGGCCCTCGGGGGGAACGACCACCGGGTAGAAGAGGGAGGCGGCGGTGATGTCGGCGACGGAGAGGGCGTCGCCGACGAGGAACTCGCCGTTGCCCTGCTCCAGCTCCGCCTCAAGCTTGTCGAAGGCGGCGACGATCGCCTCGCGCGCCCGCTCGGCGTCCTCACCGCTGTTGGCGCCCCAGCGGAGGCTGGTGTAGGCGCGGGCGTAGGCGCCGACCACCGGCTTCGCCTTGCCCAGCGGGCCGGGCACCGATTCGGCGGCGACCTCGGCGAAGATCTCCGGCTCCTGGATCAGCTCGTAGAAGGGGAGCAGCCGCGCCTGCGGCCCCAGGTTCTCGTCGAACCAGTCCTCCAGCTCGATCGCCCGCGCCCGCTCCTCGGCGTCGATCGGGTAGAGCGGCGGCTCAGGGTAGATCGACTCCAGGGCGGCGATGATCTCGGTCGAGTCGCCGATCGTGCGGCCGTCGACCTGCAGCACCGGCAGGGTCGGCTGCGCCCCGCGGGTCAGGAAGAGGGCGATCGGGATGTGGGTCCCCGGCAGCGGCGAGCGGCGAGCGTGGTCGACGCCCTTGTACTCCAGCGCCCAGCGGACCTTTTCCGCGTAGTGCGAGATGTCGATCTGCCAGAGGGTGGGCTTCTCCGATTGCGCGCTCATCGTCCGCCTGCCAGCATAAGCGCGTGGCGCTGCTCGGTGACGCGGAGGTGGAGGAGAAGCTGGCGGGGCTCGCCGGCTGGGAGCGGCGGGGCGACGCGATCGAGAAGAGCTTCGAGCGCGGAGACTTCGTCGGCAGCGTTCGCTTCGTCGAGAGCCTGGTCGAGCCGGCGGAGGCGATGAACCACCATCCCGACGTGGCGATTTCCTGGGCCACCGTCACGGTCACGATCTCCACCCATTCGGAGGGCGGCCTGACCGCGAGCGACTTCGAGCTCGCCGAGAAGATCGACGCCCTCGCCTAGATGGCCTGACGGTGGCGAAGCGGAAGAAGCAGCGGCGGCCGCGGGAGAAGGCGCCGACCGTCGACTACACCGACGCCGAGGGCAACGTCCTGACCCTGCGTCAGACGCTGAGCGCAGGCACGATCGCCAAGGTGGGGGAGCCCCCGGCCGGGGCAGCCACCTCGCAGGACGATGCCTGGCACCGGCGCTACGAGGTCCTCTTCGAGCGGCTCGCGGTCCGCTGGGAGATCGCGGGCCTGCCCCTGGACGAGCAGAAGATGCTGCTCGGCCGTTACCGGATGGCCGACGCGGAGACCCAGCGCTGGGTGCGACAGACGATCGCCCGGCACCTGGAGGACCACATCCCCGAGCTGGCGGGCTGAGTTCGTGGCGGAGCTGCGGATCAACGGCGGGCTGTCGCTGCCGCTGGGGGAGATAGAGCTGCGCACCAGCCGCTCCTCCGGCCCCGGCGGTCAGCACGCGAACGTCACCGCCTCCCGCGTCGAAGCGGTCTTCGACGTCGAGGCCTCGGAGTCGCTCAGCGGGGCGCAGCGGGCGCGGCTGCTGGAGCGACTCGGACCGGTCGTCACTGCCGTCGCTCAGGACGCCCGCGGCCAGTCGCGCAACCGCGACCTGGCGCTAAGGCGGCTGGCGGCGAAGCTCGCCGCAGGTTTGCGCGTGCGGCGGAAGCGTCGTCCGACCAAGCCGACCCGAGCCTCCCGCCAGCGCCGACTCGAGCAGAAGCGGCAGACCGGAGAAAAAAAGCGCAGGCGCCAGTCTCCGCCGTTAGAGTGAGGCGAGATGCTCGGAGACGTGAAAGCGACCAGCGGTTTTGCCGTCGAGGACATGGACGCGGCGCGCGATTTCTACGAGGGGGCGCTCGGTCTCCGGGTCGAGGTGCTCGACGAGCAGTTCGGCGTGGCGGTCTTGCACCTGGCGAACGGCTACGACGTCTTCATGTACCTCAGCGCCGAGATGACCCCGCCCAGCTACACGATCCTCAACTTCGAGGTCGAGGACGTCGACGCCGCCGTCGCGGAGCTTGGTGAGCGGAGCATCGACATCGAGCGCTACCCCGAGTTCGAGCACGACGAGAAGGGCATCGTCCGCGGGCCGGGCCCGCAGATCGCCTGGTTCAAAGACCCGTCGGGGAACACGCTCTCGGTGCTGCAGCAACCGTAGCCGGGCGTCTACCCCAGCTCCCGCGCGACCGCGTCACGCCGGTAGTCGAAGATCCGCCGCAGGTCCCGCCGCACCAGGACCCGCTCGGCGAGCTCGCCGAGCGGCCCGAACGGGATCGCGTAGCGGACGCGGTCGCGGATGACCGTCGCCTCCGGCCCGTCCTCCTCGAACTCGTGCGTGTGCTCCCAAAGCGAATAGGGCCCCTTCACCTGCACGTCGACGAACCGCCGCGGCGGCTCCCAAGCCTCGATCCGCGTCCGCCACCGCACCGGCACCCGATGCAGCCGCAGCCGGTACTCGATCAACGTCCCCACCCCCATCTCGATTGGCCCCGGCGTCGTCACCTCGAACCCGAGCCAGGGCGGCGTGATCCGCTCGAGGTTGCGCGCGTCGCCGTAGAAGTCGAAGACCTCGGCGATCGGCGACGAAACGGTCTGCGTTCGTTCGAGGACGTAGACAGGGCGGGTGAAGGGAAGTATGCTCATGATCCACTTTGGTACTCAAGGAGTACTCGATGTCGGAAACGCCGCATCCAGATTCCCTCTCCTACTACGTCGCGGTTCCGATTGCGGATGAGGACGATCGGCACAGGCTCGATGAGTTTCTCGCGAAGACCGATTGGACGATCGACGTCGCCGCAAGCAGATGGGCCCCCGCCGAGACCAAGGTGGTGCGGCTGGAGGTAGAGCCCGGAGACCAAGACAGGGGGGAGACCCCGTTCCCCGTGTACGAGGAGCTCTCGAGCCACGGCCTTCTGGAGGGCGACCTCGCGATGATGCTGCTCCCGTCAGTGGGCCCAGGCGATCTTTCGCGCTTTTTGCCACCAGCCCCAAGCGGTAATTCCGGCGCTGAACCGGCTAAGGAGCCCCAGGCCTCCGACGTACCGGCCAGCCCTCCCGCTCCTCCCAAGGGAGGAGACGGTGCCGGTGGGGGGAACGGGACCGTCGCCACCGCTGCGGCCTCTACCCCGGCGCCGGCACCGAGCCCAGCCGCGACTGTTGCCGCGGCCGCCAGTGTCTTCCCGGATCCCTCCAAGCTGTGGGCTTACCTCGCCGCTCCGGAGCGCAGCCGTTTCGCCGAAAAGGAGATAAAGAAGCTGAACGAGGAGCGGTCCGCCTTTGCTCGCAGGAGCGAGTGGAGTTTCGCTCCAGAGCTGATTCTGCTCGATGTTCTTCCCGCAGACGAACAACCTTCGGTCGCCCGGGCGCTGCTTGAGGTCAAGGGAGGGCTGACCCCGGCTGACGCGGCACTGCGGACCGCGCGGACGCAACTGGAAGAGAAGAAGGTCGAGCTGCTGGGCCAAGACATCGAGATGGCGAAGAAGAGGGTCGCCCTAGCCGGTCAAGGCGTGGCGATAGCGGGTGAGATCAAGGCACACATGGAGAGATGGAGAAGCCTTGCCGATGCCGCTCTGATCGCCTTGGTGATAACGACCATCTTCAGCATGCTCACGATTGGCTACATCCTTCTCCACTTGGCACCCGCCGGCAAGATAAGCGATGCGGCGATTCCCGTCATCATTTTCGTCCTCGCCCTGTTCGCGATCTCCCCGGCTGTTCTCCTCCTCCGGGAGCGTCCCCTCGAGGGCCTCGACAAATGGTCTCCGGGAGGCGGTGTGGAGGAAGGGGAAGAAAAAACCCCCCCTGGCGCAGATGGCGGTTCCGACGAGACCAAAGACCCACAGGTTTAGGGCCATGGGCACGGCTGGTTTCGAACCAGCGTTCTGAACCAGATCGCGAACCGAAAGAACCAGGCTCGCTTTCAAGCCAGACTCTATAGGCCCCGGGGCTCTGACTCAGGAGAAGATGGGGGTTCTCATCCGCCGCCCTTGAGAATTCTCATGGCGTCAGGTCGAGAGAGCGGGTGCTCGCTCGCTGGCGTTGTAGACCAAGCTCCCGCTGCGCGCGCTCGAGGCGCTCCCTCACCCGACTGTGCTCTACCTGCGCTGCGTGATCTCTCGGCTTCGGTCCGAGCACGGTGCCTCTGTCCACCACGCCGTTTCTCAGCCGGTAGCCCTCGACTCTCCTAACGGCCTTGTCCCACGCCGCTGCTTTCGTGGCATCGGCAGGCCGCTCGCCCAGCTCGGCGGTGATGTAGTCGGGCGGCGAGATCCGGGCAGCCGTAGCGGCGAGCCGCTCGCGGTCGGCGAGGACCGATTCGATCACTGCTCCCTCGGCTCGGGCCTCGTGGCGAACGTCGGGCAGCTCGCGCGCCTCGGCCGCCAAGCGCTCTGCCTCCTCGCGCGCCAAGGCCTCGCGGAGGTCGAGATCGCGCTCGCTGCGCTCGCGCTCGGCTCGGTCTGCCCGCCGCTCCCGCCGCCCCGGCCCGGGCAGCCCCTCGCGCGCCTCCTCGATCCGCTCGATCCGCTCGATCCGCTGCTCGTTCTCCTTGACCCGCTCGGCGTGGCGACGGTGGGCCTCCTGGTCCTGATGCTCGGCGCCAACCTCGGCGCGCAGCTCCCGCAGCCGGGAGGCGAGCTGATCGGAGGGCATCTGCGCGAAGCGCGAGCGCAGGGCCTCGTCCATCGCAGCCGTCTGCGCCCCGGAGCGCTCGGCCGCTTCGGCGATATGGTCTAGGCCACTTCGCAGGTAGGGCGAGGGCGGGGCGATTTCCTCCCGCGCCGCCTGTACCTCGGGGGTCGCGTAGAGGAAGGTCTCGCCCCGGGTGCGGGAGGCCGCGACGTAGAACTCCTCGCGGGTCATCGAGGGGTCGGCCATCACGAACGCCGAATCCAGCGTGGCTCCTTGAGCCTGGTAGATCGTCGCCGCGTAGGCGTGTTCGATTGCCGGCGCCCCGTCCCTCGGGTTTACCCGCTCCAGGAAGACGGAATCGACACACACCCGCCCCCGGGTGTCGATTCCGTCCAACACCAAACGCCGGGACTCCGCGTCCACCTCCGCTATCCGCCACCTCTCGCGGTTGAAGACACCGAGACGCTGGTCGTTGATCCTGGTTATGACCTGATCGCCGGCCGCGAAGGAAGCCTCGCCGACCACGATCTCCTCGGCGCCGAGCCTCGCCTCGGCGGCCCTCCTCTCCCGTGCCATTGCGTTCAGCTCGCGGACCTCCGCGTTCCGTTTTGCAAGCATCAGCGCGTCCTCGCCCTGGCTGAAGCTCTGCCACCAGTCTGCAACCATTACCTCGCGGCGAGTCAGCGGATCGTCGGAGACGGTGACTCGCTCGTTTTTGAAGTAGGACGCCACCGCATCGCGTCCTCGTCCCTCGCGGATCAGCTTGGCTGAGTCCCGGTCGAGGTCGTGGCGGTGGCGGACTACTTCGTCCAAGACGACCGGCTCGGTCCTCGCCGCGATCGCGGCGAACAGCCCGCCCGCCTCGATCTCCCCGAGCTGGGCGGGGTCGCCGATCAAGACAAGCTTGGCCTCCGCGCGCTCGGCGTGGGAGATCAGCCGCCCCATCGCCCGCGAGTCGACCATCCCGGCCTCATCGACCACCAGCACCGAGCCCCGCGCGAGCGCCTGTCCGCCCGCCGCCGTGGCGCGGTCAAGCTCGGCCAAGAGCCGCGCCACGCTGGTCGCGCCCAAGCCCTCGGAGCGCAGGACGTTCGCGGCGCGCCAGGTCGGCGCCGCGACCCTCAGCTCGGGGCCGTTCGGTAGAGCTGACCATCCTTGGGCCGCGGCGGCCAAAGCGTAGGTCTTCCCAGTCCCGGCCTCGCCGATGACCACGACGACGCCCTCGCCCCCGGCTAGGAGCCGCTCGACCAACCGTCGCTGATCAGGCTTCAAGCTCGGCCGCTGGGCGAGGACGCGGGAGACGACTACCCCGGAGACAGTCCCGCAGTCCTGGGGCAGCGCCATCTGCTCGACCGTGGCGAGCGCCTGCTGCTCAAGCTCCCATATCTCCCGCGTCGTGAAGCGAGGGCCTTTGGGGGTCTCGGCGATGCGGACCACCTCGGGCCGGGCGAGGACGGCGTCTGCCAGCTCGACCACCTCGGGACCGGAGGCGCCGGCAGGGAGGTTGTCGGCGACGGCCTGGATCGCGCCTCGGCGGTCGAAGTGGGAGGCGTGGGTGGTCAGCGAGCGCTCCACCTCGGCGAGGGAGACCCGGCCCTCGGGCGCCTGGCGCTGATGGCCGAAGGTGGCGTGGATCGCCTCGCGGTCAAGGCCGATCTCCTGCGCCTTGGCTCGCCACAGATCGCGCAGGCTCTCGGTCGCGATCTCAGTGTCCTTGGCCTCCCTCGTCGCCAGGGTCGCGACCTGCATCGCCCGGGCCGAGGCGCTCTCGCCTCCCGCCGCCTCGAGTATCTCGGCGCGGCGGGTGGAGAAGGCGCGCAGGTGGTCGGGGTCAAAGCCCTCGATCTCGGCGATGCCGTTTCGCACCTCGCCCCAGCGCACCCCGAGGCGACGGGTCAGCTCGTCGCGCAGGTGGGCCTCATAGATGTAGCCGGCGGATTTGAGGTGGTCGTAGATGCCGGGGTGGTAGAGGCGGGTCCAGCGGCCGTCCGGTCCCCTGGTCGCGTTGGCGATGAGGACGTGGGTATGCAGCTGCGGATCGCCGGCGCGGGAGGAGCGATGGGTGTAGGCGGCGGCGAGGTAGCCGTTGCCGGAGACGAACTCGTGACCCCCGGCGCCGCGCCGGGTGAAGCAGGCGACCTCTTGCAGGTAGTCAAGTCCGGCCGCAACGGCGGCGGCGTGGGCCTCCTTGACCTCCGCCCCGGCCGGGGGTCCGGCGAGCGCCCAGGTGAGCGAGACCGACTTCGGCGCCGAGAAGGTGAGATCGAAGCCGGGGACAGCGCCGCCCTCGACGTGGCGCAGGCCGAGCGGCTCCCCGGTGGCCGGGTTGCGCCCGGTCAGCATCGCGACGAGCTGATCAGGCTCGATCTCCCCCGAGAGACCAAGCTCGGCGGCGGCGTCTCCGGCCCACTGCCCCGGCTGCTCGCCCTCGCCCGAGTAGTAGTCCTCGGCGCCTTCGGCGACCTTCTCCAGGTAGTAGCGCTCCTGGCCTCGGCCGAGCTTTCCCGCCGAGAGCATCAGCTGCCGACCCGGGGCGGCGGCTGGTGTTCTGCGGCTCCCATGCCGCAGAAATGCCGTCAGGGGCCAATCTGTCCCCGGGTAATCCGTCCAGAAAAACTGGGAGAGCCCTAGGAATGGGGCTGCTCGATCACCAGGCCGTCGCGGTTTAGCCCCGTGACCTCAAGGACGCGGGCGACCTGGGCGCTGGGGTGGTAGAGGAACAAGCGACGGCCGGTTTCGCGCATCTGCGCGTAGGTGTTGACGAAGATGGCGAGGGCGGTTGAGTCGATGAAGTCGCACTCGGACAGGTCGATCCAAATCTCCTGGCAGTCCGTGGCGCTGTCGAGCGCGTCTTCTAGCTGTTCGGTGACGGCGAGGTCAAGATCGCCTTGGATCCTCAGCTCCCGGCATCCGGTGCGCGGATCGCGCTCGGTCAGCTTGAACGCGCGCATCTTCTTCATCCGATCTTACCCCGGCGCGGCGACTCGCAGGGGGCTGTTCACTCTTAGTGATAGTGCGTGAGGGGTTCTGCTGTTGAGGGAGGCGGGGGTCTCTCTCTGGGCCGAGAGATAGCTGCATTTCAGACTGGAGAGGAGTGCTACTCCTACCTCGAAAGGTCAGGAGCCTGAATCCTCGGGACTGACTGTCGGTAGTCGTCGCTGGGGACTAGAAGGGACGGGATTCCATGTTCGCGCGCGGCCTGAATCCTCAAGGCTGCGATCTCCTCGTCGGTAGCCGGCCGAGCGGAGACGCTGAGAGGCGGTCCAATGAGCGGTCTCCCCGAGCGCATTGCGGATTCGTTTTCGATCTGGCGTTGGTACCCAGAGTGCAGGGTTCCTGAACTGCACGAAGATTGACTCCGGTTGGGGCAGCTTTTCGTCAACAAAACTGCGGGTTACTCTCGGCTCGACCCCGGGGCTTCCGCGATGCTTGCCCCGGGGTTGCGTTCATTGAGAGATGGACACCGGGGGAGGGGGGCGCCTACGTGGGCGCTCCCCAAACCCGATGTTTGGGGCTAGCCCATCTTCGAGATGGACACAGCCGGGATCGTCGCATCGACGTTGGCGATCTTCATGGTTTTTGCACCTCCCTTCCTGTGATCCGTAGACCTGCTCCGAGCGCAAGCGCCAGAGCCCCTACGCGAGAGGTTCCGCGAGAGAAGGTTTTTCGTCAACAGATTTGACGGGTCGGGTGACTTGCCATTTCTGGTATCCCTAAGTACGCTCGACCGATCAATTTTGCGGTCGGTATTCGAGGAGGGGACCAGCACCTGTGGAGACGGCACTAGTCGAAGAGGAAGCCCGAGCCGCGCAGCTCCAGAAGGCTCTTGGCGATCCGTTGAGGGCTTGGGTGCTAGCCAAGATCAATGACTGCCCGACGTCCGCTGCCGACTTGGAGAGGATCAGTGGCGAGCCCCGCAACAAAATCGCCTACCACCTCAAGAAACTCTGTGAGTTGGACTGCGCCGAACTTCACGACACGATCCAAGTGCGAGGTGCGGTCAAGAAGATCTACCGGGGAAAGACCAAGATGCTCATTACCCCGGAGATGTGGGAGAAGCTGGACCTCCCAGCTCGCAACGGGATCAGCATCAAAATCCTCAACGAAGGATTAGAGCGCGCGTGGAAGGCTCTTGAATACGGCACCTTTGACGCTCGTCTAAACAGATTCGCCGCCAACTACAAACCTCGGCTCGATGAGGAGGGGTGGGAAGAAGCCCATGAGATCCTCATGCGGGTGCATGACGAGCTTGAAGGGCTCGAACCGACCAGCAAAGATCGCACTCCAGACTTCATGGAGCGCCGACCATTCACGGTCTCTATCTACGGCTACGAATCGCCCCAAGGGACATAGCTACCAGGGGGTGTCAGGCGAATCGCGGGTTGGTTCCCGGGCCCTCTCGCCAACGTCGGCTTTCGCAATCCCCAGGGGAAGCCTGTCAGGCGGTCCTTGGCCTTCGGCCTGCTTCCTCGGACCTTTGTGTCCGAATATCAGACCAGAGCCCACACTAAGAGAGGGTCCGCGACTCGGCAAAGCCAACCGGACCCTCTCTTGCTCTTGTCTCTTTGTCTTCGCACCGTCTTGGGATAGAGGTGGAAGGTGTAGGGGGGAAGACAGACGTCCAGTCAACGCCCGCGCGCTTCCCCGTCCCAGCACGCCCGCAGAACACATCTGAGGGAGTGGGCGCGCTAAGTCTTCTTGTATCCCCCTGGATCGGCTTTATGAGCCTCCCCGGTTTCTTCATCTCTCCGGTTGCGTTCGATTAGCTCCCTTTCTCCGGCCGCTTCGATTAGCTCCGTTTCACGCTCCCAGCCGATCCACAGGCCGCCATTAATGAGCAGCACTCCAACCCTCCAGTCGCTCGGGGTTTCGGACCTTCCCGCGATGACACCAACCCCATCTGGGCAGCTCACTTTGTCTGTTTCCTGTGGCACCCTCCCCAACACCTCGGGGCACACTAGAGTTTGGGTCAAGATTTCACAATCTAAATATCCGGTATCTATCGTCAACATTCCTGACGGCTCAATCGTCAACGGAGTTGACGGTTACTCTTTGGTTCGTCCATGCCGCGAAAGCCGAAGGAAGAACTGCGGGTCTACACCTTTGACCCCCGTTTTGAGATCTACGGGTTCACTCGTCAGGAAGCAGTCACTGTGCTCTTGAACCTTCTTGGAGAACTCGAAGCAGCCGAGCCCGTAGTTGCCTTCGTGCACCAGAACCTGAGCATGGATAGGGCCTGGTTGAAAAGACGCGGGATCGAGGTCGACGGAGCTCCAGCCGTCCTCGTTGACCGACACCGCCCACCCCTAATGAAGCAGCCGCCCGCATGGATGATCAAGAAAGAGAGTCAGAGGCGAGCGAGAAAGCGGCGTAGACGTGGCGCGTCTGAGCCAAGCAATCTCCGTCGGCGCGCTGCCGGAGCCCCTGCTGGGATCGTATGAGCTGCGATAAAAAGCAACCCGGACCCAGCGACGGCAGCCGTCTCTCGATCTCTTCAGGGGCAGGGAAAACCATCTTTCCCCGCGCCACCATGTGATGGCGGCAGAGCGAAAGAAAGAGTTGGCCATTGATATCGAGCGGATCCTGCGGCACCCCGCCCGCCCGCGCATCCTCCTCGGCCTACATGCTGACGGGCCTATGTCGCCCACCGAGTTGTCGAGATCCCGTATCGGCAGGGGCATCCGCGCGAGAGTCTACGACTTCCACCTTAAGGAGTTAGTCCGCATCGGGTTAGTCGAAGTGGTAGACGGGGCACCCAGACACGGTCGGGGGGTTCGCTATGCGGTCACGGATCAGCTTACGCAGACCTTGATTGACGCAGCAGCCCTCGAAGCGGTCTCGGGGGTGATAGCAAGCATTCCCACTGCCCTCGCACAGTGGTTCGAGCAGCCATACATCGCAGAAATCACCGAGTTCGTAAGGGCGTCTGGTCGTCGATAGGAGCAAGACCCGTCATTCAGCGAGGCGAAGTCAGGACCAACGGCGCTATTTGATAGCGGCCCAGACAAAGAACCGAAGTGTAGATGCGAGTCTTTTTTGTGTTGGGGAAAGGTCAGCAGAAAAGTGGGCCAACTATTAGGTATGGACTTCGGTCTTCTATTCCGATTGGGTTCCCGCCGATACCAGCGGGTTCCCAACGAGATACCCCCTGGACCTGAAACAGCTAGACAGGGGGCAGTGTGTCCGATAAGCAGTCAATCCGGAGCAGCAACAGCAGTCGGCGTCAGATGGTCTTGGCCCTATGTGCAGCCGCCCTGCTGCTTCTCGTGGTGTTCAGCAGCATCGCCCTCGGAGCCCAAGAGCAGGGAGCCGACCTCGAATCGTCCGCGCTGCCCACTCCAACCTCTGCCGAGGACCTGAAAGCTCTCACCGAAGGCAGCGAAGTGTTGAGCACGGAGCCCCACACCGACCCCGCTGCGGCCGAAGAACTCCCACACACCGATCTTGGCCGCGCCGAGGCCGAAGACCTCCTCACCTCGGTCTTCCTCTCCGCCCTCGACGAACAGGCGGGCATATACGGGGATCTCGAAGTCGAGGCGTTTCGCTCCGACCATGTCGCCGTGGTGCCGCCCGAGCAACCGGAAGGCCAGCCTGGCCTTCTGAGTTCGCTCCTCCCCCTCCGCGTGGAGAACGAAGACGGCGAAAAGGAAGTGGTCAATTTCGATCTCGAGGACGAAGGAGCCGCTGGTCTTTCACCCTCGAACCCCCTTGTTGCCGTCCAGATCCCGGCTTCTCTCTCTCAGGCAATCGACATGCCGGAAGTCGGCATCAGCATCGGCATCGCTGACGTTGCCGATCGCGAAGCCTCCACCATCTCCGACGCGGCAGCCTTCTACCCCAACGTCGCAGGTGACGCCGACATCTCGATCCTGCCTACCCCGACCGGCGTCGAGACGCTGACCCAGCTGCGCTCGCCGGCCGCCCCGACCACCCAGCGCTTCGAGCTGGACCTGCCGGCCGGCGCGGCTCTCCGCGAGACCGAGGACGGCGGTGCCATCGTCGAGGCGGCGGGTGGGCAGCCGCTTCTCGTGGCGCGCCCTCCTAGTGCCGTTGACGCGAATGGTGACCCCGTCGAGGTCAGCATGGAGACCGTGGGGTCATCGATCTTGTTGACTGCCACCCCCCGAGGAGATGCGGCATACCCGATCCTCGTCGACCCCGTCTTCGAGAGCTACTCGTGGATGAACAACAACAACACGACCGGGATCTACAGCGACTGGCGCTCCTACACCTCCAACAGCAATGTCTTCAAACCCGGGTGGATCGGGACCATCGGAGGACAGATGCGAAGCGGTCTAGCTCTGCGGTCCTCGGCCGGCGCCACGGCACCGGGTACCTCGATGAGCTGGAACTACTACGTCCCTCGCTACTTCACCGACAAAGAAACTCAGGGGGTGAATCAACCACCCACCACCTACATCAAGACTATGACGCTCTCGCAGGTTTACTTCGTTCTAGAAGACAGCCCAGTTCATAGCCACCCCTACCTAATGGCTGGACTTTGGGACGAAAACAAAGGTGAATTCACTTCCTATCTTCAGCATGGTGGCTGGGAAGGCGCCTACAACGGAGTCACCCTTCCTACGCTGTCAAGCTCTGGCGAATACCGCGACATTAAGAACGGTGGCTTTGCTCTCGCAACCTATGAATCAACGAGCTACCCGCGGCAGGGTTTCGTCGGTAATGCAACGGTCGAAGTTGCCGACGATGACGCCCCGAAATGGGGCCTGAATCTGGGCAACGTGCCGGAGTGGGTTTCGACTCAGGAAGGCACGGCCATCGCCTACGAAGTTTCTGACTACGGCCTGGGAATCCATGATCTACGCATCAAGTATGCGGCGGCAAGAGGGGGGAAGGGGGAAGGCATGATCACCGTTGGGTGTAGCGGGGCTGCCAGTTCCCCTTGCCCGCGCACGTCAACTCAGGTAACCAAACGGCTGCTCTACGACCCGGGCGCTATCGCTCAGGGGGAAAACTGGGTCAATATCTATGCAGTCGATCCAATTGGCCACTGGTCCCCGGCGTTCGAAACGAAGATCAAGATCGACCGCGAGCAGCCCGAACTCGGAACCTCCGGCGCCCTGACCGAACAGAAAACGCTAGGGACCAAACTCGCCCAGTACGTGCTGAAACTCGATGTCAAGGACGGCGATGAAGCCTCGCCGACCGCCGTTGCGCCGATCGGCACCGCCGGCACGGGAACCGGGCAGCTGGAACGGCCCTTCGGCGTTGCTACCGACCCTGAAGGCAACGTGTGGGTCGCCGACACGACGAACAACCGCCTGGTCAAGTACGACAAGAACGGGACCTACGTTCGCCAGATCACCGAAAGACCTGGCGAAGGCCCCTTCAGCGGCCTGCGGGGGATCACCGTGACCCCCGACGGCAGCCTCTGGGTCGCGGAGTCGAGCGGGCGACGCGTGGACCAGTTCAACCCGTTCACCGGCCTGGTCATGTCGACGATCTCGACGCCCAGCTACGAACCCTTCGACCTGGCGTTTGCCCCGGACGGGATGCTGTGGGTGACCGACCCCAACAACAAGAAGGTCTACAAGTACACCGCTGGGGGATCGCTATCGCAAACGATCTCGATCCCGCAGCCCTCAAGCGGCGTGGCCCTGCCCTTCGGCATCGACCTCGACGAGTACGGCAACGCCTGGGTGGCTATCCAGGGCACCAACAAGATCATGGAGCTCAGCTCGAGCGGGTCGGTCCTCTTCTCCTTCGGTACCGAAGGCACCGAACCGGGACAGTTCAAAAACCCGCAGGACGTAGCGGTCGCCCCCTCGGGCAACATCCTGACGAGCGACGGCATCAGGAACCGTGTCCAGGTCTTCAAGCCCGACGGATCGTTCCTGCGGCAGTATGCCTCCACCGGCACCCTGAACTCCCAGGTGAGCGAACCCCGCGGGATCGAGATCCTCCCCGGCAACAAGCTGCTCGTGGCCGACGCGGGCAATCACCGCATCGTCCGCTGGGAACACGCGGACCTCCACGTCGAGTCCGGAGCGGTCAAGACCGAAGTGAAAGTCGACGGCGCCACCGCCGACACCTACAACCCCGGCTGCGCGGAAGGCAAGAACTGCTCGCTTGCGCGCGAATGGGTGATGAAAGCCGACAACTACTCGGTCGGCAGCCACAAAGTCGACGTGATCGCCACCGACGGGGTCGGTCTGAAAACCGAAAAGACGCTCACCGTCGAGACCCATGGGGACCTGCAGGCGCCGGCGGTCGCGCTCTCGGGCACGATGACCGAACAGGCCACGCTTGGCAACACGCGACCCACCTACAAACTCAAAGTGAGCGCAACCGACTCGGGCTCGGCCGAAGAACGCAAGTCCGGCGTTGCCAGCACGAGCATCAAGGTCGATGGCGTCACCGTTGACAGCTCCTCCCCGGGCTGTCCGTCAAGCGGTTGCTCGATCACGAGGGAATGGACCCTCGACTCGAGCAGTAAACCGGCCGGGACTCACACGGTCGAAGTCAAAGCCACCGATGCGGCAGGACGCTCGACGACCAAAACGCTGTCGATCAAAATCGAACGGGACACCACCGCGCCTCAGCTCGTTCTGTCCGGCGCGCTTCCCGGCGCCCCCGAGGGCTGGGTGCAGGAGGGAACCCGCAGCGCCACCGCTGACGCGACCGACGAAGGCGGCTATGGCGTCAAGCAGATCCGATTCCTGATCGACGGTGTTCTAGTCGGGGAAAGCCTCGCGCAGACCTGCGAAGCGGGCGGATGCCCGAAATCTAAGACCTTCTGGATCGACATGACCCCTTACAGCGGCGGTGCCCATGAAGCGGTGATGGTCGGTGAAGACCTAGCCGGCAACATCAGGAAAAAAACCTGGACGATCAACCTTGACCCGGAAGGACACATCTCAGCTTCCGAGGCTGCCGATACTCTTGAAGCCGTTGAAGCAACCTCAGACGACGTCATTCTCTATCCCTCGTCAGCCGTGGACTCAGTTCTTCCGTTTGAACCACCCGGCCTTGACAAAGTTGAAGGCGTATTCCAAAGCACCGGAGCCCCGCTAGTAACGACTACTCCAACCGCTCCCGGGGCGGCAACGACTCTTGAAACGGCCGAAGGACCGATGGTCATCGAACCACTTTCCGTCAGTTCGGGAGCCTCTGAAGGGGTTCTTCAGAATGATGCAGCGGCGGTGTCTTCCAATACGAGTTCAGCCGGAGTGGACACGGTGACGCATCCGCTTTTCGACGGAACGATGATGTTCCAGGCAATCCGGGACGCGAGCGCGCCGCAGTCATTCTCTTGGCGTTTCAATCTCAACCCGGAAATGGAAATCGAAGAGGTCAATGATCAGACCTTGCAGGTTTGGTGGAAGGGGGAACCGCGCCACCCTGCGGTCAACATCTCAGTGACGCCCGCGCACGATGCGATTGGGAGCACTGTGCCAACCACTCTGGAACTCAGTGCCGCTAACGTGGTCACTCTAATTGTGCATCACCAAGACACCTCAGCAAATGGCGGAGCGCCGTTTGTTTATCCGGTAGTTGCAGGAACCGGTTGGAAGGGGGGCTTCGAAACGATGTTCCTAGAGGCGCCTTCGGGCGAAATCGCTCCAGAAGAGGAAGGTGGCCTCGTCAGCGAATACTACGAATCGGCGCCGGAACCCGCTTCAGTGGCGGAGGCCGAAGTCAGTGACATCGGCGAACCTCTGCTCGCTAGATCAAAAGATGACATTGAACATAAGCACTTTCGGTGGATTCAATGCGAACGCGTTGCAGATGTAGCCGGAGACGCGCCAAAACTACGTCCAGGCGGAAAATGCGGCAACCCATTCGCAGGAGAAGAGGGAAGCGACGAGATGGCCTTCAGCTATGGCATTCGCGGCGACTACTACCGCGTGTTAGGGGTATGGGCGAAGCACAGGGGATCTTCTACTGAACACATAGAATGTGCGAAGAAAAATATGGTGGATCACTGGGACCTGGGAGCCGCGATTGAGGGGGACTATTTCGTCGACCCTGCAAGAAAGTGCGTCTGGTGGGGGCCGACGAAAGACGGCGGAGGCAAGTTTGTCGAACACGGTAAACATCTTTCTCCGTACGGCGAATGGAATTGGGGCTACGGAAGCAAGGCGAACCATATATGGTACATTCACCAATCAGGACTAGCGCTATATATTTGGGTAACGGACAGCGGCCACGTCGGCCACCACAACACGACTTGCATTGATTGCTGACGATGAATCGAGGGGTTGCGTGCTAATGAGGATCTTCTGGCTGACGCTCGTTACGATTGGATGTCTCGGAGCTTTCGCTGCTCTCGCGACGGGCAAAGAAACGCAACAGCTCGGTCATGGATTTCACCATGGAACTGCATGGTCGGTCTCGGTCGGACCGACCTCCCGAGGCCTCCACTCCGCCTGTTTGGAAACCTCCATTCAATCGAGGACCGCCGGGAGTGAATCAAAGGAATGCGGCTCGGTTCGAGGCGATCTTCCACTGTTCGAACGATTGGCCGTGGGCGCCGGAAAGCAACGCCTAACCGTCTTTACTGCCCTTATGGTCTCAGCTACGAAGCGCGTGAGCCTTAACCTCGCAGCCCGCGGGTACCAGAAGATGCGCGTCCGACACATAGGGTTGGATGCTGCTGAGTCGGCAGGCTTAGAACCCTTTGCCTATCTGACGCGATCCTTTGTTGGGCCAGTCTGCATTAGAAGGCTTCGAGCTTACGACGGCAACGGGGCTCTGCTGACGGATATCCCGTTCATAAGATGCCACGAATCTTGATGAACCTTAAGCTCGGGTTCTTGTTCGCCTGAAAGGAAGTCGTCAAAAGGCGTAGGCTCTTGGCCTTCCCTTTATTCGGCCGGCGCGGGTCTGGCGGCGTCGCCGTCGAAGCATCCGGCCTCCTGACTGGGCGGATCGTTCTCGACCTGGATCAGTTCGTGGTGCGTTTCTATGCGGGGCGCTGGGTGCGCCAGTGGTGCGCCAGTCAGCCAGCTTCCTGGCCGGATTCAATCGGCGATAACCGGAGAGAGCGCCGCATCAGGTAGCCGAATGCGGCCGTCCCTCTCCCCTCCGCCAGTTCTCTCCTCCCTGTAGTAACCCCAGCAGCGCCCCGCCTCCCCCGGCGGGGCGTTTTCTGTTGTAGAGCCAAGAATCCGCCCTCATCTCGCTGTCGGTCCCCGTCAAGCGGGCGGTGCGCCACTGGGTGCGCCAGTGAGACCGGAATCTGCCACGGCGTGACGACTACCCAGGTCCCTATCCCCGCCCCAGGGGTCCACGCTGCGCTTTGGTCCCATAGTCGACAGCGATGCGCGACCGCGACTTCGACGACTCCTCGTTGTGCTGGGGCCTGCTTGGCCTTGGGATCAGCTGAGGGTTGATTCGGAAAGCCTCATCGGCCGCCGGGTTGCCAATAGCGTCCAAGGGTAGGTTGTCCCGGAGGAACGCTCCTCGCCCTGGCCGGTCGCACGTAGGCGGTTCAGAACGGACAACCTCCGGGCGACCGGCCACTTCTGCCTCTCGCGGTGGGGCAATTAGGTCGCCCCGATAGAATGGATCGAGAAGCAGTCGTTTGTTGGGTTTCTTTATCCGCCCTCCTCCTCGCGAGCGACCTCGATTCAGAGGGTGGGAAAAGTTGAGTTCCATATGAGCGAGAGCCCCGCAGCAGTCAACGGCTCGAGTAGCTCCGTAGCCCTAGACGGCAATGTCGCCGTCGACGAGCAGTTTTCGGTTCGCGCCGAGATCTCCCGGGCGATGGTTCGCCTCTATAAAGATCAGTTCGGGCGCGGGCCGACCAAGGCGAGGACCGAGTTCGCAGGTCCCGACATCGTCGTCTGCACCCTCGAGGACAGCTTCACGCCGGCCGAGCGCCGGCTCGCGGAGATGGGGGAGCATCAGCGGCTTCGCGACACCCGCCTCTACTTCCAGCACGCCACCGAGGACAAATTCTGCGGGGCGGTCGAAGAGATCGTGAACCGGAAGGTCCGGGCGTTCAACAGCGCAACGAATACGAGGGAGGACGTGTCCGTAGAGGTCTTCCATCTGGAGCCGGGCGGGTCCGGGTCAGCTTGACTCAGAGCGCCGAGGGTTCTGGCGCTCTGAGGTGGGCCTAATACGGGCCGGAGCTAGCGCGGTTGCTGCCGCGAAAGCGCCGCGTCGCGACTGGGGGACACCCGAAGGCTTGCTGACACGCCGGCGACCTCCAGTACCCGCCGCACCTGTCCCTGCAGGCCGCAGAGCGTCATCCCTGACTCGATTCCGGCGTCGCTGAGACGCCGGTCTGCGTTCAGCACCAGAGCGATCCCCGTGGAGTCGATGAAGCTGCAATCGGAGAGGTCGAGGACGATCCGCTTCTCGGCCCCTGATGCCTCGTCGAGCAACGGCGCCAGGTCAAGGGCCGTGTGCATGTCAAGCTCGCCCCGCACCGCTATGACTGCGCAGCCGTCCCGCGGCTCAGAGCTCGCGCGGAAACGCTGCAGGGGAAGCGGCGGACCGTCCCCATCTCTGGAGTGGGGATCGCTCATCGCAAGATCATCTTATGGCCCTCATTACGCTCTGTCTAACCCCCGCGGTCAAGAAACCCGCTTGAAAGATCACGTTTGCCTAGCCGCCTTCGCGGCAATCTCAATGGGACTACGGCTACTACCCTTCACCGGATGCATCAGGCAGACAAACTTTCTCTCAACTACGAGGCCCGACCCGAGAATGTCCCGGAGGCTCGCGCTGCCGTGGCCGACCTCGGCGAGGCACTCGGCATGGAGGAACCTGCGCTCGGGGACCTGAAGACGATCGTCACCGAGGCCTGCACGAACGTGGTCAGGCATGCCTACCCCGAGGGGGAGGGCCGCTTCGAGGTGGAGGCGTCTCCCGAGGAAGGGGAGCTGGAGATCGTGGTCCGAGATTTCGGCGCGGGCTTGCGGCCAACCCTGCATCGACAGGAGACCAGCATGAGGATGGGGCTCGGCCTCATCTCCCAGCTGTCGAGCTCCTTTGAGATCGGCGCCGGCAACCAGGGTGGAACGGTCGTCCGCATGCGAATGCCACTCAGCGGTTAGCCCAAAAGCCGCTCGCGCGGAGATCACGCGCAGACGGTTCCCTGGTCGTTCTGCATCGTTGAGTGAGACCCATGCGCAGGGATTTTAAGTTTCTCCGCTCAAAGGCAGGGGTACCCGGGGCCTGTCCCGAGTGGATTCCCCGCAGCGCCAACCAGTCGGGGAAGACAGTGTCGGGGTTGCTTCCCTACCCGGAGTCGCGCGGTCTCGTCCCAAGGTTCGCGCCGGACCCGGAACCCGAAACCCACTGAGGAGGACCAACCATGGAGTCAGCATCGGCGCGAGCCGGAAACGAAGGCGTCGGCGACCGCTCCGCCAGGCGCGGCGTCGTCCACCGCCTCTCCACCGAGACCAAACAGGCGTTCAAGACGACGGAGTTCTGGGCGATGGTCGCCGTCATCGTCGGCATCCTCATCGCCGCCGCGATGATCAAGGGCGGCGACACCGACCCCGGCACCGACGAGTTCATCGCCCGCCAGGCGTGGCTCTACGTCGCCATCGTCGCCGTCGGCTACATGATTAGCCGCGGCCTCGCGAAGTCCGGCTCCCGTGAGCCGTATGACGCGGATCGCGACGACCGCGACCCGCCCCGCCACTAGCAGCGCAGCGGTTCCGGAGACACAGAGGGGCGCTTCGGCGCCCCTCTTCTTTGGGGAGCCGCTGGCAACTGCTCCGACTGGGCCGCGGCCTAAGACACCCGCATCCCGACCAGCGCCGCACGTGCCCTATCTGACTTCGTGGGCGCGTAATGGCGCCGAGTCGTTGCGATCTCCTTGTGCCGTAGTACCTCCGAAACCACGTCAATCGGCGTCGGGTTCTCCTCGTCATTTAGGGCGATGGTAGCCCAGGCTCGGCGGAAGCAATGAGGGGTCACGCGGGAGGTCATTCCATCGACTGCGTCGATGCCGGGGGTTGCTTTCTTCAGGCCGACGCCTGCCCGAATGCCATGCCAGGTCGCGATCTTCGTAACCGTCGATGGGCTGGTCTTCTTGCCGCTTTGAGTCAGGAGCACGTATGCAGTCTCGGGCTCGCTGAGGGCATCGCGCATCGCCGGGTGGCGTTCTGCCTCGGAGAGCTGCCAGCGACGGTAGACGCGGAAGGCGCGGATGAGGGGAGGGGCCAGAGGGAAGATGTCCACCTTGCCGTTCTTGCCGACGACTTCCCACTCTGCCGAGTCGAGGTCAATGTCGGGCCAACGGGCGTCGGCGTAGGTTTTGCGACGCGACGGCGCGTAGAAGAGCCAATGCGCCAGGAGCACGGCTCGGGGAGGACCGTCGGTCTCCAGTAGGCGCTTGATCTCCTCCTTGTTCGGCGTGTAGCCTCGCTTGACGATTACTTTCGGCGAGGACTCGAGGACGGTGGGATCGATGTCGGGCAGTTCGTCGTCCGCTTGAAAGTGCCGGTAGAGGAACCGCAGGGCCGACAGGTAGCTCTTGCGGTAGGACGCCGACCAGCCCGGACCCTCTCGCCCATCGGGGTAGCCGCGCGCCTTGCACCACTCGCAGCGCAGACGGGCGGCGTCCGGATTGGCGCCGCCTTGCTTCTCCAAGTGGCCCATGAAAAGCCGGACCTGCTTCTTATTGGCTTTGTAGAAGTCGGAACGGTGGACGCTGGCGAGGTACTGCGCGAAGTGGACCAAGTGGTCCCCGTAGCGCTTGAGCGTCGAGCCTCCAACCCCGGCGTGGTTGCACTCGATCGCCTCGTAAATCAACTGCTCGGTAGAGAGACCCATTCGTAGCTCCTCGGACTGATCGAGGAACCGGCCTGGGGCGGCTTCGAGGTCTGGTGATCTCTGCGCGGTCCTATCCACGCAGTGGATATGCCGCCCGGGCTCCAACGGCCCCGGGCTATTGGTCCAGATGCACTTCTACTCACTGCCATCAGCCTGGCTCCTCGGGTTCCCGAGCCTGGCTTTCTTTCGAGCTACAGAGCCAAATCCGCGACTGGTCTAGAACCACCCCTGAAAATTCCGCTCTGGAAAGCGGATTTCGATGGGCACGGCTGGTTTCGAACCAGCGACCTCTCGCGTGTGAAGCGAGCGCTCTCCCACTGAGCTACGCGCCCGGGACGGGGATTGTAGGGCCGGTGGCCGCTGGGCGTCCAGGCTCATCCTCGGTCGGGGAGTCCTTGCGGAGGGCCATGCCGACGAAGGGATAGATCAGGGTCGAGAGCATGGCGGCGCCGACGAGGCCGGCTGCCGTGGAGGTGCGCATGTGCCCCTCGGTGGTAGCGATCGTCGTGATCGCCACCACCAGCGGCAGCTCGGTGGCGCTGTAGAAGGCGAGGGCGGCGCGGTCGCGCGCATTCAGGACACCGCGGTACAGGAGCAGCGCCGGCGCTCCGCGGACGACCAGGAAGAGGCCGAAGAAGAGGAGCAGCTTCCCGATCGCTTCCGCCGAGCCGAGGGCGGCGAGGTCGAACTCGATGCCGCTGGCGACGAAGAAGAAGGGGACGAAGAAGCCGAACCCGACCGCGGTCAGCTTCGACTCGAAGACCGCCAGCTCGTGACCCTTCAGCGCCAGGCGGGTGATCATCCCGGCGACGAAGCCGCCGAGGAGGATGTCGAGGCCGAGTTGGCCGGCGAGCAGGACGAGGCCGAAGACGAGCACCACCGTTACCCGCACCGCCAGCTGGCTGCTCGCCTCGAAGGTCCGTTCCAGCGCCGGCCAGCCGCGCCAGGCATAGCGGACCGAGACCAGGGCGAGGGCGATCGCGAGAGCGACGAAGCCGAGCAGGATCGCCGCCTCGTGCAGCGGGTTGGTGGTGGAGAGGACCAGCGTCACCAGCAGGATCGGGCCGAACTCGCCGGCGCCGCCCGCCGCCAGCAGGTAGGTGCCGAAACGGGTCTTCAGCTCGCCGTTGTCGCGGAGGATCGGGATCAGGGTCCCGATCGCCGTCGTCGCCATCGCCGAGCCGGTGTAGAGGAAGGAGACGACGATCCCGGCCGCCGCCAGCAGGCCGCCGAGCCCGTAGGCGATCGCCACCGAGAGGGCCCAGCCAAGGGCGCCGAGGCGCATCGGCCTGCCCTTGATCCGCTCGAAGTCGATCTCGTAGCCGGCGAAGAAGAAGAGCATCCCGAGACCGAGGTCGGCGAAGAAGTTGACGAAGTCGTCGGAGTGGGCGAGGTCGAGGACCTGGGGGCCGATGACGATCCCGAGCACCAGCTCCAGCACCACCACCGGCGGCGCGAAGCGCTTGGGGACGGCGGCGACGAGGACCGCGGAGAGGGCCGCGACGACCACGATCGCGAAGAAGGAGTCGGTGTCGACCGTGATCACGGCGCTGATCCTAAGCCGAGCGCCCGCTAGGATCCCGGGTGGACCGTGCTAGGCGGGGAATCAGCGGTGCCCTGTAACCCGAAATCCGCTTAGCGGGGCCGACTACCGTTCCGAGGAGCTGACCGTCGGGGTCAGTGCGTCGCGGCGGCGTTGACGGCCGGGTCCTGCGCGACGTGGGCACGCGAATCAGGTCAGGTCCGGAAGGAAGCAGCCTTAAGCGGATGCCGCGGGTGCCGCAGGCGAGCCCGACCCGAGCCTAAAACGACGGACACGCCCGGTGGCCTCGCTTCAGAGGCGGGTGCACGGTCCATAAATAGTCAGTCGATCAGGCGCTTGTGCATCTGGTGGATCGCGACGCGCCAGGTGATCGCCGCGAAGGCGACGAGGAAGGCGAAGCGAAGGGTGTCCTGCCACTCGAAGCCGAAGGCGCCGCCGCGGACCAGTTCGACCAGCTGGTGCAGGGGGTTGACCTGTGCTGCCACCTGCGCCCATTCGGGCAGCCCGTCGATCGGGAAGAAGGTGCCGGCGACGAGGAAGAGCGGGGTGACGAAGAGCGCGGTGACGTAATTGAACTGGTCGATCTTGGCGACGGTGGCCGCCATCGCCACCCCGAAGCCGGAGAAGCCGAGGGCGGTGACGAAGCAGAACAGCGGCGTCAGCAGCATCCCCCAGGCGGGGTCGAGGCCGAAGGCGATCGTGACCAGGAGCGGGACGCAGCCGTAGGTGCCGGAGCGGGTCGCGATCCAGAGCATCTCGGCGCTGACCAGCTCCTCGACGTCGACCGGGGCGGCGAGGATCGCGTCGTAGGTGTTCTGGAAGCGGTGCTTGACGAAGGTGCCGAACATCGAGGGCAGGGCGCTGGAGAAGATCACCGCCGTCGCCACCATTCCGGTGCCGACGAACTCGATGTAGGGGACGCCGTTGACTTCGTCGACCAGGGTCGCGCTGAGGCCCAGCCCGAAGGCGAGCAGGTAGACGAGCGGTTCCATCACGCTGGAGAAGGTCGTGCCCTTCCAGTAGGTGCGGAAGTTGGCGACCTCGCGGCTCATCACCCCGGCGATCGCCGCCCGTTCGAGCCGGCGCAGCTTGCGGGGCGCCGGGGCAGTCTGCGTCGCCGCCTCCATCAGTCGGCCTCCTCGCCGGTCAGCAGCACGAAGACGTCCTCGAGCGAGGCGGCGCGGACGACGGCGTCGTCGGGGACGAGCCCGTCGGCCCGCTCGGAGCCGACGATCGCGATCGCCGGGCCGGCCGGGCGCACCGAGAGCCCCTGCGCTTCCGCTTCGGCGCGCGCCTCCGCCAGTCGGTCGGGCGGCCCGTAGACCTCGGCCGTCTGGCGGCCGGCGTGCTCGGTGATCAGCTCGACTGGGCGGCCGCGGCTGATGATCTTGCCCTCGTGCATCACCGCCACCTCGTCGGCGAGCCGCTCGGCCTCCTCGATGTAGTGGGTCGACATCAGGATCGTCGTCCCCCTCGCTTTCAGCTCGCCGATCAGCGTCCACAGCTCGGTGCGGATCTGCGGGTCGAGCCCGACCGTCGGCTCGTCGAGCAGGACAAGGCGCGGTTCGTGGACGAGGCCCCGGGCGAGCAGCAGCCGCCGCCGCATGCCGCCGGAGAGCTCGTCGACCGCGTCGTGCCGCCGCTCCTGCAGGCGGGCGATCGCGAGCGCTTTCTCAATCGCGGCGCCGACGTCGGGGACCCGGTAGAGGCGGGCGAAGATCGCCAGGTTGTCCTCGACGGTGACGTCGACGTCGAGGTTGTCGAGCTGGGGGACGACCCCCATCTGGCCGCGGGCGGTCTTCGCTTCGGCAGGGAGCTCATAGCCGAGGACGCGCAGCCGGCCGGAGTCGGCGATCGCCTGGCCGGTCAGCAGCCGCATCGTGGTCGACTTGCCGGCGCCGTTCGGGCCCAGCAGCCCGAGGCAGATGCCTTCCGGCACCTCTAAGTCGAGACCGTCGACCGCTGTGATCGGCCCGAAGGTCTTGACCACGTCGCGTAGCTCGATCGCCGCCATCGTCTGATGGTTTCATGAGCGCACCTTTTGCCACTCGCCGGCTCCGACACGAGGTATTGCCTTTGCGCCTAGGCTTGTGAAGTGATCAAGACCCGATTTGTCGCCTTTGTCCTCGCCCTCGCCGCTTTGATGGGCCTGCAGGTGACCGCGGCCGTCGCCAAACCGGTCCTCAACTGGTCTCCACCGCAGGGCATCGCCTCGGGATCCCAGCACTCCTTCGCCGGCGCCGGTGACATCTCGTGCGCCGGCGCGAGCCTCTGCGTGGCAGTCGGCGCAAAAGGGAGGTTCCTCTACTCCACCGATCCGACCGGGGGGATCGAAGCTTGGACCGAAGCGCAGGTCAGCGCTCCCGAACCCGCCGACCTGACGGCCGTCTCCTGTCCGGCGACGGATTTCTGCGCTGCCGTAGACACGGCCGGGAACGTCTTCCTCTCGCAGGAACCCGAGCAGGGCGCCTGGACCGAGATTGCCATCGACGACGAATACGCCCTGACCGAGATCGCCTGCTCATCGGCGACCTTCTGCGTCGCCGGCGACGCGGGCGGCAACGTCTTCGTCAGCGACGAACCGACTGTGGCGGGCGCTTGGGAAGGGACCGAGATCGAAGCGGGGGAGGAGGTACTCGCGATCTCCTGCCCCAGCTCCTCGCTCTGCGTCGCGGCGACCGACGAAGACCTCTTCACCTCGCCCGATCCCGCGGCCGGCAGCTGGAGCGCCACCGGCCTCTTCGGCGTCTGGGACGTCTCCTGCCCGAGCACCTCTTTCTGCGCGGCGACCACCTTCCACGGGGTGGTGGTCTCTGACGAACCCGAGGGCGGGGCGGCGACCTGGGTCGACTCGCCGGGAAGCACCACCTTCGGGGCCCTCCTCGCCTGTCCCACGACCGCCTTCTGCGCGACGGCCGCCTTCAACACGCGGATCGCCACCTCGGACGCCCCGGACGGCAGTGATCCGGAATGGGATGAAGTCGCCCTGCGAGCTCCCGCCGACCTCGCCGGCTTCAGCTGCCCTTCGAGCGATTTCTGCGCCGCCGTCCTGCAGTCGGGGGCCGTTCTCACCTCCACCGAACCGGCTGGGGGAGCGATGGCCTGGAGCTACACCGCGACCGACGGGAACACCAACCTGCGTTCGGTCGATTGCCCGGCGCCCGACCTCTGCCTCGTCGCGGGGCCACGGGGCACGCTCTACACCTCGACCGAACCGACCGTGCCCGGGAGCTGGACCGCTGCCCAGATCACCGACGGGGAGCTGGAACAGGTCGAGTGCAAGACCCCAGAATGGTGCTTCGCCCGCGCCTACAACCGGACGCTGCTCTACTCGGAAGACCCCACCGGCGGGCCGGCGGCCTGGAACAGCGTCTCGATGCCGTTCGCCCTCGACGCGGCTTGCCCCGAATTCTTCTTCTGCGCCGCGGTCAACGGCAGCGACGAAGTCCTGCTGAGCCACGAACCTCTGGCGGGGGCCGGGACCTGGTCGGCGACCGACATGGAACTGCCCGACTGGCGCCTCGGCCCGAACGAACTGCGAGAGGTCTCCTGTCCCTTCTGGGGCCTCTGCGCGGTTGGCGGCGACGTCGGCACGGTGCTCACCTCCTCCAGTCCGCAGGACGACAAAGATGCCTGGTTCAAATCCTTCGCCGGCAATCCGGCCGACTTCAACAACGGTGCCGGGCCCAGCATCGATGGCCTCGACTGCCCGGCTTGGTGGTTCTGCGCCGCCGCGATGGGGAGCGGGACGATCTCGACCACCCTGGATCCACCGAACCCGCCGGTTCCTTGGTCCTACGAGAGCACCGACGCTCCCTTGCTCAAAGCCATCTCCTGCAGTTACGAAGGCGGCCTCTGCGTCGCCGTAAGCGACTGGGGATGGGCGGTCTCCGCAGTCGATGGGACCTCCGGGGATCCCACCTGGAGCGGCAAGGAACTGTTCGACCACGAAGGCCTCGAAGAAGTCTCCTGCGCGCCGAAAGACGCCTTCTGCCTGATCGTCGACGACGAGGGTTACGGGTGGATCGGCACCGTCGGGGACGTCGGCACCGGCACCGGGCCGGCCGAAGTCGTGATGCCGCCGGGTACGCCTGCGCCGGGCAATCCGCCGCGGCCCCGCCACTGCAAAGCGAGAAAGGCGAAGGGCGTCCGCGCCGGCAAGATCGGAATCGGCGGCGCGATTCCCCTCAGCAACGGCGGTAAACGATCCAAGAGTCGTTGCGCGCGACCTCTTTGAACCCCTGCGGCGGCGGGAATGAAGCCTTGGTCGGATCGTTGGGATCGAGGATGAAGTTGTGGATGACGAAGGAGTTGGCGGGGGCGACGAAGTAGCCGTGCTTCGGCGTCCCTTCCTCGCTGGCGCTGACGATCTGCGTTGGCTCGACGTCGAGGCCGAAGGCGAGGCGGGGGACGGCGCGGTGGTTGGGGACGGCGATCTTGCCGCAGAGGGGCTCGAAGGCGCCGGTGTCGACGAGATCGGTGAGGTCGCTCTCGATCTGGGCCTGGTTGGTGAGGTCGGTGTCGACCCGAGAGTCGAGGTCCCACTGGTTCGGCAGCCAGACGAGGAACATCAGGGCGACCACGGCGGCGAAGACCTGCCAGGCGCGCCGGGCGGGATGGTCCGGCTCGAGCAGCCGCCAGCCGAGCAGCGCGAGGGCGACGAAGATCGAGAGGATCGCCGCCGCCAACATCGTGTAGCGGGCGATGATCGCCAGGCCAGCGACGCCGAGGAAAGCGAAGGCGAGCAGCGCGAGGAGGGTGGCGGAGATGCCGAGGATCGAGCGGCGACGCAGATAGAGGTAGCCCAGCACGATCCCGCCGAGGGCGCCGACCATCCCGGGCCATTGCAGGACTTCGCCGAGGGCGCGGGGACCGTAGAGGACCACGTCCACCGGGCCGGTATGGCGGTGCAGGGTTTCCACGGTCGACTGCGTGCCCGTGAGTGAATAGAGCGGTTCTCCCGCGGTGATCGTGTCGAAGAGAATCCACAGCACCGGAGCCGCCAGGGCCAGTGCCGCAAGCCAGCCAAGCTCAACTCGCGACCGGTCTTTGTTCCAAGCCAGCCACAGCCAATAGGCGATCGCAAAGCCCCAGGCCTCGGGTCTTAGGAGGCCGGCTAGGGCTAAGAGGAGGAGGACGGGCCAGCCGGACCTTGGCTTCTTGGCCTCCAGGAGGAGTGCTCCCAAGCAGAGGGCTATGTAGGGGAGGTCGATGTAGGCGCGGAGGCCGTTGGAGAGGAAGGGGGCGCGGGTGAGGACGATCGCGGCGGCTACGGCGCCGATCCAGCGGTCGAACCAGATCGCGCCGAGGCGGTAGACGAAGTAGCCGATCAGGGCGAGGGAGAGGTAGGCGACGATCATCGTCACCGTGATCGCGCCCTCGCCGAGCGGGGTGGAGACCAGGCCGATCAGGTCGGTCAGCGGGTGCGGGGTCGGCGGCAGCGCGGCGCCGTAGTCGGGGCTCTCGAGGTGGGCGAGTTCCCGGCCCCAGACCAGCGCGTAGATCGTGTCGTAGTTGGGGAAGCCGTAGGGGAAGAGCAGCAGCAGTGCCGCCGTCACTCCGGCGACCCAGGCGGCGGGCGTCAGCCAGTTGCGGGCCCGGTTCGGCACGGCGGGGACCGTATCGACCCGTGGATACACTGGCCTTTCGAGCCGATGAGCGAGTCGACTTCCCTCTACCGACGCCACCGCCCCGGGTCCTTCGACGAGGTCGTGGGCCAGACCCACGTCGTCCGCACCCTGCGCAACGCGGTCGAGGGGGGCAAGGTCCACCACGCCTACCTCTTCGTCGGCTCTCGCGGCACCGGCAAGACCTCGATGGCGAAGATCCTGGCGAGGTCGCTGAACTGCGAGCGCGGCGGCCCGACGGTGACCCCCTGCGGCGAATGCGAGTCCTGCGTGACGATCGCTGCTGGCACCTCGGTCGACGTGATCGAGATGGACGCCGCCTCGAACCGCTCCGTCGACGACGTCCGCGACCTGCGCGAGCGCGTCGCCTACGCGCCGACCGGCGGCCGCTGGAAGGTCTACATCCTCGACGAGGCGCACATGCTGACCAAAGAGGCCTGGAACGCCTTCCTGAAGACGCTCGAGGAGCCGCCGCCGAACACCGTCTTCGTCCTCGCCACCACCGAGTCGCACAAGGTGATGGCGACGATCGCCGACCGCTGCCAGCGCTTCGACTTCCAGCGCCCCTCGCTGGAGCAGATCTCCGAGGTCCTGAACCGGGTCGCCGCGACCGAGTCGATCGAGATCGAGGAGGGGGCGGTGGCGATGATCGCCCGCTCGGCTTCCGGCAGCTTCCGCGACGCCCTCGGCACCCTCGACCAGCTCGTCGCCTTCGGCGGCAGCCAGGTGGAGCTGAAGGACGTGCTGGAGATGCTCGGCGCCGCCGACGCCGACCTGCTCTTCGATGCGGTCGACGCGGTTGTCGCCGAGGACCCCAAGGGGGTCCTGCTCGGGGTCGAGAAGATGGCCGGCTCCGGCCGCGACCCCTCGCAGTTCGCCCGCGACCTCCTCGCCCACCTCCGCCACCTCCTGATCGCCCAGACCACCGGCGAAGTCCCCACCAGCTTCGTAGTGACCGCCACCGACACGGCTCGGATGCAGGCCCAGGCCGGCGCGATCAAGCCGGCGAACCTGGTGAGGACGATCGACGAGCTGGCGGATGCGCTCACTGCGGTGCGCGAGGGGGATGACGCCCGACTGGCCGTGGAGATCGCCCTGCTGAAGGCGGCGCGACCGGATCTCGATCCGGACACTGCCGGGTTGCTGAGGCGGATCGAGAGGTTGGAGAGCGGGGGCGCTCGGCCCGCGGGTCCTGTCACGGCAGAGACCCCGCCGCAGGACGACCCACCTCCGGCCGAAGAAGAAGAGGCTGAAGCGCCGCCGGTGCCGGAGCCGAGTCCTCCTCAGAGTGAGGATCTTTCCCTCGAGGAGATCCAGCGGATTTGGCCATCGGTCCTCCACAAGCTGCAGGAGACCGCACCTGCTCTTGCTGGAGCCCTCGAAGGAGCACGGCCGGTCAGTTTTGATGAAGGAGCGCTGGAGGTTGGGTTCCCTCCCGGCATGAAGTTCTTGAAAAAGAACGCTGACAGTCCGGAGAAGCGCGACACGGTGGCGGCTGCTTTTGCTGCGGTGACGGGACAGGGGTTGCGGCCTGCTTATGTGTTGCTGGAGGGAGAGGCGCCGCCAGATACGCCGGCGCCGGGCAGCGAGGAGATCGACGAGGACGAGTTGCTGGAGCGACTGAAGAGCGAGTTCGACGCGGAGGAGGTCAGTTAGGTGGCACGTGGAGGCGGTCCCGGAGGCTTCGACATCCAAGGCCTGATGAAACAGGCCCAGCAGATGCAGGCCGAGATGCTGGAGGCCCAGGAGAAACTGAAAGACGAGGTCGTCGAGGCCAGCGCCGGCGGCGGCATGGTCAAGGTGAAGATGGGCGGCGACCTGACCCTGCGGGAGATCGTCATCGATCCCGAGGCGATCGATCCCGAGGAGGCGGAGCTGCTCCAGGAGATGGTCCAGGCCGCGGTCAACGAGGGCCTGCGCGCCGCTCAGGAGCTCGCCAACTCGAAAATGGGCGGCATCGCCGGCGGCGACATGGGCGGCCTCGGCGGGATGCTGGGCGGTTGAGCGAGGGCCCGGCACCGCTGGCGCGTCTCGTCGCCGAGCTCTCGCGGTTGCCGGGGATCGGCCAGCGGACCGCGCAGCGGCTCGCTTTCCACCTCCTGCGTGCGCCCGACGAAGAGGCCTTCGCCCTTGGCGACGCAATCCGCGAAGTCAAGGAGAAGGTCGGCCTCTGCGAGGAATGCTTCAACCTCGCTGAGGGTCCCCTCTGTCGGATCTGCGCCGACCAGAACCGCGACCGGACGACGATCTGCGTGGTCGAGGAGCCGGCCGACGTGATTCCGATCGAGCGCACCCATGAATACCGCGGCCTCTACCACGTGCTCGGAGGGGCGCTCTCCCCAATCGACGGCGTCGACGCCGAAGACCTGAAGATCGGCGAGCTGCGGCGCCGCGTCGAGCGCGGCGGTATCAGTGAGGTCGTGCTGGCGACCAACCCGACCACCACCGGCGAGGCGACCGCCCTCCACATCGCTGACCTGCTGCGCGGCCAGGTGACGGTGACCCGGCTCGCCAGCGGCCTGCCGGTGGGCGCCGACCTCGAGCACGCCGACGAGGTGACGCTGGGCAAGGCGCTCGCGGGCCGAAGAAGTCTGGAATAAGCGGGACCGGACATCCGTCCTGGACAAGCGTCGGCTCGCAAATAGCGGCTTTTCGAGAGCCGACCGTCCGCCGCTTTCGCCAAGGTCACTCCGTGGCCGACCAGTCGGGATTCAGACGCCGCAGGGATGACGCCTCGCCGGCGAGCCGCATCGCCCTCAAGGTGTCCGAGCTGCAGGCCGATCTTTTAGGCACGTTGCACGAAGAGATCGGTACCAATGGAGAGGATTTCGCGCTAGCTGCCCAGGATCTCGCCGGGGAGTTTGGTTCGGTGACTGCGGCCGCCGTCGAAGCTGCCCAGGGCGCGGGAGGGCGCCCGGACGTTCGGCGGCCTAACAGCGGGGAGGGGCCGGCGAACGTCACCCGGGCGCCCACGAACGGGAGCGCAGCATTGGTTCCGGAGCAGGTCGAAGAACTCCCCAGCCTCTACCAGCCGGGTCACATGCGCCGGCGCTTGGAGCAGCTCTTGGAGACGAACCGTAGGTATGGGCATCCGTTTGGGTTGGCCGTCTTCGACGCCTCCGGGCCCGGCACCCGTCCCGGCGACGTCGCCGGCGGTCAGGAGACGGTGCTCTCGATCGTCGGCGCCGCCCTGCGCGACAGCGTCCGCATCGTCGACGAAGCCTTCCGCCTCGAGGAGGACGCGATCGCGGTGCTCGCGCCCAACATCGGCACGGTCGAAGGGGTGCAGATGTGCGAGCGGCTGCTCGGTCAGCTCGACGACCTCGAGCGGGCGGGGGGGCTGCGGATCTCCATTTCGGCTGGGGTCGTTGCCTGCCCCGACCACGGCGCCGACGCCGAAGAACTTCTGCACAAGGCCGACGCGGCAATGTGGCGCGCACGCGCGGTTGGGCAGCCCGTAGGCGTGGGCGCCTTGCAAGATCGCTAACAGTTCCTGCGAAATCTGTCGATAACCGGTGTAAACCCGGAAATCCGGTGGGAGAATGCTCTCCCTGCGTCGAATAGACGCGCAGTCCACCCGTTCGACCTCTTTAACCAATGCCAGGAATCCGCACCAACGCCGCCGCCGAAGTCCTCGGCGTGAGCCCCAACACGCTGCGCAGCTGGGAGCGCCGCTACGGCTATCCGACGCCGAAGCGGACCCAGGGCAACCACCGCAACTACGAGCTGGTCGAGCTGCAGGCGCTGCGCGACGCGCTGGCGGAGACCGGCAACATCTCCTCGGCGATCGAGCTGGCGCGCCAGCGCCAGGCGGCGCCGGCCAACGACGGCAGCCTCTTCGCCGCCTTCGAGAGCTTCGACGAGTCCGCCGCCGACCGCGCGGTGGAGGAGAGCCTCGCCCTGCGATCGCTCGAGCGCACGGTCGAGGAGCTGCTGCTGCCGGCGATCGACAAGCTCGCCGCCGATCCCGAGCGCGAGGCCGAGCTCGAGTTCGCCTCCCGCTGGGCGACCGGCTGGCTGCACGGCGCCCGTCGCCTCGCCTCCGCCGCCTCCCGCCCGGCCGGGATCCTGCTCCTGGACTCCAGCCACGGACAGGACGCCGAGGAGGTCCACACCCAGGCCCTCGACCTCGCCCTGCGCCGCGCTGGCTTCCGCGTCCTCGTCCTCTCCAACGAGCTCGGCGACGACCGCCTCGGCCGTGCCCTCGACGCCCTCGACCCCACCGCGATCGTCCTCTGCGGCCCCGGCGCCGACACTCAGGGCGCCGTCAAGCTGGTCCGCAAGATCCGCGAGCTCGGTTTCGTCGCCCCCCTCTACGGCTTCCGCGCCGACGGCCTGATCGGCGCCGCCGTCCCCTCCGCCGGGCACATGCCGAGCGAGGTGACCGGCATGCTGAATTCAGATCTGCGTCGCCGCGCCGCTCAAGCCTTTGCCTAAAAGGCTCTTGCCTAGGTTTTCGGGATCTCGCGGAGGGCGGTCGTCACCGTTCCCGCCAGGGATTGGTTACCGCTGACGTCGAGTTGACCTCTAGGGCCTCCATTCATCTGACGTACCCAGGCGACAGGAGGACCGGAGACGGAAGCATGAGTCTCTCCCTGGAGGTTCGAAGAACATGAGGCCACCGCCCCTCTCTCGATGCTGAGGAGAACGCCGGCGTAGGTTGAGGGCTCTCCGCTCCGTATCTCGACCGCAAGGCGGCATCTGCCGGTGACCTCAGGGGCAAGCGACATCAGCGGGATCGCGAGCAGGAACAACGCCTCGACGTCCCGCGGGCTGATCGCAGCGGTTTGCTCGGGCAGGAATTTCAGCTCCCAAGCGATCGCGGCGGTAAGGGGGATGACTGCACGCCGTAGCCATTCGGTTGCTCCATAGGGAGTGCCCCGGCTGTCCCCGGGTTGGGGCTCGAGCAATTTCGCACTGCGCATCGCGCCCAGCTTCCGTCCCAGGGAGGGGTAGTTGCTCCTTGGGATGAGCATGCTCAACTCGGTCAGCGAAAGCGGGCATGCCGCCAGGGCTCGCACGATGCTCGAGGACCAGCCGCCGATCAGGGCCTTGGTCCCGCTCTTCCCGGCGATGCTGCCGAGCTGGATCGGCCCGCCGGGAGCTTCCCGGAGCCAGTCGTGAAGGAGGGATGCAACGGTTAGGAGGGAGTCCCCTGCCGGTGTGAGGCGGTACTCAGCCGTCGCCGGGAACTCCTGGCGACGGCGACGCTCCAGGAGCCCCAGATCATCGAGCTTGCGCGTGTACATGCGGATCGTGCTCTCCGGTGGCGAGCCGACCGCCTGATGCAGCTCGAGCAGCTCCATCGGGCCCTGTTGCAGGGCTTCGAGCGCGTGAACGTGAAGCGGGGCCGCAAGCAAGGACAGAGCTTCGGCGCCCGACCGAGTCACGTGGACCTACTGAGAAAATGGAGCCCGAGCAAGTGAATCGCCCCCTAGCGCATTCGGCTTTGGGCCTTGGTTTCGTCAGCGTTAGCGATTCCTGCCCCTAATTCCCAGCCTCAACGGGTAGCCAGGGCTTCCGATCTTCAAGCAGCGACTGCTGCGAAGTTGCTCGAGGACATCCCTAGCATCGCACACTTCGGTACGCGTGAGTATCGGCGCGGGTGACAACTTGCGCATGTGTGCGCGCCAAAGCGCGGCAGCGACATCTCAGCGTCCTGCGTCTTGCAGGGCAAAACCGGAGCGCTCTGGGGGCCCGGGAAGCCCCGTTGCAAAATTTCTTGACCGGCCTGAGGCGGCGAGGCTATGCATCTCGCCGTACAAGAAGGGCCGGGAGATCAAACGATCTACCCGACCCACCAATCACTCCGGCTGGAAGAGCCCTTGAAAGTTCTTCTGGCCGGCCAATAGGAAGGTAAACCATGAACAAGAAGTTGATGCTGCTTGCCCTTGCGGCGGTCAGCGCAGCGATGTTCGCGCTGCCGGCCGCTGCGTCGGCGGGCACGTGGAGCGTGAGCTCGATTGAAAAATTCACGACCCATTCCGGGGCCACGACCCTCACACTGCGTCCCAACTCGGAAGGCGAATCAGTGAGCGAGGTGACCTGCACGACAAGCACGGGCTCGGGGAAATACACGACCTCGACGACGGGCGAAGAACTCACACTGACCTTCACTGGTTGCACGGTGCCGTCGCCCTTCGGAACCCTCAATTGCAATACCTCAGGACAGGCGTCCGGCACGATCAAGACGACAGACCTGAAATTCGACAACATCATGATTGAGTCGACAGCTCAAAAGCCGACAGTAGTGGGTCCCCCGCATCAGCCTGCTGGACTGCCGGGAATCCTGATCACAGCCAATAACAATCACTTCGCCAGCTTCACCTGCGGCGGGTTTATCGCTATCGATGTGGAAGGCAATGGCATCGTTGGCGAAATCGAGCGTGGATGTGGCACGTCGGCCACTACCGCAGGATTGAATTTCGCGTCGTCGTCGACAGGTGTTCAAAAATACACGCAGATCACAACAACCGGGACGGTCTACGATCTGTCCGCCAAAGATACATTCACTGGCGTAACCAGGACAGCATCGATGGACGGCACAGGAACGGTGACGTTTCCCAAATCCCAGACCATCACCTGCCCGTAGTTCCACGCTCCAAGTTCTGAGCTAAATGAGCGCGAGGCCGCAGATGCGGTCTCGCGCTTTTGGATATTTAAGGAGTGCGGCGGATGGACCTATCAAAGTTCGGATGCAAATTCTTAGCACCCTGTGCCGGGGGGTTATGGTCGAGTTCGGGAACCGTCCGTGCTTCTGTTCGAACGGCGAGGTCATCAAAAGGGGGAACGGGATGCAGGGGTTCTGCAAGGATGCTCTGACCAAAGGTGTAGCTGCACTGGCGGGATGCTTGATATTTGCTCTGTGCGGCGCGTCGCCCACGCTCGCGGCAGAACCGCCTCCTTACCACTCCAGCTTTGGCCCGGATGGAACCGAAGCGACGGGGTTCGAACGAGCGGGACCGATCGCCGTCGACCAGCAGGATCACTTCGTCTACGTGCTCGACCACACCGCTGGCTCACTGTTCAAGTTCGACACCGAAGGCCATGCAGTCAGCTTCGGAGGCGCGGCTCCTTATATCTCCGGCAATGCGATCACCGGTCTCTCCCCCTTCTTCTGCAACGGGTGCTCCCAAGTAGCCGTCGATCCGGTCAGTCACGACATCTACGTGACCACGGAAGGATCGCTCTTGGCCTTCCATTCCGATGGTGAACCGTCTGAATTCACGGCGGGACCAGGAGCCGGAAACAATGCCATCCCCTATGGTCCCGGGACTGAACTCCTGGGGGTAGCGGTTGACGCCAACGGCAACATCTACGCAAGCGACTACAACAGCGGCGTCGATATCTACGGTCATTCTGGAGAATTGATTACGGAATTCTCGGTGACGTCTGCGGGCAACATCGCCGTGGACGGCAACGGAAACGTCTACGTCAATCGCTGGGCAGACACTGTCCTCAGGTTCTCGCCCTCTGAATCCTCCGTTACCTCGGCAACGATTTACACCGCCGATCCCGAACCTTTGGATCCGAGGGTTTCCTGGACCGTCGCAGTTGATCCTGCGACCAACGACGTCTACGTCGCGGAGCTGTCTGAATCACAGCCCCAGATCGCCTGGTACAACGAAGACGGCGTGCTGCTAGCGACCTTTGCCGGAGTGGGCGAAGAAGGCGAGGTCGAGAGCTCAGAAGGAGTGGCGATCTTCAGCCAAGAAGAAGCGGTCTTCGTCTCCAACCTTCCCAGCAGCGGCCTCTCGCAAGTAGAGATCTTCTGGGACCCGGTTCTTCCGGGTCCTCCCCGGGTGGAGGGAGTGGCGGCCCTTGACATCACCGCAGACTCGGCCACCCTAAGGGCACGGATCAATCCGAGCAGAGCCGAGACCACGTATTACTTCGAATACTGCTCCGCGAGCGCCTGCGCGAGCGTTCCTGCAGGCGGGGCAAGCGTCGGCGACGGTCACAAGTTCGTCGTCGTCTCGCAGAACCTGACCGGATTGCAGGCCAACACGACCTACCACTACCGCGTCTTCGCCGAAAACGAACACGGGGACAATCTGGCAGCCGAAGGGGATCACGTGTTCACCACCCAGCCGAGTGGCGTCGGCTTCGAGCTGAGCGATTCCCGTGCCTGGGAGCTGGTCACGCCGATCGACAAGCAGGGGGCGGTGCCGGACGGTGCGCAGGTCGCGCACGTCCAAGCCGCTGCGAACGGCGAAGGGATCACCTACCCCACGCTGGGCCCGGTCGAAGAATTCCCCGACGGGAGTCGCGCCTTCGAAGCGTCGAGCGTCCTCTCCCGGCGGATGGCGGACGGATGGCGATCGAAAGACCTCACGCCTCCAAACGAGCGAGTGGTGGCGATACCGCTTGGCGCTGGCGGGGAGTACAAGCTTTTCAGCAGCGATCTTTCGAGCGCGCTTCTGGACCCGCGGACCGATACCCCGCACTCATCGGAAGCGTCCGAAAAGACTCCCTATCTGCGGGAGAACACCGAACCCGGGGTATATACGCCGCTCGTTCATGCGGGAAACGTCCCCGCGGGAACCAAATTCGGCAGCCGTGTCGATTTCGCAGGGGGGAGTGCGGACCTCAGCCACATCGTTCTCAGCTCCGAAGCGCCGCTCGTCGCGGGGGCGCCCCCGGCTCCCGCCCGAAGCCTTTACCTGTGGGTGGGGGGAGACCTGCATCCGCTCAGCGTGCTTCCGGCGGCGGAAGGTGGGGAGATGGTTGCCACCGATCTGCTCGGTTCGGGACACATGTCGCTCCGCCACGCGGTCTCCGACGATGGCTCCCGCGTCTTCTGGAGCACGGGCGAGGCGGGAAAGACGACCGCCAACGACATCACCGGGCTCTACCTGCGGGACAGCGTCAACGAAGTAACCATCCGGATAGACGCCCAGTCGGGCGTGAATGGAGCTAACGAACCGCGGCCGACGTTCCAAGGGGCCAGCGCAGATGGCACCGTCGTCTTCTTCAGCGACCCTCAGCAGCTGACCGAGAATGCCAGCCCGAGCGGAAGCGATCTCTACCGCTGCGAGATTCCGGCCGGTTCGCCAATAACTGGCTGCAGCAGTCTCGTCGATATCACCGCGCCGATGGCCGGCTCCGGGGAAAGCAGCGAAGTCTTGGGCGTGGCGTCGGGGGTGGCCGATGATGGCTCGGCGATCTATTTCGTTGTTCGAGGTGTGCTCGATGACGAAGCCAACGGCGCTGGTGCCACCGCTGCCTCCGGCGCGCCGAACCTCTACCTCTGGCAGGAGGGTCAGGGCGTCCGGTTCATCGCCACCCTTGCCGAGGAAGACCAGAACGCTTGGGGGGGGGAGCAGGAAGCTGCCTCCGAACTGAGCGCCGCCACCTCCCCGGGTGGGCGCTACCTCTCTTTCATGTCGCAGCGTAGCCTCACCGGCGAGGACAACCTCGATGCGGCGAGCGGCGAGCCAGTCGAGCGCGTCTTCCGCTACGACGCAGCCGCTGATCGCCTTGACTGCATCTCATGCGATCCGACCGGAGCGGCGCCCAGCGGCGAGCTGGTTGGGGAACTCGCGCAGGTCGATCCTCGCTTCCAGTGGCGCGGGAGGGAAGTCGCGGCGATGCTTCCCGAGCCGCCCATATCCGACATCGGGCTCTCGCGCGTGTTCTACTCACCTCGGGCCGTGCTCGACAACGGGCGCGTCTTCTTCAATGCGGTCGACTCGCTGGTCGCGGCCGACGGGAACAGCCAGTGGGACATCTACCAGTACGAGCCGGAAGGAGCCGGTGACTGCACCAACTCCTCGGGCGCTGCGGCGTCCTCCCGCATCGCCAGCGGCTGCGTCTCGCTGATCTCTTCGGGGACGGGTGAAGTGGATGCGGCGTTCCTTGACGCCAGCAAGAGCGGCGATGACGTCTTCTTCCTCACTGCGGCGCAGCTGAATGTGCCCGACCAAGATGCGACGTTCGACGTCTATGACGCTCGAGTGAACGGGGTCCCCGCGCTCCTCCCCTCCCGGACGGAATGCGTCGGCGAAGCCTGCCAGCCCCTCGTCACCTCGCCTAGCCCCGTCGCCCCCGGCAGCGCCTCGCTCAAAGGGCCGGGCAACGTGAAGCACTGCCCCAAGGGCAAGCGCAAGGTTCGCCGTAAGGGGAAGGCGGTATGCGTGCGTAGGCATCACAAGCACAAGCGGCATCACAAGCGAGCCGGCCAGGACAGGAGGGCTAGCCGATGAGGAGCGATCGCAAAGAAGCCCTGCGCACCCGACCACTTCGCAACCAAGGAGTCCTCGAGCATGCCTTTGCGCGCCTCAAGCGATTTACCCTCGCTCTGCTCGCCGTCCTCTCGCTTGCCACCCTGGCAGTTCCGGCTGCCCCTGCTTCCGCCGCGCCTTCTCCGTGGTGGCAGGTTCTAACCGGGAGCCGACCGACGAACCTCTGGGAACCGGAGGACAGCCGGCAGGAAATCAGGACTGAAGTCGGCATCTTTGGTTCCTTCGAAGGCGTAGCCGCGAAAATCGAAATCGGAGGGAACGTGGTCGGTTGCTTGGGAACCGCCAATTCCGGCGGCGCGACCTTCTGCGGGTTCCTCGTCGGGTTCCCCCCGACTGAAACCGCCGCTCAGTTGGAAACTCTTCTCGAAGCAGTCTTTGGAACCAATGCGGTTGAGGTGAGCGGCGGTCCTGTCGGGGGGGATCCCTTCCAGGTGACCGTGCCGAATCGTTCTGTGCCGACGATAACCCTCACCCCGACGGAGCCGCGTCTTGGATCGGCGACCAGCAGAGTCCTCCAAGAGGGGGGCAGCGGTCGGCTGGTGCTCACCTTCACGAACCTCGGTGACGAGCCGGTTGACGCCAGCTCGACTCCTGTGACGATCCTCGATCAGCTGCCGGAAGGAGTGGAAGCGACGGGTGTGGAAGCAATCGCGGGAGCGCGGGGCAGCGGTGGGCCGGTGGATTGCGAGATCAAAACGCTCGACGAAGTCTCCTGCATCTTCGAAGGCGAGCTGCCTCCCTACGAAGCAATCGAAGTCGAAGTTCTCGTCAGTCTCGTTGGCGAACTCCCGATTCAGGGAGCGGCAGGGGAAGTGACCATCGCCGGTGGGAATGCGCCGAGCGATTCAGCAGTTCAGGACATCAAGGTAAGCCCGGCCTCGACTCCGTTCGGGATCGAGCGCTTCTCGGCCCAATCCGAAGAAGAGGGGGGCGCTCCGACGAGCCATGCCGGCCGCCATCCGTTCCAGCTGACGACGACGATCCAGCTCAACTCGGGTAAGACCAATGGAGGACGAAATACGGTCGAGCAGCCGGCGATTCCCCGCAACCTGCGTTTTCCGCTGCCGGCAGGGCTTGTCGGCAACACCAGCGACATCCCCAAATGCCCGGTCATCTCCTTCCTCCGGGCAACCAACTTCGTCAACGAATGTCCTGACAGCAGCGCGATAGGCGTTGCCGCGGTCACGGTCGTGGAAGAAACCAACTTCGGCTTGATCCGCCTAGCGGTTCCAGTTTTCAACCTGCCTCCCCAGCCAGGCGAGCCGGCACGTTTCGGTTTTATGGCCGCCGGTGCCTCGGCGATCATCGATACCCGAGTCGACCCTGACGATCGGTACCGGATCATCGGTTCGGTTCGAAACGCGACCCAGGTCGCGAAACTCCTCTCGAGCACGGTGACCCTATGGGGCACTCCCGGTGACTCTCGGCACGACAACGCCCGCGGCTGGAATTGCGTCTACTTCGTGGATCTCGGGCCCTGCGAACGCCCAGCTGGCCTCGAGGAAACGGCCTTCCTCCGCCAGCCCGTCTCCTGCGCCACCCCACTCGACTTCAAGGCCGAAGTCGAACCATGGAACGTGCCGATCGGCAGCGTTGTCGAGAAGGCGGAATCGGTCTCCGGCAACATGGTTGCCTGCAACCAGGTGCCGTTCGATCCATCGGTTGACGCTGCGCCCAGCGGTGAGCAGGCTGGCGGCCCAACCGGGTTGGATTTCGAACTCGGGATGCCCAACGCCGGGCTTCTGGACCCGAAAGCGAAAGCCGCCGAAGGCCAGGCGAAGAAGGTGGAGGTGACGCTGCCGGAGGGAATGACGGTGAATCCGTCTCAAGCCGCCGGGCTTGGTGCCTGTAGCTCGGCGGACTACGCGCGGGAGACGGCAGGCTCGCTCCCGGGGCAGGGCTGTCCCGAGTCCTCGAAGATCGGCAGCGTCGAAGTGGAGACGCCGCTGCTCGAGGAGGAAGCGAAGGGCGCCATATATGTGGCAGAGCCCTTCGACAACCCCTTCGGCTCGCTGCTGGCACTGTATGTGGTGGCGAAGATCCCCGAGCGGGGGATCCTGGTGAAACAGGCCGGGCAGGTTCAGCTCGACCCCGAGACCGGGCGGGTCACCACCGTGTTCGACAACCTGCCGCAGCTGCCGTTCGAGACCTTCGAGCTGCACTTCCGCGATGGCGCGCGGGCGCCGCTGGTGATGCCGCCCAAGTGCGGCGCCTTCGACGTAGTGACCAGGTTCACGCCTTGGTCCGCCGCGAACCCCGACGCTCCGCTGCCGAGCGAGATCGTCGAGCGGACCAGCTCTTTCACCGTCGACCATGGTCCAAACGGAGGCGCCTGTCCCAGTGGGACGCCGCCGTTCGATCCGGACCTCACTGCCGGCACGGCTTCCAATGTCGCCGGCAGCTACTCACCGTTCGACATCCAGCTCACCCGTCAGGACGGCGAAGGGGAATTCAGCCGCTTCTCGGTGAAGCTGCCGAAGGGCGTGATCGGCAAATTGGCCGGGATCCCGTTCTGCTCCAAGGCGGCGATCGCCGCCGCCAAGGGCCGAACCGGTCCTCGGGGGGGTCAGGAAGAGCTCGACGACCCGAGTTGTCCCGCGACTTCCCAACTCGGGCGCACTCTGGTGGGAGCCGGCGTCGGCCCGTCCCTCACCTACGCTCCCGGCAAGGTCTACCTCGCGGGTCCCTACCAGGGCGCCAAAATCTCGATCGTGGCGATCACCACGTCGAAGGTCGGTCCCTTCGACCTCGGGAACGTGGTGATCCGGCAGGCGCTGCGGATCGACCCGGAGACCGCCGAGGTCACCTCCGACGGCAGCAACTCGGATCCGATCCCGCACATCCTGCAAGGGATCGTGGTTCATGCGCGTGACATCAGGGTGCTGATCGACAGGGATAAATTCGTCCTCAACCCGACCAGCTGCGAACGCATGTCCGTAGCTGCCTCCGTGCGATCGACGGAAGGCCAAGCGGCCGTCGTGGGGGAGCCCTTTCAGGCTTCTGACTGCGCCAGCCTCGGCTTCAAGCCGAAGCTGTCGCTGCGGCTCTCGGGCGGCACCAAGAGGGGCGACGAGCCGCGCCTGCGGGCGGTCGTCAAGGCCCGTAAGGGGGACGCGAACATCGGTCGCGCCCAGGTGACGCTGCCGCACTCAGCGTTCCTCGAACAGGCCCACATCCGCACGATCTGCACGCGGGTTCAGTTCAATGCCGGTGGCGGCAACGGCGAAAAGTGCCCGAAGGCATCGATCTATGGCAAGGCCCGGGCAATTTCGCCGCTGCTCGACGAACGGCTCAAGGGCCCTGTTTACCTGCGCTCCTCCGATCATGAATTGCCGGACCTGGTGGCGGCCCTGGGCTCGAGGAGGGTCGACATCAACCTCGTCGGGCGGATCGATTCGCTGAATGGGCGGATCCGCAACACCTTCGAATCGGTCCCCGACGCCCCAGTCAGCAAGTTCGTCCTGGAAATGCAGGGGGGACAGAAGGGGCTGATCGTCAACAGCACCGACATCTGCAATGGCAAACACCGCGCCATCGCCGCCTTCGAGGGCCAGAACGGCCGTCAGCGCTCGTTGCAGCCGATGGTGAAGACGAAGTGCGGCAAGAAGGGGAAGAAGGGCGGCAAGCGCGGATAGCGATCAGCCCGCGACAGGTGCCGCCGCGGCCTCCTCGATGCCGGCGGCGGCCATTTCGTCGAGGAGGCTGGTGAGCTTTTCGGTGTCCAGGTGGCCGTGGACTTCGACCGCCTTGCCCCAGCGGAGGCGGATCCAGTGGGCGCCCTGGTTGACGTAGGGGGTGCCGTCGGCGGCGCGGCCGCGGTCGATCCACTCGACGGCGACGGCGGTGTTCCAGGGCCAGCCGCGGACGGCGACGTCTTGGACCTCGAACTCGATCTCCGGGATCAGGCGGTAGAGGCGGCGAAGCCACACCTCGAAGGCGGCGCGGGAGTGGCGCTCGCCGCCGAGGGCGTTGTCGCCGGGGAAGACGTGGTGGACGTCCTCGGCGAGGTCGGCGGTCACCGCCTCCACGTCGCCGCGGCTCAGGGCGTCGAAGATGCCCCGCGCCTTGCGCTTGACGATTGCCCGGTAGACCACGCTCAGCTCTCCTGCGTTGCAGCCACGGGCGGGCCGGTCTCGGACTCGCTGATCCCCCAGCGCTCGTGCAGCCGGCGCAGGGGCGCCGGGGCCCACCAGTTCCACTTGCCGAGCAGCTCCATCAGCGAGGGGACGAGGAGGGCGCGGATGATGGTGGCGTCGATCAGGACCGCCAGCGCCGTGCCGACGCCGTTCTCCTTGATGAAGATGATCTTCGAGGTGGCGAAGGCGCCCATCGCGACGGCGAAGAGCAGGGCCGCTGCGGTGACGATGCGGCCGGTCCGCTCCAGCCCGATCGCCACCGACTCCGAGTCCGAGGCGCCGTTGTCGCGCGCCTCTTTGATCCGCGAGAGCAGGAAGACGGCGTAGTCGGTGGAGAGGCCGAAGGCGACGGCGAAGAGCAGGATCGGCATCGTCTGCTCGATCGCCCCCGGGCTCGTGTAGTCGAGGAAGCCCTCGAGCCGGCCGTCCTGGAAGATCAGCACCAGCAGCCCGAAGACGGCGCTGAGGTTGAGGAAGTTCATCAGCAGCGACTTGATCGGCAGCACCACCGAGCCGGTCATCAGGAAGAGGATCACCAGCGTCGCCCCGATCACGATCGCCAGGGCGATCGGCATGTGGCTCTCCAGGCTCGACTGGAAGTCGACGAAGTCGGCGCTGGCGCCGCTGACCGCGACCGTGGTCCCCGGCGGGACCGGGAGGTCGCGGATCGCCTTCACCGTCGCCTGGCTCGCGTCGGAGACGAACGGGTTGGCGGAGACGACCTGGATCGCGGTGACGCCGTCGGCCAGCCGCTGCGGCGGCGCCACTTCGGCGACCCCGTCGACCTCGCGCACCGCCGCCGCGACCTGCGCCGCCCCCTTCGGGCCGCCACCCTCGACCTCGAGCCAGATCGGCGTGTCGTGGTAGGGCGGGAACTGCTGGCTGACGGTGTCGTAGGCCTGTCGCGCGCTCGCCGACTCCGGCAGCACCGTCGGGTCGACGGTGTTGAACTTGATCCCGAAGAAGGGCAGCCCGAGGATGATCAGGAAGAGGGCGCTGAGGGTCGCCACCGGGACCGGGCGCCGCATCACGAAGCGGGAGAGCCGGTACCAGAAGCCCGCGTGGGCCGGCCGCGCGTCGGCCTCAGCCCGCCGCTGCAGGAACTTCGGCGCGCCGGCGTTGACCCGCGTTCCCAGCAGGGTCAGCACCGCCGGCAGCACGGTCAGCGAGATCAGCGCCGCGAACAGCGCCACCAGGGAGCCGCCGAGGCCCATCGAGTAGAGGAAGCGCTGCGGGAAGACGAGCAGCGAGGCCAGCGCCGCCGCCACCGTCAGCGAGGAGAAGAAGACGGTGCGCCCGGCGGTCGCCAGCACCCGGCGCATAGCCTCCAGGCCCGGCCCGCTCTTGGCGATCTCCTCGCGGTAGCGGGAGACGATGAAGAGGCTGTAGTCGATCGCCAGCCCGAGCCCGAGCGCGGTCGTCAGGTTCAGCGCGAAGATCGAGATCGAGCCGAATTCGCTGGCGATCCGCAGGATCAGGAAGGTGCCGACGATCGCCAGGCCACCGATCATCAGCGGCAGCACCGAGGCGACTAGGCTGCGGAAGAAGAGCAGCGAGAGCAGGAAGAGCAGCGGGAAGGCGAACATCTCCGCCATCTGCAGGTCCTTCTCGACCTGCTTGTTGACCTGTTCCTGGGCCAGCGCCGGGCCACCCACGACGATCCCCGGGCGCCCCGAGAGCTGCTCGTCGATGCTCTTCGCCGCGTCCTGCCATTCCTTGTCGTCGGTCGCCTTGAGGGCGACGGCGAGGTAGGTGGAACGGCCGTCATGCGAAACGAAGGCCCGCGTGCCGCTGTCGTAGTAGCCGCTCACCGAGGCGACGGTAGGCCTCTGCCGAAGCCAGTTCTCGATCGACTCGACGTGGTGCCGGGTCGCGGGGCTCGACACCTTTGCGTCCTGGAACAGGACTATGAGAGCCGTGTCCCGGTAGCCGCTGTTCTCGAGCAGGTTGGCGGCCTTGACGGTCTCGGTCGCCGGATCGTCGGCGCCATAGGGGTCGAGCCGATTGGCGACAGACCCGCCCAGCGCACCGGCCACCACGAACAAGACAGCCGCTCCGATCGCCACCCGCTTGGCACGACGATCCGCGAATCGCGCAAGTGCCTCGAACATCAGCTTGCCTCCTCCTCTGCCTCCGCGAGCAGCTGCCGCTGCATCCGCTCGCACCAGTCCGCGTGCCACTCGCTGTACTCGATCCCACCGCGCAAGACCATCAACGGATACCCGCCGGCCGCCATTGCCTTCGGTTCGATCTGGCGCAGGCGCTCTGCGGTGTCGAGGTGGTGCTCCCGCATCGTGCGCAAGGTGTTGACCGCATCCTGCTGCGGCAGCGCGTCGGCGAAAAACAGCTTCAGCAGTCCCTCGTCGCGGGTCTCGAAGGTGGTTGGCGGCTCCCGCAGCCAGGTCCGAAGCTCCTTGCGACCAGCCGCTGTGATC
>DATLQI010000015.1:0-64311 GCA_035535295.1 Solirubrobacterales bacterium
CCCGACCTTGTGCTGGATCGCGCCGGAGATGCCGGCGGCCAGGTAGAGCTTCGGGGCTACCGTCTTGCCGGTCTGGCCGATCTGGGCCGCGTACGGGTACCAGCCGGCGTCGACCACGGCACGGGTCGCCGCGACGGCGCCGCCCATCGAGTCGGCGAGCTGCTCGCAGAGCTCGAAGCCCTCCTTGGCGCCGAGACCGCGGCCGCCGCCGACGAGGATGTCGGCGTCCTCGATGTTGACGTCGGCGCCGCGCTGCTCGCCGCGCTGGACCAGCTTCGCCTTGGTCGACCACTCGGAGACCTCGACGTCGACGTCGACGACCTCAGCCGTGCCGCCGGACTCGTTGGCGTCGAAGGCGTTGAGGCGGCCGATGATGATGCCGGGCTCGGAGACGTAGCCGACGTCGGCGATCTCGGAGTCCTGCAGGATCGGGCGCTCGACCACCAGTTTGCCGCCGTCGACCTTGACCGCGGTGACCTCCATCGTCACGCCGGCGTTGAGGCGGGCGGTGAGGCCGGCACCGATCTCGAAGCCGAGCAGACCGCCGCCGAACAGGGCGTAGGAGATGCCGTTGTCCTGAATGACCTTCGCCATCGCGTCGACGATCGGCTGGGCCAGACCCTCGGGCACGTTCTTGGCCCGGTAGACCTTGGCGGCGCCGTAGTTGCCGAGCGAGGCGCAAGCGTCGTCGGCGACCTCACCGACCACCAACGCGGCGGCCTCGCCGCCGATTTCACCGGCCAGCTTGGCCGCCTCGGAGATCGCTCCGAGCGAGTTCTTGTTGAAGTTGCCCCCGTCGTCGTGGAGGGCGTAAACCAGGATCCCTGCCATCTAGATCAGCTTCCTCTCGTCGAGCCACGCGACGATCTTTTCGACCGTCTCGTTGGTGTCCTCGTCCTCGATGATCTCGCCCGCTTCCTTGGCCGGAGGGGGGTTGAGACCGAGGACCTGCGTCTTCGAGCCGTCCTGGCCGACCTGGCCGGCCTCGATGCCGACGTCGCCAGTGGCCTTCGAGTCGAGCGGCTTCTTTTTCGCGCCCATGATCGCTTTCAGGCTCGGGTAACGCGGCTCGTTGATCGCGTCGCCGACGCTGATCACGGCCGGCAGCTCCACCTCGACGGTGTCGTAGCCGTACTCGGCCTGACGCTCGCAGCGCAGTTTGCCGTCGCTGACGTCGATCTGGATCACCTGGGTCAGCGAGGGCATCTTCAGGTGGTCGGCGACGACGGCGCCGATCGTGTAGCACTCGCCGTCGTCCGACTGCTGGCCCAGCAGGACCAGGTCGGGGCTCTCGGACTCGAGCACTTTCGCCAGCGCGTAACCGGTCGCGCAGACGTCGGAGCCGGCCAGGGCGTCGTCGGAGAGGTGGACCGAGCGATCGGCGCCGAGGGCGACGGCCTTGTGCAGCGCGCGGACCGCGGAGCTCGGGCCCATCGTCACCGCCACGACCTCCTCGACCGGGATCGCTCCACCCTCCTTGATCTGCATGGCCGCCTCGAGGGCGTGCGTGTCGAAGGGGTTGAGGTTTTTCTCGCCGCCGCGGTCCAGTCGCATCGTGCTTGGGTCGATGCGCTTCTGAACGGCGGCGTCCGGGACCTCCTTGACCAGGACGCAGATCTTCAAAGCAAAGCCTCCTTGGGGACGATTCTCAGGTCTTTCGCGGGGCGCGATGTTAACGCCTCGGCGCGGTTGACTGACGAGTCAATCAGGATGATACCCCGATCGGACGGACCTATGCACCGATCCGTGTCAAATGTCACGGAGCGCTTGAGAGCGCGGAATCAGCCTTCGGCGTGGCGGGCGCTCGCTCGCTCCTGGATGAACTCGACGATGTCGTCGGTTCCAGCGCCGGGGGTGAAGACCTCGGCGACGCCGAGGTTCTTCAGCTCGGGGATGTCGTCGGCCGGGATCGTGCCGCCGACGGTGACGAGGACGTCGTCGACCCCCTGGGCCCGCAGCAGCTCGACGACTTTCGGGACCAGGGTCATGTGCGCCCCGGAGAGGATCGAGAGGCCGACCGCGTCGGCGTCCTCCTGGATCACCGTCTCGGCGATCTGCTCAGGGGTCTGGTGCAGGCCGGTGTAGATGACCTCCATGCCGGCGTCGCGCAGGGCGCGGGCGATGATCTTGGCGCCGCGGTCGTGCCCGTCGAGACCGGGCTTGGCGACGACGACGCGGATCTTGCGTGCGGTTGCTGCCTCCATCCGGCCGGAACCCTAGCGCGAACTTGGCTAAGCGCCGCGCCGCCGCGGGAAGCGGGAAGGTGGCGGCATCCGGCGGCGGGCGGCGACGCGAGAGGCGCCGAAGCCGGCGACGGTGGCGAGGAAGGTGACGGCGAGAGCGACGAGGCGACGGCCGAGGCGCTCGAAGCGCAGGGTCTGCCAACCCTCCTCGCGGGCGATCGCCGCCAGCGGCGGGTCGGGGTTGACGGCGACCGGGTTGCCGACCGCGCGCAGCATCGGCAGGTCGGAGAGCGAGTCGGAGTAGGCGTAGGACTCGGTCAGGTCGATCCCGTGCCGCTCGGCAAATTCCTCCATCGCCGTCACCTTGCCCTCGCCGTAGACGAAAGGGCCGTCGAGCCGCCCGGTGAAGCTGCCCTCCCCGTCGACCTCGTAGCGGGTGCCGATGCCGCCATCCATCCCCAGCACGTGGGCGAGCTGCTCGACGACGCCGTTGCCGGCGGCGCTGACGATGAAAGTCGGGCGGCCGGCGTCCTGGTGGGCGTAGACCTCTTCCAACATCTGCGGAAAAACACGCGGCAGGATCGCCGCCATCACTTCCGGCCCCATCCGGTCGATCGTCTTCTCGGAGACGCCGGTGATCAACTCGCGGGCGACCTTCAGCACCTCGGCGGTACGGGCGTCAGTGGTACCGCGCAGCCGGTAGCGCAGGTGCTCCCAACCCCACCCGACCAGCAGCCTGCGATTGACGATCCCCTGCTTGGCGGCGATGCGGGCGAACTGCATCCCGCTCGACCCCGCCATCAGGGTCTTGTCGAGATCGAAAAATGCTGCTGCCTGGCTCATCTACGTCCCTCGAACGGCCGCGAAAACCAAGCAGGTCGGGGGACGCAGGGAGCGAGGAGAGGGGAGCGCACTTTTTCGTGCGTGACCCGATCCGAGCGACCGAGGACCCCGAGATGCGCCGGTTTGCAGTGGCCGCGCTAGCGCGAGGCCACCTCGATCACGATCGCATCTCCCTGGCCACCACCGGAACAAATGGCGGCTACACCCAACCCGCCACCTCTGCGGCCGAGCTCATGAACCAGGGCGCCGACGATGCGGCTTCCGGAGGCGCCGATCGGATGGCCGAGGGCGATCGCGCCGCCGTTGACGTTGACCTTCTCCTCGTCGACGCCGAGCATCCGCACGCTGTTCAGTGCGACGGAAGCGAAGGCCTCGTTGATCTCCCAGAGGTCGACGTCCTCCGGGCTCTTGCCGATCTTTTCCAGCGCCAGCTTCGAGGCGTTGGCCGGCGTTTTCGCCAGGTACGGGAAGTCGTCGGCAACGGTGCCGTAGGAGAGGATCCGCGCCAGCGGCGTCTTGCCTTCCTTTTCGGCCCACTCCTCGGAGGCGACGACGATCGCGCCGGCGCCGTCGTTGACCCCGGGGGCGTTGCCGGCGGTGTGGGTGGCGTCGGGACCGCCGATCGCCTTCAGCCCGGCCAGCGTCTCCAGGGTGGTTTCGGGCCGGATCGCCTCGTCGGCCTCGACGACGCTCTCACCCTTGCGCGACTTGACGGTGACGCCGACGATCTCTTCGGCGAGACGGCCGGCTTCGGTCGCCTCGTGGGCGAGCCGGTGCGAGCGCTCGGCGAAGCGGTCCATGTCGACGCGGGTGATCTCGAGCTCGTTGCCGACCTCGCTCGCCTCGTTGATCATCTGCTTTTCGGTGAAGGGGTTGGTCAGCCCGTCGTGCGTCATCGCGTCGAGGGCCTGCACGTCGCCCATCCGGAACCCGAAGCGGGCGTTCGGCAGCAGGTAGGGCGCCTGGCTCATCGACTCCATGCCGCCGGTGACGGCCACGTTGGAGTCGCCGGCGCGGATCGCCTGGTCGGCGAGGCCGAGCGAGCGCATGCCCGAGGCGCAGACCTTGTTGATCGTCTCCGAGGGGACCTCCTTCGGGATCCCGCCCTTGATCTGGGCCTGGCGCGAGGGGATCTGACCCTGGCCGGCCTGCAGCACCTGGCCGAAGACGACCTGCTCGACCTGCTCGGGGGCGACGCCGGAGCGGTCGAGGGCGGCCTCGATCACGGTGCCGCCGAGGTCGGTGGCGTCGAGGGAGGAGAGACCGCCGCCCATCTTGCCGAAGGGCGTGCGCGCGGTTCCGAGAATCACTGAGCTGGGCATCTACTGCCTTTCCTTTCCGAAGTTCGCTGGCCTGGCCCCTGTCCGCCAGGTCCAGCGGATGACGATACCGACAGGGCGTAGACTCGCGGCCGATGAGGGTCGGAGTCGAGCGGGGTGAGCTGAAGGACGTCGGGGCCGATCTCCTGGTGGTCGGGCTGGCGACAGGGGGCGAGCTGCCGGCGTCGATCGGAGCTGCCGGGGGTGCCGACACGGCCAAGGCCGACTTCAAGAAGCTCTCGCTGCTGCGCCCCGACGGCTTCCCGCCGACCCTCGTGATCGGCCTCGGCAGCCGCGACGACCTCGACGCCGAGAAGCTGCGCGTCGCCGGCGCCATCGTCGCCAAGGAGGCGAAGCGGCTCGACGCTAGCTCGCTCGCCTGGGCGCTGCCGGAGAGCGAAGACGACCCTACGGCCGCGAGCGCTCTGGTGACGGGCACGATCCTCGCCGCCTACAGCTTCGACCGCTTCAAGTCCGAGAGCGACGACGAAGCGCCCCGCCTGGAATCGCTGACGCTGCTGGGCCCGGCCGAGGTTGCCGAGGAGGCCGGCACTGCGCGTGTCATCGCCGAAGCCCAGAACCGGGCCCGCGACCTGCAGAACACCCCGGCCAACGTCGCCACCCCCGGCTTCCTCGCCGCGAGAGCGGAAGAGATCGCTGCCGGCCTCGACTCGCTCAGCGTCGACGTCCTCGGCCGCCCCGAGCTGGAGCAGAAGGGGATGGGCGGCCTGCTCGCGGTCAGCCAGGGCAGCGCCGAGGAGCCGAAGATGATCGTCCTGCGCTACTCGGGCGGCGGCTCGGCCCCGACCCTCGGCTTGATCGGCAAGGGAGTGACCTTCGATACCGGCGGGATCTCGCTCAAGCCCGGCGCCGGAATGCAGGAGATGAAGATGGACATGTCCGGCGCCGCCGCGGTGCTGGAGACGGTCGCCGCGATCGCCGAGCTCGACCTGCAGCTCGACCTCGTCGCCGTCGTCCCTTCGACCGAGAACATGCCCTCGGGAACCGCGATCAAGCCGGGCGACGTCATCGCCCAGTACAACGGCAAGACGGTCGAGGTCAACAACACCGACGCCGAGGGGCGGCTGATCCTCGCCGACGCCCTCGCCTACGCGGCCGAGCTCGGCGCCGAGCGGCTGGTCGACATCGCCACCCTGACCGGCGCCGTCGAGGTCGCCCTCGGCTCCACCTATGCGGGCCTGATCTCCAACGACGACGAGCTCGCCGCCGCGGTCACCCGCGCCGCCGAGGCGACCGGCGAGCTGGCCTGGCGGCTGCCGCTTCATCCGGAGTACAAGGAGCTGATGAAGGGCACCGTCGCCGACCTCTCCAACCTCGGGAAAAAGCGCAAGGCCGGGACGATCACCGCCGCCTCCTTCCTCGAGGAGTTCGTCGGCGAGACGCCCTGGGCCCACCTCGACATCGCCGGCAGCGCCTGGGACGTCGGCCGCGAGTACGTCGGCAACGGCGCCAACGGCTTCGGCGTGCGGCTCCTGGTCGAGCTCGCCCGCCAATACGCTGAATAAAAGCGACTTCGTCAAAAGCGACTTCGCCAAGGCTCGTCACCCCAGGATCATGCAGGTGGCGACGCCGTGGGCGAGCAGCTTGCCGCTCTCGGCGGCGGTCAGCGTCGCCTCGGAAGTGGCCTGTCTCCGTCCGCGGTAGAGGACAGACGCCTCGCAGAGGACGCGACCGGTGTCGCGGGTCAGCGGCCGCACGAACTTCGCCTCCAGGCCGAGGGAGGTGTAGGCGACCCCTGCCGGCAGGGTCGTGTGGACGGCGCAGCCGAGGGCGCTGTCCAGCAGGGTCGCGGCGTAGCCGCCGTGGACGACCCCGATCGGGTTGTAGTGCTCCTCGCCGGGTTCGCCCTCGAAGACCACCCTCCCCTCCTCCAACTCGACCGGCCGCAACCGCATCGTCACCGCGATCGGGGGTGGCGGCATCTTGCCGGTGACGACCGCGGTCATGTACTCCATCCCGGTCATCGTCGCCCCGGCCGCCGCCGTCGGCACCGGGTCCTGCCAGACCAGGGTGCGGCTGCGGGAGTTGCCGGGGTCGTCGGCGGCAAAGGCTTCTGCGACCTCCGCTGCCGAGCCTTCGGGCGCCGTAACCACGCCGTTCTCGCTCACCGGACCTCCAGCCTCTGGACGTCCGCGGTGCGCCGCGGGCGCCGGGCGCTCGCCGGGTAGTGCAGGTCGGCGCTGATCTCCGCCTCGCTGATTGCGATCCGCGGACCCTTGGGACGCCGGTGGTGCCTGTGTCGTGGGATCAGCCTCATCTGAGGGCCTCCATTCGGCTTGGTTGCATGAAGCAACTCTGTACGTGACGACCCTACCGCGGTCAGTTGCTTGATGCAACTCAGTGTGCGAAGATTCACACGTGCTGCATCGCGACTACCCCGGCCTCGACTGCTCCGTTGCCAAGGCGCTGGAGGTGATCGGGGAGCGCTGGTCGCTGCTGATCGTCCGCGCGGTGATGCATGGCAACCGCCGCTTCGGAGAGATGCAGGAGTCGCTGGGAATTGCTCGCAACGTCCTCTCCGCTCGCCTCCAGCGCCTCGTCGACGAGGACATCCTCGAACGGCGCGCCTACCAGGAAAGCCCGCCCCGCTACGAGTACTTCCTAACCCAGAAGGGCCTCGACCTCTGGCCGGCGCTGATCGCCCTGCTCAACTGGGGCGACCGCTACTCCCCCAGCCCCGAGGGCCCGCGACGGCTGATCGTCCACAAGCAGTGCGGCGGTGCCGTCAGCGAGCGCGGGATCTGCGAAAGCTGCGGCAAGGTGCTGACGGCGCGCGACGCCAAGCAGGTGCCGGGCCCAGGGGCGAAAGAGCCTGCGGGCAAGGCCTCGGCAGCCGTCTAGGGCTCCTGGCCGGCAGAAGCTGACATCAGCGGGATGGTCGCCTTGACCTGGGCCTCGACTTCCTCGTGACCGAGGGCGGAGTTGCTTGCTTCGATCAGCTCCACCGCCGCCTCGGGGTCTCTCTTCACCATCGCGACGGCACGACTCAACGCCGAGATGAAATCCCGGATCGCTCGTGGTTCCTTGGCCACCCGGTCGGCACGGGTTATCACCACCAGTTCGTCGTATGAAGGGATGCCGAGCTCCTGCACTCGCCTGACCACCGGCCTCGCTCCGTGTTCCCGGAGCGCGATCCCCTCGATGTTCCAAGAGCCGCCGAAGATCGCGTCAGCCTTTCTTTGGAGCAAGGTGGGCACCAACTCGTAGGCGACGCGCTGCACCTCGACGTCTTCGAGTTTCAGGCCCGCCTCCGTCAGCACGCTCTCGAGCAGATCTTCCTGATAGGGAATGCCGGGAACGGCGATCGTCTTGCCCTCGAGGTCGTGAATCCCACGGATCTTCGACTTCTTCAGCCAGATCATCGCCGCGGTGGGTTAAGAGATCAGGCTTCCTATCGCAACGACCGGAGCGCCGTTTGACTTGGCGAGCGCTACCTGGGGCTGCTGCGTCAACCCGAGGTCGTCGGTGGCACTGGTGACGTACAGCCCCAGTTCGTGAAAGAGCCCGCGATCGATCCCCATCTGGATCGCCACGTTGGCGGCGTCGAGAGGCCCGTCGAGGGTCACATGCAGCTCCCGAGGGGTCAGAGGCACCGTTTCGAGGCTGTCAGCATCTCTACCGCCGCCGCACCCCACCATCAGAGCGGCGGCTACGATCACTCCAGTAAAGAGACACCCCTGCCTCATTACTCAAATCATACGAAGTTATCTCCAAGCGGCACGAGGAGGAACCATGGCGACGGCGGCTGGACTTCAGGTCAAAGACAAGATCTTCATCGGCGGCGAGTGGGTCGAGCCGATCGGAGCCGATCCGATCGAGATCGTCAACCCGACGACCGAGGAGGTGCTGGGGACGATCCCGGGGTGCACCTCCGTTGATGCCGATCGGGCCGTCGACGCCGCTCGCGGCGCCTTCGACTCTTGGTCGCAAACCCCCCGCGAGGAGCGTGCCCGCTACATCACCGCGATCGCCGAGGGGCTGAACGAGCGCGGCGACGAGATCGCGGCGACGATCACCCAGGAGCTGGGAATGCCGCTGAAGCTGAGCCGGATCATCCAGGTCGGCCTGCCCGCCTCCCAGTTCGCCTCGATGCCGAAGCTGATGGAGGAGGTCGCCTGGGAGGAGGAGATCGGCAACTCGCGGGTCCTGCGCGAGCCAGTCGGGGTGCTCGGCGCGATCACGCCCTGGAACTACCCGCTGAACCAGATCGCCGCCAAGGTCGCCCCCGCCCTCGCTGCCGGCTGCACCGTGGTGCTGAAGCCGAGCGAGGTGACGCCGCTGAACGCCTTCCTCCTCGCCGAGGTGGTCGAGGCGGCCGGGCTCCCAGCCGGGGTCTTCAACCTCGTCACCGGGACCGGCCCGGTCGTCGGCGAGGCGATCGCCGCCCACCCCGGCGTCGACATGGTCTCCTTCACCGGCTCGACCCGCGCCGGCCGCCGCGTCTCCGAGCTCGCCTCGGCGACCGTGAAGCCGGTGGCGATGGAGCTCGGCGGCAAGTCGCCGAACGTGATCCTCGACGACGCTGACCTCCAGAAGGCGGTGCCGGACGGCGTCGCCAAGTGCTTCCTCAACAGCGGCCAGACCTGCAGCGCCCTGACCCGGATGCTGGTTCCTCGCCAGCGCCTCGCCGAGGCCGAGGAACTGGCAAAAGGGGCCGCGGAGACCTTCACTCCTGGCGATCCGTTCGAGCCCTCGACCCGACTCGGTCCGCTCGTCTCCGAGGTCCAGCGCGAGCGCGTCCGCGGCTACATCGAGAGGGGCATCGAGGAGGGCGCCCGCCTGATCAGCGGCGGCGCCGAGCAGCCCGAGGGCCTCGAGCGCGGCTTCTTCGTCCGGCCGACCGTCTTCTCCGAGGTCGAGGCCGAGATGACGATCGGGCAGGAGGAGATCTTCGGCCCGGTGCTGGTGATTCAGCCCTACGAAGGCGAGGACAACGCCGTTCGCATCGCCAACTCGACCGAGTACGGCCTCGCCGGCGGCATCTGGTCGGCTGACAAGGAGCGGGCGATCGCCGTCGCCCGCCGCATCCGCACCGGCCAGATCGAGATCAACGGCGGCGCCTTCAACCCCCTCGCTCCCTTCGGCGGCTACGGCCAGTCCGGCCATGGTCGGGAGAACGGCCGCTACGGGATCGAGGAGCTGCTGCAGGTCAAGAGCCTGCAGCTGTAGAGAGTTCAGCCTTCGGGTTCGACGATCAGCTCGTCGACCGACGGCTTCTTCTTGATCATTTCTTCCTCGTTCAGCCAGTCGATCAGACTCTGGAGCCGGGCCGCGCTGACGCGGGCGCCCTGCGAGAGCAGGGGCAGGGTCTGCCTGACTTCGACGGCTCGCGCCTGGGGACTGACCGCCGGGTTGCGTTCACCATCGGCTTCCATCGCCTTGATGGCCTCCGCCGGGTTACTGACTGCCGCAGTGGACCCTTTCGCGAGTGCAGAGACGAGGTCGCGGACGGTCTGTGGGTTTTCGGCCGCCCAATCTTCCCGGGCAACCAAGACCAGTTCTTCGTAGTCAGGAATCCCGAACGTTTGGACCGGCTTCACCACCGGCTCCAACCCATGCGAGCGGAGGGCCGCTCCCTCCACGTTGCCGGAACCACCAAAAATCGCATCCGCGTGCCCGCTGACCAGGCTGGGGACGAGGTCGTTATCGACGCTCCTCACCTTTACGTCATCGAGCGTCAGCCCCCCTTGCGCCAGGGCGATTTCGAGGAAGTCCTTCTGGAAGGGGAGGCCGGGAATCGCGATCGTCTTCCCCTTCAGGTCGGCAACGCCTCCGATGCCCGACTCCTGGGGCCAGATCAGCGCCGCAGTGGGATGCGGGACGAAGCTGCTCACGATCACGATCGGCGCCCCCCTATCCCTAGCCAATACGACTTCGGGGCCGTGAGCGACCCCAACGGAGTCTTGGCCTTTCACCACGTCCGGGATCGAGAGCTTCGGGCTCGTCGGGCTTAGGGTCGTGATCGCAAGCTGCGCCTTCGTGAAGTAGTCACGCTCTTCGGCCATGGGGAAGGCGATCGTTTCCGCGGTATCCCAGCCGTCCATCGCTACCCACATCGCCCGGTCCTGCCGCTGGGGCGGCAGGGCCTGCACGGTCGTCACCGCCGCCTTCGCCGAAGAAGCTTCCTTGTCGTGCTCGCCTCCACTATCGCTTCCACAGCCACCGAGAAGAGCCGCTACGAGAGCCGCAATCCCAAGAAGAAGGAATCCTGATGCGTAACGTGACTTCGCCATCATCCCAAGGTGTTGGTCATCACCGTTGCCACCGGCAACTTTTCCCGTATCAGGTGCTGGTCGTACATCCAGTCGATCAGCTTCCGAGCAACGTTGAGATCCATATGGCCGGTGCGGGAGAGCATCAAACCAGTCGTTTCAGCCTGCGTCTTCGCCACCGCCCCAGCAGGAGGAGGACTTTCGGTTTCGGCGATCAAACCCGCAGAGGCCTGCGGGTCTTCCAGCGCTGCGGTGGCACCTTTGGCTACCGCCCCCATGATCTCGCGAACTAGCTGAGGATCATTCGCGACCAACGCCGGTCGGCTTACCATCACGGATTCTTCATAGGGAGGAATCCCTAGAACAGCAGCCGATTTGACCACCAGTTTCAGCTTCTGCGCTTCCAGCTCGATTCGCTCGTCGTTCAGCGAAGCACCGAATATCGCGTCGGCACGACCGCTGGCAAGGGCGGGCACCAGTCCGGAATCGATCCGTTCGACCTTCACGTCTCCGAGGCTCAAGCCTTGATGAGAAAGCACAGCCCGCAGAAGCCCTTCTAGATATGGGACCCGGGGAACGGCAATCGTTTTCCCCTTCAAATTCGCGGCCGTGGGGATACCCGAACCTTGTGTCCAGATGATCGTGGCAGTGGCCAACGGGATTACGCTGCCCACGGCGACGATCGGGCGCCCTTCCTCCTTGGCGATCACGACCTGCGGCATCGGCACGATCCCGAAGTCGTCTTCACCCTTTGCCACGGCACTCACCGCACGGTTCACCCCCACCGGCGCAGCAATCCGCACGTCGAGCCCGGCTTCCTCGAGATAGCCCTGTTTCTCAGCCATCAAGAGGCCAAGGTCGTCGGGGCCTTCGATTTGATGAAGGGTGACCGGCACCTTTTCCGTAGATGCCGAGCGATCGGGTTCGACGTGAGCACTGGCGTTAGCGTCTGCTTCCTCCCCGGTCCCTCCTCCGCAACCCCCCAGAGCCATCGCGATCGCTACGGCGAGGAAGCTCGTATAAAGGCTTCTCATTACTCAAACTCTAGTTTGCAAAGTTCCTACGGCGTCTCCAGGAATTTCTCAGAAAGCAGCTCGGGGGCTTGCGGTTCGCTTTCGACAAGGCCTTGTGCGTGCATCCATTTGACGAACGCGTCGGTCTGCGCGGAGTCCATCTGGCCGGATTCGGACAAAAGGGGAAGCGTCGCCTCGAACTGAGCCCGCGTGGTCTCAGGGGTAGCTTCCGGGCTGTCCTCGTTGCTTTCTTCGACCACCTGCATCGCTTCCTCGGGATCTTCCAGGGCAGCCCTGGTGCCGCGAGCCACGGCTGACATGAAGCTCCGGACCAGCTGCGGATCCTCTTCCACGAAGTCTTCTCTGGCGATCAGAACCAGCTCTTCGTAATCCGGGACGCCCAGCGTCTGAACCTTTTTGATCACCGGCTTTGCTCCCCGCGCTTCGAGCGCGGCCCCCTCGAGGTTCCAGGTACCACCGAACAGGGCGTCCACTTGCCCGGTGAGAAGGGAGGGAATCATCTCGTAGCCGACCCGCTTGACCTTCACGTCCTCGAGCCCGAGCCCGGCCTGTGCCAGGACGCTTCCCAACAACCCTTCCTGGAAGGCGACGCCGGGGATGGCGATGGTCTTCCCCTTCAAGTCTTCGAGGGAATGGATGTCGGACTTCTCCAGCCAGATCAAGGCGGCCGTGGGCTCGGAGATGACGCTTCCGATGGCTACCACGGGAACTCGCCTGTCCTTGGCGGCAATCAGCTGAGGTTGCTGCGCTATGCCGATGTCATCGATTTTCGTATTCACGTAGAACAGCGGCCGGTTCGGTTCCACTGGAGAACCCGTCGCGACTCGGAGGCCGACATCTTCGAAGTACCCTCGCTTCTCGGCCATCAAGAGGCCGACGTTCTCGGCGCCATGGCGACCATCCAGCGTTACAAGCACTTCTGGCGGCCTCTCGGCGACTCTCCCCGCAGTTGCGTTATCGCCATCTGCCCCGCACCCACCTAGGAGCATTGCGGCAACCGCGCATGCTGCGATAGCACAACGAATATTCACTATTCGGATTCTATGGCTGATTACTGGCCGGGTGGCGTGGCGGTGATCTCTCCGCCGCCTCGACCCGCTATCTCCCCCGCCCGGCCGGCGCTCTCGCCAATCCCGAAGTGGGCGCAGATGGTCAGCTCGTGCTCGCGCCGCAACGGCCGAGTCGGGTCGACGACCGGAGCGCTGCGGATCGCGTCGGCCTCCTGGGCGACCCAGACGCCGAAGGGGGCGCCTGCGCAGTTGGAGAAGGGGACAGCGACAACGCGGGCACGGCGACGACGGCCGAGGCGAGCGATCAGCCAGGCGGGCTCACCACTCTCGGCGTCAACGTAGAGGCCTTGGACCTGACCGATCGAGCTGCCGCCCAGGTCAGCGACGTCGGCGCCGAGCCAGCCCCTCGCCTCGGCAGCGGAGATCGGGGCGTCCTCACTCATCGACGTGCTTCTCCAGCAGCTCACTCGCAGCCGTCGCCGGGTCGAGCTCGCGCCGCACCACGCGGTCGAGCAGTTCCGCCGTCCCCGGGTCCTCGGAGACCGTCTGTTCGAGGCGGCGGCGCATCCGCGAGGTGGCGATGCCGAGGACCTCGCTGCGCAAGTTGCGGGCGCGGCGCTCGGCCAGCGTTCCCGCTCCCTCGATGAACTGCCGGTGCTCGTCGATCGCCACCGCCAGCTCCGGGACCCCCTCCCCGCGAGCGGCCTCGGTGCGGAGAATCGGGACCTTCCACCCCTCGGGATCCTGCGAGAGCGCGAGCACGCCACGGACCTCGCGAACCATCGTGTCGGTCATCGGGTGGTCGGCCTTGTTGACGACGATCACGTCCGGGATCTCCATCACCCCCGCCTTCAGCGCCTGGATCGAGTCGCCGGAGCCGGGCATCAGCGCCAGCACGATCGTGTCGGCGTGGTCGACGATGTCGATCTCCGCCTGGCCGACGCCGACGGTCTCGATCAGGACGTCGTCTTTGCCGGCCGCGTCCATGATCAGCGCCACCTGCAGGGCCGCCTCGGAGAGGCCGCCGAGGGCGCCGCGCGAGGCCATCGAACGGATGAAGACGCCGGGGTCGAGGAAGTGGTCGGTGAGCCGGATTCGGTCGCCGAGCAAGGCGCCGCGAGTGAAGGGGCTGGAGGGGTCGATCGAGAGCACCGCGACCTCGCGCTCGACTTTGCGCAGCTCACCGGTGAGGGCGCCAATCAGGGTGCTCTTCCCCACCCCGGGCGGGCCGGTGAAGCCAATGATGCGGGCCTTGCCGGTGCGTGGGTAGACCTCGCGGACCAGCTCCCAGCCGATGGGGTCGTCGGACTCGATCAGCGTGATCGCCCGCGCCAGTGCCCGCTTTTCGCCAGCGAGGAGGCGCTCGGCGAGCGGGGCTGATTTGGCGACGTCGGCCAAGGGCGGCCCAGTCTAGGCCGCGGCCTCTAAAGTTGCCCCGCCGTGCTCCGCTTCCTGGCCCGCAACCGGATGCTGACCCCGCGCCACGCGCGGCTCTTCTGGCGTTATCTCTGGCGGCGCCTGCTGACGCCGGCTGGCCGGCGCTGGCGCTCGGACGGGCCCTTCTTTCTCGGGAAGGGCTTGGAACTGAAGATCGAGCCTGGAGGCGAGATCCGCTTCGGCCGCTTCGTCTGGATCGGCGACGGGACCAAGATCCGCTGCCACGAGGGAGTCGTCGAGGTCGGCGCCAAGACGGTGATGGGCCAGGAGTGCACGATCTCCGCCTACCAGCGGGTTCGAATTGGCGAGGAGTGCGTGATCGCCGACCGGGCGATGTTCATCGACTTCGACCACGGCGTCGTCGAGGTCGAGCGTCCGATCCGGCTCCAGGGCATCTACAAGCGCGACGTCGAGGTCGGCAACAACGTCTGGATCGGCTACGGCGCCTGCATCCTCCGCGGCGTCAGCGTCGGCGACAACTCGGTGATCGGGACCAACGCGGTCGTCACCAAGGACGTTCCCGCCAACGCTGTCGTCGGCGGCATCCCCGCCCGGATCATCCGCATGCGCGAGGCACCGCGAGAGCTGCGCTGGGAGCGCCCGGTCGAACCGGACCCGACGGCCTGGACGACGATGCAGCCGCCGGAGTATGCAGGCCACAGCGAGTAACGGCGAACCGCCGGCCTGGATCAGGCCGGCGGAATGTCAGTCTTGGCGAAGTCGTTGCCGGTGAATAGCAGGGGCTCGTCGGCGACGCGAGCAGCCGCGTAGCTCATGCAGTCTCCGAAGTTGAGGCCAGCAGGGTGCCTGCCCTTGCCGTATCGGATGAATGCATCCGTAGCGGCTCGCCAGTGGCGCCCGTCGAAAGGAAGAACCTCAACTTTCAGATCGTCCAGGAACTGCTCCACCAACGCTTCCCCTTCGGCTCTAAATCTCCCCAGCGCGACCATCACGGTCTCGAACAGGGTCGGCGCGCCTATGGCGAGTACCTCCGTTCCTCGAGAGCCGCTTGCAGTTGACTATGACCGGGTTCCTCTCGAAGGACGGCCAATACGGCAGAGCTGTCGAAGACCAACCCTCCGCCGCTCATCACACACCCTCCGGTCCGAAACCGAGGATGTCTTCCACTTCCTCCTTGGTGAGGTGCTTGCCCCGCTCCTCCTCAGGAATGCGCGGCCAGATCTCCGTTTCGAGCCACTTCTGGATGTTCTGGGGTCTTCCCTTAAGTCCTGATCCCATCTCCAACCTCTCCTTCTTCTCCCGCAATGCCTCGCGCACGGCGTCCTCCTTCGTCTTGCCGGTCATCTCGCCTACCTCGGCTGCCAACTTCTCCGTCTCCGTGTCCTTGATGTTCAGGGCCATGACGGGATCGGGTTAAAGCTACTCCGATTCTCGCCGGAATTCGTTGTCTGCAAGAAGTCTATCATGTCTGAAATGTATTGTCTGGCTGACAATGGATCGAGTGAGGAACAGTGCCTGCATGCCAGCCGACGGGAGACTTCGATCGGAGGAGGTGGCGGTGAAATTCGGCCGCAACCTCTTTCGCTGCCGCCGCCGGGCGGCGATGTCGCAGGAAGAGCTCGGGAGGCTCGCCTCCTTGCACCGGACGGAGATCGGGATGCTGGAGCAGGGCACCCGCCTAGCTCGCGTCGACACGCTGATGAAGCTGGCCGGCTCCCTCTCTGTCTCCCCTCTGGAGCTGCTCGACGGCATCCACTGGACCCCGGCCAGCAGCGACGCGGGAAGCTTCACGATCAGCGATCGCAGCCTCGCCGCCCGGCGGCGGCGCGACAGCTGCTGACGCGCTTTTACGCGGTCTTGGCGCCAGCCAGCTCGGCGTAGACCGCCGCCGTCTGCTCGGCGACGTCGCCCCAGTCGAAGCGGCGCAGGTGCTCGTAGGCTTCGGCGACCAGGCGGCGGCCGAGCTCGTCGTCGGAGAGGACCCGGATCGCGACCTCGGCAAGGGCTTCGGGATCGTGGGCGCGGAAGCGCAGCCCCGCCTCCTCGTGCGGGACCACCTCGCGCAGGCCGCCGGTGTCGGCGACGATGCAGGGACAGCCGGAGGCCATCGCCTCCAGGGCGACGAGACCGAAGGGCTCGTAGATCGAGGGGACCACGGTGAGGTCGGCGATCCGGTAGAGCGAGTGCAGCACGTCGTCGCCGATCCAGCCGAGGAAGGTGCCGTGGTCCATCAGCCCCAGCTCCTGTGCCTGGCGCTTCAGTTCGGCCTCGTGGGTACCGGAGCCGGCGACGAGGAAGCGCGTCCCCGGCGCCTCTTCGAGCACCCGGGGCATCGCCTCCAGGGCCAGCTGGAAGCCCTTCTCGTAGACGAGCCGGCCGATCAGCAGCACCAGCTTCTCGTCGGGCGCCGCGAACTCCGAGCGCAATCGCGCCAGCTCCGCCTCCGGCTGGGCCGGCAGGTCGTCGGGGTCGATCCCGTTCGGGATCACGCTGATCCGCCCCTCCTCGACGCCGAAGATGTCGGCGACCTGTTCGCGCATGTAGTGGGAGCAGGTGATGACCCGGTGCGAGCGGTTGGTGATCCAGCGCTCGACCCCGTGGATGTAGGTCTGCGGGTGCTTGTCGACCCAGCCCTGGTGGCGACCGTACTCGGTCGCGTGGATCGTCGTGATCAGCGGAGCGTCGAAGCGCTTGGCGAGGTGGTCGCAGGCGTTGGCGACGAGCCAGTCGTGGCCGTGGACGAGGTCGTAGCTGTAGCGGTCGCCGAGCTCGACCCCGGCGGCGAGCATGTCGGAGTTCATCCGTTCGATCCAGGCGACGAACTCGCCGAGGTCGGTCGGCCGCTTCGGCTCGCGGATGCGGTGGATGATCACGCCACCGCGGCGCTCGGTCGCCGGCGACTCCTCCCCGCCGCGGGTCAGCACGTGCACCTCGACGTCGCGCTCGACCAGCGCCTCGGAGAGCTTGCGCACGTGGCGGGCGAGGCCGCCCTCGATCAGCGGCGGGTACTCCCAGGAGAGGATCAGGACGCGGGTCAAGTTCGGTGGCGGTTCCGGGTGGCTTTACCTGGAGTTGGCTTCTATGGCTCCAGGAGCGGAGCGAGGCTGAGGTCCGGGGCGAGGGAACGCATACGGGGATCGGTGGGGCGGTCGCAGTCTATGGCCTCCAAGAGTGCCCGTGAGTGGTCGGTCGCCCGCAGGTATGCGTAATCACCGGCTTGCTTGCGCTGATCGAGAAACGCCCAGTCACTCGCCTGGGTGGCGAGCAGCTCGCGCGCGGCGCGTTCGAGGCAGTCGCCGCGCAGGCCCCCGGACACAGCCCGCAGCAAGCGCAGCTCCATTCGGCGGGCACCCCAGGCGAGGTCGGCCACTGGCGGCGAGTCCCAGGTCGTCAGGTCCTTGTCCTCCCCCCAGGTCGAGGCACGCAGCGGTCTGTCAACCGGGTCGTGCTCCTCCAGCGCCCGCGGCACGGTCAGCAGCCGGATCCCCGCGGCCTCCGCCCCCTCGAGCACGCCTCGCAGCCAGACCGGGCCCTCCGACCACCAGTGTCCGAGCAGCTCGGTGTCGATCGCGAAGACGAGCAGGCCGCGGTGGCCGCGGGTCTTGGCATAGGTACGCAGGCGCTCCGCCGCGGCGGCGAGGAACTCCTCGGCCTGGCGCCGCGCCACCACCTCCGCCGCGTCGGGCTCGTAGGCCCCACCCCCGACCCGCCAGATCCGGATCCCGCGCAGGGATTTGCCGGCGAATTGGGCGTGCGCGGGATCGGATGGGTAACCGTCGAGCGACCAGAGCCAGGAGATCGCCTCCCAGTCGATCGGCAGCGCCACCGGGCCCGCCTCGGTGCTGACCGGGGCGAGTGCCTCCAGGGGCTCGGCGTGCCGGCTCTGGTCGACGCAGAACCAGCGCACTCCCTGCTCGGCCAGCTCCCGCTCAAGGCCCGGGACGTAGGCGCACTCCGGCAGCCACATCCCGCCGTCCCAGCCGAAGCGGCGCCGATGGGAGCGGATCCCGGTCTCCAACTGCAGCCGCACCCCCTCCCGCGTCGCCAGCAGCGGCAGCACCGCATGGGTGGCGGCGGAGGTGGCGAGGGCGACCCGGCCCTCCGCCGCCGCCCGCTGGAAGGGGACGAGGGGGTTGCCGTCGGCGGCGTCGAGCTGCTCCAGCGCCCGCGCGTACCGCCGCCGCTCGCCCTCGCAGGCGGCGCGGCACTCCTCCGGCACCTGCGGCAGGTCGGCTTCGGCCGCCTCGATCCGCCACTCGACCAGGAACCGCCGCAGGCGCTCGGCGGCCCCTGCGTCCTCGAGCTGGTCGGCCAGCACCGGCGTCACCGTCATCGTCAGGTCCCGCGCCACCTCCAGCACCGGCAGGTAGGAGCGGATCACCGCGTCGAACAGCCACTCCTCGCCGAAGGGGTAGGTCCCGAAGCCCTCGACGTAGGGCATGTGGCTGTGCAGGACGATCGCCAGGTCCCCGGCGGTCCCCTCTCGGCTCATTACTCGGTGTGACAGACCGCGAGGAAGTCGAGGGAGCGGTCGAGGTCGCCTGCTTTCAGGCGAAAGTCGGAGGCGGCGATCGCCGGGGTGAAGCGGTCGTAGAAGGGCTTGGTCAGCCGCAGGGCTTTGTGGACCGAGTCCCAGCCGAGCTCGATCGCCAGCTCGTGGGCGCGCAGCTTGCGGGCGTGGAAGAGGCCGAGCATCTCGACCCGCGGGAAGTGCGCCTCGCAGAGCGCCCGGAACTCCTCGGCCCGGTACTCCTTCACGTGCCAGGGGTTGTCGGACTTCTCCGCCCCGGGGGGTGCCAGGGTCAGCAGGTTCGGGGTGGAGACGTAGGCGACGCCGCCCGGCGCCAGCATCGACTTGAAGTGCTCGAGGATCGCACCGGGATCCTGGACGTGCTCGATCGTCTGCAGGAAGACGACCGCGTCGCAAGGCTCGGAGAAGCTTTCGACCAGGTCGCGCTTGAAGCGCAGGTTCAGGCGCGGATAGCGGAGCCGCGCGTGCTCGTGCGCTTCGGGATTGGCGTCGACGCCGACGACGCTCGCCGCGGTCCCGGCCAACACGTCGGAGCCGTAGCCCTCGCCGCAGGCCATGTCGACCACCCGCTGGCCCCGCACTCGCTCGGCGATCCACTCGTAGACGACCAGATGGCGGCGGAACCAGTAGTTCTCCTCGGGCACGTCGGGCAGCGTCCGCTCGCCGGTCAACGGCAGCGGCGGCACCCCGGGCGGCTGGTTCGACTGGAGGTAGTGACGCTCCACGAGCGGGACGCTATTAGAGTTCCCGCCTCATGCCAGCCTCCCCCACCGCCACCCACGAGCACATCAAGGACGTCAACACCCGCTACCACGACGCCGCCGCCCACGAGTACGACGCCAAGTGGGGCATCGACTTCGGCGCGGTCGGCCAGCGCCAGGTGCGGCTGAAGCTGGTCAAGGCGTTGGGCGGGCTGAACGGCCGCTCCTTCGGCGACGCGCTGGAGATCGGCTCCGGCACCGGCTACTTCTCGCTCAACCTCGTTCAGCTCGGGGTGATCGAGCGGCTGACCGCGACCGACATCTCGCCGGGGATGCTGAAGCAGCTGGCCTCGACCGCCGAGGCGCTGGGGCTCGAGGGCGTGACGACCGTCGAGACCGAGGCCGAGGTCCTGCCCTTCGAGGACGAGAGCTTCGACCTCGTCCTCGGCCACGCCGTCCTCCACCACATCCCCGACCTCGACAAAGCTTTTTCCGAATTCCGCCGCGTCCTGCGGCCGGGTGGGATGATCGCTTTCGCCGGCGAGCCCTCCCGCTACGGCGACCAGCTGGCGGCGCTGCCGAAGCGCGCCGGTCTGGCCCTGGCGCCGGTCTGGCGTCGCGTCGTCGGCGCCCACGTCCGCACCACCCCCGAGCACGAGCAGTCCGAGGGTCACTCGCTCGAGGGCGAGGTCGACGTCCACGCCTTCGCCCCCGCCGACCTCCGCCGCCTGCTCAAGAGCGCCGGCTTCGAGCAACGACATGTCGGCGGCGAGGAGCTCCTCTCCAACGCCTGGGGCTGGGGGCTGCGCACGGTCGAGTCGAGCGCCGAGCCGGAATCGATTTCCTTCCGCTGGCGCCGCTTCGCCTTCAACAGCTACATCGCCCTGCAGAAGGTCGACACCAAAGTGCTCGAGCCCTACCTCCCGGCCGAGCTCTTCTACAACCTGCTGGTCTCGGCCCGGAAGCCTGCCTAGCGGCCGTCGATCAGGCGGCGGGCCCGCTCGCCGCACAGGTTGGCAATCGCCTCCAGCACGGGGTGCGACCAGCCCTCCTGCTCAGCGTCGCGAAGGCAGGTTTCCGTCGCAGCGAGAATCTCCCTTGACCAGCGTTGAACGAACCTGGGCAGCGTTCCGCCCAGGCCGCTTTCGGCACCCAGGCGCTCCCAGCACAGGAGGTCGACGCGAGAGGGGTCGTCCTCTCCGCCGATTGCCATCGCCAGCCGGGGAGTCAGATCGTCGTAAACAGCCGTTGAGACGACGTCGTAGAGAGGAGCCAGACGAACACCGGTCGCGGGCTCGTAGAGCAGCGAGAAGTTCTTGCCGTGCGCATCGCTGTTGCCGAGCAGAAAGCAGGTCAGCACTGCGCGGACGAAGGCGTTGACGTCGAGTGCGATGCGGGAGCTCGGCTGCCTCCTCAGCAACGCGATCACCGATGACACCGATGGCCCGTCGTCAGCTTCGTACTTCTGGGTCGGCAGCAGGCCGAGGGCCTGACACATGTCCTCTTGGTGAAGACGAACCGTCGTGCCATCGGCGTCGAGGGTGCGATCGAAGCGCGCGCTGTACAAGCATCGAATGCCGTCGATCTCGAGCAACTCAGTCGTGGCAGCATCATTCCCAGCCGCTGCCGCGACTCTCATGCAGAACGCCTCGTTGACCGCTAACGCCTCGTACCGCTCGTGCTCCGGCTTCAGCAGGCAGTTACTGGGCGCCCCTCCGAGCGGTTGAGCGAACTCCCCCGTGGGAAGACGAACGAGGATGAGCTTGTCCTGAACTCCGCCCAGGCTCAGGCGCACCCCCCCGGAGTCGACGTCGATGCCGAGGGGATTGCGCGGAAGGTCGCGGAGCAGCTCGCCGAGTTGGTTTTCGCTGAGGGGGCGAGCTGCGGCTTCCGGCGCCCGAGACGGTCGATCCTCAGGCAGAACCGTCACCGCCCCGGCGCAGTCAGCACCGAGCGCCGCCAGCATGCTGAACCCATCTGCCTCGCTGATCCCGAGCCTACTGGCGATCGCCGATCGCACTGCCCCCTCCGGCAGTAGGCCCTCGAAGAACGGAGCCGCCCCACTCGGCTTGAATCGCTCCTCGCGCAAGGGCAGGGAGGCCGAGAGCCTCGCCAGCGGATCGCCCCAATCACCCTGCAGCGCGTTCCCGTTGTACGCGAAGCGGTAGCGCGAAGGCCCGGTCCGCTCCAACGATCCGATCGGCCTCCCCCGCAGGAAGACGGAGAGCGATCCGCCACGGCGAGACAGGGCCCAGCGTGATCGCCTCTGTTGGGACGGCTGGCTCACTCGACCCTGAACTTGAGGCCGAGCGCGGCGAGGACAGGAAAAACCGTGTCCAGGCGACTCGTCGGCTTGCCGCTCTCGATCTGATGGATTGCCCTGGTGCTGACGCCGGCCGCCAGAGCCAGCTCGTCCTGGCGCATGCCCAGCTCCTCTCGAGCCCGGCGCACACTCGCGCCTATGGACCGAGCATCAGCCTCAGCGATCTCCAGTTTGTGATGCACAATCGTGCATTTTACTCGATTTCCTAGGTCGAAGAGGACTTTTATGCGTGATCGTGCATATTCTTCCTATTTGCCCTCGCCAAGTGGGTGATATGAACGATCGTGCATCTATCGCTTCCGTTCGCCCGACGTCCGCGCCCGGAACAGCTTCACCCGGTAGTCGAGCCCCTTAAGGCGACGTTCGCCGACATAGGAGTAATCGAAGCCGTCGTCCGCGGCTTCTTTGGTCGCCTCGTCGAGGACGACGCTGCCGGGGCGGGCGACGTTGGTGATGCGGCTGGCGAGGTTGACGGCGCGACCGTAGTAGTCGCCCGACTGCGGCAGGGTCGGGCCACTGGCGATGCCGGCGCGGAGCCAGGGGAACTGCTGGCCTTCCTCCTCGGCGGCGTGGATCAGCGCCAGCGCGGCTCCGACCATCGGCGCCGGCTCGGGCGAAATCAGCATCACCGCGTCGCCGATCGTCTTCACCAGGCGCACCGGCGGCTCGGCGACCGCGGTCGCCATCTCCTCGAGGCGGCCGGCGACCATCCCCAGCTCCTCGGGGGCGATCTCCTCGCCGAGGCGGGTGAACTCGACCAGGTCGGCGAAGCAGACGGTCAGCTCGACGGCGCCGCCCAGCTCCCCCGCGGCGAGGTCGGTGGCGCCGATCACGTCGCGACGGATCTGTTCCAGCAGGTGCGACTGCAGAGCGTAGACGACGGTCGGCCCGGCCAGCGGCAGCATGAATTTGGCGGCGGCGGCGAAGCGCAGGGCGAGGTCGCGCTCGGTGTCGCCGGGCTGGGTCAGGGTGCGGATGATCAGCTCGCGGTTTGCTTCGGCGATCCGCGCCGTCCCCATCCCGATCGTCCTCGCCACCTGCAGCATCCCGTCTTCGGGCAGCCCGAGGGCGAGGAACTGTTTCATCGCCCGCGCCGCCTCGACGTCGGCCTCCGTCCCCAGGCGCTCGTCGGGGTCGGTGACCGGAATCCCGAGGGCGGAGCGGAAGCGCAGCAGCATCTCAAGGTCGACGTCGGCGATCTCGGCGACTTCGCGGGCGGTGTAGCGCGGCCCCTCCCCCGCCAGCGCCCGCTCGACCGGGAGCAGGGTCAGCCGCCCCGCCGCCACCGCCTCCTTCAGCTCCTCCAGCGAGCAGCCTTCTCCCGCCAACTGTTCGAGCAGCTGCAGCCGCGCCTGTCGCGGCTCTCCCTCGACGCCCTCCAGCAGGCCCTCCGCCTCGAAATCGATCTTGGGCCCGCCCGCCATCAGGCGAATTGTTCCGGTTCAGTCGGCGTAGGCGACGGCGCCGCTGCGGCGGGGGTCGCCGCCGCCGCTGAGCTCGCCGCTGGCGGGGTCCCGCGCGACCGCTTGAACGCCGCCGAAGAAGAGGTTGAGCGAGGGCCAGCGGGCGACATCGAGGCCGCGCCTCTCCATCCGCGTCAGCGCCTCGGGATCGACCCCTTTCTCCGCTTGGACGATCCCCTGCTCGAAGTGCAGCCGCGGTGCCTCGATCGCCGCCGCCACCGGGTACCCCTGCTCGACCGCCCGCACCACCGTCTGCAGGATTGCCGAACGGATCCGGTTGGAGCCGGCGCTGCCGAGGGCGAGGACGATCTCGCCGTCGCGCAGGACCACCGTCGGCGCCATCATCGACGGCACCCGCCGGCCCGGCGCGATCAGGTGGAAGCCGGCCGGATTGAGGTCCTCCTCGCCGAGCATGTTGTTGAGGATCACCCCGGTCCCCGGCACGAGGACGCCCGAGCCGGAGCCGTTGGAGCAGGTGACGCTGGCGCAGTTGCCGTCGGCGTCGAGGACCGAGATGTGGGTGGTCGAGCCGAGCAGGTCGGCGGCGGCGAGGTCGAGCCCGATCGGGTCGAGGAAGCCGACCTCCATCCCCTCCTCGTAGAGCGACTCGGCGAAGGCGAGGTCGCGGCGCGAGTTTGCCGCCTCCATCGCCGCGACCAACTGCTCGGGCCCGCTGCGGGGTCCGAGGCGCTCGAGCAGGCCGAGGCAGTAGGAGATCAGGATCCCCCCGGAGGAGGGCGGCGGGTTGGTGAGAACTTCGGTGCCGCGGAAGGGGGTGTCGATCGGTTTGCGCTCGATCGCCTCGTAGGAGGCGAGGTCGCCCGGGCCGATCAGACCGCCGGAGCCGACGACGAAGTCGCTGATCGCCGCCGCCACCTCGCCCTTGTAGAAGAGGTCAGGCCCTTCCTCGGCGTAGCGTTCGAGCGCCTCGGCCAGTTCCGGGAAGACGAAGACGTCCCCCTCGCCGAGGCGCCGTCCATGCGGCGCGTAGAGCTCCCGGGTCCCAGTGATCCGCTCGTGGATCGGGCCGAGGATGTCGAGGATGTAGGCCTGCCCCGGGTTCACGGGGGCGCCCCCACGGGCCAGCTGCACTCCCGGCCCGATCAGCTCGCCCAGCGGCAGCGTCCCGAAGCGCTCGAGCGCGTGGGCGAGGCCAGCCGCGGTTCCCGGCACCCCGCAAGAGGCGGGGCCGACGTAGAACGTCTGCGTCGTCTCGGCATCGAAACGGATCGGGACCGGGACCAGCTCGGTCGTCCGCTCGATCCCGTCCAGTCCCGGCGCGGCGACGAAGAAGTCGATCAAAGTGGTTTCCCGGCCCTGGTGGACCATCATGTGGCCGCCGGCGCCGAAGCCGGTCAGCGGGCTCTCGACCGCAAAGGAGGCGAGCACCGCGCAGACGGCGGCGTCGACCGCGTTGCCGCCCTCGCGCAGGACGGCGGCGCCGGCCTCGGCGGTCAGCGGGTGCCCGGCTGCGACGACTCCCTTCATCGGCCGGTTTTACCGGTTTGCGTCAGCCAGGGAGAAACTCTGGGACGTCGATGCCGAGCTCGCGGTCTCCCCCGCGCCCGCGACGGCCGGCGTCGGCGTCTTTGGTGCGGCGGATCGTCGGCTCAGCGGCACGGCGCTGCGGCTGCGCGCGACCGTCGAAGCGGGTAGCGACGACGGTGACCCAGATCTGCTCGGAGAGCTCCTCGTCGACGTTGGCGCCGAAGATGATGTTGGCATCGGGGTGGGCGGCCTCGCCAACCACCTTGGCGGCCTCGGAGACCTCGACCAGCGAGAGGTCGGCGCCACCAGTGATCGAGAGCAGGATCGAACGGGCGCCGTCCATCGAGGTCTCGAGCAGCGGCGAGGAGATCGCTTTTTCGGCGGCGAGGACGGCGCGGTCGTCGCCGTAGGCCATCCCGATCCCGAGCAGAGCCCGGCCGGCTTCGGACATGATCGACCGCACATCGGCGAAGTCGAGGTTGATCACGGCGGGCAGGGTGACCAGGTCGGAGATCCCCTGGACGCCCTGACGGAGGACGTCGTCGGCGACCTTGAAGGCCTCGACCATCGAGGTCTGCTGGTCGAGGACGTCGAGCAGGCGGTCGTTGGGGACGACGATCAGGGTGTCGACCTCGGCGGCGAGCTCCTCGATCCCCTTGTTCGCCTGGTCGCCGCGGCGGCTGCCCTCGAAGCTGAACGGCTTGGTGACGATGCCGACGGTCAGCGCTCCGACCTCGCGGGCGAGACGGGCGACGACCGGGGCGGCGCCAGAGCCGGTGCCGCCGCCGGCGCCGGCGGCGACGAAGACCATGTCGGAGCCCTTCAGCAGGCGCTTGATCTTGTCCTGCTCCTCGAAGGCGGAACGGTGGCCGACCTCCGGGTCGGCCCCAGCGCCGAGCCCGCGCGTCTGCTCGTCGCCGATGTGGACGGTGACGTCGGCGACGCAGAGCTGCAGCGACTGCAGATCGGTGTTGACGGCCATGAACTCGACCCCGGGGATCCGGGCGTCGACCATCCGGTTGACCGCGTTGACGCCGGCCCCGCCGACGCCGACGACTTTGATCACCGGCTGGTGCGGCTCGCCGCTTCCCGGCGGCTCGTAAGCAGGCTCCTCGCGCCCGTAGCGCGGATTTTCGGTCGAGAACGACTGTTGCTCCCGTCGCGGCCGCGGCTCCTCGTTGAAGACCCTCTTCAGTCTTTCGGGGGCCGACTCGGCCGAGCTCTCGATCTCTTCCTGGTCGTAGAGGGTCGGAGCCTCGTCCTGGGTCAGAGACACGTCGGCCGAAGTCGCCTCTCCCGCGGGTGGCGCGGTAGGGGGGACCATCTCTGAGGAAGCTTTAGCTACCGGAGGAGATGGGGGGTCCCCTGCCGCGACAGGACCCGCGGGCCGATCACCCTCGTCCTGCCGCCGTTTAGCCTCCGCCGGATCGTCCCTGCCATACCGCGGCGCCTCCGGCGGATCGATCGGGGCGTCCTCGGAGGTCGACTTGAAAAGGTCGGAAAGCGGTCCCTCGCGCATGCTTGCGCGCTTGTTACGCCGAGCCATGGGACAGAACCTCCTTCGCCAGATCCCGGTAGTAGTTCGCGGCGCTCGAACTCGAATCGTACTTGAGCACGGAGGCGCCTTTGACCGGGGCCTCGGCGAATTTGATCGCCTTTTTGATCCGGGACTGGAAAACGAGGTCGCCGAAGTTCTCCTCGAGGATCTCGATCGCCTCCTTGGCGTGGATCGTCCGCGAGTCGAGCATCGTCGGCAGGATCCCCTCGATCTTGACGTCGGGGTTGAGGTTCTCCTGGATCATCCGCAGCGTGTTCTGGAGCTGGACCAGGCCGCGCATCGAGAGGTACTCGCACTGGACCGGGACGATCACCTTGTTGGCGGCGGTGAGCGCGTTGATCGTCAGCAGGCCCAGGCTCGGCGGCGTGTCGATGCAGACGAAGTCGTAGTCGCCGGAGACCTCTTTCAGAGCTTTCTCCAGCGAGCGCTCGCGGCCGATCTTGGTGCTCATCGCGATCTCGGCGCCGGCGAGGTCGATCGAGGCGACGGCGATGTCGATCTCCCGTTTGACGATGATCTCGGAGATCGGCATGTCGTTGACGAGGACGTCGTAGAGGCTCTTCTCGACCTTGTCGGGGTCGATCCCCTGGCTCATCGTCAGGTTCCCCTGCGGGTCGAGGTCGATGCAGAGCACGCGGTAGCCGGACTCGGCGAAGGCCACGGCCAGGTTCAGGGTCGTCGTCGTCTTCGCGACCCCGCCCTTCTGGTTGGCGAAGGCAATCACCTCGGCCGTCTTCACCGGCTCCTGCTCCGCCGCCTCTTTGTCCGCCAGGAAGTCCAACCGGGTAGGCGCGATCAGATCAATCGCCTTCATCCGCCCATCTCCCTCAGCCTCAGGAGACTCCTCCTCCTCGGCGTTGAGCGCTGGCTCTTCGGACGGCCCCTCTTCAGCCACAATCTCGGACGGCGGGCTCTCGGCGGCTCCTCCCGCGGGTGGCGACGATGCCGAGGACTCTCCCGCTAGGGAGAGCCCGGTATCGGAGACAGGACCCGCGGGCCGGGGCGCATCGTCCCTAATCTCGTCCCTCTCAGGCACAGCCTCTTCCATCTCCTGCAGCTCATCGACGATCGGCTGCTCCTCGTGAACCTCGACGGGAGCGGGCTTTGGCTTCTTGCGGCTTAGAAATCCCATTGCGCGGATATTCGTATGGGACCCCGCTTTTCCTGCCGCCCTCCGAAATTGCTAGGAATCAGCCAATCCCCGACCTCTTAGACAAGCGGCTCGTAATCGTCACCGGCAAGGGCGGCGTCGGCAAGACGACGGTGGCGGTGGCGCTCGGGCTGCGCGCCGCCTCCGAAGGCAAGCGGACCATCGTCTGCGAGGTCGCCGCGCAGGAGAACGCCTCGCGGATCTTCGATCACGCCTCCGTCGGCTTCCACGAGGTAGAGATGGAGGAGAACCTCTGGTCGATCTCGATCGACCCCGACGAGTCGATGCGCGAGTACGTGCTGCTGCAGCTGAAGGTGCGGGCGATGCGGGACATGCTCTTCCGCAGCCGCATCTTCAACTACCTCGCCGCGGCGACGCCGGGGCTGAAGGAGCTGGTGACGATCGGGAAGATCTGGGAGCTGGCGCAGCTCGACCGCAAGGTGAAGAGCGGGCGCAAGTACGACCTGGTGATCGTCGACGCGCCGGCGACCGGGCACGGCGTCGGCTTCCTGCAGACGCCGCGCACCTTCGCCTCGATCGCCCGGGTCGGGCCGATCCACTCCCAGGCCCAGCAGCTCGACCGCTTCATCACCGACCACGAGCACACCGGGACGGCGATCGTCGCCCTGCCGGAGGAGATGCCGGTCAACGAGTCCGTCTCCCTGGAGAGGGACCTGCGCGACGAGGTCGGGGTCGCGGTCGACCGCGTCTACCTCAACGGCCTCTATCCGGAGCGGTTCAAGAAGGCAGAGGCGGAGAAGCTCTCGGCGCTGGCCGAGAACGAGAACGGCGCCCCCAGGGCGGCGGCACGGGCGGCGCTCTCGGAGTACGGGCGGGCAAAATCGCAGCGCCAGCAGCTCTCACGCCTGAAGAAGGGCGTCACCGCCCCGGTGAAAACCCTGCCCTTCCTCTTCGAGCCCGAGCTCGACGTCGAGGCGGCGCGCAAGCTGGCGGGGAAGCTCGGCTGATGGCCTCCCTGCACGAAGTCCTCGACGGCAAGTCGATCTGCATCTGCGCCGGTTCGGGCGGAGTCGGCAAGACGACGACCTCGGCGGCGATCGCGACCGGGATGGCGGCGCAGGGGCTGAAGGTCTGCGTGCTGACGATCGACCCGGCGAAGCGGTTGGCCGACTCGCTCGGGCTCGAGGAGCTCGGCAACGAAGCGCGCCGCGTCGACCCCGCCCTGATCGAGGAGCAGGGCGTCGAGATGAAGGGCGAGCTGTGGGCGATGATGCTCGACGCGAAGGCCACCTTCGACGAGCTGATCGCCCGCCAGGCGCCCGACGAGGAGTCGCGCGACCGGGTGCTGAACAACCGGATCTACCAGCAGATCTCCAGCGCCCTCGCCGGCTCGCAGGAGTACATGGCGATGGAGAAGCTGTTCGAGCTGCACACTGAAGGCGAGTTCGACCTCCTCGTCCTCGACACGCCGCCGACCCGCAACGCCCTCGACTTCCTCGACGCGCCGAAACGTCTGACCCAGTTCATCGAGGGCAAATCCCTGCGCGTGTTCATGAAGCCGACCGGGCTGGCGGCGAAGGTGACCGGCCGCGGCGTCTCCGTCGCCCTCGGCATCTTCAAGAAGATCGTCGGCTTCGACCTGATCGCCGACCTGGCCGAGTTCTTCAACGCCTTCAGTGGCATGGTCGACGGCTTCCAGGCACGCGCCAAGCGCGTCAACAAACTCCTCGCCGACCCCGAGACCTGCTTCCTCGTCGTCTGCGGCCCCCAGGGCGAGCCGATCGACGAGGCCGTCTACTTCCACCGCAAACTCGTCGAGGCAAAGCTCCCCTTCGGCGGCGTCATCGTCAACAAGGTCCACTACCCCGCCGACGAGCTGAAGGCCGAGGTCGAGGACCTCCCCGCCGCCCTCGCCGACAAGCTCGACGACCCCAACCTCGCCAAGCGCGTCGCCGACAACTTCGCCGACTACCAGGCCCTGGCCGAGCGCGACGCCCGCAACATCGACCACCTCGCCAACGAGCTCCGCACCAGCTGCGTGATCCGCGTCCCCTACCTCGACGAGGACGTCCACGACCTCCACGGCCTCACCGAAATCGACCGCTACCTCTTCGCCACCGCCGAGGAGCGGGTCGAGATGGCGGCCGGACGGGCTTAGACCCTTCGAGCCTGACCGAGCAGATCAAGGACGCAGGGAGCGTGGCGTGCTTTGCACGCGAGCGACCGAGGACGCCGATATGCGAAGTGTCAGGCGCGGCGGGAGTACTCGAACTCGAGGTGGCTGACCTCCCAATCGGCGTCCTCGGGGACCGGGAAGAGGTGGCGCACGCGGGGGGTGTCGATCTTCTCGCGGTGCTGGATGTCGCGGTCGGAGTCGGCGGGCCAGTCGATCGTCTCGCCGCGCGAGTCGGAGACCTCCTCGAGCCAGGGGGTGGCGGTGATCCTGATCTCGTCTTCGGCCGGGACCGGCTCCATGATGCGGGTCTCCTGCTCCACGTACTCCTCCTCCGGTAGTTCGTCGACGGGCAGTTGAAGTTCGGCGGAAGGCAGGGGCTCGACCGCTGCGATCGAGATCTCCTCCGGCTCGGGCTCGGGCACGAGGTCCGGCTCCGGGGCCGTCTCCTCGGCGGAGACCATGATCTCGGCGTCGCCTTCGGCGAGGCCGCTGACGATCAGGGTCTCGTCGGCGACGGTGCTGAGGTCGTTGCCGAGCTCCCCCAGCGCCGCCTGGCGCAGCAGCCTGCGGGCGTTCTCCTCGAGCCAGGTCGCGAGCGCGACGGCGCCTTCGACGGGACGGCCGTTCATCATCGCCCGCTCCAGCCCGAGCACCTCCTCGACCCGTTCGCCGGCCTCGATCCGGTCCATTCCCTCGTCGGCGATCAGGGCCGCCGCGCGCAGCGGCAGCGAGGCGCCAACCGGGCCGTGGCCCTCGAGCACGGCGCGCATCGCCAGCAGGTGGTCGCTCAGGCCCTCGAGCGCGGTGGGGCGCTCGCAGCCCATCTCGAAACGCCCGACCGCCCAGGTGAGGGCGTTGTCGGGGTCCGGCCGCGCCTCCAGCGCGGCGCAGAACTCGATCAGCTCCTCGGCCTCCTCCTCGCTGAGACGGTAGCCGCCCGGGCGGGTCGCCGGGGCGCCGGTGGCGATCCGCCGCCAGCAGCCCTCGCCGGTGGGGGCGAACGCGTAGGGCCCGAGCCCGATGCCGCCCCCCTTGAACATCCGCATCACGCTGATCAGCTCACGCAGCTGCATCAGGGCGCTCTCGACCCCGCCCTCGGAATCCTGCTCGGCGACGGCCAGGTACTGCGGCTCCCAGGCGGCGCGGCCCATGCCCTCGCTGCGCATCGCCTCGACCGGCGCCTCGATCGAGGCGGCGCGGACGATGCGGACGTCGTGCGGCAGCTGCAGGCGCGGCATTGGCATCCGCAGGCCAACGAGCGGGACCATCAGCACATCGGCGTCGTCGGCGTCGCGGGATTCGGCATCGAGAGTCGCTAGCGCCGCCTCGAGCCGCTCGCGATCAAGTGCGAAACCGGCAGATCCCTCCCAGAGCTCGGCGAAGAACGTGATCAGCATCAGCTCGGCCCGGGCGCCGGGGTCGGCGGGAACGCCCTGCCCCCGCGCCTCCAGGTACGAAGCGGCGACGCCCGCTTCCAAGGTCGCCTCCCGTGCCGCACCGAAGCTCGGCAGCGCACGCAGCTCCTCCGCGTGCTCGCTGACGTAGCGCCCGGTCATCGGCACGTAGCTGTAGAAGGCCGAATCGTCGCCCGTGTCGGCGGCGACGTCGAAGGGAATCTCCTCCCCCATCGCGACCAACGAGCTCAGCCGCGTCGCGGCTTCAGTGGCAAGTCTTTTGATCGATTCGTTGAGGAGGAAATCCCGCACGGCTCAGGCTTCCGCCCAGGCGTGAACCCTCCTGCGCCTGCACGAACGCTTGCAGACGGTAACTAGACGGCGGCGGGCTGACGCGCGTCGGCGGCGTCGCCCAGGAGCCAGCGCATGCCGTAGCTGCGCATGTCCTCGACCAGCGGCACCAGTGCCTTGCCCTTGGCGGTCAGCGCGTACTCGACCCGGGGCGGGACCTCGGGGTAGGTGTGGCGCTCGACAATGCCCTCCTCCTCCAGCGCCCGCAGGCGCAGGGAGAGCGTGCGGGGGCTGATGCCCTCCAGCGAGCGCTCGAGCTCGCAGAAGCGGGCGCTGCCCTCGGCCAGGTCGCGGATCAACAGCAGCGTCCACTTTCCGCAAACGACTTCGGCGGTCTTGCAAACGGGGCAGGTGGAGTTGCTCTCGGCACTCATGATCAAAGGGAGACGGGCGATCAACCGATCTCGCTTCAACAAGTGTAGCGCCATGGCTTCACTTACTGAAGCCTTGGAGAAACCGCGCTGGGATCAGTATTTGCCGGTGACTACCGGGACGATCCTGAGGACGTTGATCTTGTAGCGGACGTGGTTTTCGCCGTATTCGAAGATCTCGGGTAGCCCCGGTTCCAGTTCGATCAGCTGGCAGCGTCCGGTCCCCGAGACGCATTTCCCTTCGCCGAACACGGCGGAGACGTCTTCGGAAACCATGAACAGCGGCAGGTGGTTCTTGCTGCCGAGCCCCATGTAGGTGACGACAGGGGCTTTGGCTCCGGGCAGGGGCGCGGGTGCGATCACCTTCTTCCGATCTTCGGGCTCGGACTGTTCCACCGTCCCGTTCGGCTTGGTCGTCGCCTTCACGATCCGCACGTTGACGGCGAAGGTGAAGATGGTCAACTGGCCAGGCCGGACCGTCGTGCCTTCGCTCGAAGGCGTTTCGGAACCGCCCGAGGAGACTTCTTCCGAGCCTTCGGAGGTGGTCGTGGTGGTTTCGTTCAGCTCGGAGCCCTTCAGGACCGGGCCGGTGTAGTGCTGCTTGAAGGGGTTAGCTGGCTTCTGGTGCCGCAGCCGCTCCTTGTAATCGCGCAGGCCCGGCGAGGACTTGACGACCGTGAGGGTCTTAGCGGAAGTCTGCGCGATCCCGGGACTCTTGGCAGGTGGTGCCGGCGGCGGAGACTCTTCGGCTTCGTCCTTGAGCAGAATCGGGGCAGCAATGATTGCGACAAGGATCAGCAGGATCACCGGCAGCAGCCGACGGTCGCGAAGGTCGTAGTAGAGATCCGCGAGGAACGGCGGGACCTTCGTCTCTCCACCCCTGAACTTGGGCATCTTCAGATCCGGGCCAATCCGCTTCACGGCGTCCCTCCGATCGTCGTCGAGACCTGCGTGGTTGAGGGTTCGGGGCTGCTCGGGGTGGCGCCAGCGGTAACGCCCTGTTCGGGCGGGACCAGGAAGGTGGTGACCTTGAATTCCCCTTCCAAGGCGGGGAATTTCTTGCTGGTGTCTTCGGTCAGAGTGAAGCCGTTGATCGTGACCAGACGCCCCGTCACCTCGACCTTTTCGTTGTTCGACTGGACGAGCGAGTCGAGTCCGTGAATGAAGTCGGCGACGTTGAAGAAGTTGCCTTTGAAGGTAAGTTCGTAGGGCATCACCGCTAGCCCCGCCGGCCCGATCGAAGCCCCGATCGGCATCGTTGAAGCGGCGACCTCGGTCGGCGAGACGAAGGAAGAGGGCTGACCCGGTTCGGGGGGCGGCACCGCTTCGGGCGTTTCGGCTTCGCCGTCACTGGAGGGCGTCAGGACAAAGGTCTCGAAGCGCACGCCGGAGCTCCTCGCTATGCGGCTCAGCTGCACGATCAGGGAGGCGGTGTCGTCATCGGCCGGAGCCGCCTTGCCGAGCACGACGAGGTCGCGATAGGCGCCCGGGAAGGCCTTCCGCGCGGCAAGACCCTGCTGCACTTCAACCTGGTGGGCCGAGAGCAACTGTTCCTGTTTCGTCACTTGCTTGTCGAGCTTGCTGACTTCTTCTTTCTTCGGGCTGAGAAGCAGCATCCAGAAGGCAACCGCGAGGGCGACGACAGCAAGCATGGCGACGATGATGCGATTGCTCGAGCTCATCCTTCTTCGCCTTCCGTCGATTCGGTTTCGGTAGAAGTCGTTTCCGCGTTTTCCGTTGCGGTCGCCGGGGCTTCGCCTTCGCCTTCCGCGGTGACCGGAATCGGAGCGGCGTCGAAAGCAACGACGATGCTGAATTTGGCGATGTATTTGCGGGTCCTGCATTCGTTCCCGCCCTCGGATTCCCCACCCTCCGAGGAAGCTTCCCCTTCTTCTTTAGTGGGCAATTCCGAGGAGGCGACGGCCACACGAGTGACTCCATCGATGTCCTTCAGCACGGTGACGAAGCGGGCAACCGACTCCTGGCCGACGGCGCAACCTTCAAGTTCCATCGCAGGGCCGGCGATCGAGCCCCGCAGACTGCCGCCACCACCCCCTTCGTCTTCGCCCGAAGCCGAAGCGGTGAGTTCGGTCAGCCAGACGTCGGCGGGCAGGACCAGCGAAAGTTCGCGTACCACGCGCTCCCAGTCGAAGCGGCTGTTGGCAAGACTGGAGATCGTGGTCAGCCGCTCTTCGTGCAAGGTCTGGAACTGCACGTAGGGCGTGAGGCGACGGGCTTCCTGCCTAGCCGCCGCGTCTTCGCGCTTCAGCTGTGCAACTTCACCTTCCCGTTCGGAAACCTGATTGCCGGTCATTACCAGCAGGGCGACGCCGGCGAGGATCGCGACGAGGGCACCAATGAGGATGTAGGGGATCGGGCCGGTCCGCATCGGGGCGCGGGCGCCCTGGCGCATCTCGGAAGGAGTCAGGTCGATCGGGCGCATGCCTCAGCTCTCCAGTCCCAGGCCCATCGGCAGCACCAGCCGCGCGGCGATTGCCTCGTCGAGCCCGCCCAGTGCCGCCGGACGCGGCGCGGAGATCGGCAAACCGACCTGCTCTTCCATCGCCGGAGCGAGCCCCTGGATGGCGCTCCCCGTACCGCAGAGAACGACACGAGAGACGGGGACGGCGCTCTCGAGGGCACGGTAGTAGTCGAGAGAGAGGCGAAGCTCATCGACCATCGCGGCGACCCCCTCTTCGTTCGTCCGCCGGGCGGCGGCGAGGGTCTCGGGATCTCCCTCGATCCCGGCGAGCGGAGTCTCCAACCCGACGTAGAGCAGCCACTGCTCGGCGTGTTCGGGGTTGAGGGCGCGCTCGGTCGAGAGACGGGCGACCATCGACTCCATCCCGGCGCCCGAAACACGGGTGAAGAGACAGGAGCGGTCGCGGGCGACCGCCAGGTTCATCACGTCGCCGACGTTGCAGTAGAGGATCGACTCCTGGGGGGCGGGGGAGCCCTCCTCGGCCTGCGCCGGCTGCGCGGCAAGCGGCGCCAGCGCCCGGATCATCCCGAAAGCGGAGAGGTCGATGCCGGCAGGCTCGAGACCGGCGCGGCGCAGCGGCTCGAGGAAGGAGGCGACCATCTCGCGCCGGGCAGCGACGACGACGACGTCGACCTGGGGGGCGGCCCCTTCCTCGGCGGGAACACCGCCGACCACCTGGTGCTGCAGCACCGCTTGGTCGAGCGGCATTGGGATGTGCTCCTGGGCCTGGAAGCGGATCGCCGCCTCAATCTCCTTCGGGTCCTCGATCAGCGGCAGCCGCAGAGTGCGGACGATCACTCGCTGGTTGCCGATCCCGAGTCGGACCTGCTTGGGCAGCTTGTGCCGGGAGTAGAGCTCCTTGACCGCGGCGGTGAGACCGCTGGGATCGATCACCTCGCCCTCGTGAAAGACGCCGGGCCGCAGCGGCTGCACCGCCGAGGCGGTCAACTGGGTGCTGCCGTTGACCGCGACCTCGGCCACGGCGACGCTGCCAGCCTCGATGCTGAGGCCGGCAAGGTTGCCGCTCTTCTTACCGCGGCGCAGCGCGCCCAGCGATCCGAGCGAAGGCTTCGGAAGGTTGATCGGTTTCGTCAGTTGCATGGGAATGGCGTTCGCTCCGAGGCGGAGCGCATTCCCTGAATCGGCAGATTCCGCCAAAAACTTTTGCCGTGCAACTACCTGAAACTAGGAGAAAGTCGAGAGATACAGGTCGACCAGCTGATCTCCCGCCAGCAAGCCGACTACGCCGCCAGTTGCAAGAAACGGCCCAAAGGGGATCGCCTGCTTGCGGGCGGCCGCTCCCTGGCGAGCGATCATCGCCAAACCGACGATAGAGCCGAGCAGCAGCGCGACCAGGATCGCGGGGGCGACGTTGCGCCCCAGGTAGAGGCCCATCAGCGCGGTCAGCTTGACGTCGCCCAGGCCCATCCCGCGGGGATAGGCGAGGACGACCAGGAAGAGGATTCCGCCGGCCCCCACGGCGGCAATGACCCGTTCCGGCAGGCTCGAGGGATCGCCGATCGCGGCAATCGCCACCCCGAGCACCGCCGCGACGAGGAGGATCTTGTTGGGGATCACCCGCCGCTCGAGATCGGTCAGCGTCACGGCGAGCAGGGTGAAGACGAAGACGAGCCCGAGGGCGACTTCGGTTGGGTCATCCCAGAGGACGGCGACGGTGACCGTCCAGAGGACCGCGAGGGCAAGCTCGGTCAACGGGTAGCGAGGGGAGATCGGCTCTCCGCAACAACGACTCCGGCCTCGCAGCAGGGCCCAGGAGACAACCGGCACGTTGTCGTACGCGGCGATCTGGGCGCCGCAGTGGGGACAGTGGGAGCGCCCCCCGACGACCGATTCCCCACGCGGAACTCGGTGCGCGACGACGGTAAGGAAGCTGCCGAAGATCAGCCCCCCGACGAAGGCGAGGGCCAGGGCTGCGGCCAAGTCTCAGCCCCCGTCGATCGGCGTGCTGGTGTCGACCTCGATCCGGGTCGGGGCTTGTGGATGGTCGTACATGAAGGAGAGCGCGTCGGCCGGGGTCGATTGGCGTTCGACACTGAAGGCGACGCCGAGCCGGTCGCCAGCGGGGATCGTATGCGGGGCTCCGCCGAGGGTCATCGTGAGGATTTTCGCTTTCAGTTCGGTCGTCCAGATCGGCGATTCGAAGTAGGTCCAGTAGGGGGTCCCACCAAGCGAGTCGGTCAGCATCGTGTCGGTCGCCACCGGCGGCGACCCAACTTCGTGCCGTTTGAAGAGGTAGATGCAGAGTTTCCCCGAGGACTGGGCTTTGTTGATCGACTGGGTAAAGACTTCGAGCGTCACCTTGCCTTCTAGAACGAAGCTTTCGGCCATCGGATCGGTCACCCAACGGTGAACCTGCGACTCGGGGTTGGTCGTGCCCGTCGGGGTGTAATGGCAGCCGTTGGTGTCGTCTTTGCGAATCTGCACGCCGACGCCGGCGTCGGGCGAGGTATCGAGGTAGGAGTCGTTGGCGTAGTCGTACTTGAGCGGGTTGTTGATGTCTGCGGGATCGGGATCGGGTGGGCTGCCGAGCAGGAGAGCATCGGGGGCACCCTTGGTCGTGCCGGTGTGCGGACCGCTGGCGCAGGTGCCGAGGGTGTTGTGGAGGAGGTGGTTGGCGGTCGGTTCCTGGCGCGAGGTCGAGCCCGATGCCGAGCACGCCGTGTCGGTGAGGAAGAACTGCTGGGCGGTGACCACTTTTCCGTTGGCCCCGGCGAGGGGGTCGTTTTCTTTGTTGTCGGTGGGGCTGACGAAGTTCGACTGCACTTCGACGTAGCCCCGTTCCGCCGCCTGGTTGGGAGGCGTGTCGAGCCGCACCGCGACGACGATCTGTTTGTAGTCCTGTTTGCCGGGGCAGCTCGCTTCCGAGCATTTTTCGTCGTTGCGCCAGACGATGTACCGGTAGACCCGGCCGCTGACGTCGCCGCTGGTGAATTTGGTCGGCCCCGGGTTGACGGTGCCGCCGGTGACGTGCCCGCCGCCGTAGAGGCTGCCGCCGTTGACGACCAGGTTGCGGTAGTTGCCGAGCGGCTGCCGCGAGAGCGCGAAGGTTCCGTTGTTGACGCGGCTATTCGGGCTGTTGGGATTGGTCGAGGTAGAGGGCGACGTGGTGAGGGCGAGGTTTTTATCTTCCATGCTCCGCAGCAGCTCGAGTTCCTGTTCGGCGTACTCGAGCGCGACCTGGCTGGCCTCAGCCCGCTGAGCGTTGCGGGTCGCGGCGGACATCAGGGTGAAGGTGGTCATCGACGCGATCGAGACGATCAAGACCGCTACCAGCACCTCGACGATCGTGAACCCTGCCTCTCTATCTCCACGCGCGATCATCAGAACGCGAGAGTGGCGTTGCGAAGGCTGGCGCCGCTCGAGATCACGAACGGCGACCCACTGCTGGTCTGGTCGGGAAAGCGAAGGGTCACTTTGACGTAGGTGGCAGTAGCGGGAGTTGAGTTACTGGGCACGTAGGTGAAGATCTGATTGCTGATCAGGCCGCTGAAGGCCGGCTTCGCAACTCCGCTGGTGCTCGCTTTGGTCGTCTCTTTGCGCGTGCAAGCGGTGGTCGAGCATTCGTAGGTGATGCGACATTCGATCGCCGGGCTGCCCGCGGCAAGCGCCGTCGACCCGCCACAGGTGCCGTGGCGGACATAGCCGTCGAAGACGAGTTTGCTCGGACCGCTTCCTTCGACCACCGCTCTGCCATTACGAAGTTCGTGGGTGAGTCGTTCGAGCATCCAGCGGGCATTGCTGACGTTCTGGGCTTCTTTGCTGATTTTCGGCTGCTGCCGCACAGCGCTGATCACCAGGGAAGCCACTGCTCCCATGACGACGACGCCCATCATCGACGCGACCAGGAGCTCGACGAGGGTGAACCCTCCCTCCCCACTCTGCTTGCGCATGCGCGCGATCACCCGCGCACCACCTTGAACGCGCGCTTCAGCGGACGTGGAGCGGGAGTGCCAACGGCGTTGACCGCCTTCACCGCGAAGACGTGGCGACCGAACTTCAGCTTTTTCACTTTGGTCGGCGAGGTGCATCCCTTCCAAGGCTGCTTATCGACGCGACAGAAGAAGTTGGTGCCCGGCTGACCCGTGAGGTCGGCGAAGCGGAAGACCGGCCGCCGCTTGCGGGTCTTGAAGGCGGGGCCGAAGGTGATCTTCAGCTGCGGCACGACGTAGACGATTCCATTCTTGCCGCCTCCCGGCGTCTTGCCACCGGGTTTCGTGCCCGTGCCCCCGGTTCCGCCGCCGGTCGGAGTTTCGCCACCGCTGCCGCCTCCACCACCGCCGGATCCTTCTTCCGTCGGCGGCGGGGGTGGGTCTTCCTGCTTGTAGGTAATCGCGGAGGAGCAGACGGAAACCACGCCTTCGGATTCGGCCGTCGCCCTGTAGCTGGTGGTCGAACCAGGGGCGACAGGAACGGTGACGGTGAGGCCGGGGCTGGATAGCTGCGTCGCGGTGCCCTGGGCGACCGGTTCGCCCGAGCAGTCGGCGGTCTTGTAGACCTTGACCAGCGATCCCGCGGCGGCCTGGCCAACGATCGCCGGGGTCGTCGACGGGTTCGGGGAAGTTGGGTTGGTTTTTTCCAGCGCGGGTGGCGGCGGTCCGATCACCAGATCGGGCGAGTTCTTCACCGAGACGAGGAGGGTGCCGGATTCGGTCCAGCCGTAGACGTCCTGCTCGCCAGCGAAGTCATCGTCGAAGGTGAGCCGCTCCTGGGTGGTGAAGAAGGCGCGCGAGCCCGTGGTCGAGACCCCACGCAGACCGGCGGAGAAGGGGCCGTTGCCGCCGACCTGACCGCCGGAGACGAGGGTGGTCTCACCGCCCGAGCGCATGTAGACGTCCTGGCTGGAGTCGGCGTCTTCGGCGACCAGCGGCTCGGCCGTGGTGAAGAAGATCTTCGAGCCGTCGTCGGCCGCGCCGGCGAAGATGGCGCTGAATTCCCCCTCGCCGCCATCCGGCCCGACCGAGATCAGGGTCGTGGTCCCGCCGGACCGCAGGTAGACGTCCTGGCTGAAGTCGGCGTCTTCGGCGACCAGCGGCTCGGCCGTGGTGAAGGCAACGAGGTGCGGCCCGGAGAGCGACACCCACTCGAAGGAGGCCGGGACCGCGAGGTTCCCTTTGCCGGCTTCGCCCGCCGAGACGAGAGAGGTCGTTCCGCCCAAGCGCTGGTAGACGTCCTGCGCGGAATCGGCGTCGGCCGAGAGAAGCGACTCGCTGGTCTCGAAGAACGCGGCGCCACCGTTCGGCGTGGTGCCGGCGAAGGTGACGTTGAAATCCCCGTTGCCGCCGTCGGGCCCGGTCGAGGTGAGGGCGACCGCTCCTTCGGACCAGTCGTAGATGTCCTGGGATTTGTCGGTGTCGGCAACCGGAAGGACCCGGTCGTTGGTCTCGAAGAAGACGTGGGATCCGTCGGCCGACGCGCCCCCGTAGGACGGTTCGCAGTTCTGTCCGACCGAAAGGTCGGGCGGGCAGGTCCCCGGCACCGAGACCAGCGCGGTGGTTCCCTCAGCGAGATCGCGAGCGTAGATGTCGGATTCGCCGGAATCGATATCGGCGTTCGCGAGCTTTTCGCTGGTGGTGAAGAAGGCCCGGCTGCCGCTGTCGTCAGTGCCGCGGAACTGCGCGTCGAGTTCTCCGCCCGTACAGGGGACGCAGCTGGGGTCGGGAGCGGAGACGAGTCGGGTCGTTTCCGCGCCGAGGTCGCGTACGTAGACGTCGAAGGCGTTGTCCTGATCTGCCGATTCGAGCCGCTCGCTTGAGCCGAAGAAGACGACGCCGCCGTCAGGGGCCACTCCCCCGGGGAGGAAGCTGGCGGCGAAGGCGCCGTTGCCGCAGCCCTGGCCGGCGCAGCCGCTGCTCCCCTGCGAGACCAGGACGGTCCGGTTCTGAACCAGGTCGCGGAGGTAGACGTCTTCCGCCTGGTCGGTGTCTCCGGGGACCATCGGCTCCGCGGTCGAGAAGAAGACTTCGTTGCCGTCGCTCGACATCCCGTCGAAGGTGGCGGGCTGGGCATCGTTGCCGCCTCTCGGCCCGATTGAGACCTCGCGGGTCAGGTATTCGCCGAGCCCGCTGTCGAATTCCCTCACGTAGACGTCGAGTTCCTGGTCGGTGTCCCCCGGGACCATCTGCTCTTTGGTGCTAAAGACCGCGGTCGAGCCGTCGGCCGAGTTGCCGTCGTAGAAGGCGGGGGCGGCAACCGCGCTCTGGGCGCAAATCCCGCAGAGCACAGCCCCCAGCAGCAGATGGACGATCGATCTAGGCATCGAGTTCAGGTATCGGCTGGATCGGGGCATCCGTTTAGGCGAAATTTGGGATGAATGGCCGAAAAAGCGCGAGGGGCGGACCAGATGGCCCGCCCCTCGCGATCGCTTCTCAGACCTCGCTCTGGACTATTCGTTCCAGAAGCCGGTGCTGGGGCAGCCGCCTTCTCCGCCCGTTTCGCAGGGGAAGGTCAAGGTGCCGCTTTCGTTTTCGACGCTGAAGACCTGTTCAGAGTTGCTGCCTTCGATGCTGATGGTGTAGCTGTCTTCGGTCGAGGTGACTTCGGTGAAAGCAGCGTTGCTTAGCGTGGGCTCGATTTCGATGAGCGTTGCTTCTTCACAGTCTTCGTAGCTGCCGTTGTTGTCGGTCGAGCACGTCTCCATCGCGACCTGCGCGGAGTGCGCGTACTCCTTGGCCTTGGCGTCGCCGGCCTTGTCTTTCTGGTTGAAGAACGCCGGCAGCGCGATCGCGGCCAGGATTCCGAGGATGAGCATGACGACGAGGAGCTCGATCAGGGTGAAGCCCGCCTCGCTGTCGCCGTTGAGCCGGGCGCCTACTTTGGCCCGGAGATTCTGGAGAAACATTAGTGACCTCCTATGGTCCTAATCGTTTGCGCCAGAGCCCCGTCGCATGAAGCCACGTGGTGTCTGTCGACCCCGGTGGTAGCCCGGCCAACTCCAAGGGAGTCCCGACAGCTTTGCGCCCCCGCCTCACAGCGAGTTTGCCTTTGGCACCGAAGCACTGGCAGATTCATCACCTGCCCTTCATCGGCCGGCTGCTCCGAGACTTGATCCCTGAAATTGGGGTGGCGTTGCCCGAAAAATCGGTTTCCTGGACCCCCCGTCCAGAGGGCAACGCGAAAACCGATGACGGCTTCAGCGGATCTTTTCGTAGATGCTGAACAGCGGTAGGTACATCGAGATGACGATGAAGCCGACCATGCCGCCGACGAAGCAGATCATCACCGGCTCGATCAGGGCGGTCAGCGCCTTCACCTTGGCGTCGACCTCGGCCTCGTAGAAGTCGGCGATTTTGGAGAGCATCGTCTCCAGCTGACCGGTTTCCTCGCCGACCGCGACCATGTGGCCGACCATCGGCGGGAAGATGTCGTGGCGTTCGATCGGCCCGGCCAGCGAGCCGCCGGTCTTGACCGATTTGTAGACGTCCTCCATCGCTTTCTCGACGACGATGTTGCCGGCCGTTTCGCCGGTGAGCTTGATCGACTGCAGCATCGGCACACCGGAGGAGACCGAGCCGGAGAAGGTGCGCGACCAGCGGGCCAGCGCCACCTTCTGGATCACGTCGCCGATCTTGAACGGCAGCCGGAGGATCAGGCGGTCCCACTGGTCTTTGCCGCTTTCGGTCTTCTTCCAGCGGAAGAAAGCCCAGAAGCTGAGGACGATCCCGGGCAGGAGGATGAACCAGTAGCCGGTGAGCAGTTCCGAGAAGCTGACGCAGAGCTGGGTCGGCGGCGGCAGCCCGCTCGCTTCCTCCGGGTGTTCTTCGGCGAGTTCTTTGAAGATGTTGGCGAAGACCGGGATCACGAACATCACGATCGCGACGAGGACGATGACCGCAAACCCGAAGACCAGCGCCGGGTACATCATCGCCGATTTGACCTGGCGCCTGAGGGCGTCGGTTTTCTCCACCTGGAAGGCAATTCGGTCAAGCGCCTCCTCGAGGCGACCCGACTGCTCGCCGGAGCGAACCATCGCCCGGAACAGCCGATCGAAGACGCGCGGATGGCGCTCCATCGCCTGCTCCAGGGTGCTGCCGGCTTCGACGTCCTCGCGCATGGAGGCCGTCGCCTCTTTGATCTCCTCGTCCTGAGTCTGTTCCTCGAGCGTGTGCAAGGTGCGCAGCATCGGCATCCCCGAAGCGACGAGAGTCGCGAACTGGCGCGAGTAGACCGCAAGCTCGCGCATGTCGACGCTCTTCCAGCGCCGCATGATGTCCTCGATCTTGATCGGGTTGCTTTTTTCGCTGACGTCGAGAACGATCAGCCCGCGCTGGCGCAGTTGCTCGGAGACCTGTGCCTTCGAGTCGGCTTCGAGCTCGCCCGCCGTCGCCGTGCCGGCGACGTCCATCGCCCGGAAGGTGAAGGTGGTTGCGGTCGCCATCGTCTATCCGCCTGAGATGTAGGAGGGCGGTGCCGCCGAGGGAGCCTGACCGCCCAGCGGCTGCGTGTAGTCGGGGGCGGCAGTCGGCATCACGGCCTCCTCGCCGCCGAGGACGCGTTTGAGCTCCTCCGGCACCGAGGAACGCTGTTCGGCCAGCGACCGGCTGACCTTCCCCGCCCGGACGAGGCGCGCTAGATCGGCGTCCATCGTCTGCATTCCGATCGCGCCCGAAGTCTGCACCGCGGCGTAGATCTGGTGGGTCTTGCCCTCGCGGATCAGGTTGCGGATCGCCGGCGTCGGGACCAGAACCTCGGTTGCGACGACGCGGCCCATGCCGTCGGCAGTCGGCAACAGCTGCTGGGTGACGATCCCCTGCAGGGCGATCGAGAGCTGGGCCCGCACCTGTCCCTGCTGCTCGGGCGGGAAGACGTCGATGATGCGGTCGACGGTCTGCGCGGTCGACTGGGTATGAAGGGTGGCGAAGACGAGGTGGCCGGTCTCGGCCGCGGTCAGGGCGGTGGCGATCGTCTCCAGGTCCCTCATCTCGCCGACCAGGATCACGTCGGGGTCCTCTCGCAGGGCGGCCTTCAACCCGAGGGAGAAGTCGTCGGCGTCGGAACCGATCTCGCGCTGGTTGACGATCGACTTTTTGTGTTGGTGGAGGAACTCGATCGGATCCTCGATCGTGAGGATGTGGTCCTGCCGCTCGCGGTTGATCACGTCGATCATCGCGGCCAGGGTCGTGCTCTTGCCCGAACCGGTCGGGCCGGTGACGAGGACGAAGCCGCGTGGTTTCTGAGTCATCTCGCGCAACACCTGCGGCACCCCGAGCGAGTCGAGGGCGGGGATGTCCTGGGGGATCAGGCGGAAGGCGGCGCTGACGGCGCCGCGCTGGAAGAAGCAGTTGACGCGGAAGCGGGCGACGCCGGGGATCGCGTAGGCGAAGTCGAGCTGTTTCTGCGTCTCGAAGCGTTTGCGCTGGTCGTCGTTGAGGATGCTGTAGACGACCTCGCGGGTGTCCTGGGTGCCGAGGACGGGGAAGCCGTCCATCGGCGTGATCTTGCCCTTGTCGCGAATCGCCGGCGGGAAACCGGCGGTCAGGTGAACGTCCGAGGCCCGCGCCTCGACCATCCGGCGCAGCACCTCAGAGAAGTCGAAGTTCATGGGCTCTAGATCGGCCTTCTAGGCCGATTCCTTAAGCGGTGACACGAAGGACCTCCTCGAGGCTGGTCTGCCCCGCCCGCACCTTCTCCACCCCGTCCTCGCGTAGCGTGCACATCCCCTCTTCGCGGGCGGCGGCGGCGATCTCCGCCTCCGGCGCGTGGGCGACCGCCATCTCCTTGATCCGCTCGCTCAGAGCCATCACCGAGTAGAGGCCGACCCGGCCTTTGTAGCCGCTCTGGTTGCAACGGGCACAGCCGACCGGCTCGTAGGCCTCGAGCTCGGCCGCGGCACGGAGACCCGCTTCCTCCAGCGCCTGGATCGGGATCACGGCGCGGCGCTTACAGTGGCTGCAGAGTTTCCTCGCCAGCCGCTGGGCGACCACGCAGTCGACCGCGGAGGCGATCAGGAAGGCCTCGATTCCCATCTTGGTCAAGCGGGTGATCGCGCCCGGGGCATCGTTGGTGTGGAGGGTCGAGAGCATCATGTGCCCGGTCAGCGCCGCCTCGATCGCGATCCGCGCGGTCTCGCCGTCGCGGATCTCGCCCACCATCACGATGTCGGGGTCGGCGCGGAGGATCGAGCGCAGCCCAGTGGCGAAGTCGAGGCCGGCCTTGCGGTTGACGTTGATCTGGTTGATCCCGTTGATCTGGAACTCGACCGGGTCCTCGATCGTGATGATCTTCTTCTCGACGTGGTTGAGGTCGCCGAGGGCGGCGTAGAGGGTGGTGCTCTTGCCCGACCCGGTAGGACCGGTGACGAGCACGGCGCCGTAGGCCTGGTGGAAGGAGTGCTCGAAGCGCTCGCGCGCCGAGCCCTCCATCCCGAGGTCGTCGAGCGAGCGCTGGGCGTTGTCGGTGTCGAGGATGCGGATCGTTGCCCCCTCGCCCTTCTGGGTCGGCAGGGTGGTGATACGCAGGTCGACCCGGCGGTCCTCGACGTTGACGCTGACGCGACCGTCCTGCGGCACCCGTTTCTCGGCGATGTTGAGGTCGCTCATGATCTTCACCCGCGAGATCACCGCGTTCACCATCCGCTTCGGCACATGCGCGGCCTCGCGGAGGACGCCGTCGACTCGGAACCGAACGCGCATCTCATCCTCGGCAGGCTCGAAGTGGATGTCGGAGGCCCCCTCCCCCGCCGCTTGGCCGAGGATGCTGTAGACGAGCTTGATCACCGGCGCGTCTTCGGCGCCGACCTGCATGTCGGCGACCTCGGCCAGCTCGTCTTCGGCTTCGTCTTCCTCGTCGGTGGCCTCGGAAACAGCGCTCTGCAGCGTGTTCAGCCTGCCCAGCAGCGCCTCGACGTCCTCTTCTGCGGCGACCGCGACCCGGCAGTCGAGCCCGGTGGCGATCTGGATGTCATCGATCGCGAGGACGTTGGTCGGGTCCGCCATCGCCACTAGCAGCGTCTCTTTGTCGATGAAGCCGACCGGGATCGCCTGGTAGCGGCGGGCGCTGTTGACGGAGACGAGGTTCGCCGCCGCCATATCGACCTGGTAGGCGGTGAGGTCGATGTGATCGAGTCCGTAGCGCTCGGCGACCGCGCGGGAAAACTGGTCGGCGCTGATCGCCCCTTGCTCGAGCAGCAGCCGCTCGGGGGGACGGCCGGCAGTCCGGGCCTCTTCGATCGCCTGCCGTGCCCGTTCGTCGTTGACGTAGCCGAGATCGACGATGACGTCGGTGACGAAGCCGCTGGAGCGGCCGCGGGTCTGCGGCGGCGTCAGGCCGGGAGTGCCACTAGGTTCCGGCTCGAGCGCGGGCGCGGTGGAATCTCCGGAGGTCGGGACCGGCCGCAGGTGGCTCGGGAAGTCCCTGGAGTCCATGCTCACGGGTGGTAAGGAAGCGTCCCGCCGTGGTATCGAGCGTCGACCACTGCCTGGACGACGGCTTGCGCGCTCTGGAATCCGTAGTGGACCGTTGCCGGGTCGTACTGGCGGCTGAGGTTCTTGGGCCGGATCACGACCAGGGCGGGAACGCGGCTGAGGTCGACGCCCTGGGCGATCGAGACGTAGCGGACGAGCTGGTGGATCGGCACGACGAAGGTCGCGACGCCACCGATCGCTTCGAGCTTGGCAACGGATTCGGTCACCAGCCGGTCGTCGATGCCGCCGTCGCGGACGAAGAGGATCGCAACGGTGTTACCGGCGTCGACCGCGTCGACGACGGCGCGCGGCGGCGGCGGGACCGCGCCCGGGCCCGAGCCCGGCGCCGGCAGCCGCAGCGGCTGCTGGCCCGCTTCGAGTTCGGAGGCGACCGCCGCAACCGCGGCATCCGCGGCGGCCGAACCGCGTTCTTCTTCTTCGGCTTCGCCGCCACCGGCTTTGCCGAGCAGGAAAACGGCGGCGAGGACCAAGAGGACGCCAATCAGCGCGACCTGCGCCATCGGGTTGTCGTTCAGCTTCTCTCTCATACGTTCGCCTAAGAACCATTCGGCCGCGAGCGGCCGAAGCTTGAGCGCCGCGAGGGACCGCCCGCGAGGCGGCTCAGCAGTTGGCGTTCGGCGGCGAGGCGGTGGCGCCGGTGCACTCGACGTAACGGGTGCGCGTGAAGCGGCCGGCGTAGGTGATTTCCGGTTCTTTGATGTTCGGGTCCGACCGGAAGTACGGGTTGCCGTTGAGGGTGATTGATTTGGCGGCGAACATCCCGACCCATTCGGCGTTGCCTTCGAGGTCGACCTGACTCTGCGGCGCGTAAAGCATCAGGTGGTTGGTCCCCGAGTTCGCGCCGATCTTCACCGCGCCGTTGCCGAGCACGTAGATCTGGGGGATTTCGTAGAGGCCCTGTTTGGGGTTGTAAGCACTCGAAACGAGGTTTCCGTTGCCGCCGATGTTGACCTGGGTCGCCCCCGACGCCAACCCGCAGTGTTCGGGCGTGTCGATGAAAATCCGCGCGTGGGCGCCAGCCGACATGTAGACCGTGCCCGGGCCGACTTCCAGCTTGCAGATGAAATAGTCGCCGCCATTCATCGTCAGGGTCCCGTTACCACCGACGTTGATCGTCCTGGTTTTTTCGGTCCAGGGGTTGCTTTTGGTGTAGGTGTCGCTCTGCCCGACGTAGGGCCCTGAGGTGCATTTCTGCGCCAGCATGCAGTTGGCGTTTTGGGTGGCGAGGTTCGCCGGCGGGACGATCGGCGGCAGCTCGCGTTCCTCTTCGGTTTTCACTCCCGAGCAGCTCGGCGTCGGGGCGCCTTTACCGACCCCATGGCGCTCATCTCCGCAGATGGTTCCCGCCCCGCCTTTCTGGGTGATGTAGCCGTTGGTGCCGATGTCGGCTTCGATTTTGAAGTCGCCTTTGACGGTGATGTCGTCCTGGCCGATGAATTTCTCGTCGGCGAAGACACCTTGGCCTTTGTTGGTCATCAGGGCGACGTTGACCCGCCTCCGCACCGTGCCGGAGGAGCCGACCGAGACGACGTTCAGCGCTTTCCCGGTGCCGGCGTAGGCGCTGACCGCGTAGCTGTAGGTGGCACCGCCGACCGCTTCGGTGGTGGTTGCGGGACACCAGCCGCTGACCGGAGTCTGGTATTCCCCGTTAGGCCCGATACAGGGATGGGCGACCGTGAGACTCGGCAGGTAGCGATTGAGCCTCAGCAGGGCGATGTTGGCGCCGGCGTCGGCGGCGGCAATCGCTTCCTTGGAGTCGTGGTCTCGCTTGGTCCCCTGCTGGACGTCGACGGTTGACATCACCGCGACGCTGGAGATCGCGAAGGTGGCGATCAGCGCCATCAACGCCGTCGGCACGGCGATCCCGCGCTCGTTCCTTCGCAGGTCGCGGACAAGCAAGATGAAGCGGTCGATGGCAATCATTCGCGTCATCTCATCGTCAATCCGGTGTCCGGGCTTGAGGGCACGCTCTGTCGTCGACCCCCACTTGGACGCCCGATCTACTCAGTTGCGGGTGCGAGCTGCTCGATTCCGCTCGCGCGCTGGCCGCCCGCCGCCAGCATCAGTTTGAAGTCGTGCGGGTTGGAGGCGAACTCGAGGGCGACGTCCTCGGCGACCTTGCCCTCCATCACGTAGTGCATCAGGGACTGGTCGAAGGTGCGCATGCCGTAGTACTCGCCCTCGGCGATCACTTCGGTGATCTTGCCGGTCTCCTCCGGGTTCATGATCAGGTCCTGGACGCGGCCGGTGACGATGAGGATCTCGGAGGCGGGGACGCGACCGTCGCCGCTGATGTCGGGGACGAGGCGCTGGGCGATCGCCCCCTTGAGGGTGGCGGCGAGCATGACGCGGGCCTGGTGCTGGAGGTGGGGCGGGAAGAAGTCGACGATGCGGTTGATCGTCTCGGTCGCGTCGAGGGTGTGGACGGTCGAGAGCACGAGGTGGCCGGTCTCGGCCGCGGAGAGGGCCGTGCGCACGGTCTCCTCGTCGCGCATCTCGCCAATCAGGATCACGTCGGGGTCCTGGCGCAAGACCCGGCGCATCGCCCGGGCGAAGCTTTCGGTGTCAGAACCGACTTCGCGCTGGTTGATGATCGAGTTTTTGTCCGGGTGCAGGTACTCGATCGGGTCCTCGAGGGTGACGATGTGGTCGGTCCGGGTGCGGTTGATGTGGTCGATCATCGCCGCCAGCGTCGTGCTCTTGCCCGAGCCGGTGGTGCCGGTGACAAGGATGATCCCGCGCTGCTCTTCGGCTAGTTTCGTGACCACTGGCGGCAGCCCGAGGTCGTCGACCGAGCGGATGTCGAAGGGGATCGCCCGGCAGACGATCGAGATCGAGCCGCGCTGTTTGAAGGCGTTGACGCGGAACCGCGAGAGCCCTTTGATCGCATAGGAAAAGTCGGCCTCGCCGCATTCCTCGAATTCGGTCATCGACCGCACCTCGGCCATGTCCTGGAAGGCCTTTTCGGTGTCCTCCGGCCGCAGCGGCTCGTAGCCCTCGAACGGAGCCAGCTCCCCGTGCATCCGCGCGGTCGGCGGCACCCCGACCTTGACGTGCAGGTCAGACCCCTCCCGCTCGATGAGCTTCCGCAGCGCTGAGTCGATGTCAAACATCTCCCCACCCCTATCGGCGGGCAAGCGAGCTCACTTAAAGCGTGGGCGAGCCCGGTTCGGCGGGGGGACGGATACCCCCTCCACAAAGGCTCCTGAGACCACAGCGGCGCCCAGCAGCACGATCAGCTGCGCGACGGTCTTTGGGGAGGGGGTATCCGTCCCCCTCCCCGCTACCGAACTACTAAGCGACCTCGCGGAGTTTCTGCGCCTCGCCGAGCGACTGGAGCTTTTTCAGGCTCTGGTTCTCGATCTGGCGGATCCGCTCGCGGGTGACATTGAAGGTGCGGCCGACCTCGTCCAGGGTCCGCGGGTGCTCGCCGCCGAGCCCGTAGCGGAGTTCGAGGACGCGACGCTCGCGGTAGGAGAGATTCTCCAGCGCTTCTTTCAGCGCCTCTTTGGTCAGCAGGTCCGCGGCCCGGTCAAACGGGCTCTCGGCCTTCTCGTCGGCGATGAATTGGCCGAACTCCGACTCCTCCTCGTCGCCGACCGGCTTCTCGAGGGAGACCGGAGCCTGGGCGGAGCGCTTGATCGAGTCGACCTCCTCGGGATCGATCCCCGTCACCTCGGCGATCTCCTCCGGGGTGGGCTCGCGGCCCAGCTCGGTGACCAGCTTGCGCTCGGCGCGGCCGATCTTGTTCAGCTTCTCGACGACGTGGACCGGGATCCGGATCGTCCGCGCCTTGTCAGCGAGCGCGCGGGCGATCGCCTGGCGGATCCACCAGGTCGCGTAGGTGGAGAACTTGAACCCCTTGCGGTAGTCGAACTTCTCCGCCGCGCGGACCAGGCCCAGCGTTCCCTCCTGGATCAAATCGAGAAAGGGCAGACCCTGGTTCCGGTAATTTTTCGCGATCGAGACGACTAGGCGCAGGTTCGACTCGACCATTTTCTGCTTCGCGTCGAGGTCGCCGCGCTCGATCCGTTTCGCCAGTTCGACCTCCTCCTGGGCGGTCAGAAGGCGAACTTTGCCGATGTCCTTGAGGAACAGCTGCAAGGAATCGGTGGTCATGTCCGGTTTCAGGTCGAGCGCCTGTTTCTGGCGGCGGCGGCCTTTTTTGCCGGTGTCGGCGGGAAGCGCTTCGGCGGCGGCTTTCTGCGCCGGGTCCATGTCCTCGACAAGCTCGATCCCCGACTTCTCGAGGTGGCCGTAGAGGTCCTCGACGTCAGACTCGTCGAGATCGACCTCGGAGACCGCGGAGGCGATGTCCCCAAAAGTCAGAACCCCGAGCTGCTGCCCGCGATTGATGAGGTTTTTGACCTCGTCCAGTTCCTGAAGCTCTGCTACCAGCATCCGTTCTTACTCGTTTCCCTTGCGCTCGTTGTTTAGTCCTGGCGATGAAATACCGTCGCGAGCCGAAAGTCGCGCCGGACCGACAAAAAACGGACCCGAGAGATCTGGTCCGCGAAGTAGCGTCTACATCGTCATTGTGCCCTGTTGGGCGGCGTCTGCATCTAGGTCAAACGCCTGTTCGCATGGTACTCGCTTCAGTTTGTGAAGTCAATGCCCAGCTCCCTACGCCACCCGACCCCCTGGCTGCGCGCCTTCTGGCAGCGTGCCTACCGCGAGAACGTCACCGGGCTCTCGGCGATGGTCGCCTACAACCTGATGCTGGCAGTCTTCCCCTTCGCCCTCCTGGTGCTCTTCGTCTTCGGCCAGGTGCTGAAGATCGAAGGGGTCGAGAGCAGCGTCCTCGCCGACCTCCAGCGGCTCTTCCCCAACACCGAGCAGCAGACGCTGACCGACGCCCTCAACCGGATCGAGAACAACACCGCGACGATCGGGATCGCGGCCTTCGCCGGCTCGCTCTGGATCGGAGCCTCCTTCTGGGGGGCGATGGACACCGCCTTCTGTCGCATCTACCACGTCGAGTGCCGCAGCTGGGTCGAACAAAAGCGCTTCTCCTTCGCGATGTTGGCCGTCGTTCTCCTCTTCATCGCCGCCAGCATCTTCGTCCCGACCCTCGAGAGCGCTGTCGTCAACAGCACCGACCGTCTCCCGCTCGGGCTCTCCGACATCAAGGCGATCGACACGATCCTGCTCCTCACCGCGGCGCTGCTGGTCACCTTCGGGATCTGTGCGGTGATCTTCTGGGCCGTCCCCAAAGGCCACATGCCCTGGCGCGCAGTCTGGCCCGGCGCCCTCTTCGTCACGCTCGGCGCCGGCCTCGCCAACTGGCTCTTCCCGATCTACCTCTCCAACGTGTCCAGCCTCTCGCGCTTTGGCTCGACGCTCGGCTTCATCCTCATCGCGCTGCTCTGGTTCTACGTGCTCAGCCTGGCGCTGATGGTCGGCGCGGTGATCAATTCCTTGCGCTTCGAGTACCACGACACTGGCGAACTGCCCTACTTCTCGAAGCTGGAGCCGCCCTGCGAGGGCTGCGCCGAGAAGTGACCGGTAGAGCCAGCGTTCAACGGCCCTCTTCCACTAGTTAAAAACTGTCGTATCCTTCTTCGAGGACCATGGCGGCACGATTGGACTGGCCGTCCAGCCAACGCACAGGGTGGAAAAATCCCCATTGATGCAAAAACATCGGAGTTCTGAAACCTCCAGCAGCGTCCTGCGCCCGACCACTCCCACCGACATCGTCAACCAGTCGCAGCGCCAGCGGATCATCGACGCGATGATCGAGTCCTGCGCCGAAAAGACCTACGGGGGGACGACGATCAGCGACATCGTCTCCCACGCCCACATCTCCCGCACCACTTTCTACAAGCACTTCGAGGACAAGCGGGCCTGCTTCGACGCCACGATCGGCTTCTGCATCGAGCAGCTGCAGGGTGTGGCGGCGGCCACGCATGCCGCCGGCGACGCTCCTGGGGACGCCGCCCGGATGGCGGTGACGGCGGTGGTCGAAGCGCTGGCGGCCCGCCCGGGTCTCGCCCAGCTTCTCGCCGGCGACGCGATGGTGGTCGACCCGAAGGTGATCGAGCGCTATCGCAAAGCGACGGTGCCGGCGCTGGAAGTCCTCTGGGGCGGAGGCGGGAACGTCGAGTCCCATACCGACCCACGCCTCGCCTTCGGCCAGGCCCAGGTCCTGATCCTCAACCAGATCGCCACCGGCCAGCCCGAGCGCCTGCCGGAGCTGCTTCCCGAGCTCGTCTATCTGGCGGTCAGTCCATACGGCGGCCACGAGGAAGCGCTGCGGCAGTCTCGCCTGGCCGGGAAAACCGAGACCAGCGGTACCGCGTCGCGGTGAGCCATTACCCCGAGGACCTGCGCCAGTGGCGGCTGCCGCGGGGGCGGCACGGACTGCCACGCGAGCTGGTCGAGCGCTCGCAGCGGGAGCGGCTGCTTGCCGCCGTCGTCCGGGTGACGGCCGCCAACGGCTACGAGTCGACCACCGTCGGCGACATCCTCGGCGAGGCCGGCGTCGGCCGCGAGAGCTTCTACGAACTCTTCGACGACAAACTCGACTGCATGCTGGCCGCCCACAAGATCCTCGTCGACGATCTCGAGCAGCGAGTCCAAGCCGCTTACGGCGAGGAGGGCCCTTGGCCGGAACGGATCCGCAAGGCACTGGCGGTGACGCTCGACTGGTTTGCCTCCGACCCGACGATCGCCCGCTTCACCCTGGTCGAGCTGAGCACGGTCGGCCCCGCCTTCCGGCCGATCTTCCAGGCCGAGTACGCACGCTTCACCAAACTCCTCGACGACGGGCTCGGCGACGACGGGCCCGACCCAGAGCTCTCGCGCGCAACCGGCCTCGCGGTCGGAGCGATCATGGCCCGCATCTACGAGCAAGTCGTCTTGGGACGGGCAACCGAACTACCCCAGCTCCTCCCCGACCTCACCTACGAACTCCTCGTCCCCTTCGTCGGCGAAGAGGTAGCGCGGGCCGAGCAGCAGCGGGCGGCCGGCTAGCCGCGCTCGGCGAGGGCGGCGGCGAGCGCCTGTCGCAGCGGCGTCCGCTCAACAGCCGGGAAGAGCTCCATGCCTGAGGGATCGCTGACCACGGTCTCGGTCGCGAGGCCCTCGATCAGCGGCTTGGCGACGCCGGCGTCGACCGGAGTCACCAGGCCGATCCAGAAAGAAGAGATGGTCGGGGTCAGAAGCGGCACGGTGATCCGCAACGGGGGGTTGCGGCCAAGGGCCCGCGCCAGCTCGTCGATCATGCCGCCGTAGGTGGTGACGTCGGGACCGCCGATTTCGATCTCCCGCTCGACTGGAAGATCGAGGTCCGCGGCGGCGGCGAGATAGGCGATCGCGTCGGCCACGGCCACCGGTTGGGTTCGGGTGGCGACCCAGCGAGGGGTGACCATCGCCGGCAGGCGGCGGACCAGGTAGAAGGCGGTACGGAACGACTCGCTGCCGGCGCCGAGCACGGCGGCGGCGCGGAAGTAGACGACGGGCACCTCGCCTTGCTGCAGCGTCTGCGCCGTGCGGTGGCGGCTGTCGAGGTGCTTGGACCCCTCCCCCAGGCCGCCGAGGTAGACGATCCGCTCGACGCCCGCCCTCGCCGCGGCGGTTGCGAAGTTCTTCGCCCCCAACTGGTCGCGCTCGGCGTAGTCGCCGTCGGCACCCCGCCCCATCGAGTGGACGAGGTAGTAGGCGACCTCCACTCCCTCCAGCGCCGGAACGAGCGTCTCCGCCTCGAGCACGTCGGCCCGCACGACCTCGCCGGCGTCCTTCAGCTCACTCGCCTGCTCCGGGCGCCGCGCCAGCGCCCGCACCTCCCGCCCTTCCTCGCGCAACCGCTCGCACAAGAGGCCGCCGACATACCCAGTTGCTCCAGCGACCGCGATCACGCCGCTCAGCTACCCGAGCGGCAGAAATTCAGCCGTACCTCTCGCCGATGATCTCGCGGAGCTTGGACCGGTCGTGCCGCGCGTGGACCCGCCGCACGGTGCCCGAGCGGGAGCGCATTACCAGCGACTCGGTGGTGGCGCCGGGGCCGCGGTAGCGGACGCCCTGGAGGACGTCGCCGTCGGTGACGCCGGTGGCGGAGAAGAAGACGTCGTCGCCGGAGCAGAGGTCGTTGGCGCTGAGGACGCGGTCGAGGTCGTAGCCGGCGTCGACCGCTTCCGAGCGCTCCTCGTCGTTGCGCGGCCAGAGGCGGCCGATCAGCTGCCCGCCCATCGACTTCAGGGCCGCGGCGGAGATCACGCCCTCGGGCGTGCCACCGATCCCCCAGAGCAGGTCGACCGGCGAGCGTTCGCTCACCGCCAGCAGCGAGGCGGAGACGTCGCCGTCGGTGATCAGGCGGATCCGGGCGCCCGCCTCGCGGACTTCCTTCATCGCCTGCTCGTGGCGCGGGCGGTCGAGCATGACGACGATCACGTCGCCGACCGACCCGCCCTTGCGCTGGGCGATCAGCTTCAAGGTCTCAGGCAGCGGCCGGTCGAGGTCGAGCAGATCGGCGATCTCCTCCCCGCCCGCCATCTTTTCCATGTAGACGCAGGGGCCGGGGTCGAACATCGTCCCCCGCTCGGCGAGGGCGATGACGGCGATCGCGCTCGGCATCCCCAGCGCGCAGAGGCGGGTCCCCTCCAGCGGGTCGACGGCGATGTCGACCGTGGGCAGGCTGCCGTCGCCGATCTGCTCGCCGTTGTAGAGCATCGGCGCCTCGTCCTTCTCTCCCTCGCCGATGACGACGGTGCCGTCCATCGAGACCGAGTCGAGGACGTGGCGCATCGCGTCGACCGCGGCCTGGTCGGCGGCGATCTTGTCGCCGCGGCCGACCCAGCGGGCCGAGGCAAGGGCGGCGGCCTCGGTGACGCGGACGAGCTCGAGAGCGAGGTTGCGGTCGGGCTTGGCCGCCGAGCGGGCGGTCCCGGCCTCCTGATCGGTGGACCCCATGTGGGCGAGAGCCTATTTGAAGTCGCAGCTCGGATGAAGCCGGGGCCTGGACGTTTGCCCCAATCGAAATCCGTGCACGTCGACAATTTCTCCTAAAGATCGTTGAGCGGAACGTCGATGCGCGATCAATGGAGGCTGCCGAGCTTGCAAGGCTGGGGCATGAGCTGAGCGCACGCACCGACGAGGTGGTGGCGCGGATGATGCAGCGCTCCGCCAAGTCGTCGAAGAGACTGGCGAAGGTCGTCGAAGACAGCTTCGAGGACGTCGGCACCGTCTCCACCGTCGCCGTCGCCCGCTGGATGGCCGGCGAGGGCGAAGCGGTGGCCCGCGAGGTCGGGCAGGAGTCGTGGCGGATCTTCGCCCAGCTCGCCTCCCAGCAGGAGGCGGCCCTGAACGAGGTGACGAAACGCTGCCTGCGCTGGCGCGACTGCACGCTAGAGGTGCTCGACGAGAGCGCTGTCGAGCTCGGCCTCGGGCTGGAGACGCTGGCGCGGGCGCGGGCGATGGTCCAGCGCAGCCTCGACGTCACCCTGGTGCGGATGTGCCAGTCCTTCGAGGACGAGCGCCAGCGGGCGCACGAGGAACTGACAAGCCGCGAGAAGGAACTGGTCTTCCTCGCCACCCACGACGCCCTCACCGGGCTTCCGAACCGGACCCTGATCCTCGACCGGATCGAGCAGACGCTGCGCCGCTCGCGCCAGAACCAGGAGCCGGTGGCGGCATTGTTCGTCGACCTCGACAACTTCAAGGCGATCAACGACTCGCTCGGCCACGGGATCGGCGACGAACTGCTCTGCGCGGTGGCCGAAAGGCTGGAGGGGGTGATCCGGGACACCGACGCGCTCGGCCGCATGGGCGGCGACGAGTTCGTCGTCGTCGCCGAGGGGCTCTCGCTGGCCGCCGGGCCGGAGCTGATCGCCGAGCGCCTGCTGGAAGCCTTCAACGAGCCCTTCGCCCTCGGCGAGGAAGGCGAGACCCTGGTTCACGTCAATGCCAGCATCGGAATCGCCACCGGCGTCCGCGAAACGGCCGAAGAGCTGCTGCGCGACGCCGACATCGCCATGTACCGGGCCAAGTGGGGCGGCAAGAGCCGCTACCTGGTCTTCGAGTCAGGGATGGAGGACGAGGTGCAGTCGCGGCTGGAAACCGAGATGGACCTGCAGAGCGCGCTCGCCCACGAAGAGTTCTTCCTCGTCTACCAGCCGACCTTCGACCTGCAGACGATGACCCCGACCGGGGTCGAGGCGCTGATCCGCTGGCGGCGGCCGGGCCGCGGCGTCGTCGAGCCGGAGGAGTTCATCCCGCTGCTGGAGGAGTCGAAGCTGATCGTCGACGTCGGCGCCTGGGTCCTGCGCGAGGCCTGCGCCCAAGGGGCGCGCTGGCAGCGGGAGGGGCGGCCGCTGGGGCTCTCGGTCAACGTCTCCCAGCTGCAGCTCGACACCGACGAGCTGATCGAGGACGTCAACGTCGCCCTGGCCACCAGCGGGCTGCGGCCGGAGGCGCTGACGCTGGAGATCACCGAGACCTCGCTGATGAGCAACGCCGAGGAAACGGCGCGGCGGCTGAACGAGCTGAAGGCGCTTGGGGTGAAGATCGCCGTCGACGACTTCGGCACCGGTTACTCGTCGCTCTCGCACCTGCGGCAGTTCCCGGTCGACGTGCTGAAGATCGATCGCTCCTTCGTCTCGCAGTTGGCCGAGGGCGGCGAGAACGAGATCCTCCTCCACACCCTCGTTCAGCTCGGCAAAGCGCTGGAGATCGAGACGACCGCGGAGGGAATCGAGCGCCCGCAGGACCTGACGCTGATCCGCGACAAGGAGTGCGACAACGGCCAGGGCTTCCTCTTCACCCGGCCGCTCAGCGCCCAGGACGCCGACTCGTTCTTCAGCCAGTGGTCGCCGAGCCGGCGCTTCGAGCTTCGCAACGAGCGCCCGGACGACGATAGGGTCCCGGTCGATGGATTGCCGCTGGGGCCTGACGCTGCCGTTGCCGGGACTGACGCTCCCTGACCACGAGGAGCACGTCCGGCGCGCCGAGGCGGCGGGCTACACCGACCTCTGGACCGGCGAGACCGCGGGGCCGGACGGGTTCACGCCGCTGGCGCTGAGCGCCGCCTGGACCGAGCGGGTGCGATTGGGGACCGGGATCGTCGGCGTCTTCCAGCGCGGCCCGGCGCTGCTGGCCCAGCAGGCGGTGGCGCTCAGCGACGCCTCCGAGGGCCGGTTCATGCTCGGTCTCGGCTCCTCCTCGGACCGGATCGTCGAAGGCTGGAACGGGATCCCCTTCGAGCGGCCGCTGACCAAGGTGCGGGAGACGCTCGAATTCCTCGACCCGGTGCTGGGCGGCGAGCGCAGCGAGACCGGTTTCAAGCTGGAAACGGCGCCGCGCTTCGAGGTGCCCATCGTCCTGGCGGCGCTGCGGGGCAAGATGCTCGAGCTGGCGGTCGAGCGGGCCGCCGGCGCCTTCACCAACTTCCTGCCGCTGTCCGGCCTGCCGAAGGTGACCGCGCAGCTGGAGGAGGCGCCGAACGGCTTCGAGCTCCTCTGCCGCTTCTTCTGCATCCCCGGCGAGCGCGAGCAGGTCGAGCCCCTCGCCCGCTTCATGTTCTCCTCCTACATCACCGTCCCGGTTTACGCCGACTTCTACCGCTGGATGGGCTTCGGCGAGCAGATCTCACCGATGGTCGAGGCCTGGGAAGCCGGCGACCGCCAAGCCGCCGCCGCGGCAGCCCCCTGGGAGCTGATCGAGGACATGTTCATCTTCGGAACGCCCGAGCAGATGAAAGAGCGCCTCGGCGAATTCGTCTCCGGCGGCATCACCCTCCCGATCCTCACCCCGATCACGACGCCGGACAAGCTGGGGGAGACGATCGAGGCGCTGGCGCCGACTGAGTAGCGGGGCGGTTAGCTAGGAGGGAGCCGGTGGGGGTCGTTCGGAGCACCTCCGCCGAGAGGGGCGTGGATGGGCTGTCGCCTCAAGGGTTTGCGGCTCGGCTCCATGCTGAGTACCTCACGACCCCCACCGGCTCCCTCCGCGATCGCCTCGGTAGACGCCGGCTACTCGTTCTGGAGTTGGGATTGCTGTTCCGCGAGCCGCGCGTAAGCATCGGGGCGTCGCGTCGTCAAGAACGGGAACAGCTCCAACCAGTCTCGACGTTGATCTAGATCAAGATCAGCCACCAGTACGGCGGGTTTGTCGCGGGAGGCCTGGGCGAGGATGCGGCCGTAGGGGTCGGAGATGAAGGAGGAGCCGTAGAAGGTGAGGGGCGGCTCTTCGCCGATGCGGTTGACGGCGACCATGAAGACGCCGTTGGCGATCCCGTTGCCGACGATCACGTGCTGCCAGAGCGGCTGGGTGTCGAAGTCGGGATGGTCGGGCTCGGAGCCGATCGCGGTCGGGTAGACGAGGACGTCGGCGCCCTCGAGGCTGTAGGAGCGGGCGACCTCGGGGAACCACTGGTCCCAGCAGGTCGGCAGGCCCAGTCGCACCTCGCCGAGGCCGACCAGCGGGAAGGCCTCGGTGTCGCCGGGGCCGGGCCGGAAGTAGCGGTCCTCGTGGTAGCCGGCGGTGATCGGGATGTGGAGCTTGCGGGTGCGGGCGATCAACTCGCCGCCGGGCGAGACGACGATCGCGGTGTTGAAGCCAAGGCCGTCGTCGCTGTCCGCGCGCTCGTAGAGCGAGGCGTGGACGTAGGTGCCGGTCGCGGCGGCCATCCGGGCGACGAACGCGAAGGTGCGGCCACCGGGCAGCTCCTCGGGCTCCGCCCCGGCGGCTTCGGGGCCGGCCGGATCGACCGCGAAGTAGCGGCTCAGCGTCAGCTCCTGCAGGCAGACCAGCTGCGCCCCCTCCTCGGCGGCGAGGTGGATCGCCTCTCCCAGCGCCGCCTCATGCTCCTCCGGATCGGGGTGCCAGCGGTGCTGGACGGCGGCGATCCGGAACGGCGGCCGGCTCGGCTCCCGCGTCCGGGCGAGGGACTCGGGCGGGTCCGGGGCGCGGATCAGGCGGATCTCGTCCACTGGTTCAAGATAGTGGGAGGTGACTGTGACCCACAAATCGACGCCCGCCGAAGACGGCTTCCGGATGCCGGGCGAGTTCGAGCCGCACAGCGGCTGCTGGATGGCCTGGCCGGAGCGCACCGACAACTGGCGCCTGGGGGCGAAGCCGGCGCAGGAGGCCTACGCGGCGGTGGCGGTGGCGATCGCCGAGTCTGAGCCGGTGACGATGGCGGTCTCCGACGGCCAGTTCGAGAACTGCCGGGCGCTGCTGCCCCCGCAGGTGCGAGTGGTCGAGATCTCGACCGACGACGCCTGGATCCGCGACCACGGCCCGACCTTCCTCGCCGACGGCAATGGCGGGCGCCGCGGCGTCGACTGGCACTTCAACGCCTGGGGAGGGACCAACGGCGGCCTCTACTTCCCCTGGGACCGCGATGAACGGGTCGCCCCCAAGGTGCTGGAGGTCGAAGGCGCCGACCGCTACCGCGCCCCGATCGTGCTCGAGGGCGGGGCGATCCACGTCGACGGCGAGGGGACCGTGCTGACGACCGAAGAGTGCCTGCTCAACCCGAACCGCAACCCGGAGCTCTCGAAGGAGCAGATCGAGCGCGTCCTGCTCGACTACCTGGGCGCCGAGAAGGTCGTCTGGCTCGGCGCCGGCGTCTTCGAGGACGAGACCGACGGCCACGTCGACAACCTCGCCTGCTTCGCCCGCCCCGGCGTCGTCCTGCTGACCTGGACCGAGGTCGAGGACGACCCCCAGCACGCGATCTCCCGCGACGCGCGCGAGCGGTTGGAAAACGCCACCGACGCCCGCGGCCGCTCCTTCGAGGTGGTGCTCCTCCCCTCCCCCGGCCCGCTGCAGATCTCAGCCGAGGAGGCCGAGGGCGTCGACGCCGGCGAGGGCACCCAGCCGCGCCGCGCCGGCGACCGCATGGCCGCCTCCTACGTCAACTTCTACCTCGGCAACTCGCGGATCGTCTACCCGCTGCTCGACCCGCGGCACGACGAGGAGGCGGCGGCTATCCTCCGCCGCTGCTTCCCCGAGCGCGAGGTGGTCGGAGTGCCGGCGCGCGAGATCCTCCTCGGCGGCGGCAACGTCCACTGCATCACCCAGCAGGTGCCGCGAGGCTGAGGGCGTAATCACCGGCCGCGTCGGTGAACCAGCCGCGGAGCTCGAGACCGGCGCCGTCGTAGGCGGCGGCGATCCGCTCGCGGGTGAACTTGGTCGAGATCTCGGTCCGCATCTCCTCGTCTGCGGCGAAGTGAATCTCGAGGTCGAGACCGTCGAGCCGCACGTCCTGGTCGGCGAGCGAGCGCAGGCGGATGTCCATCCGCTCCGCCTCGGGGTCGTAGCGGGCGACGTGCTCGAAGGCGTCGAGGTCGAAGTCGGCGCCGAGCTGGCTGTTGAGGACCGCGAGGACGTTCTTGTTGAACTCGGCGGTGATGCCGGCGGCGTCGTTGTAGGCGGCCTCGAGCCGGGCCTTGTCCTTGATCAGGTCGGTGCCGAGCAGGAGGTGGTCGCCGGGACCGAGCAGGGCGCGGATCCGCTCGAGGAAGGCGTGGCGCTCGCGCGGGTAGAGGTTGCCGATCGTGCCGCCGAGGAAGGCGATCATCCGCGTGCCGGAGCCGTGCGGGACGCGCTCCAAGTGCTGCTCGAAGTCGCAGACCATCCCGTGCACGTTGAGGCCCGGGTACTCCTCGACCAGTTCGGCGGCGGTGCGCTCGGTGATCTCCTCGGAGATGTCGACCGGGACGTAGGTGTCGAGATCGCCGCAATCCCGCATCGCGCTCAGCAGGTGGCGCGTCTTCGCCGCCGAGCCGGAGCCCAGCTCGACCAAGGTTTCGGGGCAGCCGGCGGTGGCGTGGATCTCGCCGGAGCGGGTCGTAAGGATCTCCCGCTCGGCCCGGGTCGGGTAGTACTCGGGCAGCTCGGTGATTTGCTCGAACAGGAGCGAGCCGCGCTCGTCGTAGAAGTATTTCGGCGCCACCTCCTTCGGGTAGGCGCAGAGGCCCTCGCGGACGTCGCGCGCCATCTTCGCCGCGGCGTCGCCGTCGAGGTGGACTTCGATCGCGATCGTCATGCGTCCCTCGCGCAGCGGATGCCGGAGAAGGTCTGGTTGCGCTGGGGAAGGTCCCAGTTGCGGAAGCTCGGGCGCGCGACCCGCGGGTGCGTCGCCCAGGAGCCGCCACGCAGCACCTTGTAGGAGTCGCCGAAGAAGACCTCGGAGTACTCGCGGTAGGGAAAGGCCTCGAAGCCGGGATAGGCGAGGAAGTCGGAGGAGGTCCATTCCCAGGCATGGCCGACCCCCTCGAGTTGCGACCGCGCCGCCTCCCACTCGAACTCGGTCGGCAGCCGCTTGCCGGCCCAGCGAGCGAAGGAGTCGGCCTGGTCCCAGGAGACGTGGATCACGGGATGATCCGGGTCGATCGGGTCACGTCGGCCGCGGGCGGTATCGACCCAACCTTCACCGTCGCGCTCCCAGTACAGCGGCGGCTCGCCTCCCGTCTCCTCCATGAACTCGATGTACGCGCCGTTGGTGACCGGAGTTCGATCGATCTCGAATGCGTCCAGCTCGACCCGGTGCCGCGGGCGCTCGTTGTCGTAGGCGAAGCCGCGATCGGGGGAGCCGATCTCGTACGTGCCGCCTGCGATGAGGATCGACACCGGGGTGTGGGGCATCTCTCGAACGGGCGGATACTCAAAGCGTCGGGCCAATCGGCCCGACGCTTGTCCGGGCGAGAGATGCCCCACGCCCCGGGGCGCTTCGTAGCCCTCGACCAGTTGCAGCAGCTGCAGCATCGTCTCGTTGTGCTGGAGCTCGTGGGCGAGCAGCATCTCGTAGACGAACCCTTCCCGCAGCAGCGGGTCCTCGACGTCGGGACCGATATCCACACCCTCCAATACGTCGAGGGTCCGCGCGCGGACGTCTTCCATGTAGGCGCGCAGCTCGGCGTCGCGCAGGATTGGCAGCTCCCCGCGGACCTTGCGCGGGTTCTCGATCGCGTCGTAGAAGCGACCCAGCTCCCCGTGCAGCGGCTCCCGCCCACCAACCCTCTGCACCAACCACAGCTCCTCGAAGTTGGCGATGTGCCCGAGGTCCCAAGCCAGCGGGCTGAGGATCGGCGAGTAGACCGTGTTCAGCTGCCCGTCGTCGAGCGGCGCGACCAGCGCCAGCGTACGCTCGCGGGCCTCGCCCAGAGCGTCCGCGATCGCTGCCTTCGACTGGGAGAACACATCGGCCGGGATACGAAGACCCTAGCGCCCCTTGCGTACTCCCTTGTGAACTAGTCGGTTCCCTCCGCCTCGGGATCGAACCAGACCTTCTTCAGCCAGGGCGGAGAAATCGCGAAGGTGTCGCCGCTTTCCGTGGCTATCTGCTCCAGCGGGATCAGGTGGACGCGGCGGCCAGGGGTGAAGCGCTCCGCATCGTCGAACTCGAACGTGCTGCCGGCGTGGCTGCCTCCGGAGACGAAGAGGAGCCCGGTCTCCGCGCCCCAACCCTCGTGGGGGATCTTGCCGGTGTCCGCGCCCCAGTTGTAGGGGCTGCGTTCGTAGTTGTAGCCGTTGTGGGAGGAGGCTCTCTGCTCGACCTCGCCATCGGGCCCGAACCGCAGCTGCACGCCCTCCCAGTCGTCGTGGTGGTAGCCCTTCTTCCCCACCACCGGCATCTCCCGCAGGGTCGCCGAGTCGGCGTAGTAGGTCCAATATTGGACATAGAGATACCCCGCCCGATCGCCAGAGCAGTCGGCGCCCGGCGTCTCCCTTCCCTCGCGGCAATCGACCACGTGGACGAAGACCGTCACCGGCAGCCGCTCGTCGGTCCGGTTCACCAACCCCTCCCCGCCGCTGTCGCCGCACTCGCTGCTGCGGCAGCGGCGGAAGTCGACGGGCACCGCCCGCGAACCCGCCTCGAAAACCAGGTTCGGCATGTGCCGCCGCACCAGCTCCCCCACCTCGCTCCCGTAGGCGGCAATCAGCGCCGGCTCGTCCCCGCACCCGTCGGCCACCGCCGCCGCGCAGAGGATCCGGTCGGCCACGGACCGCGCCAGCGAGGCCCCCGGCACCCGCACCCCGGCCGCCACCATCCCCAGTAACAGCAGCGAGACGAGCGTGACCAGCCCGACCCACTCCACCGTCCCCTGCCCCCGCTCCGACCGCATGGGCCGAACCTAGGGAGGAAGTTCCTACACGTGTGTGTACGGCGTGCCAATTGACGCGCCGAGGTGTCGAGGCTTTGTGACCTCGGTTAGAGGTTGCCGATCTCGGCGGCGATTTCGCCGGCCGCGGCTTTGGCGTCGGCGAAGAGCATCGAGGTGTTGGGTTCGTAGAAGAGGTCGTTGTCGATGCCGGCGAAGCCGGGGCTGAGGGAGCGCTTGATCACGATCACCTCTTGGGCCTCGGAGACTTCGATGATCGGCATGCCGGCGATCGGGGAGTCGGGGTCGTTTTTCGCCGCCGGGTTGGTGACGTCGTTGGCGCCGACGACCACTGCCACGTCGGTGCGCGGCATCTCCGGGTTGATCTCCTCCATCTCCTTCAGGTTCTCGTAGGCGACGTCGGCCTCGGCGAGAAGGACGTTCATGTGGCCGGGCATGCGGCCGGCGACCGGGTGGATCGCGTAGTTGACCGTGACCCCGCGCTTTTCCAGCTCGTCGGCAACCTCTTTGATCGCGTGCTGGGCCTGCGCCACGGCGAGGCCGTAGCCGGGGACGATCACGACCGAGTCGGCATAGGCGAGCTTGATCGCCGCGTCCTGGGCGCCGATCGAGACGTGGGGCTTTTCCTCGCCCGTGCCGCCACCGCCGCCCGAAGGCGCGCCGCCGAAGCCGGAGAAGAGGATGTTGGAGACCGAGCGGTTCATCGCCGTCGCCATCTCCAGGGTGAGGATCGTTCCCGAGGAGCCGACCAGGGTGCCGGCGACGATCAGGGCGACGTTGTCCAGCGCGAAGCCGGCGGCCGCGGCGGAGAGGCCGGTGAAGGCGTTCAGCAGCGAGATCACGACCGGCATGTCCGCCCCGCCGATCGGCAGGACGACGAGGTTGCCGAGGATCGCCGCCAGGACCAGGAGGAGGATGAAGAGGCCCTGCGAGGGCGACTCGTGGTCGACCGCGAGGACGACGGAGATGACGACGATCGCCAGCAGGAGGAGGGCGTTGATCACCTGCTGCCCGGGCGCGGCGATCGGCCGGGTCGGGATCAGGTCCTGGAGCTTGGCGAAGGCGATGTTCGAGCCCCAGAACGAGACCGAGCCGACGACGACCGCGAACAGGATCGGGATCAGCTCGTCGAGCGGGAAGTCGCCGCCGAGGGCGAGGCCGTGGCGCAGCTCCGACCAGGCGATCAGCGCCACGGCGCCGCCGCCGACGCCGTTGTAGAGGGCGACCATCTGCGGCATCTGCGTCATCTGCACGCGCGTCGAGGCGATCAGGCCCACCGCGCCGCCGACGACCAGGGCACCGATGATCAGGCCCCAGTTTCCGATCCCGTCGAGGAGCAGCGTGGTGATCACGGCCACCGCCATGCCGCCCGCCGCGATCAGGTTGCCCGTCTTCGCGGTCCTGGGGTGCGTGCCCTGCATCAGCCCGTAGATGAAGAGCGAGAACGAGACGATGTAGAGGATGACCGAGAGGTCGCCCCCCGGATCGATCACGGCGAGACTCAAGGCTTGGGACCTTCCGCTGACGCGGACGGGTCCGCTTCCTTCTTGGGCTTCCGGACGAACATGCCGAGCATCCGGTCGGTGACCATGAACCCGCCGACGATGTTGATCGTCCCGAAGGCGATCGCGATGAACGCGATCAGCTGCTCGAGGAAACCGTCGGCGACCCCGGCGACGATCAGCCCGCCGAGCATCACGATCCCGTGAATCGCGTTGGTCTGGCTCATCAGCGGGGTGTGAAGGGTGGTGGGCACCTTCGAGATGACCACGAAGCCCACGAACGCCGACAAGACGAAGATCGTGATCTCGGTGACGAGGTCCATCTAGCTCCCGCCT
>DATLQI010000016.1:0-121603 GCA_035535295.1 Solirubrobacterales bacterium
CCCCCCCCCCCCCCCCCCCCCCCCCTCGACCGGGCCTGGCTGGTTGGCCAATAGGATGGGGGCCATGAATAGGGACGAGATTGCGTTCGCGGGAGCGGCAAAACAGGCGGAGATGGTTCGGAATGGGGAGCTCTCTCCGAAGGAGCTGGTGCAGCTATCGCTTGATCGGATCGCGCGGCTCGACCCGGAGCTGAACGCGTTTCGGAAGGTCTTTGCCGAGAAGGCGCTGCTGGAAGCCGAGCAGGCGGAGGCGCGGGTGCAGGCGGGGGAGGAGCGGCCGTTGCTGGGGGTGCCGGTGGCGATCAAGGACGAAGTCGACGTCGTCGGCGAGGTCAACACCCACGGGACTGACGGCTTCAGCGAGCCGGCCAAGGCGGACTCCGAGATGGTGCGCCGCCTGCGCGAGGCGGGCGCGATCATCGTCGGCCTGACGCTGCTGCCGGAGATGGCGATCTGCGGCTTCAGCGAGTCGGCGACCTACGGCGTCACCCGCAACCCCTGGAACCCGCAGCGGACGCCGGGCGGCTCCAGCGGCGGTTCGGGCTCGGCGGTGGCGGCGGGCCTGGTCCCGATCGCCTCGGCCGGCGACGGCGCCGGCTCGATCCGGATCCCCGCCGCCTCCTGCGGTCTGTTCGGGTTGAAGGTGAGCCGCGGCCGCGTGCCGCTCGATCCCCAGCTCGAAGGCTGGGGCGGGCTCGCGGTCGAAGGCTGCCTCAGCCGCTCGGTCCTCGATACTGCGCTCTGGCTCGACGTCGTCTCAGGCGGCTCGCGCGAGCCCGAGGCGCCGCCGCCACCCGAGCGCCCGTTCGTCGAGGCCGTCAAAATGGCGCCCGGGAAACTGAAGATCGCCTGGTCGACCCTCGCCCCCCGGGCGGCGATGCCCCCGACCGTCGACGACAACGCCAAAGGCGCCGCGGCCGCCGCCGCCGAGCTGCTGAGCGGGCTCGGGCATGACGTCTCCCAGCGGGACCCCGACTGGGGCTTGATCGGCAACAACATCACCGCCCGCTTCCTCGGCGGGGTCGCCGACACGGTCAAGGAAGTGCCGCACCCGGAGCGGCTGGAACGCCGCACCCGCGGCTTCGGCCGGCTCGGTGGGCTCCTGCCCCGGAGTCTCTACGAGAAAGCCCGCGGCGAGGGGCGGGCCGCCGACAGCGCCCGCGTCAACGCGATCTTCGCCGACTTTGACCTGCTGGTGACGCCGGTGATGGGCGGCACCGCCCTGCCGGTCCGGCGCTGGGAGGGCAAGGGCGCCCTGCAGACCGTGCTCGGGATGAGCCGCTTCTATCCCTACTGCGTCCCCTGGAACCACCTCGGCAACCCGGCGATGGCGGTGCCCGCCGGCCTTTCCTCCGAGGGCATGCCGCTTTCCTTCCAGGTGATCGCGCGCCGCGGTGAGGAGGCGACGCTGCTCTCGCTCGCCGCCCAGATCGAGGCCGAGCGCCCCTGGGCGGACCGCCGCCCTCCGATCTCCTAGTTCGCGTCCTGCTCGAGGTTCAAGCCGTTGCGACCGCTGGGGAGGCGCATGGCCTCGCAGCCGGCGAGCCGGTCGCCCACGCCCCTGCTCTGGTCCCACCCCGAGCCACATCCGATTCGATCGCGTTTTCCACCCCCGACGGCCAGATCACTCCCGTCCCCCAGCTTGATCGCGTCGAAGTCCGGCCCTCCGAAGGCGCGGTCGTTGCCGGCGCCCCCCTCCAGCACGTCCGGGTGTAGCCCTCCGTAGAGGGTGTCGGCACCGGAGCCGCCAAGGATTTCGTCGAAGTTGTATTCGCCGAGGATCACGTCGTCGCCGCGGCCGCCGCGGATGAAGTTTTCGGCTTCGTCCCCTCGCAAGAAATCGTCGCCACTGCCGCCGACCACGTTTTCGACGCCGTTCAGCTTGTCGCCCTCGCCTTCGACCACGCCCTTGAAGCCGTTCCACCTGACCGAGGTGGAGCGCTTGCTGTAGTCGACTTCGTCAGCCCCGTAACGGGACGGGTTGTAGACCTCGCCTCCGAGGTTATAGACGTCGGGACCGTCCGGAGATGGAGTCACGTCGACGTGGTCCTGGCCCCATTCGCTGTGAACCCTGTCGAACCCGGATCCGGGGTTGATCGTGTCGTCGCCACCACCGGTCTTGATCCAGTCGTCTCCAGGCCCTGCCGTGACCGACATCTCGAAGGCGCGGTCGAGAATGCCGGTCAAGCGCCCGGCGTTGAAGACGTCGTCGCGGTCGCCGAGCACGATCTCCATCGAGTCCACGGCCCCGGTCCCCGGGATCGGGATGACGCAGTATTTGGGGGCGCAGGGTTCGCCTTCGACGTGGCGAGGTTCGCGGATCGCGCAATGAGCCGGGCTGCCCGCCGCCCCTCCCCCGGTGCACCCGGCCCCGGCTCGGAGCGGCGCCCCTCTATCGACCACCCGCAAGTCGAGCATTCGCTCCTGACTCGCGGCGATCTCGATCTTCACTCGATTGCTCTCGCCCCCTTCCGCCGTGAAGCGAAGAACGGCGCGAGTGGCGTCGGTCGATTCGATCTCGATCGTTTCTTCGCTGACTTCCACCACGGCGGCGGCTGCCCCGTCAGCGAAGGCGAGCAAAGCGAAGCAGGCCAGGACGCCTGCGGTCATCTGCCTGAAAAGAGCGTGAGCGACCAAGTCGCTTCTTCAACCCCGCGTCAGGGGCGGGGTTGCGAAGCGCTACCCGAAGACCTTGCGCAGGCGGGCGATGTCGCGGACCTTGCCGCGGGGGCGGATGCGGCGCTGCATGATCATCTTCAGCCGGTCGGCGTCGGGCTTGCCGGAGGCGATCCAGTCGGCCCAGCTCGCCTCAATGGTGACGTTTGGGGTAGGGGCTTCGCCGGCCTCAGCGCGGGTCGAGCCGTTGTCGAGGACCAGGTGCCACGGTTCGGCGTCGGTGAAGCGCCACTGCAGGACGAAGGGCGAGCCGTTGGCGGCGTTGGGGTTGGCGACGCGGGTGAGGATGTCGAAGTGAAGGCGCTGCAGCTCGGGTGAGGCTTCGGGCGCCTTCGTGCCGGGATTGCCGACGATGCCGCCCATCAGCATCTTCACCTGCTCCTCGGCGATCTCCTCCTCCGATTTGTCCGGGTCGAAGGGGAAGACGCCGGGCGGCATCTCCTCGGTCGGGTAGCCGATCGTCCGCCAACGCTGGCGCACGAGTTTGAAGCCGAAGGCGATGATGTCCTCGAGCGAGAAGCCGTAGCACTCGGTGTAGGAGCGGTCGAGGTTCGGCGGCTGGAAGACGCCGGGCATGTAGGGAAGGACTTCTTTCAGCAGCTCGATCACCGCGGCGCGGTTCTCCTCCCAGCCGGGTGCGCCTTCCTCGAGCAGCTCGGAGAGGACCTTGACGCCGAAGCCGATGTGGCGCTGCTCGTCGCGGGAGACGTTGGCCATTCCTGCGCTGAAGCCGGGCATCGTCTCCTCGGAGGCGAAGAAGTCCTCGATGAAGTGCTGGCCGGGCTGGGCGAGACTGCCCTCGACGATCAGGTGGTAGAGGGTGATCGCCTGCGCGAACTTCGCCACCGAGCGGTCCTTCGTCAGTTCCGCGGCCATCCGGTCGAGGCGGTCGAAGATCCCGCGGTACCCCCAGTTCAGCTGCGGCAGGGTGGAGGAGAGCGTCTGCTCGATCGACTCGCCGCCGACGCCGATCACCTCCTTGAAGAAGCGGTGGAAGAAGACCGAGTGGCGGACCTCGTCGACCTGCTGCGTGGCGAGGAAGTAGGACTGCTCCTCGGTCGGAGCGGCGGTGACGTAGGGGGCGAGGGTGTCGGCGACCCGGTCCTCGCCGTAATAGAACATCGAGTAGATCCACATCGCCGAGCGGCGTTGGATGTCGCTCAGCGCCTCCCAGCCCGCACGGTCCTGCGAGAAGTCGATCTCGATCGCGCTCCAGTTGCCCTGCTCCCAGCGGTGATAGAGGTCCTCGTAGGTGATGTTGTCCATCAGGCGCTGAGAGGCGACGCTCATCTTGTCTCCTTTTGGTGTCGCATGCGGGTCAAAGGAGACTACCGCGATCCTGGCCAGCTAGCCAGGATCGCGGTAGATACTTCAATCTGGGTCCCGCTATTTGATGAATTCGCGGACCTGTTTGTAGACCGTTTCGTCGCTGACCAGCGAGAGGTGCGACATGCACGCGGTTTTCGTGTTCGTCGCGCCGCTCAAGATGACGCTTTCGGCGGGGTTGATGAATTCGTCGCAGGGCGACCACCAGGTGCCGTAGTTGACTTCCCCGGGCGTCTCGTCGCCGGCGTTGAGTTCGTTGAGGAACGTCGAGTTCTGCCTCATCTCGATGCACGGGGTGGTGAAGCAGATGTTTGCCTGTTTGGTGCCGTGGTTCGGGCCGCCGAAGGAGACCCAGTCGTCCACCTTCCCTTCACCGCCGAGGAACTTGATGTACCAGCGGCTGTTGAGGCTGCCCATCGAGTGGGCGAGGATGTCGACCTTGGTCGCGCCGGTCGCTTTCAGCAGGGCTTCGACCCGCGGTTTCACGTCGTCTTCGGCGATTGTCCGGTTCGACCTCGAGCTGCTTTCGTAGGTGTAGGTGCTCAAATACGATTTCGGATAGCCGTCTTTTTCAAAGCGGGCGACCATCGTGCTCCAGTTCGAGGCGCTCCCGTTCCAGCCGTGGACGAAGAGGATCGGGTCGAGGGCCAGGGAGCTGGCGGGCGAGAGGGCCGCGCCGGTGATGCAGAGGGCGATCGCGGTGACGAACGCCGTCAGTCGCTTGCGAGCCATGTGCTTCCTCCTTATGAGAAAGCGGGACCCTGGGTCGTGGCCAGGGTCCCGCTTGGACCTACCTGTCTATTTGATGAATTCGCGGACCTGCGCGTAGACGGTGCTGTCCGTCGTCAGCGCGGTATGCGACATGCAGGCGGTTTTGGTGTTGGTCGCGCCGGAGAGAGCAACGCTCGAGTCCGGGTTGATGATTTCGTCGCAGGGCGACCACCAGGTGCCGTAGTTGACGGCGCCGGGGGTCTCGTCGGTGGCGTTCAGTTCCGCCAGGAACGTCGAGCCGACGCGCATCTCGGTGCAGGCGGCGCTGAAGCAGAAGTTCGCCGTGTCGGTCCCGTGGTTGGGCCCGCCGAGCGACACCCAGTCGTCGACATTCGCTTCCCCACCGCTGACGAACTTGACGTACCAGCGGGTGTTGAGGCTGCCCATCGAGTGGGCGATGATGTCGACCTTGGCGGCGCCGGTCGCTTTCTTCAGCGCTTCGACCTTCGATTTGACTTCGGTTTCAGCCAACGTTTTGTTCGAGGTCGAGGTGTTGTAGCTGTAAGCGCTCAAATACGATTTCGGGTATCCGTCTTTTTCGAAATTTTTGATCATCGTGCTCCAGAGTGAGGAGCTCTCCGACCAGCCGTGGACGAAAAGGATCGGATCCTGTGCAATCGAGCTCGCGGGTGCGAGAGCGGTACCGGTGATGCAGAGGGCGATCGCACAAGCGAACGCCGTCAGACGTTTGCTGACCATTTTCTCTCCTATGTGTTGAGCGCAGGCGCCTCCCTTGAGCGCGCTGCTGGACGACCCGAATAGACCGGTTTAATACTCGGGTGCGTCTGAGTAAATCAGATGTCAGGTCGTTGCGCCAGGCTCGGCTGGCGCAGGAGCCTCAATCTCGCGCTTGAGGATCTTCCCCGTCGGCCCCTTCGGCAGGTCGTCCATGAACCAGACCAGGCGCGGGTACTTGTAGGCGGCGATCCGCTCCTTCACGTACTCGCTGACTTCCTCCGGGGCCAGCTCCTCGCCCACGTGGAGGACGACGGCGGCGCCGATCTCCTCGCCCCATTGGTCGTGCGGGACGCCGAGCACGGCGGCTTCGCGGATCTTCGGGTGCTCGTAGAGGATCTCCTCGACCTCGCGCGGATAGACGTTGTAGCCGCCGCGGATGATCATGTCCTTCTTGCGGTCGACGATGAAGAAGTAGCCCTCCTCGTCGACCCGGGCCATGTCGCCGGTGTGGAACCAGCCGCCGCGCATCGCCTCGGCGGTCGCGTCGGGTTTCTCCCAGTACCCCTTCATCACGTTGTGCCCGCGGATCACGATCTCGCCGACCTCGCCCTGCGGCACCTCGTTGTCGTCCTCGTCGAAGACCTTCATCTCGACTTCCCGCAGGGGGGTCCCGATCGAGCCGGGCTTGCGCGGCCGGCCTGGGTGGTTGGTGCTGGCGACCGGCGAGGTCTCGGAGAGCCCGTAGCCCTCCAGCAGTTCGCACTCGAACGCCTCCTCGAAGCCGCGCAGGACCTCGACCGGCATCGAGGCGCCGCCAGTGATGCAGATCCGCAAGGAGGTCTCGTAGTCCTCGCGGCCGGGGTGGTGGAGGAGCGCCCCGTACATCGTCGGCACCCCGTAGAAGTGGGTGACGCGGTCGCGCTGCATGATCTCCAGCGCCTCACCGGGATCGAATTTGGGCAGCAGGGTCAGCGTCGCGCCGACCCGGATCGAGGCGTTCATGCTCACCGTCTGGCCGAAGGAGTGGAAGAGCGGCAGCGAGCCGAGGACCACGTCCCCCGCTTTGATCTCGCAGGTGGTCTCGGAGGCGATCTCGGCGTTGCGGTGGAGGTTGAAGTGGGTCAGCTCGGCGCCCTTGGGCTTGCCGGTGGTGCCGGAGGTGTAGAGGATCACCGCCGTGTCGCCTTCGTCGGTCTCGGCCAATTCCGTCGTTGGCTCGTGCTCGCCGAGCAGCTCGGCGAAGGACGCCGGCTCGACCTCGATCAGCTCGGCGCCTGCCTCCTCGGCACCGGTCCGCGCCTCCTCGCCGAAGCCATGCCAGGCGAGCAGCAGCTTGGCGCCGGAGTCTTCGAGGTAGAAGGCGATCTCCCGCCGCTTCAGCAGCACGTTCATCGGCACCACGACCCCGCCAGCCCGGAGGACGCCGTAGTAGGAGACCGGGAACTCGAGGACGTTGGGCAGCATCACCCCTACCCGGTCTCCCTGCTCGAGGCCTTTCTCGCGCAGCAGCGTCGCCAGCCGGGCGCTGCGCTCGTCGAGCTCGGCATAGGGCAGCTCGAGCGGGCCGAGGCGTACGGCCACGGCGGCCGGTTCCCTGCTGGCGCTCTCGGTGACGATCGAAGCGAGATTCAAGCCCATCTCTTCCTCCCGGACGAAGTTGCTCCCGGCGCCAGTCTAGACCGCGAATCGGGTTCGCTAGGCTCGCCCGCGATGGACGATCTCGGCCACCCCGTTTCCTACCTGGTGGCGAAGCGAGGGATCCCTGTCTTCTCCAGCGACGGCGAGAAGCTGGGCCGCGTCGTCCGGGTCCTTGCCGCCCCCGAGGCGCACATGTTCGACGGGATCCTCTTTGACACGAACTGGGGGCCGGGTGGCCGCCGGTTCGTCGACGCTCCCGAGGTGGGAGACATCTACGAGCGCGGCGTGATCCTCAAAATCAGCGCCGCTGAGGCAGAGGGGCTACCAAGGCGCCGCCCGCGGGGATCATCTTCCAGTTAGGATGCCGCCGATGCGGAGACTACTCCTGATCGTTTTTGCGATTTTGGCGCTCGTCATCGGCGGCTGCGGCGGCGACGATTCCACGACTTCGTCGTCTACGGGCGAAGAAAGCACGGCCACGGAACAAGCCGAAGCGCCGAAGAAGAAGACGAAGCCGCAGGTGAAGAAGCAAAAGGGCGCGCCGCCGAAGCAACTGGTCACCAATGACCTCGAAGAAGGCAGCGGCCCGGCCGCGAAAGCCGGCGACGAAGTCACGGTCCAGTACGTCGGCGTCAACTACAAGAGCGGTAAAGAATTCGACTCCTCTTGGTCGCGGAATGAACCGTTCCCCTTCGAACTGGGCGCTGGCTTGGTCATCCCCGGTTGGGAAGAAGGGATCGAAGGGATGAAGGTCGGCGGTCGCCGCGAACTGATCATCCCGCCCGAACTCGCTTACGGCTCGGCTGGCTCCCCGCCGGCGATCCCGCCGAACGAAACGCTCGTCTTCGTCGTCGATCTCGAAGCGATCAACTAGCTTCGGCTCGAAGCGGCATCATCGGTCCGTGCCGCGCGCTCCGATTGCCGAACGCCTGACCGCACAAGCCCTGTCGGGCGAGCCACTGCGCTCGCCGGAAGCGGTGGCGGAGCGTTTGCTGTCGGTGCAGGGGCAGGATCCGCGTGGGGCGCGGCTGGCGGTGCGGGCGCGGACCGAAGGGGTGACGGCGGCCGACGTCGACCGGGCGCTGAGCGAGGAGCGCTCGTTGCTGATCACCTGGCTCAATCGCGGCACCCTCCACCTCGTCCGCAGCGAGGACTACCCGTGGCTGCACGCGCTGACGGCGCCGACCCATCTCGCCAGTTGCAAGCGGCGGCTGCAGCAGGAGGGGATTCCCGAGGGCGCCGGGGAGAAGGCGATGAAGACGATCGAAGCGACCCTCGCCGAGGAGGGGCCGTTGAGCGGGAAGGACCTGCGGGCGCGGCTCGACGCTGCCGGCGTGCGGACGGAGGGGCAGGCGTTCATCCACCTGATGTTCCTTGCCGCCGCTTGGGGGATCCTCGTCCGCGGGCCGATGCTCGGCAAGCAGCACGCCTACGTCCTCGTCCGCGACTGGCTCGGCGATCAGGCGCCGGTGGACCGAGAGAGGGCGGTGGCGGAGCTGGCCCGCCGCTACCTGGTAGGGCACGGCCCCGCCGACGATCGCGATCTCGCCCGCTGGGCGGGGCTGCCGCTGCGCGACGCCCGCGCTGGCCTCGCCGCGCTCGCCTCCGAGCTGGTGCAGCGCGAGGACGGCCTCGTCGAGCTGAAGGGCAGCCCGGATCCCGCACCGCTGCCGCCGCCGCGGCTGCTCGGCGCCTTCGACCCGCTGCTGCTCGGCTGGACCTCTCGCGAGGAAGTCGTCGGCCCGCACGAAGTGCTGGTGACGACGAACGGCATCTTCCGTCCCTTCGCCCTGGTCGATGGCCGGGCGGTTGCCCGCTGGGGCCTCGCCGGCGGCAAGGTGACGATCGAGCACCTGGGCGAGGTGAAGAAGAAGGACGCCGCTGCGCTCGAAAAAGACGCGCAGCGGGTCCTCGAGTACCTCGGTTCTTAGGCCTGGTCGTCTATGCGGGGCGGCATTGCGTCGGTGGGCGCCGGCGGGGCATCCTGGCCCGGCAACGGTTCGGCCTCCTGCTCCCAGACCTCGTTCAGCGAGCTCTGCAGGTAGAACCACATGCCGGGGGCGAGCAGCAGGTAGAGGACCAGCACGATCCAGCCGTTGACCGGCTCGCGGCCGGCGATTTTCGAGGCCCCCTGGACGCGCTTGGTGCCGCGGTAGTAACTGACCAGCGGCGGGACGATGATGAGGAAGCCGGGGACGAGGGCGAGGAGCGAGTTGGTCGGGTTCTGGCCGAGGTCGTAGCCCTTGGCCTCGCCGTAGGCCTTCAGCTCCTTGTTGACCTTGTACCACCAGACCACGTGGTAGATCCCGAAGGTGACGAACGGGAGCAGGGCCACGGCCCAGGGGTTGCGCACCTTCACCTCGTGCTCGGTGCCGCGAATGTTCATCTCGTAGGCCATGGATCTCCGTTTCCTAGTTCGGGGGGACTGGTGCGGTTTCGGTAACGGGAGCCTCCTGCTTTAGCCGGACGAGTGCAATCAAGCCGATCAGACCGACCAGCGCCGAGAGGCCGCCGGCGTAGAGGAGGGTGCCGCGCGGGCCGATCGCGGCGACGAGGAAGCCGCCAGCGGCGAAGGCGCCAAGCTCGGCCGTGTTGCGGATCGCGTTGTAGGCGGCGAAGGCGCGGCCGTGCAGGCTCTCGGGGACGCGAACGTGGCGACGATCGCGACCCAATCCCCGAGCGCGGAGAGCCCGACGGAGCCGGCAACCAGGCGGAAGTCCCGGTCGCGGTAGAGGCTGGGCGGCTGCATGGGGCGAGCCTAATCCCACCGAGCTGGTCGGTAATGGAAATAGGCTTTGAGTGATGGAACTATCTCCTGAGCTTCTCGACCGGTTGGATCTCTCCGTTGCGACCCAGCGGGCGGCTCCTGCCAAGGGCGAATTTTTTCCTTCCCGCCTGGAGGCAGAGGCGGCTCTGCACGACCTCGACTCCTACGTGCAGTGGGTTGGCGCGCGTTTTCGGTTGGATTTCGAGTTTCCGCAGGCCGAGACGGTCTGGGTTCCCAGGCAGCGGCCGGGCTATCGGCCGGTACCGCATCTGTCTTTCTTGGAGCGTGTCCTGTTTCAGGCTCTCATCGATTTACTTGCTCAGGAGTTGGCGGACGACATCGAGCGCCTGAACCTCCGGTCTCTGGCGGAGCCCGACGAAGGGGAGCGGCGGGCTTTTGAGCGGTATCCGCTGGAAGACAACGCAATCGAGTTCGTGGGCCTTGCTGACGTTGCCAGCTACTACGAGTACGTCGACCACGATCAGCTGGTACGGGACATCGTCGATTGGACTGGCGACGTCGATCTCGCTGACGGGATCGGTCAGGCGTTGACGATGCTGGTCGGGAGGCAGTTCGGGATTCCGCAAGGTCCACGCCCATCTGACGTGCTCGCCGATCTCTATCTCTCGGCCATCGATCGAGACCAGGCAAGGCGTGGCGTCAGGGCTTGGCGCTACAACGACGACTTCTTGATCGGGGCGGCAGGGGAGGAGCATGCACTCCTGCTCCTACGCGACCTCGAGACCTTGCTCCGCGGCCGCGGCTTGGTGTTGAACCACGAGAAGAACCGGTTCGTCGATCGGGAAACCTACGCCGAGTGGGTTGACACTCTGACGCAGCGGCTTGCCGAGGCGACCATCGAAAACGTCGGCTTGACGTTTTACGGGTTCGACCCCGAAGCGTTTGCGGCATTCGAGATCAGCGACGCGGACCCGAGGGCGGTCGAGGCGCTGTTCCACCAGGCTATGGACGACACCGAGCCTGATCCCTATCGCGTCAACGTGCGCATCCTCCAGCAGGCGCTGCCGGTGCTGGCAAAGGAGTATTCGCTCGCTCCCTTGGAACGGCTCGAGGAGCTGGCGACCAAATGGCGGGCGTACGCCAGGCATGTCTCGCTCTACCTGCGGGAGTTGATTGGCACCGACGCCGAGGAGGAGATGCTGAAAGCCGTGGGCGCGTTGCTCGAGAAACGAGACGATCTTGTCCCCTGGGTCAGGGGGTGGTTGCTCGATCCCTTGACGAGGAGCGACGAGGCGATCGTCCCGGATCGCTTGAGCCAGAAGATAGACGAGTGGCTGAACGGCGAGGACGAGCCCTGGTTCGTTCGCGGGCGCTGTGCCCTGGCCCTGGCGCAAAGGGGCTTGATCCCTGGGCAGGAGGCCTTTAATTCGATCTTCGAGCGGGCGCCTGCGCCGGTGCGGGCTGACCTGGTCGCTGCTGTCAGACTCGCCGAGCCGAGGTGGGGGCAGGAGTGGATCCAGGCGCTCGGACCGGGAGAACCGCTGCTGCAGACGATCGCGACGTGGGAGCCCGGCGACTGGTCCGCGGTCCTCTGATGTCTCAAGGCAAAGCGGTATCGGTGGAAGCGCGAGCACAGCCTGTCCTGGCGCTGCAACGACTCAATGCCTTGGGCGCGTTCTTCGCCTCGGCGAAGGCGACACCCCCTTCTCACTCACTGCCGCGCCTACGACCTGGCATTTACAGGAGGCGGGTGCCGGCCCGGTTGGCGCGAGCTCCGGTGCGAGTTTCGGTTGATGCCAGGACCTTGGGCGAAGTCACCTTGGTCCGGGCCGTATCAATACTCGAGGCCTTCGTAATGGATTTTGGCGAAGACGTTCTCCACTTCCGGCTGGCTGACTTAACCGCCGTTCCCGATCTCCAACCGCTCGTGGATTTCCTCTTCCACGAAAAATGGGATCGCATTCCGAGCAAGGGGAACTGGGAAGAGGCTTTGGAAGTGTGGAAGTACGGGATCGGCGTCAACCCAAAGGAGTTCACCGAGTGGCAGCAGCTCGACCTTCTGCGTACGACTCGGCATTCCATTGTTCACCGTCTCGGCGAGATGACCGAGAAATACAAGAAGAACAGGTTGGCGAAGGAAAGACTGGAAGCGATGGGTATCAGCCCGGCGAAAGCATCCGGACTAATTCCCCTCGGTGACAAGGACGTCCAAGAAGGCCTGGAGCTCTCACGCCGCTTTGTCCGTTGGCTCGACCGCGAGCTGCCTTGAGGATCAGCCGCCCAGCTTCGGGCTGCGCCAGGGTGCTTCCAGCCGCCCGACCAGCTCGTCGCCCAAGCCCTCGATCGGGATGCGGACCTGCTCGAGGGAGTCGCGGTCGCGGAGGGTGACGGTGTCGTCCTCCATCGTCTGGTGGTCGACGGTGATCCCCCAGGGGGTGCCGATCTCGTCCTGGCGGCGGTAGCGCTTGCCGATCGAGCCGCCTTCGTCGAACTCGGTCGGGAGGCGGTGGCGGAGGTCGGCGAAGATCTCGCGGGCCTTCTCCGGCAGGCCGTCCTTGGAGACGAGGGGGAGGACGGCGACCTTGACCGGGGCCAGGCGCGGGTGCAGGCGGAGGACGGTGCGCTGGCGACCCTCCACCTCCTCGACCTCGTAGGAGTCGACGAGGAAGGCGAGGGTGGCACGGTCGGCGCCGGCGGCGGGCTCGATCACGTGCGGGACGTAGCGCTCTTTCGTCTGCTGGTCGAAATACTCGAGCTTCTCGCCGCTGAACTTGGCGTGCTGGGTGAGGTCGAAGTCGCCGCGGTTGGCGATCCCCTCAAGCTCCGACCAGCCGATCGGGAAGAGGTACTCGATGTCGCTGGTCGCCGAGGAGTAGTGGGAGAGCTCGTCCTCGCCGTGGGCGCGGACCCGCAGGTGGTCCGGGCGGATCCCGAGCTCGGTGTACCAGCGCTCGCGCTCGGCCATCCAGTGCTGGTGCCACCTTTCCGCCTCGGCGGGGGGGACGAAGTACTCCATCTCCATCTGCTCGAACTCGCGGGTGCGGAAGATGAAGTTGCCGGGGGTGATCTCGTTGCGGAAGGACTTGCCGACCTGGGCGATCCCGAACGGCGGCTTCTTGCGGGCGAAGCCGAGCACGTTCTTGAAGTTGATGAAGATCCCCTGCGCCGTCTCCGGGCGCAGATAGACGGTCGAGCCCTCCTCGGCGACGGGGCCGACGTGGGTTTCGAACATGAGGTTGAACTGGCGCGGCTCGGAGAGCTCGCCGCCGCACTCGGGGCAGCGCAGCTCGGCGCTCGGGTCGCCGCCTTCGGCTTCGACTGCCTCGCGGAGGTGGTCCTCGCGCCAGCGCTTCTTGCACTTGCCGAGGCACTGGACCAACGGGTCGGTGAAGCCTTCGAGGTGGCCGGAGGCCTCCCAGACCCGGGGATGCTGGAGGATCGCCGAGTCCAGGGCGACGATGTCGTCGCGCTCCTGCAGCATCGCCTTCCACCACTCGGCCTTGACGTTGTTCTTCAGCAGGACGCCGTAGTGGCCGTAGTCGTAGGTGGAGCCGAGGCCGCCGTAGATCTCCGAGGAGGGGAAGACGAAGCCGCGCCGTTTGCACAGCGCGACGATCTCCTCCATCGTCACCTCGGTCGGTCGCGTTCCCTGCTCGGTCGCCATGGCGGGAACGGTAGCGGCTGCGATAATCACGCCGCGCCATGCCCATCTACGAGTACAAGTGCGAGAACGGCCACGTCTTCGACGCGATCCAGCGGATGACCGACGAGGCGCTCGACAAGTGCGAGGAGTGCGGCGCCCCGGCTTCGCGGGTCCTGACCCCGCCGGCGATCCACTTCAAGGGCTCCGGCTTCCACAACACCGATTACGGGACGAAGCGGGGCGGCGGCAACGGCGGCTCGGAGTCGAGCGGCGACTCAGGCGGTTCGGGCTCCTCGGACTCGAAGTCGGATTCCGGCAAGAGCGAGTCGAAGTCCGACTCGAAGCCGGCCGCGTCGACCGCGGACTGAGCGCTCGATGTCGAGCGAGGTTCGGGTCGGCCTGGTCTGGAGGTTCGCCTTCGGCGTGGGCGCGATCGCCGCGCCGGTGATCGCCTTCGCGGTGGCGGCGCTGGTGGTCGACGGCACGGCTCAGAAGGAGTACTTCGATGCGGTTTCGCAGATCTTGCCGGTGCTGCTGCTGGCGCTGGCAATCGAGCAGCGGTACTTCACCCGTGCCGGCAGCGAGCCGGCGCCGGAGTCGCCCCTACAGCTGGAGCTCGCCGGTCGCCGTCTCGACGACCGGACGATGGCGCGGTGGTACACGCTGGCGGCGCGGATCTACGCCCTCGTCGTGCTGATCGTCCTCGGCCTCGGCGAGTGGGTCGCGGTCGAAGTCCTCGCCACCGGCCAGTCCTCCCCCGGTGATCTCAGCGTCACCGCCGGCTCCCTCGCCGCCGGCTTCACGGCCTTGATCGTCTCCGCCCTGGTGGGTACCAGGCGCCCCACTGACTGACGATTGGTGAGTTAGCGCCCCTATAGCGGCACTAATTCACCACTCGCTAGCCGTTCAAGAACTTGTTGACGGCCTTCTGGCGGACCGACTCGGGTACTTCGAGCGAGCCGCCCGGGCCTTCGCCGCATTCGCCCTCGCTGCAGAGGACTTCGGCCGGAGCGCTGCCGCCGATCCCGGCCGCGAGGACGAGCTGGGGCATCGTGAGGAAGCCCATGTCGCTGACGAACGCCTTCGGCGCGTCCCAGCCGATGATCGGGCCGTGGATGAAGTTGTAGGGGAGGCGGAGCGGGTCGGTGAGGCGGTCCTTGATCCCGTTGATCACTTCCTGCTGGGCCTTCTCGCGGTCGAGGTCGTCGTAGCCGCCGAGCGAGTAGACGCTCTTGCCGGGACCGGGGCATTCGCTGACGTGGCGGACCCGCGAGTAGGCGAGGGCCTTTTCGCCGTCGAGGGTGTTCTCGCCCTTGTGCAGGCGCAGGGTGACCCCGCCCTGGCCGCCGCCGGCGCCGCCGGAGATGTCGGCGCAGAGCTTGACCGGGATGTCGACCGTGACCCCGCCGACCGCGTCGATCAGGTCTTCGAAGCCGGTGAAGTCGACGATCGCGACGTGGTCGATCTCGATCCCGAGGAACCCTTCGATCGTCTTGATCTGCAGGGCGGCGCCGCCGTAGGCAAAGGCGGCGTTGATCTTTTCCGGCGGATAGCCGGGAATCTCGGCGTAGGCGTCGCGGGGGATCGAGAGTTTGCGGAAGGCACCGCCGCCGGCGCGGACCAGCATCAGGGTGTCGGCGCGGAATTCGCCTTCGAAGCAGGGGTCGTGCGGCTTCTCGCCCTTCGACTGCTGTTCGAAGCACTCCTCGGAGACTTCCTTGTCGCTGCTGCCGGGCGGCCGCGCGTCGGTGCCGAGGACGAGGATCGTCTGCGGCTTGAACAGCAGGAACGGGTTGCCGTGGAGGGCGTCGCGCGCTTCGCCGGAGAGCTTGAAGGACTGGATCTGGGCCGAGACCCCGAAGGCGATGAGGCTGATCAGGATCCAGGCGAGGGCGGCGATCCCGACCCATTTGAGGACGCGGCGGACGTTGAAGGGCGCCCGCGGCGCGCCCGGCCGGCGCGGCTCCTTCTCCCGGCGCGGCCCGCGTGAAGGCAACTTTGCACGATCTCGCAGGGACGACAGATCCGCGCCTTTCAAGCGCGAAAACAGCCCCTTGCGGGAGCGGTAGACCTTGTATTCGGGCGGCTCGGGGGGCCGCTGCTCGCCGTCGGGGCTCATGAAGGGCTAGAAATCATGGCGATGGACTCGGTCATTCGCCCCCCAGCCTCTCCCTCCTCGTGAGCGGCACGGAAACGATCGGGGTCGATCTCGGCGGCACGAAGATGCTGATCGGCGTCCTCTCCGACACCGAGCCGCACTACGAGCAGCGTGAGGCCTCGACCGGCCAGACCGAGGACGAGCTGGTCGAGCTGCTGGTCCGCGAGGTCACCGAGGCGCGGGACGCGCGGCCCGACGTCGCTGCGGTCGGGCTCGGCATCCCGGCGACGATCGAACACGACAAGGGGGTCGCCGTCTCCGCCGTCAACCTGCCGCTCGCCGACCTGCCGATCCGGGAGATCGTCAGCGAGCGGGTCGGCCTGCCGGTCTTCGTCGACAACGACGGCAACGTCGCCGCCCTCGCCGAGTACCTCTACGGCGCCGCCCAGGGCAAGCCGCACATGGTGATGCTGACGGTCGGGACCGGGATCGGCGGCGGCCTCATCCTTGACGGCGAGATCTACCGCGGCTCGACCGGCGCCGGCGCCGAGCTCGGCCACGTCGTCATCCAGGCTGACGGGCCGCCCTGCCAGGGCAACTGCCCCAACCACGGCTGCGTCGAGTCGCTGGCCTCCGGGACCGCGCTCGGGCGCGAGGGCCGGGCGGCGGCCGAAAGCGCGCCGGACTCGGCCCTGGGCAAGGTGCTGGCCGAAGGCGGGGAGATCGACGGCAAGGCGGTGACCGAGGCGGCGCTCGCCGGTGACGAGCTGGCCGTCGGCGTCTTCGACCTGATCGGCGGCCGACTCGGCGTCGCCTGCTCGAGCTTCGCCAACGTCTTCCAGCCGAACGCGATCGTCGTCGGGGGCGGGGTGATCGCCGCCGGCGACCTGTTGCTGGAGCCGGCGCGGCGCGAAATCCGCCAGCGGGCGCTGCGGCCGATGAACGAGACGCCGATCCTGGAGGCGACGCTCGGCAACGACGCCGGCATGATCGGCGCCGCGGCGATGGCGCGACGCGAGCTGGCCGAGGCGGGCGCCTGATGCCGGGCTGCCTCGTCGTCTGCCCCACCCCGATCGGCAACCTCGACGACGTCACCCCGCGGGTCCGCGAGGCGCTGGTCAGCGCCGACTTCATCGCCTGCGAGGACACCCGCCGCACCGGCGGCCTGCTCGACAAGCTGCGGATCCGCCCGGCGCCGCGGCTGGTCTCCTTCCACGAGGGCAACGAAAGCGCCCGCGCGGTCGAGCTCTCGCAGCGGATCGAGCGCGGCGACGTCGTCGCCCTCGTCTCCGACGCGGGAATGCCGGGGATCTCCGACCCCGGCTTCAAGCTGATCCGCCGCTGCATCGACCGCGCGCTCGAGGTGACGGTGTTGCCCGGCCCCTCGGTGATCCCGGTGGCGCTGGTCGCCTCCGGCCTGCCGACCGACAAATGGCGCTTCGAGGGATTCCTCCCCCGGCGCGCCGGCGAGATGGAGCGGGTCCTGCGCTCGGCCGAGACCGTCGTCGCCTTCGAGTCGCCGCGTCGCGTCGGCGAGTCCCTCGCCGCCCTCGCCTCGCTCGCGCCCGACCGCGACGCCGCCGTCTGCCGCGAGCTGACCAAGGTCCACGAGGAGGTCGCCCGCGGCACCCTCGCCGAACTCGCCCGCCGCTTCCGCGGCGACGTCAAAGGCGAGCTCGTCCTCGTCATCGCCCCCGCCGCCTCCTCCGAGCACGACAAAGACGTCGGCTTCGCCGTCGACGCCCTCCGCCACCTCGTCCAGTCCGGCGCCCGCCCCCGCGCCGCCGCCAGCGTCGTCGCCGCCCTCACGGGCACGCGGGCGAACGACCTCTACAAAGCGCTGACGGGTCGCGAGGCGCGGCGGTAGCGAGACACAGGCCCTGGCGGAGATTGCTTACATCCTTGAGTTGCCGTGGGAGCTAGGAATTCCCGACGACTATGAGGTTGAGATTGCGGCAGAAAGAGGAGGCAAGTCAAGAGATGGAGTGCTGCCGGCTCGTCTGAGGTTCCGCACGGTCGAAGTTCCTGGTCAACTGCCGCTAGGGGCGTCCGACCTCGCCTTCGGCTCTCTTCATCTAGATATCAAGAACGACGAGGACGAAAACGCCCGACGCGAGGAAGTCGTGCGAGGGATCATCGGGAAGCCCTTCCCGTTACAGAGAACCGTCGTCGCTGTTTACGTTCCTGTCAGGGATGACCCGCCCCTTCTTGAGGCGGATCCGTTATCGCGAGGATTGAATTCGGCCCTTCGGAATCTGAACGCCTGGCTGATCAGCTTGGGTGTCCTCTATGACGACCGCGTCCGGCCACTATCTGTTGGAGACCTTGCTCCTGCCATCCCAGTTATCCCCGTAGGGATCGCCAATGGAAAGCTGAGGCATGGAAAGAGCGAGTTGTTCCACCTCCGTAAATATCCGGAGGATGTCCGCAGATACGACCTAGCGGAGATGGATCAAGTCGAGCGGATGCTGCAGATCGTTGCATCAGAAGAAGGACTCTCCTCTTTCTACGAGCTAGTCCAAAGGGCGGGCTCTGCTCGACGGGCGAGTCGCGATCGCGAGGCAGTGATCGATTACGCCACCGCTGGAGAGTTGTTCATTACGACGATGCTGAGCGTGATCGGAGAGGGCCGCGTAGATCCTCCGAAGCTGAAGAACTTGTTGGAGGGCCCATTCCATGACCGGTCTGTGCATCTATGCCGGTTGTTGAACGTTCCATCAGAGCCAGACGACCCCGAGTCGCCTCTCTTCTACTGGTGGATGCACTGCTACACCCAGAGGAATCAAATCGTTCATGAGGGCGCAGATTCCATGGCGGCTCTCTCCGAAGTTGCCAGGATCGGGCTGGTTCAAATGGTCGTAGACATACGGGAGGCAATGCGACGGGATCCTCATTTAGTTGCCCTTGCCTCCATGATTCAGTGGGGAAAGCGGGTGGATCACACCGGTGGAGGGGGCGATTCAGAGCCAGACCCTCTGCCTCGGCTTTGACGAAAAGCTCTTTGGCCCCCCTCTTAATTAGGGCTCCTATAGCTTGATCACTACCGATGGCCCAGGCCTCCTTCTACGTCACCACCCCGATCTACTACGTCAACGCGGAGCCCCACCTCGGGCACGCGTATTCGACTATGGCTGCGGACGTGCTGGCTCGACACCATCGCCAGCGGGGGGACGATGTCTTCTTCCTCACCGGGACCGATGAGCATGGGGAGCCGGTCGAGAACGCGGCGAAGAAGGCGGGGGTGACGCCGCAGGAGCTGGCGGACACGAACGCGGCGAAGTTCGAGGGGCTGATGCCGATCATCGACGCGACCAACGACTTCTTCATCCGGACGAGCGATCCGCGGCACACGGAGCGGGTCGCGGAGATCATGCAGCGGGTCTACGACAACGGCTGGGTGACCAAGGGGGTCTACGAAGGCTGGTACTGCCCCCGCTGCGCCGACTTCAAAACCGAGCGGGAGCTGGGGCCGGGCAACACCTGCCCGATCCACGAGATCCCGCTGCAGAAGGAACGCGAGGAGAACTACTTCTTCAAGCTCTCGGCCTTCCAGGGGCAGCTCGAAGGGCTTTATGAGGAGCGGCCGGACTTCGTCGTGCCGGAGTTCCGGCGCAACGAGGCGCTCTCCTTCATCAAAGGCGGGCTCGAAGACGTCTCGCTCTCGCGTCCCAGCCTCAAATGGGGCCTGCCGCTGCCGTGGGACCCCGAGCAGCGGATGTACGTCTGGTTCGACGCCCTCCTCAACTACGTCACGGCGCTGAAGTTCGCCCGCGAGGGGGAGGACCTGAGCGACCGCTACTGGCCCGCCGACCTGCACGTGATGGCGAAGGACATCCTCAAGTTCCACGCGGTGATCTGGCCGGCGCTCTGCCTCGCCGCCGAGATCGAGCCGCCGCGGCGGATGGTGATCCACGGCTACCTGCTGATGGGCGAGAAAAAGATGTCGAAGAGCCTCGGCAACGTCCTCGACCCCTTTGCGGTGATCGAGCGCTTCGGCGCCGACGCGCTGCGCTTCTACCTCTTCCGCGAGGTCAGCTTCGGCCAGGACGGCTCGATCTCCACTGCCGGCTTCGAGCAGCGCTACGAGACCGAGCTGGCCAACGACTACGGCAACCTCGCCAGCCGGGTGCTGGCGATGGTCGACCGCTACCGCGACGGGGTCGTCCCGGTCGCCCAGGTCGACGCGACGCTGGCCGAGGACTTCGAAGGCGCCGCCGCCCGCTTCAGCGGCCTCCTCGACCGGGCCGAGCTGACCCAGGCGCTCGACTTCGTCTGGGCCCTGGTCCGCCGCCTCAACCGCTTCGTCGAGGAGACGCAGCCGTGGGTGCTGGCCAAGGACGAGGCCGACCCCGAGCGCCTCGACGAAGTCCTCTACAACCTGGTCGAGGGCCTCCGGGTCGTGACGCTCCTGCTGATCCCCTACCTGCCGCAGGCGAGCGAGACGCTCCTCTCCGCCTTGGGCGAAGAGGAGCGTGGTCTCGCCGAACTCGGTTCGCGCGAGGGCGGGCAGGGGGTCGAGCGGGTGCCGCCGCTCTTCCCCAGGATCGACGCTGCCTAGGGCGTGATCTGGACTGACCCGGTGCTTCCTTTGACTGTGGATTTGCCGGTTAGCGTTCCGCCTGCGTAATTGCCTTCGGCTACACCGCATTTGTTGTTAAGCATGTAGGCGAATTCGCTCGCAAAGGTGACGTCGAAGTCGGAGGTTCCATTGTTTTCGTAGCTGTTGAACCCGACCCATTCCGGGGTAGCGTGGACTTTCGCTTCGCAACCCCCAGCTGCTTTGAGGACGATGTCTTTACCTTCGCCGCAGACGATTTTCATGCCTCCCGAAGATTTGCCGGCCCCGGTAGAGAGCCCGGCCTGCAGGGTGTAGGTGCATCCATTGATGGTCACCGTTACGGCTTCGACGCCGCGGGTGCAGTTTGCATAGCCTGGCGTTGCCAGTGGCAAAGTCGGTGATTCTGCGATGAGGACGGCGGAGAAGCTCGCCGATTTACATTTGAATTGCCCCCCTTTCGTCGAGAAGACGTGTTCCGACGTCTGGGTACCGGTGAGGGTCGAGGAGTAGCTGGCCGCCGCGAATTCCGCGACCACCGCTGAGGCGGAGCTGGCGGGAACAGCAAATGCAAGCATGGCCAGGATGAGGATTCCGGCCCCCTTGATTCGTCTCGACATGCTGAGTCTCCCTTCCCCTGCCTTTTGGGATCGGGGTCTTCCCCGGCAGTCAAATTTAAGAAGAGAAAAGCTGAATGTCAAAGTTTACTTTCGTAAAATGAGGGGCTGACCAGCAGCTCCCGCCCGATCTGCGCCGGCCGGGTGAGGCCGCAGAGGGCCATCGTCAGGTCGAGCTCGGCGAGGACCATCTTCAGGACGGCTTCGACCCCGGCCTGGCCCCCGAGCGCGAGGCCCCAGACGTAGGGGCGGCCGAGGCAGACGGCGTCGGCGCCGAGGGCGAGCGCCTTCAGGGCGTCAGCGCCTCCCCGGACGCCGCTGTCGAAGAGGACCGCGAGGTCGTCTCCCGCCGCGGCGGCGATCGCCGGCAGCGCCTCGAGGGAGGCGATCGCGCCATCGACCTGGCGGCCGCCGTGGTTGGAGACGACGATCCCGTCGATCCCCCGCCGCGCCGCCTCGCGGGCGTCGTCGGGGTGCTGGATCCCCTTGATCGCGATCGGCAGCGAGGTCATCTCGCGCAGTTGCGAGAGGTCATCCCAGTTCAGCGAAGGGTTGGCCTGGACGCCGAGGAAGTGGCCGGTGGCGGCGCCGACGTCCTCCTCGGGCGGCTTCTCGAGCGCAGACCGGAAGACCGGGTCCTGGAAGTAGTTGGCGACGCCCATGCCGTTGAGGAACGGGAGCCAGGCCTGCTGCAGGTCGCGCGGCTTCCAGCCGGGGATGAAGGTGTCGACGGTGAGGACGATGGCGCCGTAGCCGGCCCGCTCGGCCCGCTCGACCATGCTGCGGGCGAGGGCGGGGTCATTGGGCCAGTAGAGCTGGAACCAGCGCGGAGCGTCGCCGCCCGCCTCGGCGATCTCCTCGAGCGAGAAGTGGGCGGCGGTGCTGGCGATCATCGGCACCCCGACCGCGGCGGCGGCGCGGGCGGTCGCCAGCTCGCCCTCGTCGTGGACGACCTTCTGGACGCCGATCGGCGCCAGCAGCAGCGGCGCCGGCATCTCCGTCCCGAGGACCGTGGTCGAGAGGTCGCGGCTGGCGACGTCGCGCAGCATCCGCGGCACGATCCGGTGGCGCCCGAACGCCTCGGTGTTGGCCCGCATCGTCTCCTCCGAGCCCGCTCCGGCGCCGACGTAGTTGGCGGCTTTCGGGTCCATCGCCGCCATCGCCTCCCGCTCGAGCTCGGCGACCGCGACCGGGATCGCCGGCGTCTCGCCGCCGAGTCCGCGCAGGTAGATCTCGCGGTAGTAGTCGGCGGGGTCCGGCATTGCTCCGAGCCTATTCCGTCGGTTTGAACAACGCCGGCGCCAGCGGTTCGGCGAAGGCGGCCTTCCGCAGCCGCGGCAGGCCGAAGTAGTCCTCGACGCTCGCCAGCAGTGAGTAGTGATTCGCGGGCTGGGGGATCAGCTCTCCCTGCGGGACCCCCGGTCCAACCAGGACGGTGGGAATCGAGCCGCCGCCCGGCGAGCCGCAGCAGCCGGCGTCGCTCGTGCCCTCGTCGAAGGTGACGATCAAGAGGCCACGGGGGCCGAGCTGGCGGATGATCCGCGGGACCAGCGTGTAGAGGTGGTAGTCGGCTGCGTTGAACTTGCAGTCGTGACCGTCGTGGCAGAGGTCGGGGGTAAGCCAGAGGAACCGCGGCAGGCGGTGCCGTTCCAAGTCGGAGACCAGCCGCGTCTCCGGCACCACTCGGCTGCACCGCCGCGGCAGCGCCGTGACGGAGGGGAAATAGGCGAAGGGGTTGTGGCGTTTCGCGTAGCGGCCGGAGCTGGCGCCGGTGAAGCAGGGGGTGGGCATGCCCTCCATGTAGGCGCGCCAGGAGATGCCGGCGCGGGAGAGCTGCGTCGCCAAGTTGGGGCCGTAAACGACGCAGTCGGTGCAGTTTTCGTCGATCCCGAAGGTGTCGCCGGCGAGGAGGGCGAGGTAGTTGGGGAGCGAGGGATGGGACACCCCGTAGAAGTTGGTTGCGAGCGCCCCCCGCTGGATCAGGTGGTTGAAGTAGGGGGCTTCGGGACTCCAAACCACTTCCTCGTACTCGCGGTTCTCGAGCACGATCACGGCCAGATGCGAGGAGCGGAGCGCGTGGGCCGGGTCGACGCCGGGTCCACTTGCCGCCGCCGCGACAGGCGCAGCGAGCGCAAGGAGTGCGGCCAGGAGCGGGAGGAAGCGGAGGCGGGCCACGATCTCCCGAGGATAGGCTGACTCGTCCCGATTCCCGATGATCGACTCCCACACCCACCTGATGCTCTGCGACGGCAGCGAGGACGAGCTCGTCGCCGCGGCGCTGGAGGCCGGGGTCGAGCGGATGATGACGATCGGGATGGGGGCGGAGTCGAACCCGGTCGCGGTGGCGAGCGCGGAGCGGCACGAGGCGGTCTTCGCCTCGGTCGGCCGGCACCCGAACGACGCCACCGGCTTCGACCAGACGGCGGCGGAGGAAATCCGCCGCTTCGGTGCCCACGAGAAGGTGCGGGCGATCGGCGAGACCGGGCTCGACTTCTACCGCGACACCGCGGCGCCGGAGGACCAGCGGCGCGCCTTCGCGGCGCAGATCGAGATCGCCCGCGAGTTGAAGCTCCCGATCGTGATCCATGCCCGCGATCCCGAGGGGGAGACCGCGGCCACCGACGAGATCTTCGACACCCTCGACGCCAAGGCCGGCGAGGCGCTGGTGATCCTGCACTGCTTCTCGGCGCCGCACCGGGTCGGCGACGCGGCTGAGCGCGGCTGGTACTGCTCTTTCGCCGGCAACGCCACCTACCCCAGCGCCAAGGAGCTGCTCTTCGCCGCCGCCAAGGTTCCCGAGGACAAGATCCTGGTCGAGACCGACGCGCCCTACCTGGCGCCGCAGCCGATGCGCGGCAAGCGCAACCAGCCCGCTTACGTAGTTGAGACCGCGCGGGCGATCGCCGAGGTGCGCGGCGTCTCCTACGAGGAGCTGGAGCGCACGGTCGAGGCCAACGCCCGAACGCTCTTCGACTGGTAGGGAGATGGTCTGATGGTCCGGCTCGGGCAGAACTTCCTCGCCGACCCGAACCTGCTCGACGCGATCGTCCGCGACGCCGAGCTGGCGGCCGACGACGTCGTCCTCGAGGTGGGGGCGGGGGAAGGGGTCCTGAGCGGGCGACTCGCCGCCGCGGCGGCGCACCTGCACACGGTCGAGATCGACCGCGGCCTGGAGCCGGCGCTGGCGCCGATCGCGGCGCTGCCAAACGTCGACCTGCACTGGGGCGACGCGATGAAGCTCGACCTGGCGGCTCTGCGGCCGCCCCCCACCGCGATGGTCGCCAACCTGCCCTACTCGGTGGCGACGCCGCTGATCCTGCGCACGATCGAGCAGCTGCCGAGCCTGCGGCGCTGGACGGTGATGGTGCAGCGGGAGATCGCCGACCGCCTGCGAGCGGGACCAGGCAGCCGCACCTACGGGTCGCCGAGCGCGGTGGCCCAGCTGGCGTGCGAAGTCGAGCTGGTGCGGGCGGTCGATCCCGCGGTTTTTCGCCCACGCCCGCGGGTCGACTCGGCGATCTTGCGCCTGCGCCGCACCGGTCCCGGCGCCGATCCGGAGACCAGGGCGCTGATCCGCGCCGCCTTCGCCCACCGCCGCAAGTCGCTGGCGCGCTCGCTCGAGCACGCCACGCCGGGCAGCCTGGCGCCGGCCCGTGCCGCCCTGGCCGAGCTCGGCCTGCCCGAGGACGCCCGCGCCGAGGCGCTGGCGCCGGAGCAATTCGCCGCCCTCTCCGTGAAGCTGCACGGCTGATGCTCCTGCACGCGCCGGCGAAGCTGAACCTCTGCCTCTACCTGGGGCGGGCGCGGGAGGACGGGCTGCACGAGCTCTGCTCGCTGTTCGAGCCGCTGGCGCTGGCCGACCTGATCGAGGTCTCGCCGGCCGAGCGGGACGAAGTGGTCTGTCCCGGCGTCGAGGGGGAGAACCTGGCGGCGAAGGCGTTGGCCGGACTGCGCGAGCGCGGCTGGGAGCACGAGCCGCTGCGGATCGAGATCGAGAAGCGGGTTCCGGTTGCTGCCGGGCTCGGCGGTGGCAGCGGCGACGCCGCCGCGGTCCTGCGACTGGCTGCCGGTGAGGTCGCCGACCTGCCGGAGCTGGCGACCGAGTTCGGCGCCGACGTGCCCTCGCAGCTGCGTCCGGCCCTGGCCTTGGTCCGCGGCGCCGGAGAGCATGTCGAGCCATTGCCGGAGCCGGCCGAGCACGCGGTCGTCCTGCTGCCTGGCGGCGGCGGCCTCAGCACCGCCGCCGTCTTCGCCGAGGCCGACCGGCTTGGGCTCGGGCGCAGCGACGCGGAGCTGGAGGAGTTGGCGGCGCGGCTGCGGCAGGTCGCCGGCGCCGGTGCCTCCCCGCTCGACTACCCAGACCTGCTGGTCAACGACCTCGAGCTGGCGGCGCTCTCGCTGCGCCCGGATGTCGGCGAGGCGCTGGCGGCGCTGCGCGCCGCGGGCGCGCCGAAGGCGATCCTCAGCGGCTCCGGCCCGACCGCCGTCGGCCTCTTCCCCGACCTCGCCGCCGCCAAGGCCGCGGCGGAATCGCTCGACGCCGAGGACGCGATCGTCTGCGCCGCCGGACACGCGAGACTTGAGCGATGAAGCTGCCGGGCGAGGGAGGGGGCGGAGAGAACCGCAAGCGGCTGAAAATCGGCGCCGCCGTCCTCGTCGTCGGCGCGATCTACTTCTTCATCAGCCGCCAGCTCGGCCACCTCGACCTGCAGGGGCTGCTCGAGGACCTCTCGCACACGCTCGGCGCCTGGACCTACCTGATCGTCGCCGTCTTCGCCTTCGCCGAGACCGGCGCCTTCGTCGGTCTCGTCGTCCCCGGCGAGACGGTGATGCTGCTCGGCGGCGCCGTCGCCGGCCAGGGCGCGATCGACATCTACCTGCTGATCGCGATCGCCTGGTTCTCGGCCTGGCTCGGCGACACGACCAGCTTCTTCCTTGGCCGCCGCCTCGGCCGCGAGTTCGTCTTGAAGCACGGCCCCCGCGTCGGGATCAGCCACGAGCGCTTCGAGAAAGTCGAGGACTACTTCGGCCGCCATGGCGGCAAGACGATCTTCATCGGCCGCTGGATCAGCCTCGTCCGCGCCTTTGCCCCCTTCATCGCCGGCAGCTCCGGGATGGGGTACCGCGCCTTCGTCCCCTACAGCATCCTCGGCACCGGCCTCTGGGCCTCGCTGCACATCCTCGTCGGCTACTTCTTCTCGCGCAGTATCGAGACCGCCGGCCACTACGCCGCCCGCGGTGCCTTCCTGCTGGCGACGCTGATCGCGATCGTCGCCGGCACGGTCTTCCTCGTCCGCTGGCTACGGGTCGAGGAGAACCGGGGCAGGGCGGTGCGCTGGATGGAGGGCCATGCCGTCACCCGCTGGCTGGTCGACCTCGCCCGCCGCCGCGAGCTCCGCTTCCTCTGGGACCGGGTCACCCCGGGCGGCACCTTCGGGCTCGAATTCACCTCGCTGATGGCGACCCTGGCGGTGGCGCTGTTCGTGCTCGTTTCCTACGCGGTGCTGATCGGCGGCGACCCGGGGCCGACGCCGGGGGACGAAACCGCGGCCGAACTCGTCGGCCACATCCAGGCCGGCGTCCTCACCAGCGTCGCCAAGGTCATCTCCTTCCTCGGCTCGGCCGGCTTCACCTGGGCGCTGGCGGTCGTCGGGGCGGCGCTGCTGGCGTGGCGCCGGCGCTGGGCCGAGTTCTGGGTCCTGCTCGGCGGGATGACGATCACCCAGCTCGGGCTCATCGGGCTTGAGGACTCGGTCGACCGGCCGCGGCCGGAGGATCCGCTCGTCTCCGCCTCCGGCTCGTCCTTCCCCAGCAGCCACGCCGCCCACTCGGTCATCTACCTCTGGCTGGCGGTGACGATCGTCCTGCGGCTGCGGCCGGGGATGGCGCGGGCGACCGCGGTCGTCGTCACCGGCTTCGTCCTCACGGCGCTGATCGGGCTCGCGCGCGTCTACCTCGGCGTCCACTACCTCTCCGACGTCAGCGCCGGCTGGGCCCTGGGCGCCGTCGCCTTCTCGTTCTGCGCGGCCGTCGGACTGGTCGCCTCGCAAGTGCGGCAGAATCCAGAGCAGTGATGCCTCTCGCGCTGACCGACCTCGGTCACCAGTACCTGCTCTACGGGATTGCCGCGGCCGTCTGCCTGGTCGTCTTCGTCACCCTGATCCTCTCGCCGGCGCTGAGCGCCTACGGCCGGATCTGGGAGAAGGCGGCGGCGGGCTTCCTCTCGGTCTTCGTCCTCGCGGCGCTGATCATCGGGGGTGTCGTGATCGGGCTGGTCATCGTCTACTTCTCCACCGAGGTCTAGCTCTCAGGCCCCGTCCCGGATAATGCCGGGATGCAGGCCACCTCGAAACAAGGGGGCGAAAGCCCTGCAAGCGACCGCGCGGTGCTGCTCGAGGCGCTCTCCGAAGCGGTCGAGTCCGGTGCCGGCCTGCCGGCGGTGGCCCGCGCGGCGGCGCGCCTGCTCGACGCCAGCGTCGCCCTGATCGACCGCTCCAGCGCCGTGCTGGCGGTGGCCGGCGCCTCCTCCGACCAGGAGCAGAAGCTGCTCTCCGGGGGCGAGGGAGTGACGACGGTGGAGCTGCGGGTCGCCGACACCGCGGTGGGGGAGCTGCGCTACCGCGCCAAGCAGGCGCCGGACCCGGTGATCGCGCGGATGGTGACGACGCTGCTGGCGCTGGAGCTGGAGCGCTCGCGCTCGCCCGAGTGGGAGAGCGAGGAGGCGGCGGGGGCCTTCGTGCGGGCGGTGCTGCGGCGCGAGGTGACCGACCGCCGCGACATCGTCGCCCAGGCCTCCGAGCTGGGGGCCGACCTCGACCGCGGCGCCGGGGTGGTCGTCCTGCGGGCGGCGCCGCGGGCGGCGCAGACGGGGGAGTGGCGCGAGCGGGTGTTGGTCCTGGCGCAGCGGGCGCTGCGCGCTCTGGCCCCGGGCGCGCTGGCGGCAAGCGACGGCGGCGAGGCGGCGGCGGAGATCGCCGCGATCGTCCCCGCCGAGGACGACCAGCGCCTGGCGCGGGCGGCGGCCGGACTGGCGCGCGAGCTCGACGACAGCCTCTCCGGCTTCCACCTGACCACCGGCCGCAGCCGCCGCTGCGCCGACCCCGTCGACCTCTATCGGGCCGGCAGCGAGGCCCAGCTCGCGGTCAACGTCGGCGAGGCCGAGGGCCGCGCCCTGCTCGCCTTCGAGGACACCGGCGCCTACCGCCTGCTGCTGCCGGCGATGAGCGAGGACCCGGCCGAGCTGGAACGCTTCTACGCCGAGACGGTCCAGCCGCTGAACGAGTACGACGACCAGTACGAGACCGAGCTCGTCGCCACCGTCGAGGCCTACCTCGACAACGACGGCAACGTCGCCGCCACCGCCAAACAGCTCTTCACCCACCGCCACACGATCCGCTACCGCCTCGAGCGAGTCCGCGAGCTCTGCGGCCACGACGTCAGCGCCACCGAGGGCCGCGAGAAGCTCGGCCTCGGCCTGAAGGCGATGCGCGTGCTGGGGATCGCTTCGCCGCGAGGACCGGCGATGGAGCCGGGGGCGAAAGGCGGCAAGGTGGCTCGGGCGACGGAGGAGTAGACGAAAGCGCTTTAAGCTTGATGACAGCTCCGTTGGGGAGTGGTGTAAGCGGCAACACGCGACACTTTGAATGTCGAATTTCCGGTTCAAGCCCGGGCTCCCCAGTCGCAACTTTCCGTCTGCATCACCTGTCAAACTTCAGTCATGCCAGGTTCGAGGGTCAGCTACACGGAGGCACAGGCGCGGGAGGCGATAGCCAGTTCCCATTCTTGGGCCGAGAGCCTCCGTAAGTTGGGACGCTGCCCCTCCGGCGGCGCTTGGCGCGTGCTCAAGAAATACGCGGCCCTCTGGGAGATCCCCACCGACCACTTCGATTCGGCGCGGGCGGTGGAAGGAAACCTCCGTCACCCCGCGCGTCCCATGGATCAGGTGCTCGTTGAGAACTCGACTTACTCCCGACAGCACGTAAAGCGACGGCTCTTCCAAGAGGGACTGAAGGAGCCGGTATGCGAGATGTGCGGCCAGGGTGAGATGTGGCACGGCCGCCCGATGGGGATGATCCTCGACCACATCAACGGAGTTCGAAACGATCACCGCCTGGAGAACCTGAGGATCGTCTGCCCCAACTGCGCCGCCACTTTGGACACCCACTGTGGGCGGAAGAACCGCGTAGAGAAAGCGAAGCGATCCTGCCGTCGTTGTGGAACCACTTTCGTTCCTGGGAGACCGGAGCAGCGCTACTGCTCTCGCGCTTGCGGGACCCGCTGGGACCGCTCGAAAGTACGCGGGCGGGCAGGGCGATCTGCCAGACGCGTCAGTCGTCCGCCCTACGACCAGCTCCTAGCCGAGATCGAGGCTCATGGCTATTGCTGGGCCGGCCGCAAGTACGGCGTCTCCGACAATGCCGTCCGTAAGTGGGTGAAGTTCTACGAGCGGGAGCGGGAAGCGGCCTCGGGGGGCTCGGCCGACGCGGCTTCTGCGGCGCCGCGGCCCGCCGCCTGAGCGGGGGCGCCGAAGCTGAGGAGGCGGCCGCCGAAGGCGATCGCGCAGGCGGCGAACCAGGCCCAGCCGAGGGCGAGGCCGCCGAGGACGTCCGTCAGCCAGTGGACGTCGAGGAAGACGCGGCTGAGGGCGACGGCGACGGCGATGCCAACGGCGGTGCCGGCGAGGGCAGGCAAGGAGCGGCGGCCCCACCAGCGGCCGGCGACGAGGGCGAAGGCGGCCCAGGAGGCGGCGGCGGTCGAGGTGTGGCCGCTGGGGAAGGAGGGGCCGAGGGTCGCGGCGACGGCCTCGATTTCCGGGCGGGCGCGGTCGATCAGCTGCTTGACCGCCTCGGTCAGGAGCTTGTCGCCGAGGATCACCGCGAGCAGGAACGGCGCCACCCAGCGGCTGCGCGTGCGGGCGAGCTCGACGCCCGCGACCACGATCGCGACGACGACTACCAGCCAGGTCTCGCCGAGCTGGGTGACGAGGGTGAGGGCGTCGTGCGTCCAGGCGCTCGTATGGCGGTCGCCCCACTCGGCGACGCCGCTGTCGATGCCGGCGAGCGCGTCGGTGCTGCGGACGACGACCGCCAGCAGCGCCAGGAGGACCCCGCCGACGAAGATGACGAGGAGCGCGAGCGTCAGCGCCAGGCCCGTCGCCCTCTCCGGATCGAGCCGAGCCGCCCGCGCCGCGCGCTGCGCAGCCTGCCCCGTCGCGTGCTCGCCCGCCTCGCGCGCCACCTCGACGACGGCCGGCGCGGTGGCGCCGCCGGGGTAGCGACGGGTGAGGAAAGCGGCTCCCAGACCCGCAAGGACGGAAATCAGTAGAAGAAGAAGAAACGGCATCAGAAAGGGGAATTACCCCGCAAACGGCATCAAAACCAGCGATTGCTCAAAGAGGCCGATGCATAGTATGGGCGCGTCTGGGGGATAGACCGGGCGTGGCGGTAGAGGAGAGATCACGCGCGGCGGCCCCTGCGAGGGAGCATTCAGGCAACCGCCACTCGGTCCCGATCTTCGAGGCTCGCCCCGGCAGCCTGCCCGATCGCTTCGCCACCGCGCTCGACGGGCGCCATCCCGCCCTCGTCTTCTTCCTCGCGGCGCTCGCCGGCTTCCTGGTCCTGGCCGTGGCCTCGATCCTGCTCGCCTGGATCGTCGTCCACGTCCTCGTCAGCAACGGCGGCCTCGGGCTGGAAGCCACCGACGAGAGCTTCAACGACACCCTCGCCGAAAACCGCAGCGGCACGCTGACCACGCTCGCCGAAATCGGCTCCCAGGTCGGCGGCGCCCCGGTGCTGCCGATCCTCGTCGGCATCGTCGCCCTCGTCTGCGCCTACTTCCGCCACTGGCTGATCGCCGCCTTCGCGGTCTTCGTCCTCGCGATCGAGTCGGCCACTTACCGCGTCACCTCGATCGCCGTCCCCCGCGACCGCCCCTCGGTCCACCGCCTGGAAGGCCTGGAGCCCGACGCCAGCTACCCCTCCGGCCACACCGCCGCCTCGATCGCCGTCTACGCCGGCCTGGTCCTGCTCCTCACCACCCGCTTCACCAGCAGCCTGAAGAAGGCGCTGGCCTGGACCGCGGTGATCCTGATCGTCACCTTCGTCGCCTTCTCGCGCATGTACGAGGGGATGCACCACCCGCTCGACGTCGCCGGCGGCGTCTTCGTCGGCATCGGCGCGATCCTCGTCCTCCTGTTTGCCTGCCGCGCCGCCGGCGCGGCCGCGGAAAGGCACCGGGCATGAAGGTCGCCGTCGTCGCCCACGCGGGGAAGACGGTCGGCGGCGGGCTGCCGGAGCTGCGGCGCACGCTGGAGGAGGCCGGCGTCGAGGACCCGCTCTGGACCGAGGTGCCGAAGAGCAAGCGCGCCCCGGCCGCGGTCGAGGAGGCGCTGGAGGACGGCGCCGAGCTGCTGATCGCCTGGGGTGGGGACGGGATGGTCCGCCGCTGCGTCAACGCGCTGAAGGACAGCGACGTCCCGCTCGCGATCGTCCCGGCCGGGACCTCCAACCTCTTCGCCACCCACCTCGGGATCGAGCGCGACATCGGCCAGGCGGTCGAGGTCGCCCTCCACGGCGACCGCCGCCGCCTCGACGTCGGCTGCTTCGACGGCGAGCGCTTCGCGGTGATGGCCGGGGCCGGCTTCGACGCGGCGATGATCAAGGGCGCCGACGACCTCAAGGACCGGCTCGGCCGCGCCGCCTACGTGGTCGGCGGCGCCGCGAAGCTCAACAGCGAGCCCTTCGAGGCGAAGATCAAGGTCGACGACACCCCTTGGTACGAGGGGCTGGCGAGCTGCATCCTCGTCGGCAACGTCGGCGAGCTCTTCGGCGGCATCGACGTCTTCGCCGACGCGCGCCCCGACGACGGCAAGCTCGACGTCGGCGTCCTCACCTCCGAGGGTCCGGTCCAGCTGGTGCGGGCGACCGCGCGCACCGCCCTCGGCAGTGCCGAGAAGTCGCCGTTCGTGCGGGTCACCCAGGCCCGCAAGGTGCGGGTGAAGCTGGACCGCAAGGTCCGCTACGAGCTCGACGGCGGCGATCGCAAGAAGGTGAAGAAGTTCAAGGTCGACGTCGAAGCCGACGCGATCACGGTCTGCGTGCCGCGCTCGGGCCGAAACGGGAACGGAGCGAGATGAAGACGGACGTGGGATCGGGAGCGCGGGACCTGGGCGACAAGGCGAAGGGCCAGGGCGAGCAGCTCGCCCATGCGAAGACGCTCGGCTGGCTGGCGCGGGCCGGCCTCGTCGCCCGCGGCGTCGTCTACGGCGTGATCGGGGTCCTGGCGCTGAAGCTCGCGCTCGGCGACGGCGGCAAGGCGACCGACCAGCAGGGCGCGCTGCAGACGATCGCCCACCAGTCGTTCGGCGAATTGCTGCTCCTCCTGGTCGCGGTCGGCCTGGGCGGATATGCGCTCTGGCGGCTGATTCGGGCGGCTGTCGGCCACGGCGCCGAACAGCGCGACAGCACCTTCGAGCGCATCTCGGCGCTGGACAGCGGCATCGCCTACGGGCTTCTGTGCATAGCGGCGATCGGAATCCTCACTTCATCCGGCGGCGGATCGGGATCGACGAAGGAAACGACCGGCGGTGTCCTCGCGTGGTCGGGAGGCACCGTCATCGTCGGTGTCGCCGGCGCGATCCTGATCGGCGTCGCCGTCTACCAGGCCTACAAGGGCCTGTCGCGGAAGTTCCTCGAGGACGCGAAAACGGAGGAAATGAGCGAGGGGGTGGAGAAGGGCTACACCGCCCTCGGCGTCTTCGGGCACGTCGCCCGGGCCGTCGTTTTCGCGCTGATCGGCTACGGCCTGCTCAAGGCCGCGCTCGACTACAACCCGAAGGAGGCGGTCGGCCTCGACGGCGCCCTGCGCGAACTCGCGCACGCCTCCTACGGCCCCGCCCTGCTGGGCCTGGTCGCCGCCGGGCTGATCGGGTTCGGCGCGTACTCGATCGTCGACGCCCGCTACCGCAAGGTCTGACTGCGCCGCCAGGGCGGCAGCGGCGTCCGCGCGGGCGTCTAGCTTCTTCTTTATGGAGATCGGAGGAGCGTCGCTGGATCCGGAGGTCCGCGAGGGCCTGAGCCGCAGCTGGAAGCCGCTGATGTTCGTCGGGGTGCTGGCGATCGTCCTCGGCGCCATCGCGATCCTGGTCCCGGCGGTGGCCTCGGTCGGCACGGCGATCTTCATCGGCTGGCTGTTGCTCTTCGTCGGCGTCGTCATGGTCGCCGGGGCCTTCTCCGCCCACTCGGTCGGGACCTTGGTGCTGCGCCTGATCTGGGCGATCCTCACCGTCGTCGTCGGCATCTGGCTGATCGTCGAACCGCACAACGGCACCCTGACGCTGACCCTCGTGCTCGGCATCTACTTCCTCTTCATGGGCCTGACCCGGACCACGATCGCCTTCATCTCCCGCGGCCAGCCCAACGCCGGCCTGCTCGGGCTCAGCGGCATCGCCGGCCTCCTGATCGGCATCCTCATCCTCGCCGAGTTCCCCAGCTCCGCCGACTGGGCGATCGGCCTCCTCGTCGGGATCGACCTGATCTTCGCCGGCTGGACGCTGACCTCCGTTGCACTGCTGGGCAAAGACCTCGCGAAGCGCGCCTGAGCACATACGATTGGCGAAGTGAGCTCGCCTCTCACCCTCGTCATGGCAGCGGGGGAGGGGACGCGGATGCGTTCCTCCACCCCGAAGATGCTGCATCCCGTCTGCGGGCGACCGATGGTCGCCTGGCCGATCCTTGCTGCGCGAGAGGCCGGGGCCGGCCGCGTCGCGGCAATCGTTTCGCCGGGCCGCGACCTCTCTGCTGGGTTACCGGAAGGCGTCGAGACCGTCGAGCAGCCGGTGTCCGACGGCACCGGCGGTGCGATCCGCGCGGCGCTGCCGCTGATCGAGGAAAGCGAGACGGTCCTGGTCCTCTCCGGCGACGTGCCGCTGATCTCGACCGAGACGATCTTGGGCCTGCTCGAGGCCCACGCCTCCTCCGAGGCAGCCGCGACGATGCTGACGATCGAGCTCGACGACCCCGGCTCCTACGGCCGCGTGGTCCGCGACTCCTCCGGCGCGGTCGAGCGGGTGGTCGAGGCGAAAGCCGCCGGCGACGCCGAGACCTGGCAGTTGGAGATCCGCGAGATCAACGCCGGTACCTACGCCTTCGACGCCGCTCCGCTGGCGACCGCCCTAAAGGGCCTCTCCAACGACAACGCCCAGGGCGAGTACTACCTCCCCGACGTCTTCCCGGCCCTGCGCGAGGCCGGCCACGCCGTCTTCGCCCACAAGGCCGACGACCTCGCGGTGACGATGGGGGTCAACAACCGCGTCGACCTCGCCGCCGTCGAGGGCGAGGGGCGCCGCCGCCTGCTCGAGGCCCACATGCTCGCTGGCGCCACGATCGTCGACCCCGCCTCGACCTGGGTCGACGCCGGCGTCGAGATCGCCGCCGACGCCCGGATCGAGCCCGGGACCACCTTGAGGGGCGAGACCGCGATCGCCGAGGGCGCCGTCGTCGGCCCGCTCAGCACCTTGATCGACACCGCGGTTGGCGCCGGTTCCAAGGTCCTGCACTCTTACCTGGTCGAGTGCGACGTTCGCGCCGGCTGCTCGGTCGGCCCCTTCGCCTACCTGCGCCCCGGCGCCCTGCTCGAGGACGGTGCCAAGGCCGGCACCTTCGTCGAGATCAAGAACTCGCAAGTGGGGGAGGGCACCAAGGTCCCTCACCTCTCCTACGTCGGCGACGCCGAGATCGGCCCCGGCAGCAATCTCGGCGCCGGCACGATCACCGCCAACTACGACGGTTTCCGCAAGAACCGGACCGTTATTGGCCGCGACGTGCGGATTGGCGTCGACACGATGCTGATCGCACCGGTAGAAGTCGGCGACGCCGCCTACACTGGCGCTGGCGCAGTGATCAAGGACGACGTGCCCGAGGGGGCGCTGGCCGTCAGCGAGAACGCGCAACGGAACATCGACGGATACGCCGCTCGCAAGGCGGCCGAGATGCGAGAGGACAAAGACGCGTGAGCATGATCGAGGAGCGCCCGCAGGTGGCGACTGGCATCGACCACGACTACACGAAGAAGATGATGGTCTTTGGCGGCCGCTGTTCGATGGACCTCGCCGCGAAAGTCGCCGGCAAGCTCGGGCTCGACCTCGGCCAGGTGACGCTGAAGACCTTCGCCGACGGCGAGGTCTACTGCCGCTACGAGGAATCGATCCGCGGCGCCGACGTCTTCCTCGTCCAGTCGACCTGCGCCAACGAGCAGGAAGGGATGACTCCGAACGACGCGCTGATGGAGCTGTTGGCGATGATCGACGCAGCCCAGGGCGCCTCCGCGCACCGGATCATCGCCGTCCTCCCCTGGTACGGCTACGCGCGCCAGGACAAGAAGTCCGCCCCGCGCGAGCCGATCTCCGCCCGGATCGTCGCCAAGTGCCTGGAGGCGGTCGGCGTCGACCGCGTCCTCACCATGGACCTCCACGCCGGCCAGGTTCAGGGCTTCTTCCACGTTCCGGTCGACCACATGACGGCGATGCCGATGCTGACCCAGTGGTTCATCGACCAGGAACTGCAGGACGAGCTGGTGATCGTCAGCCCCGACGCCGGGCGCGTGAAGACCGCCCGCAATTTCGCCCGCCGCATCGGCACCCACTGGGCGGTGATGGAGAAGGAGCGCCCCGCCCAGGCGGTGGCGGAGATCGGCTACGTGGTCGGTGACGTCAAGGGCAAGACCGCGGTCCTCGTCGACGACATGATCGCCACCGCCGGCACCCTCTGCGCCGCCGCCCAGACCGTGCTCGACGAGGGCGCGGCGCGGGTGATCGCCTGCGCCACCCACGGTGTCTTCTCCGGCCCCGCCTACGAACGGCTCGCGAGCTCGGCAATCGAGCAGATCGTCGTCACCGACACCCTGCCGCTCCGCCCCGACGCCCCGGACAACATCACCGTTCTCTCCACCGCCAGCACCTTCGCCGACTCGATCCGCCGCATCTTCACCGACGACTCGGTGAGCGAGATCTTCGCGGGGGAGAACCAACTGTTTTGAGCGGGCGGCTGCGGCGAGCCACGGCGTCTGGACGCCTATGGCCGGCGCGGATTCGCCACCTCCCCGACGCCCCGCATAGCGTCGCTATGCGGGGGTCGTGTCAGCGGCGCCCCGCTTGGCCCTAGTCGCCCAGCCACCATGTCTCGCCTTGCCGACCGCTCAAGCGGAAACCAAAGGAGTTCGGTTGACGGAGAAGCGCGTGAGAATTAGCGCTTCGGAGAGAAAAATTCGCCTGGTCGGCCACAAGGGGGCGGATCTGATCGCGCCCGGGAACACGGTCGAGAGCTTCCGGGCGGCGGTCGAGGCCGGGGTCGACACGATCGAGATGGACGTGCTCTGGCTGCCGGACGCGCACCTGCCGCTGGAGCAGCGGCATCCGCTGGTAATCGCGCACGACTGGGAGGACGCGGAGCGGCGGATGCCGCTGAAGCTGACCGAGGCGCTCGACGCCTTCCTCGAGCCGCCGCTCGACCGGGTCGAGATCGACCTCGACATCAAGCTGCCGGGCAGGGAGGAGGAGGTCGTCGCGGCGTTGCAGGAGCGGGGGCTGATCGAGCGGGCGATGATCTCGACGATGGAGCTGCACACGCTGGGCCGGATCCTCGAGCTGCAACCGGCCCTGCGGCGCGGCTGGACCTATCCCAAAGTGACGAAGGACTGGAACTCGAAGCGCTGGGCGAAGGCCCCGATCCTGGCGGCGATGGTGGCGATGCGCCACCGCCTGCCCGGTCTCGCGGCGCAGAAACTGCCGCAGTTCGGGGTCGAGGCGATGTGGGTCTACCACCCGCTGGTCACGCCGCGTCTCGCCCGGATCTGCAAGCTCGCCCGAGTCGAGCTGATCGCCTGGACCGTCGACGACCTCCCCCGCATGGAGAAGCTCATCGCCATGGGCGTCGACGGGATCTGCTCGAACGACCCGCGGCTGTTCCGGGAACTCCGAGATTGAGGGGGCTATAGCCCCCCGAAGCTCGGAGTGGCGCCCTAGACCGTGCCCGGGGTCGCACCGGGGGGCGTCGACTTGCCCCAGCGGCGGCCTTTGACCTTCCACCGCCGACTCCAGGTCCTCCTGGGTGAAGCCGCCGACGACTTCGCCGTCGAGGGCGTAGCGGTACAGCGCGACGCCGAAGATGCCGCTGAGGGCGCGCGAGATCAGCATCGCGATCGCCAGCACCAGGGCGCCGACGATGACCAGCAGGGCGCCGAGGAAGGAGGCCGAGGACCAGACGGCGGCGCCGACGACGATCAGCCCGATCGCTGGCAGCACCCCGAGCAGGAAGACGGCAGCGCCGATCGCGATGTTGCCGGTGATCTGCTGGCCCCAGCGCTCGCGGAAGAGCGAGGCGGAGCGCTTGATCGTCTCGAAGGGGCCGGTGCCCTCGATTGCGATCACCGGCACCGAGATGAAGGAGACGAGCGACCAGGCCATCCCGACCAGCCGGGCGGCGACGGTGCCCAGCGTCCCGCCCTGGTTTTCCAGCACGCCCATGACCAGGCTGATCGCGGTCGCGACCGCGGCCCAGCCGCTGATCTGCGCGAGGCGTTGGCGCGAGACGGCGAGCCCGTCGCCGACGGACGCCTCCTGGCCGCGGAAGATCATGTCGGCGCAGGCGGCGAGGCCGACGCTGAAGTAGAAGCCGACGAAGCTGAGGACGTAGACGCCGAGCGCGATCAGCGGGATCGCCCCCGCCAGCTGGTCTTCGTCCCAGAGGTAGAGCCCCGGTCCGAGGAAGACGATCGCCAGCAGGGTGGTCGCCACCGCGCCGTAGAGCGGGAAGCGGATCAGCGACGGGTGCTCCCTCAGCAGAGCCCAGCTCTTCTTGGTCAGACCCCAGCCGCGTTTGATCCTGCGCATCGTTCCTCCTTCGTTCCGGGACTCAGAGGGTTTCGGCGAGCCCGGGCGCCCGCTTTAGCCCTCTTTCCTCGAAGTACTCCCATTCCTCCCTGCCGAGCTCGGTCTCTGGCGGGTCCGAGTAGACCCACTCGCGGAAGATCCGGTGCCAGTTGCGCTTCGCCCGCAGCTGTCCGAGCACGGCGACGACGCCGATTTCCATCCGCCGTCCCATCAGCTCCTCGGCCGGAATCGACTCGCGCCGCATCAGGTCGTAGTACTCCGAGCGCGGGTCGTGGGTCGATTCGATGATCTTCATCACCCGGCGAGGGGTGATTTCGATCTCGCGGTCCTCGATGTACCAGCCGCCGACCGCGCCCATGTGCTCCAGCAGCCGCTCGGCGTCGAGCTTCGAGGGCTTCTTGATGAACCCGAGGTCATGCAGCGCCTGGCGGAAGGCCTCCGGGTCGTCGCGCGAGGCGGCGTCGAAGGCGCGCTGCTCGAGCAGGATCTGCTCGCGGTCGAGCTTCTTCGTCATCCCGAAGTCGAGGAAAGCGACCCGGCCGTCGTCCATGAGGATGTAGTTGCCGGGGTGGGGGTCGGCGTTGAAGTGCTGGACGTTGAACATCGAGCCGATGCTGCCGCGGAAGACGATCTCGCCGAAGCGGCTGCGTTCCTCGTGCGGCAGCTCCTTGATCTCCTCGAAGTTGCGGCCGCGGACCAGCTCGGTGACGAGGACGCGGCGGCGCGAGAGCCGGGTCACCACTTCCGGCACGTAGATGAAGGGGTGGCCGCGGTAGGCGCGGGAGAAGGTGCGCTGGTTCTGGGCCTCGTACTCGTAGTCGAGCTCCTCCATCACCCGCTCGCGGATCTCCTCGGCGATCGCCTTCGCGTCGAGCCCCGGCGCCAGCGCCCGCGCCAGCCGCACCAGCGTGCCGGCGTTGCGGAGGTCGGCGTCGAGCGCCTCGGCGATACCCGGGTACTGGATCTTCACCGCGACCGCGCGGCCGTCGAGCAGCTCGGCCCGGTGGACCTGGCCGATCGAGGCGGCGGCGAAGGCCTCGGTCTCGAACTCGGCGAAGAGCTCGGAGAGCGGTTCGCCGTCGTACTCTTCCTCCAGCACCTTCTCGACCTTCTCCCAGGGCATCGCCGGTGCGTCGGTGCGCAGTTTCGCCAGCTGCTCCTGGTAGATGTCGCGGTACTCCTCCGGGATGAACTCGGTGTCGATGAAGGAGGCGAACTGGCCGAGCTTCATCGCCGCGCCCTTCATCTGGCCGAGCGCGCCGACCATCTTCATCGCCGTCTCCAGGTGGCGCTGTTCGAGCTTCTCTTTGCTCTCGTCCTCGGAGCGACCGACGTTGGCGGCTTTGGTGGCGGCGTAGCGGGCGCCCTGTGCGCCGACGATCGAGCCCAGCTTGGCGGAGCGGCGAACCCGCCCCTTGGGGATCTTCGATTCGTCGGCCATCGGTGGCCAAGGTTGCCACAGGCGCCCCTTCGCGGCGGCTTTCTCTATCCTCTCCCGTCCGATGGCGAGCAAACGCTCCACTCTGAAAGCCGCACCCCGCGCCGACTTCGGCTCCCGCGCCTCGCGCCGCATGCGCCGCGACGGCGTCGTTCCGGGGGTCGTCTACGCGGGCGGCAAAGACGCGAAAGCGTTCCAGGTCAGCGAACGGGACGTGCGCGTCCTCTTCGGCGAGGGCGCCGCGCTCTTCGACCTCGAGATCGAGGGCAGCAAAGCCGTCCCGGTCGTTGTCAAGGAGCAGCAGCACCACCCGGTGCGCGGCAGCATCCAGCACCTCGACCTGATGCAGGTCAAACTCGACGAAGCGATCCAGGCCGAGGTCGCGATCGAGCTCGAAGGCGTCGAGGACGCCCCCGGCGTCAAGGGCGGCGGCGTGCTCGAGCACGTCACCCGCGAGATCACGATCGAAGCGCTGCCGACCGAGATCCCAGACAACATCACCGTCGACGTCTCGGCGATGGAAGTCAACGAGACCCTTCAGCTTTCCGCCGTCACCGCGCCCGACGGGGTCAAATTCGTCGCCGAGGACCCCGAGGAGATCACCATCGTCACCCTCTCGCCGCCGCGCGTCGAAGAAGTCGCGCCCGAGGTCGAGGAGGAGACCGAGGTGGTCGGCGAGGGCGAGGCTGGCGAGGGCGAGGCCGCCGAGGGCGAGGGCGGCGACTCGGGCGGCGACTCCGAGGGCGAGTAACCGCTGTCGCTGTTCCGCCGCCGCGAGGGCGGCGAGCAGGGGGACCGCATTCTCATCGTCGGGCTCGGAAACCCCGGGCCGGAGTACGAGCGCACCCGCCACAACGTCGGCTTCGCGGTGGCGAGCGAGCTGGCCCAGCGCTGGGAGCTGCCGAAGCCGAAGCAGAAGTTCAACGGGGTGATCTCCGAAGGGCGGATCCGTCCTGGAGGCCCGCGGGTGGCGCTGCTGCAGCCGCGGACTTACATGAACGAATCCGGCACCTCGGCCGGCCCGGCGCGCGGTTCGCTGAAGCTGCCGCTCGACCGCGTCGTCGTCGTCCACGACGAGATCGACCTCCCGTTCGGGGAGATCAAGAGCCGGCTCGGTGGCGGCCTCGCCGGCCACAACGGCCTCAAGAGCCTCAAACGCGGCTTCGGCGACCCGGAGTTCTGGCGGGTGCGGGTCGGGGTTGGACGGCCGGACTCGACCGACCCCGAGATCGTCTCCGCCTACGTGCTCGGTCGCTTCAGCGAGCCGAAGGCCGAGGTCGAGGCGTTGGTCGCCGATGCCGCCGAGGAGACCGAGCGGTTGGTCGAGCGGATAGCTTCCGAGTCATGAGCGCAGAGAACGGGGGAGTCCCCGAGCAGGAGGTTACGAGCTACTCGGTTGACGAGAACGGCGTCGCGGTAATCCGCCTCGAGCGGCCGCAGGCGCGGAACGCGATCAACACCCAGATGCTGCTGGAGCTGCTCGAGCACATAGCGGTGGCCCGCGGCGACGAGGCGGTGCGGGTGCTGGTGGTCAGCTCCGCCGACCATCTCGGACTCTCGGCCGGGGCCGACGTCAGGGAGCAGCTCGACGACGAGGGCAAGGTCCGCCGCATGCAGCTCTTCGCCGACCTCTACGACGCCGTCGTCGCCTTCCCGAAGCCGACGATCGCCGCCTGCCACGGCGACGTCGTCGGCGGCGGCGCCGAGATCGCGATCGCCTGCGACATGCGCGTCGGCGGCGCCAACCTGCGGATGCGCTTCCCCGGCGCGGCGCTCGGGGTGCCGGTCGGCCCGGCCCGGCTCGTCACCCTCTGCGGCCTCGCCGCCGCCAAGTACCTGCTGCTCAGCTCCCGCACCGTCGGCGCCGACGAGGCGCTGCGGCTCGGTCTCGTCAACCGCGTCGCCCCCGCCGCCGGCACCGAGCAGGCGGCGCTGGAGCTCGCCGCCGAGGTCGCTGCCCACCCACCGGAGGCGACCGCCCAGTTGAAGCGGATGCTGCACGAGTGGGACGACGTCGTCGGCCGCTCCGCCGCCGAGGGCCGCGGCCAGGTCGAGTGGCAGCGCAGCGGGCCCGGCCTGCCCACTCGCGACTGATTAGGCCGTTCGGCCATACCTTTTCGGCATCCGCCTGGCCGGGATAGGGTCGGCCGCATGATCTTCTTCCGCCGCGCCGCCCTGGCGCTTCTCGTCGTCCTGCCCATCCTCGTGCTTCCGGCCGCCGCCTCGGCGCTCAGCTACGAAGTCACCACCACCGCCGACGAAGCCGACAAAACCGCTGGCGCCCCGTGCGAAACGAACGCCGGTGGCTGCAGCCTGCGGGCAGCGATCGAAGTCGCCAACGGCACGACCGGCGTGGCCGATCAGATCGTCTTCAAAGCGAGCGTCTTCAATGGCGAGCTGGCGGACACGATCAACCTGGCGACGCCGTTGCCGGCGATTACCGACCAACTGCAGATCCGGGGGGATTCGAACGGCCAATGCACGACCGAGGCCTTGGTCGCCGGCCCCTGCGCCGGGGTCAGCGGCCCGACCGGCAACTTCGGCTTGATCGTCGAAGGGGACAACGTCTGGATCGAAGGGCTTGCGATCACCGGTGCCCTTACCGGCATCAACGTGATCAACGAATCCCAGGAATTCGTCGCCAAGGACAACTGGATCGGCGTCGACCTCAAAGCGGAAGCGAAAGCGAACAACACGGGAATCTTCATCGACCCCGGCTCCGACGACGCGGAAATCGGCGGTAACGCGACGACGGCGCGCAACGTGATTGCCGGCAACAACCTCGAGGGCCTCGACATCGAGGGGGCCAGCGGGGCGATCGTGCGCGGCAACTTCTTCGGCGTCGCGCCTGACGGGACGACGCAGATGGGCAACGCCAAGAACATCGAGGTCACCGACTCCACGGCGGGCCTCGGTTTCGAAGCGAAGAACAACGAAATCGGCCAGCAGCTGACCGCCGAAGCCGGAGCTACGTCCACCTGCGACGGAGGCTGCAACCTGATCTCGGGTGCGATCTCCTACGGCGTCGACCTGGCTGGGAACGGCGGCAACGAGGCACCGGCGAGCGGGCCGACCCTGGTCGCCGGTAACCACATCGGCCTGGGAGTGACCGGGATGACCGCGATCCCGAACGCACAGCGAGGAGTCTTGGTGGGCGATGCGGACGAAGCCTCGATCGGTGGTTCGAGCAGCGGCTACGGCAACCACATCAACGGCGGCTTCATCGGCGTCCTCGCCGGTGCTTCCGCCGATGACCTGGTGGTTGACAGCAACCAGATCGGCCTCAACGGCGCCGGGGACCCGCTGTCGCCGCCGAGCGAAGGGGTCAACGTCAGCTCCGAAGGAATCTCGGGGTTGAACCACGAGACCGAGATCCAGGGCAACGCGATTGTCGGCACCGGCGTCGGGATCACCCAGCACAGCGTGGGCGCCTTCATCGAAGAAAACGAAATCGTCGATCCGGGGATCGGGATCTACACCTACGGGTTCGTCGGCGCCCACGGCAACCTGATCGCGAACAACGCCATCGTCAGCGCGAGCCAGCAGGGGATGCTGCTCGAAAACGACGACAACTTCGTCATCGGCAACGAAGTGCTCGAATCCGGCTCTGCGGGAATCCGGGTGCAGCCGTTCCTCACGATCGGCGTGTCGGCGAATCAGATCGGCGGCGACTCCAAATCAGAGGAGAACCTGATCGTGCAGAGCGGCGGCCCCGCGATCGAGATCGAAGATTTCGAAACCGAAAACAACGAAGTCGGCCGCAACGTCGGCAGCGAAAACAACGGCCCCTTCATCGACCTGATCTCCACCGAACCGGGGACCGAACCCAACGGCCCCAACGAAGGGATCAAACCGCCGGCGATCGGCAGCGCGAAACAATCGAGCGCATCCGGTTCGGGGGCACAGCCGGGCGCGACCGTCCGCGTGTTCCGCAAGGCGAATGCCGAAGCCGGAGAGCTGGAGGCGTTCCTGGCGGAAACGGTCGTCGACGGATCGGGCAACTGGAGCGCGGCGTTCTCCAGCGCCATCCCCGCCGGCACGCTGGTGACGGCCACCCAGACCAACACGTCTGGAGGTACTTCCGAGCTGGCGACGCCGGTGGCCGCGGCAGCCGAAAACAGCGGCGGCAGTGGCGGCGGCGGGAATGGCGGAGGCAACGGCGGCAACGGCGGCAACCCCAAGGACAAGACGCCGCCCGACACCAAGATCCTCAAAGGCCCGCCGAAGAAAACCCACAAGCGGACGGTCAAGTTCAAGTTCGCCTCGACCGAGGCCGGCTCGACCTTCCAGTGCAAACTCGACCGCAAGCCCTTCAAGCCCTGCGCCTCGCCGAAGAAATACAAGAAGCTGAAGCCCGGCAAGCACGTCTTCAAGGTCCGCGCGATCGACAAGGCCGGCAACGTCGATCCGACGCCCGCGAAGCGCAGTTTTAAGGTTCTGAAATAGGCGTGCGGCCGGCGGCGGCCGCTCCCTAGAATCGGTCGGCTCGCCCGGAGCGTCGCTCCGGGCGTTCGTCCTGCCATGAGTCTCAGACCGCTGATCGACATCGCCGCCGAGAACGAGCGCGTGCACGCGCTCGCCTCGCGCGTGCGGGGGGCGGCCGAGGGTGGGGAGGGGGCGACGGTTCGGGCCTCGACGATGCTGCGGCCGCTGCTGCTGGCGGCGCTGCTCGAGGACGACCGGGGCCTGGCCGAGCGGCCGGCGCTGCTGGTCGCCTCCGACGACCGCTCCGCCCGCGACCTCGCCGCCGACCTGCGGGCCTACCTGGCCCCGCGCCGGGTCCGGCTCTATCCCTCGCGCGGGACCGGCTACGCCTCGCACGTGACGCCGCCGCCGCACTTGGTCGGGCTGCGGATCGACGCCCTCGACGCGCTCGGGGCCGAGGCCGACGCGGTGGTCGTCGCCTCGGCGACGGCGCTGGCCGAGGCGGTCCCGGACGCCTCTTTGCGCCCGGCCGGGTTCGCGATCGCGCTGGAAGAGGAGATCGAGCTCGACGCCGTTGCCTCCGACCTCGTCGGCGCTGGCTACGAACGGGTCGAGCAGGTCGAGGAGCGCGGCCAGTTCGCGGTCCGCGGCGGCATCCTCGACGTCTTCCCGGCGACCGAGGAGCGGGCGGTGCGGATCGAGCTCTTCGGCGACGAGGTCGAGTCGATGCGCTGGTTCTCGACCTTCACCCAGCGCTCGCTCGGCGAGGCCGAGCGGGTCGAGCTGGCGCCGGCGGCCGAGCTCGACGCCGAGCACCGCGAGCTGGCCGAGCTGGCGGCGATGGCCGCCGAGGAGGAGGGGAGCGAGCACCCGAACCTGGCCGAAGCGCTGCCGCTGGAGCACTTCCGGGCGCCGCTGGAGTTCGTCCCGGACGCCGCTGCAGTGGTGCTCGTGGGCGAGGAGGAGATCGAGCCGGCGCTGCGCGACCACTGGGAGGACGTGACCACGGCGATGCACGCCGCGGACGCCCAGCACCTCTACGTAGACGTCGCGGCGCCGCTGGCCGAGCGCGCGGCCCTGTCCCTGACCGGGGTCGGCGAGGAGGACGAGGACGCCTTCCGCGCCACCCGCGCCGAGTCTCCCGCCCGCAGCGTCAAAGAGGCCGAGTCGGAGCTGGAGAAACTGGTCCGCTCCGGCTACCGGACCGTCGTCGCCTTCGAGAGCCGCGGCGAGGCCGAGCGCGCCCGCTACGGGCTCGACCGCCTCGACGCCCGCCTGCTCGAAGGCGGCCGCGTCTCGCCCGACCCCGGGCTCTCCTTCGCCGAGGCGCGCCTGCGCGAGGGCTTCGTCAGCCCGGAGCTGAAGCTCGCCGTCTACCCCTTCCGCCGCCTCGTCCACCGCCGCCGCACGGAGGAGCCGGCGCCCGGGGCCGGCCGCGGCCGCCTTGCCTTCTCAGAACTGCGGGTCGGCGACTACGTCGTCCACGAGGACCACGGCGTCGCCCGCTTCGCCGGCTTCGAGACCCGCGAGGTCGGCGGCGTCACCCGCGACTACCTCTACCTCGAATACAAAGGCGAAGACCGCGTCTACGTCCCCACCGACCAGCTGGCGAAGCTGAGCCGCTACGTCGGCGCCGGCGGCGAACCGACCCTCTCCGCCCTGGGGGGCAAACGCTGGCAGAACATGAAGGCGCGAGCCCGCAAAGCGGCCGGCGCCCTGGCCGGCGAGCTACTCAACCTCTACGCCGAGCGCCGCGCCCGCAAGGGCCACGCCTTCCCGCCCGACGGCGAATGGCAGATCGCGATGGAGACCGCCTTCCCCTACCGCGAGACCGCCGACCAGATGGAAGCGATCGAGGCGGTCAAGGCCGACATGGAGTCGGAGCGGCCGATGGACCGGCTGGTCTGCGGCGACGTCGGCTTCGGCAAGACCGAGGTGGCGCTGCGCGCCGCCGCCAAGGCCGCCTCCGACGGCAAGCAGGTGATGGTCCTGGTGCCGACGACGATCCTCGCCCAGCAGCACTTCGGCACCTTCCGCGAGCGTCTCGCGGACCTGCCGTTCCGGGTCGAGGGCGTCTCCCGGCTGCGCCCCCAGGCGGAGGTCAAAGCGGTCCTCAAGGACTTCGAGGCGGGCAAAGTCGACGTCCTGATCGGCACCCACCGGCTGCTCAGCCGCGACGTCCGCGCCAAGGAGCTCGGCCTCGTCGTCGTTGACGAGGAGCAGCGCTTCGGGGTCAAGCAGAAGGAGCTGCTGCGGCAGCTGAAACTGAGGGTCGACGTGCTGTCGCTCTCGGCGACGCCGATCCCGCGCACCCTGCAGATGAGCCTCGCGGGCCTCCGCGACATCTCGGTGATCGAGACCCCGCCCGAGGGCCGCCGCCCGGTCCGCACCTATGTCGGCCCCTACGACGAGGACCTGGTCGGCAAGGCGATCAACCGCGAGATCGAGCGCAAGGGCCAGGCCTTCGTCCTCCACAACCGGATCGACTCGCTGCCGGAAACGACCGAGCGGCTGCGGGCGCTGGTGCCGGGCGCGCGCTGCCTCGAAGCGCACGGGCAGATGGACGAGCACCAACTCGAGGAGACGATGCTGACCTTCCTCCGCGGCGAGGCCGACGTCCTGGTGACGACGACGATCATCGAGTCCGGGCTCGACATCCCCACCGCCAACACCTTGATCGTCGAGCGCGCCGACCAGCTCGGGCTCAGTCAGGCCTACCAGATCCGCGGCCGCGTCGGGCGCTCTCGCGAGCGCGCTTTCGCCTACCTGCTCTACCCCTCGGCCGAGGCTTTGACCGAGGAGGCGGCGGCGCGGCTCTCGACCCTCGCCGACCACACCGAGCTCGGCTCCGGCTTCCGAATCGCGATGCGGGACCTCGACATCCGCGGCGCCGGCAACCTGCTCGGCGACGAGCAGTCCGGCCACGTCGCCGCGGTCGGCTTCGAGCTCTACTGCCAGATGATCGACGAAGCGGTGGCGATGGCCGCCGAGGGCGGCGAGGAGCGGGAGGAGGCGCCGGAGCCGGTGCGGCTCGACGTCCCCGTCGACGCCTACCTGCCGGCCACCTTCGTCCCCTTCGAGGCGGCGAAGATCGACGTCCACCGTCGCATCGTCGCCGCCCGCGAACCGGGACAGTTGCGGGCGATCCGCGACGAGCTCTCAGACCGCTTCGGGCCGCTGCCGCCGCAGGCCGAGAACCTGCTGAAGCTGCAGCAGGCGCGAATCGAGCTCGGCCTCGCCGGCGCCCGCAGCGTCGAGTTCCGCGGCGGCCGCCTCAGCGTCACCGGGGTCGAGCTCGACTCCGAGGCGGCGGGGGTGTTGGCCGAGCAGGTCGAGGGTGCGCTCTACGAATGGCGTGAGCAGACCGCCGCGATCCGGGTCGCCGGCGACCCGGAGGAGCGCCTCGCCGCGGTGCTGGCGATGGCGCAGGGACTGCGCGAGGCGCGGCGGGTGGCCGAGCCGGCCACCGCGTGAAGCGCGCTCCGCACTGGCTAAAGCCTGCTTAAGCGAACGGTTTTGACTATGCTGCCGGCTCGATGGGAGCGAAAGCGGGCCAGAGGGGTAGATCGGGCCGAGGCGGAAAAGCGCCGCAGAGCGGCAACGCCGCCGGGCGGCAGCGCCTCGCGCTGATCCTCTTCGGCGCTCTCTTCATTCTGCTCTTCGTCGGCTTCGCGATTGCCCAGGGTCTGACCGGTCCCAGCGTTGCCTCCGGCGACGCGATTCACGTCTCTGACGTCCCCAGCGACGTTGGCAACATCAGCGAAGACCAGGTCAAGCGCGCGATCGACCGTCAGAACAGCGAAGGCAAAAAGCCAAAACCGGGGTCGAAAAAATACGAAGAAGCCCAGGAAGCCGCGATAACCGAACAGATCGAAGCTGTCTGGATCCGCGGTCAGGCCGAAGAAATGGACATCTCGGCAACTGAAAAACAGATCGAAGACGAACTCGCGACGATCAAAAAACAGAACTTCCCGACGGAAAAGGCCTATAAGAAATTCCTCGAGGAATCGAACTTCACTCAGGATGAAGTGAACGATCTGATCGAACTGCAGATCTTCACCAAAGAAATCCAGGAAAAGGTCAACGCTGAAGCGCCGAAACCTTCCAGCGACGAGATCGAGGCGTATTACGAAGCGGAAAAGGAAACTCAGTTCACGACCAAAGAAAGTCGCGACGTCCGCCTCATCCTCAACGAAGACAAAAACGAAGTGGAAGCGGCGAAAGCGGCGCTGGAAAAAGACAGCTCGCCGGCGAGCTGGAAAAAAGTCGCGAAAAAATACTCCAGCGATCCCACCAGCGCCGCTAAAGGCGGCTTGCAGGAAGGGATCACCGAAGAATTCCTCAAAGGTCCGCTCAAAACCGCGATCTTCGACAGCCCCACCGGCGAACTCGTCGGCCCGGTGAAGTTCGAAAAAAACTGGGTCCTAGTCGAAGTCGTGAAATTGACGCCGGAGAAAGTTCAGACCTTGGCGGAATCGAAAGCCCAGATCGAATCGACCTTGGGCCAGCAGACGCAGCAGGAATACCTCTCGGAATTCATCGCCGATTTCGAAGCCAGGTGGAGTAATCGCACTGTCTGCGCCGATGACTTCCTGATCTCGAAATGCGGCAACTACGTCGGCGACGGCCGCCCCGCCAACGCCTCGCCGGCCTGCTATGAAGAAGACCCGAAAACCCCGGCGAAAGAATGCCCCGCGCCGGTGACGCCGACTTCGCCGACTCTCCCGGGGAAGGTGACGGCGACGAAACCGAAAGGCGAACCGTTCCCGCAGCGGCCGCAGCCAAAATCGGCAGGCGAAGAACAGGGCGAAGTCGTGCCTGGCGGCGAAGTGCCCCCGGGCGCCGCACCGCCCGAAGGCGAAGCTCCGCCGGAAGCGCCTCCCGCCGAAACCGGCGAATAGCGCACGCCAAGCCGCCGCTGGCGATGATGAGTAGGGCTTGGCGAAATCCCCGCGCACGTCTGGCGGCGCCGGACACACTTCGCGGGGCGTCGTCCTCAGTCGGCCAAATAGCGCTGCTATTCGGCCTCCCTGCGTCCTACCCCCGCTCGGTCCGGCGCTCGCCAGCCGCACACGCGGGTTTCGCCAAGCCCTACTAGACTGGCGCGCCCGTGAGCACGATTTCCGCTATCCACGCGCGCCAGATCCTCGACTCGCGCGGCAACCCCACCGTCGAGGTGGAAGTGGTGTTGGAGTCGGGAGCGCGCGGCTTGGCGGCGGTGCCCTCCGGGGCGTCGACCGGCGAGTTCGAGGCGGTCGAGCTGCGCGACGGCGGCGACGCCTGGGCGGGAAAGGGCGTCAGCCAGGCAGTGGCAAACGTCAATGGCGAGATCGCCTCGGCGTTGACCGGGGCGCGGGTGTCCGAGCAGGGTGCCCTCGACCGGACGATGATCGAGCTCGACGGAACGCCGAACAAGGGCCGCCTCGGCGCCAACGCGCTGCTCGGCGTCTCTCTTGCGGCCGCGAAGGCAGCCGCGGCGGACTCCGAGCAGCCGCTCTATCGCTACCTGGCCGAGCTCTACGGCGGCGGCGAGCCGAGCCTGCTGCCGGTGCCGATGATGAACGTGCTGAACGGTGGCGCCCACGCCGACAACTCGGTCGACTTCCAAGAGTTCATGGTCGTCCCGGCCGGGGCGGAGGGCTTCTCCGAGTGCCTGCGGGTCGGGGCCGAGGTCTTCCACGCGCTGAAGAAGTCCCTCTCCTCGCAGGGGCTCTCCACCGCGGGCGGCGACGAGGGCGGCTTCGCCCCCAACCTCGAGTCCAACGAGGCGGCGCTGCAGGCGGTGCTGGCCGGGGTCGAGGCCGCCGGCTACGAGCCCGGCCAGGACGTCTTCATCGCCCTCGACCCGGCGACCAGCGAGGTCTTCGAGGGCGGCTCCTACCAGCTCGAGCACGAGGGCCGCACCCTCTCCTCCGAGGAGATGGCCGCCTACTGGCAGGACGCTTGCGAGCGCTACCCGATCGTCTCGATCGAGGACGGGATGGACGAGGAGGACTGGGACGGCTGGAAGCTCCTCACCGAGCGCCTCGGCGAGCGGGTGCAGCTTGTCGGCGACGACCTCTTCGTCACCAACCCCGAGCGCCTGCGCCGCGGCATCGAGCTCGGCGTCGGCAACTCGATCCTGGTCAAGGTCAACCAGATCGGCACCCTCTCGGAGACGCTGGAGGCGATCCGCATGGCCTGCGAGGCCGGCTACACGGCGGTGATCTCACATCGCTCGGGCGAGACCGAGGACACGACGATCGCCGACCTCGCCGTCGCCACCGGCGCCGGCCAGATCAAGACCGGCGCCCCCTCGCGCTCCGATCGCGTCGCCAAGTACAACCGGCTGCTGCGGATCGAGGAGGAGCTGGGCTCTGCGGCCAGGTTCCCCGGCCTGAACGCTTTCACCCAGCAGCGCTCCTAAATGCAGGAAAGCGGGGCCCGGCCGCGTAGCTCCGGGTATGGCAACGCGTGCGCAGGCGAGCCGCTCCCGCTCGGCGGCCCGCCGCCGTCCCGCCGCCCGCAAAACCCGCCCCGCCGCGCGCCGGGGGGGCAGTCGGATCAAGTGGGACCGGGTCGGCCGTGTCGCCCTCACCCTCGTCCTCGTCGCCGTCCTCTACTCCTATCTCGGGCCCTCGGTCGACTTCGTCAAGACCTACACGGGGACCACGGCCGCGAAAGCGAAGCTGCACGGGCTGCTGAAGGAAAACCGCCGCCTCCACAACCGCATCCAGTCCGCCGACGACCCGCTCGTCGTGGATCACGAAGCGCGCGCCCAGGGGATGATCGCCGAAGGCGAGACGCCGGTGGTCATCCACGGCAACCTCGGCGGCTGACGGCCCCGCGGGGAGCCTCCCATGGTTGACCTCGGCGGCTACCTCCTGGGAGTCGCCCAGCTGGCCCTGGTCGTCGTGCCGGTCGGGTTCAGCGCATATCGGCTGCGGGGGCGTTTGTTGCCTACCTGGGAGGGGGCGCCAGCGCGGTTGGTCGAGTCGATCGTCGGGGTGGCGCTGGTTATCTGGTTGTCGGAGATCCTCGGGACGGTTGGGTTGTTCTATGCGGGGGCGTTAATCGGGGCCGCGCTTTTGGTTGCAGGGACGGTGGCGTTCTGGCCCGCGGGTCCTGTCACGGCAGGGGACCCCCCATCCCTTCCGGTAGCTAAAGCTTCCTCAGGGATGGTCCCCCCTACCGTGCCACCCACGGGAGGGGCGCCTTGGCCGCTGCTCGTGATGTGGGCGGTGATTGCGGCCACGGTGTTCAGTTGGGGCGTTACGGCGCAGCATGCTTGGGACCGGGGGATCTTCAACTTCGATTCGCTCTGGTACCACCTGCCGTTCGCTGTCGACATGGTGCAGACGCATTCGGTGGTGGGGATGCATCACGTCGAGACGGTCTTCACGAACTGGTTCTACCCACAGAACTCGGAGCTGCTGCACGCGGTGGGGATCCTGCTGACGGGGAGGGACACGCTCAGCCTGTTTTTGAACTTCGGGTGGCTGGCCGTCGCGTTCCTGGCCGCCTTCTGTGTCGGCCGCCCCTATGGGCGCGGAGCCGTAACTGTGATCGCCGCTGCGATCCTGCTCGAGTGCCACACGCTGGTGGTTCGGGACCCTGGGGCCGCGAAGAACGATTTGATGGCTGCGGCGCTGCTGCTGGCATCGATTGCGATCTTGGTCGAGGCGTGGTCGCAGCGCAGAGATGGCTGGGACCGCTGGGCTATTGCGGCGGCGGGGTTGGCTGCTGGTCTCGCTGCTGGAACCCGCGTCACCGGCTTGGCGATGGCGGGGGCTTTGACGGTGGCCGTGGTGGTGCTGTCGCCGCGGGGGAAGCGGCGGGCCGCGGCGGGGTGGTGGTTCCTGGCGGCACTGGCTGGCGGGGCGTTCTGGTACCTGCGGAACCTGGTCGTCGCCGGCAACCCGATTCCGGAGGTGGAGAAGCTGGGGCCGATCTCGCTGCCGCACCCGGAGCGGCTGCAGGAGGGGCGGCCGGACTTCAACATCGTCCACTACGCGACCGACACCGGCGTCTGGAGGGAGTACTTCGGGCCGGGGCTGCACGAGGCCTTCGGCGCGCTCTGGCCGCTGGTCGTCTTCGGCGCCGTCGCCGCGGCGCTGCTCGCCGTTCTCCATGGCCGCGACAGGATCGTCCGCTGGGTGGGCGCCGTCGCTCTCTTCGGCGCCCTCGCCTACCTCTTCACCCCACTCAGCGCCGCCGGCGCCGAGGGGGAACCGGTCGGCTTCGGAATCAACATCCGCTACGTGATCCCGGCCCTGCTGGCCGGGATCGTCCTGCTGCCGCTCAACCGCTGGTTGGACGGCCCGCGGCGGCAGTGGGGGCTGACCGGCGCGCTGGTCTTGGTCTTCCTCGTCACCAATCGTCCTGACGACGCCCTCCACGACAAGGGCCGGGTCTTCGCCTTCTTCCTCGTCCTGCTCGTCGTCTCGGTGCCGGCGCTGCTGCTTTACCTGCGGAATCGCGGCGCTGGAATAGCCCTGCTCGCAGGCGGCGCAGCAGTCCTTGTCATCGGCCTGGTCGCGATCGGCTACCCCCTCCAGCGCCACTACCTCGACCACCGCTTTGCCAACGAAGGCAGCGCCGAGGAACGGATCCCCGGCATGCACCTCGACAGCGCCTACCGCTGGGCGCGCGAGGTGGAGGACGCGCGGATCGGCCTTGTCGGCACCACCGCCGGCTTCGCCGGCTACGGCTTCTACGGGACCGACCTCAGCAACCGCGTCCGCTACCTCGGTGAAGACGACCCTCACGGTGCCTTCAACGCGATCCCCACCTGCGCCGCTTTCCGTACCGCCGTCAACGACGCCGACCTCGACTACCTCGTCACCGCTCCCTTCCTCAACTTCCTCCGCCCGGCCGACCCGGTCGCCTCGCCGGAGGCGCGCTGGCTGCGCGGGGAGAAGGCGGTGCGGCCGGTCCTCCGCAGCGGCCCGGTCACCGTCTGGGAGGTGCGTGGCGACCTCGACCCGGACGCCTGCGGTCCCCCCAACGAGCCGCTGCGCGAAATCCCGCAGACCCCCGCCGCCTGATTGCCGGCGGGCTGCGCTGGGTAACCTCGGCCAATGGCGTACCCGGTCGAAAATGCCTTCTTCGAATGGGAGAGCGGCTTCCGCGCCTACCGCGAGATCGAGGACCAGCGCGAGCGGCGGCTGGCCGATGGTGTCGTCGACGCGGTCCGTGACGAGCTGCGGCGCCGGATCGGCCCCACCTTCACCGCCGCCGACCTAGCGGAGCTCTACGGCCAGGGCACCGATTGGGCGCAGCAGGTGGCGTTCGACGTCGCCCCGGCGATCGAGGGCGAGGCGCAGGCGCTGACGGACGCCGCCTTCTGGCTTTACCTAAGAGGCGCTACGGATTTCGCTGGCGGGCGCCAGTTGCCCGTCTGACTGGCACATTGCGGCGTCCTCGGTCGCTCGTGTGCAGAGCACACCACGCTCCCTGCGTCCTTGCACTGCTTGGTCAGACGAACAACTACTCGTCTGAATCGTCTTGGTTGCCGTTCTCGTTGTTCTGCGGCTCGCCGGCGCGGCGGATGACGATCTGGTCGGCCTCGATGCGGACGGTGACGTCGCGCTTGCCGGCCCAGTGCTCGGCGTAGACGGGGTTGTCCTTGACGGCGGCGTCGAGCCAGAGGCCGTAGCCGTCGGTCTCGCCGTGGTCGAAGGTCGCCTCCAGCTCTTTGCGGCGGCTGCGCCCACCGCGACGGCCGCGACGGCGACGACGACGACGTCCGGAGCCGCTGCCGCCCTCGGCCCGCTCCTCGCGCTCCTCATCCTTGTCCTCGTCGCCTTCACCCTCATCCTCGGCTTCGGCCTGCTCGGCTTTTTCCGCCTCTTCGGCCTCGGTTGCGGCTTCGATCTCCGCTTCGATCTCGTCGCGGAGGTCGACTTCGCTGGCGCCGGCGTTCTCGTCGTCGGCTGAGAGGTCGTACTGCTTGCGGAACTCGCGCAGTTCACCGGCGCTGATCTCCAGCTGGTGGGCGATCCAGGCGTCGGTCCGGCCCTGTTGCACCCAGGCGCGGATCTGGTTTAGCTGCGGCTTCAGCGAGCGTCGAGCCATCGGCGCGCGAGTCTATTGAAGGAGGGCATTCGGGGGCGGCGAGAGGGGGGAAGCTAGGCCATCAAGAAAGCGAGGGCCTCGAACATCGCCACGACGACGACGACGACGGTGACGGTGAGGCAGACGGCGAGGACGCTGAAACGGACCTTCCCCTCCTGCTCGACGCGGTTGATTTTTCGCGCCCGGGAGCGATTCGCCGCACGGCGGCGCAGCTGCTCGCGCCGGCGGCGCTCGAGGTAGGTCTCCTGCTCGAACGCCGTCTCGAACTGGGAGATGCTCTGTCGCATTCTCATAAGGAAGGAGCCCGGGGGCCAGGCGGCACCGTAGCAAAAGATCTTGCACGGCTCACACTCCGCTCACAATTCAGCAGGCGCCCCAGAGCCCTCGCCCGGCCCGCGCAGCCGCTATCTCGAGCCGTTTCAGCCGCCCCGCGAAGCGGTCGTTGGGAGGGATCGTCAGCGTCCGCGCGAGACCGCGGCGGACCAGCTCAGCGTTGACGAAGCGGCCGTCGAGGTAGACGTAGGCGAGCAGGCGCCCGTAGACGTCGCGCCGCTCGACCCCGAAGACGAGGCGCACCCGCCGGCCCTCGACCAAGCGGTGGTTGAAGCTGGAGGCCTGCGGCCCGAAGCACTGCACCGGCGTGTCCGGCTTCACCGTCTCGGGGGTGTCGACGCCGATGTAGCGCACGTCCTCCTCGGCCCCGTCCAGGCGCACCTCGACCGTGTCGCCGTCGACGACCCGGCTCACATACGCCCAGGCGCTCGTCGCGCCCTCGTCGCGCCCCAACTCCTCCCACGGCCGCAGCAATACGAGCGCGGCAAGAACTAAATGTACGACGCTACCTCGTGAACGCATATGACGTTAAGCCCGGGGAAAGAAAAACTCTCCCCGGGCAAGGCGCCGAAAATCAAGCAGGTCGGGGGACGCAGGGAGTGAGGTGAGGGGAGCGCACTTCTAGTGCGTGACCCGATCCGAACGACCGAGGACCCCGAGATGCGCCGATTTGCAGGCGCCTACGGCGTACGCCTCACGTTAGACAGCAAACTCTCTTTGATCTGCTCGACGATGGAGACCGCTTCGCTCCACTCGCGCTGCCAGACGTTGCGGCCGAAGATGACGCCGGAGCCGCCAGCCGCCATCACGTCGCGGGTGTTCTGCAGGACTGTCTCGTCGTCGGTCTTCGAGCCGCCCGAGAGGACGACCAGCGCCCGCCCAGCCGATTCGACGCACTGGCGGATTGCCTCGGTCTGGTCGACTTCCATCTCGTTATAGGGCGCCGGGGCGTCCTTGTCCTTGGAGGGGTCGGCCTTCGGCATGTTGAGCTTGACCACGTCGGCGCCCATCTCCATCGCCATCCGCGCCGCGTAGTCGATCGCGTAGAAGCTGTTCTGGCCGCCCTTGCCCTCGATCGCTTCGCCGCGCGGGTAGGACCAGACGACCAGCGGCATCCCGAAGCGGTCGCATTCCTCGCGGACGCGGCGCAGCTGGGCGAGGTCCTCGTCCTGGCGCGGGGAGCCGACGTAGAGCGTGTAGCCGATCGCGTCGGCGCCGAGGCGGACGCCGTCCTCGACGCTGGCGTTGCAGCTCGAGAAGGCCTTGGAGGAGGAGGGGACGTCGGTCTTGCCGTTGACCTTGAGGATCAGCGGCACCCGGCCGGCGTAGTCGGGGTAGTACTTCTCCGCCATCCCGATCTGGCAGGCGAGGGCCGAGTAGCCGGCCTCGGCGGCGAGCCGGAACTGGTAATCGGGGTCCTTGGAGGCGGGGTTGGGGAAGAAGTCGCGCGGGCCGTGCTCGATGCCCTGGTCGATCGGCAGCAGCATCAGGGTGCCGTTTCCCGGGCCGAACTCGAACAGAAGTCGGTGCAGACGCGCCCGTTTCCCGGGCGGCAGGACCTCCAGCAGCGATTTCTGCTCGGTCAGACTCTTCAGCTCCACGTCAATTTCCTCCAAGAAGTCGGTTGCCAAGGCAGTATCGCGCATTCCAAGGGGGAATCGAACGGCGGCGGGTATCCTCGGTGGATGAGCGAGACTGAGCTCAGCGTCATCTGCAAGAACTGCGGCAGCGAGGTCAGTCCCTACGTAACCGAGTGCCCCTACTGCGGGGCGCGGCTACGCAAGCGGGCGCCGAAGCTGGAGCGACGCGGCGACGCCCTCGAGGCGCGGGAGCCGCGCAAGCGTCGACGCCGCCGCCCGCGCCTGGGCGGAGCGAGCTTCGAGGCCTCCGGCGAGCGCCCCTACGCGACGATCGCCGCGATCCTCGCCTCGGCGGTCCTGCTGGTGCTGCAGAAGGCGACCGGGGACCCGATCGGCAACTTCGGCGGCCTCGTCATCCCCTTCGAGGAAGACTGGTGGCGCTACTTCACCGCCCCCTTCGCCTACGTCGACACCGGCTTCCTCTTCGTCGTCGGGCTGGCGCTGGCGATCTTCGGCACCGGGGTCGAGCGGCGGCTGGGCACGGTGCGGACGGCGATCCTGCTGATCGCCTGCGGGACGCTGGGGATGATCGCCGCCGACGCCGCCGCCAGCCCCGACCCGGTCACCTTCATCTCCGGCGGCAACGGGATGGCGCTCGGAGCGCTGGCCGCCTGGTTCGTGATCCGCCGCGCCGAAGTGCGGGGGGAGATCGGCGAGGACCTCGACGTCATCGGCGTCGCCGTCTGCGCGGTCGTGATCATCCTCCTGCCGCTCTTCGCCCCCACCGCCGACTGGGTGGCCGGTCTGGCGGGTGGCGTCATCGGGGCCTTGGCGGGCTTCGCAGCTACGGCTTTCCAACGCGCTGAATAGCGCGGGCGGACTAGGCTCCGTGCGTGTCTGATCCCGACGAGAAGGAGTTCGAGGCCGCGATCGAGCGGCTGCTCGACCCGGAGCGGTTCTCCGAGGCCGAGCGGGTCGTCGCCCGGGCGGCGCCGCAGCTGCAGAAGGTGCTGGCCACGGCCCTGGCCGAGGGCGGCTGGTTTGGCGAGCCGCACGAAAACGAGACGCTCAAGGCGGCGACGATGCCCGATCCCGAGGAGCGGGTCGCCGCGGTCCGCGCCCTGCTCGCCGAGGAGGCGAGGATGGGGATGATGGTTGGCGTCGCCGTCGGCTGGGCACTGAAAGAAGAGCTAGACAAACCCAGTGAACCGGGAGGCGAGAGCTGACGATGGAGATCAAGTACCACGGGCATTCCTGCTTCGAGCTGAGCGAGGGGGAGACGACCGTCCTCGTCGACCCGTTCCTGAAGCCCAACAACCCGGCCGCGGTCGCCACCGCCGAGGAGGTCGAGCCGACCGTCATCGCGATCACCCACGGCCACGCCGACCACATGGCCGACGCGGTCCCGGTCGCCAAACGCACCGGCGCCCACTGCGTCGCGATCGTCGAGCTGGCGGAATGGCTGAAAGCGCGCGGGATCGAGGCCCTCAGCGACCCCAACCTCGGCGGCACGGTCGAGTTCGACTGGGGCTGGATCAAGCTCGTCCCCGCCTGGCACACCAGCACCCTGCCCGGCCACGAAGAGGCGCTGTTTAGCGCCGAGCACGGGACCGCGATCGGGACCGCGACGGGCATGCTGATCAACATCGGCGGCAAGACCGTCTACCACGCCGGCGACACCTGCCTCTTCAGCGACATGAAGCTGATCGCCGAACGCAACCCGGTCGACGTCGCCCTGCTGCCGATCGGCGGCCACTACACGATGGACCGCCACGACGGCGTCGTCGCCTGCGAGTTCGTCGGCGCCGGCACGGTGATCCCGATCCACTACAACACCTTCCCCGCGATCGAGATCGACGTCGAGGCCTTCAAGTCCGACGTCGAGTCCCAGACCTCGTCCCAGGTCGTGGTCCTAAAGCCAGGTGAGACCTACTCTGTCTAAGTGCTCCGTATACGGAGCCTGAGGACAGATTCGGCAAAAAAACTGGCCAGACAGCCAGGGCGTTGTTAGGCTCGACCGATGGCTACGCAGTCGCGGACCGAGCGCTCCGACTTCCAGGCGACGGCGGACCCGGCGCTGAACGAGGCCGCCGATCGCACCTCGGAGATCAAGCTGCTCAGCTACGCCGAGCTCTACGACCTCTGGGAGCGGCAGCAGTGGCAGACGCAGGAGCTCGACTTCAGCCGCGACCGCGAGGACTGGCACGAGCGGATCAGTCCCGAGGAGCGCTTCCAGCGCATGTACGGGCTGTCATCGTTCTTCATCGGCGAGCAGAAGGTGGCCGAGGAGCTGGGGCCGATCATGCGGGCGGCGCCGACCGAGGACCAGAAAATCTTCCTCTGCACGCAGATCGCCGACGAGGCCCGCCACGTCCGCTTCTTCGAGCGCTTCTACCGCGAGGTCGGGGTGCTGGAGTCCGATCAGCTGAGCGAGATGCTGGCGGAGACCTCCGCGCACCTGAACCACAAGTTCGGCGCCCTCTTCGACGGGATGCTGAAGGAGCGCACCGACCGTCTATCTAGTGAGCCGGAGGACGTCGAGGCCCTGGTCGAGGCGGTGACGCTCTACCACATGGTGATCGAGGGAATGCTCGCCCTGACCGGACAGCACTTCATCATGGACTTCAACGAACGCGAAGGGACGCTGCCGGCCTTTGTCGAGGGCTTCTCCAACGTCGCCCGCGACGAGCATCGCCACGTCGCCTTCGGCTCGGTCTTCCTCCGCGAGAAGGCGCGCGAGGACGACCGCTACAAGCAGGCGATCCAGCGGACCCTGGAGCAGGCGCTGCCGCTCGCCGACGGCGTGCTGCAGCCGCCCTGGGCGGAGAACGCGGGCGAGGACTTCGAGCTTTTCGGCTATTCGCTGGAGGAGACGCGCCAGTTCGCCGGCACCTGCCTGATGCGCCGGCTCAAAGTCATCGGCCTCGGCTAGCTAAGGAGCCGACTGTTCGGCGGGCGGTGCCGGTTCGGGCGCCGGTGGCGGGGGGACTTCGACGACCACCGGGGGCACGACCACCGGGGGCAACGGACTGCTGCTCGGCGGCGGGCTGCTCGGTTCGCTCGAGGGCGGGGGAGGAGGCGATTCGCTCGGCGGCGGACTGGTGGTGACGACGACGGTGCCGCTGCCCCCGTGGGCGCCGGCGACTTCTTCAGAAGGTTTGGCGCCGTCGATCGCCGCGGTCTCGTCCCCGATCGTGACTTCGTCGTCAGCGGCGGACTCGCCCGCGGCTTCTTCGTCCTCGGTGGCGGGGGTGGGAGCGGGGTCCGGGACAGCGGTTTCTTCTTCGGCGACGGGGGTGGGCGCAGGTACAGGGGGCGCTTCCGCGACCGGCTCGACGGCCGGGGCCTTGGTGTGAGCGGCGATCGCGGGTGCTGCTTCGGAAGTGGAGAGGGTGGCGGTCCCGGTCCCCTGGACCAGAGCCGGAGCGTTGTTGCCGGATTCGACCGGCGTGGTCGTCGTCTGCTTCACCTCGACCGCGCCAGCGGTGAGGACGGCAGCGGTGACGACTCCGGCAACAGCCTTGGTCCCGAGCGCACCGCCGAGCGCGCCGAGCCCTCCGGCTGCTGAGCCGCCGCCGATCGCGGCTGCAGCACCGACGCCGCCGACCGCTCCGGCGCCCGCGGTGGCGGTCCCGGCACCGGTCGCGCCGGCACCCGCGCCACCGGCCCCGCCGAGGCCGAGCTTGGAGAGGATGAAGCCCTTGAAGGCGATCAACGGTCCGACCGGGAAGAGCGCCGCCAGCGCCTTCTCGTTGGAGCGGAGCTGGGAGCGGAAGTCGGCGCATTCGTCGCACTCGCGGACGTGGCGACGGACCGGGGCGGAGGCCTTGCGTAGGCCCTCGGCCGCTTCGGAGAGCTCGATCCGGACCTCGCCGCAGGTCAGCAGGCGCGCCTGGCTGGCCTCGGTCAGCGAGATCCGCGCCCGCACCAGCAGCGACTTCACCGAGGGCACGGTGGTGTCCATCGCGGCGGCGATTTCCTCGTAGGAGAGGGCGTCCATCTCGCGCAGCAGCAGGGCGGAGCGCTGGGTCTCGGGAAGTTTGTTGACGTCGGCGAGGATCTGGCGGAACTCCTCGCGGTTGTGGACGCGCTCGGCGGTTGAGGCGGCGTCGACTTCGGGGACCATGTCCATCGATTCCTGCGCGTCGGCCTTCGGCTTGCGCAGGTAGTTGAGGCAGCGGTTGCGGGCGATCCGGTAGAGCCAGGGGCGGAGGTTGATCTCGCGCTCGTCGGCGAGCATCGCCCGGTAGGCGTTGACGAAGACCTCCTGCAGGATGTCTTCGGCGTCCTCGGTCGAGCCCAGCATCTGGCGGCAGAAGCCGAGCAGGCGGCCCTGGTAGCGGTCGACGATCGTCTCGAAGGCGCCGGGGTTGCCGGCCCGCGCCATCGCGATCAGCTTCTCGTCGCCCTGCAGCTTGAGCAGCGGCGAACGGCGGGCGAGGAGCCCGCGGCGACTGGCGTGAGTTAGGGCTGATGCCTCCAAGAGCTCTCCCGGTGGAAGGACGGTTCCAGGGACTAAGGACACGGTAACAGGGGTGAAGTTGCGCCCCCGCAAAGTTTTTATTGCCCTTTTAGGAAGCCGGAAAACCCGCAAATTGCAGGGAAGGCGCAGATTTGGCTCTGGAAGTGCCCGGGGCGGGACTCGAACCCGCAAGCCCCCGAGGGGGCGGCGGCTTTTAAGGCCGCTGCTTTTGCCAGTTTCGCCACCCGGGCCAGGCGATGGTAACCGGAGGAGGATCGACCTAACCCCGCGCACGCCTGGCGGCGCCGGACACTTCGCGGGGCGTCGTCCTCAGTCGACCAAATGGCGCTGCCATTCGGCCTCCCTGCGTCCTACCCCCGCTCGGTCCGGCATCCGCCAGCCGCACACGCGGTTAGGTCGATCCTCCTCGTGGCCGGCCAGCCAATATCCTGCGGCCATGGCGGAGCACGGCGGGAGGCTGGTCGCGAAGGCTTTGAAGTCCCGGGGGGTGGAGAACCTCTTCACGCTCTCCGGCGGGCACCTGTTCTCGATCTACGACGGCTGCAAAGAGGAGGGGATCTCCCTCGTCGACGTCCGCCACGAGCAGACCGCTGCCTTTGCTGCCGAGGGGATCGCGAAGGCGACCCGCGGGGTCGGGGTGGCGGGGCTGACCGCCGGTCCCGGGGTGACCAATGGGATCAGCGCTCTCGCAAGCGCCCAGGCCAACGGCTCGCCGATCTGCGTCCTCGGTGGGCGGGCACCGGAGCTGCGCTGGGGCTCGGGCTCGCTGCAGGAGATCGACCACCTGCCCTTTGTCTCGCCACTGGTCAAGTCGGCTGAGACGGTCAAGGATCCGGCGCAGATCGCACCGGTCACCGCGGGGGCTCTTGACCTGGCCGCGGCGGCGCCGACCGGCCCGACCTTCGTCGACTATCCGCTCGACGTCGTCTTCACGGAGGCCGAGGCGGACATCCCGCTGCCGCGACAGATCGAGCAGGCCGAACCGGCGAGCGGGGTCGAGGAGGCCGCGGCGCTGCTGGCGGCGGCGGAGCGGCCGGCGATCATGGCCGGGACCGGCCTCTACTGGGCCCGTGGCGAGGAGGAGCTGCGGGCGCTGGCCGAGGCGCTCGGGATTCCGGTCTTCCTCAACGGCCTCGGGCGCGGCTGTCTGCCCGCCGACCACGAGCTCTATTTCAGCCGGGCGCGGGGGATGGGCTTGAAGGGCGCCGACGTCGCGGTTGTCGTCGGGGTGCCGATGGACTTCCGGCTCGGCTTCGGCGGCAGCTTCGGCGAGGAGACGAAGATCATCCGCCTCGACATGGCGCCGAACGCGCTGGTCGCCAACCGGGCGCCGGAGGTCGACTTGGTCGGCGACGTTCGCGCCACGTTGGCGGCGCTGCGCGAGGCGGCCGGCGTCGACGCGCCGCGGACGAGCGCCTGGCTCGAGCAGCTGCGCGCGGTTGAGGAGGAGAAGCGGGCGGCCGAGCGGGATGAGCTCGACGACGAGCGCTCGCCGCTGCACCCGGTCCGGGTCTATCGCGAGCTGAACGAAGTGCTCGACCGTGACGCGATCGTCGTCGGCGACGGCGGCGACTTCGTCTCCTACGCCGGTCGCTTCATCGAAACCTTCGAGCCGGGCTGCTGGATGGACCCGGGTCCGTTCGGCTGTCTGGGCGCCGGGCCGGGGCAGGCGATCGGCGCCAAGATCGCCCATCCCGACCGCCAAGTCTGTCTGCTTTTGGGCGATGGCGCCTTCGGCTTTGCCGGCATGGAGTTCGACACGATGTCGCGTCATGGTTTGGGCGTTGTCGGGGTGATGGGCAACAACGGCATCTGGGGGCTCGAGCACCACCCGATGAAGTTCCTCTACGGCTATTCGGTGGCGGCGGAGCTGCAGCCGGAGACGCGCTACGACCGGCTGGTCGAATCGCTCGGCTGCGACGGAGTTCTGGTCCGCGAGCCGGGTGAGCTGAAGCCGGCGCTCGAGCGCGCTTTCGCCTCCGGCCGGCCGACCTTGGTCAACGTCCTCACGGACCCCGAGGTCGCCTACCCCCGCAAGTCGAATCTGGCTTAAGGGAGCCAGAAATAGAATCGGCCGTCATCTCTGACGGCCGATTCAGGTGGCCCCTCAGGACGGGCAGGGGTACGTCTTCAAGGAGCCTTTTATTTGGTGGGCCCAGACGGCGGGAGGCGCCATGATGCGGCAATCGCCCAAGCCCTATATCCGGAGTACAAGATGAAGCTCAGCCCCACCTCGTCCCCGGTTCATCCAGTATGTACCCGCCAGTACTCGACTTCTACCGGCGACCTGGACGAGTTACCGAGTATAGGGGACCTGACGCTACTCACTTCTCGTACTTCCTAAGCTTCGCTGACCGTTCTGTCCTTTCTGGACAAGACACGGTGTCCAGTTAGTACGGCGAGGATTTTTGAGCGGCAACGAGGGCGGTTCCGTAGAGGATGTCGTGCTCGGAGACGGTGATCTGCTCGAGGTCGAAGGCGCGCATCGTCTCAACCAGGATGACGATGCCGGCGACGATCGTCGGCGCCCGGTCGGGGTGGAGGCCGGGGACCTCGACCCGCTCGGCCAGGGGGAGGGAGGCGAGCCGCGAGAGAATCACCTGGATCGACGGCAGGGCGAGGACGTGGCCGTGGACCCGGGATGGGTCATAGGGCTCGAGCTCCATCACTACCGCGGCCAGGGAGGTCGGGGTGCCGGCGACGGCGATGCCGCGGCGCGCTTCGATCCCCTCGCCGATTGAGTCGGCGATCAGCCCGCGGACGTCGCTCGCCAGCGCTTCCAGCTCGCTTGCGGTGGGAGGGTCGCTGTTGATGCAGCGCTCGCTATGGCGGACGACGCCGGCCTGCAGGGAGTCGTGGAAGGAGATCTCGCTGCCCTTGCCGACGATCAGCTCGGTCGAGCCACCGCCGATGTCGACCACCAGCGTCGGCTCGCTCGGCAGCGCCTCCGAGGTAGCGCCCAGATAAGTGAGTCGCGCCTCCTCCTCGCCGTCGAGGACTCGGGCCGAGAGCGCGAACCGCTCCCGCAGCTCGGCGACAAAGGCGCTGCCGTTGTCGGCGTCGCGCACCGCGCTGGTTGCGATCACCTCGACCGTCTCGGCCTCCAGCTCCTGAAGAATTCCTACATAGCCGTCGATCGCCGCGCAGACGTCCTCGATCGCCTCGCTTGCCAGCCGTCCCGAAAGATCGACCCCTCGGCCCAGCCGCGTCACCGTGCTCCGCCGCTCCAGCGGCGCCACGCCCCCGTCGACATCAGCGACCAGCAACCGCGTCGAGTTCGTCCCGACGTCGATGACCGCGACCCTCTTTCCCCGTTCAGTCACCCGGCCACTCTAGACCCACGCGCCGTCCCGAAGACCCCTGCGCAAAAGCCCCGCCACCCCCACCCAAAGCGCCCCATCACCCCCGCCACATTGCTACCATCACAAGTCCGCCGCGGGGTGGAGCAGCCAGGTAGCTCGTCGGGCTCATAACCCGAAGGTCGCGGGTTCGAATCCCGCCCCCGCTATAGGACAAAAGGCCCGCAAACGCGGGCCTTTTAGTTTTATTGTCTTACAGACAACAGGGTGCAAGGTCGACCGTGGGGCAAGCTGTGGGGCAAGGTGAGGTCTGAGAGAGGTCGATTTCCGGCCTCCTGAGTCGCAATCCAAGCGCCTTGGAAGCAGTACTAGCATCGCCCGTCATGGCATCAACGCCGACCCGCTCCCCAGTTGTCGTTGACGGTGTCGTAAATCGCGAGAAGGTTGCTCAACTGCTGAGCCTCGGTGCTGAGTATCCCGAGCTCGACTTTAAGTCGCGAATCGATCCTGGGGAGAAAGCCGGGGCAGTTGAGCTCGCTAAGCACGTAGGGGCAATGCGCGTTAAAGGGGGCTACATCGTCCTTGGGGTGGACGACCGAGGAACCCCGACCGGCGCTATGGATGATGTAGATGAGCGGAGCTTTGACGAGGCAAATTTGGCGCCGAAGCTCGAACGCTACCTAGAAGGCATTGATCTTCGAGTCCAGGTTTTCACTCTTGCCGGTAACAAGGTTGTCCTGCTTTGTGTCCTGCCTAGCCCCGACGGCTGCACCTTTTTCAAAGGCGATGGGAAGTACACGCGCGACGATGGGAAGGAGGTGGTCGCTTTTCGTGAAGGAGACGTCTTCTGGAGGGACGGCACCCGCAGCGTTCGGATCACCAGGCGAGGCTTCGAGGAAGTGATCAAGACGCGCATAGAGGGAGCAAAAGCCGGGTGGTTGGAGGAGCAGCACGGAATTCGTCGCCGAGAAGTAGAACTCGACGAAATCGGGGAAACGACGGTCGTTGCTGATCATGAGCAACAAACCGTCGCTGCAGGAGAAAGTAGAGGGCGCCCCCCTTTAGATCACCTGAATCTTGAGCTTGACCCGAGCGATTTGGCAAGGGTCACTCTCGACCTGGCAAGGGATGGCGATACCGTCGGCTTCAGCTATCTGCTGAACGAAGGCGTAGCCCGGGCCCGAGCGCTCATCGAGGGAAAAGACCTTGAGAGCGGTCTAACCGATCTGCTGGATCGACTGACGTGTCTGGCAGCGACGCTTCTCTTCCACGAGCAAGATGAGTGGTTCGATCGGGTTGTTCAGGCTCTCGTGAAAATCTACGCGCTGGCTTTTGGAGAAGGGGACGTCCGCCGTTTCGGGTATTCCACGCACATCGACCCCCAAGAGGTCGGTCCTCGTGTCTGGTTGGCCGTGATCGAGCGCGTGTTTGCTCTGGGTGGGCTGGCTACGCGACTTGAGTGCTGGGAGGCGGTTCGCACCCTCACCTTGCAATTGCCCAAGCCCTTGGTCCAAGACGGCTACGACAAAAACTGGCTCCGGCACGCGCTAACGATGGCATCCCGGGCTGACCACCTTCAGGAGGAACGAGATGGTGGTCAGAAAGTCTCCTTGAGCCTCTTGAGCCTCGCTCGGAATGTCGTCGCAAGACTGGAATGTCTCCGCCCTGACGGCGTCCAGGCGGACGATGATGGGATCTTCACGGATTTGGCGCAGTTCGACCTACTCTCAAATCTGGTCGCGATCGACGCCACCAAGGACACTGATGGACGCGTCTTCTACCCCAACTTTGCGCGCTTCAGACAGGAACGCATTCAGCCGATTGCCGATCGAATCGTTGCGGATCGAGATTTGCGGGGGGAGCTTTTCGAAAATGGAGACGTAGTGCTGGCACAGGCTTTGGTGGAGGTGGGCAGCCGGGCGTCCAGCGAGGGATGGCGATTTGATGGGTTCGAGGGGTGGGAGAGAACCCCCGTGGCCGCCTTCGTCGTCGAGCAGTTGTCGGACGGAAAGTGAGGCAAGGCCAGTAGTTGGGGGGTTGTCCGGTACATAGCCGTTCCCGCCTTGGGCACCCATAGGCTGAATTCATGCTCGACGCAAAGCCAACGATCTTCATCAGCCACTCCACCGTCTTCAAAGAGCAGGTTGCGGTTCCTTTTCGGGACCACATTCAGTCACTTGGAATGAACGCGATCCTCGTTGGCGACATGCCGGTCCCCGCGGACGCTGACTCCGATCCCGAAACGAAGGTCGACTACTTCCTCCAAGGCGCCGACATGTTCGTCGCCCTGCTTACCCCAGATGACCGCCTGCAAGACGGCGAGATCCGCTCACGCCCCAACATCGCCGACGAGATCGGCCGGGCCAAGAGCCTGCCTCTCTTGCGCCGACGAATCCAGGTTTTTCGAGCGCCAGGGGTGAAAGTTCACTCGAACATCAATCCCACCTATGAGCCGCTTGATATTTCTGATCCAGCGGCTTCCTTCCCAATCTTCGAACGTCAGGCCATCGAGTGGGGTGTGATGCCGCGGCCGGGTTCCGAAAGCGCGCCGGAGCCTGCCGCCGGCCCGATTGGCCCTGCGGAGGCCGAACGATCCGAAGGCCATGAAGGCGATGGTGCCGCTATCCAGGCGGCCAGCGCTCTTGCTCAGGTGCGCTCCGCCCTTCTCGGTCGCGAGGAGGACTGTGATCTACCTCCAGCACTGGCGATCCGCCGTGCACATCTCGCCGTTTCGACCGCACTCACCGCATTCACTTCTAGCTCGGTCTACGGAGTCCATGAGCTCAACGGCCTCTACCGCGCCCGTGCTGAGCTACGGCTCTCGCCAGAGGAGATCCGCCACCTCTTCCGCAGCGTCATCCTTCATCTCGACTCCGACACCGCACCGGGCTGGTATTGGCTTCGCAGTGCAAGCGCCGCCGAGGTTCACGAGATGCTGATCGAGCTTGCCGCTGCCGATCCCGATACCGAGCTACGGGCCATAGCGCTAAACCTGCTTGCCCGAGCGCCGCGAAAGCTCGCCCGCAGTCAGGTTAAATCGCTCGTCAGCGCCGGTCTTGACTCTGAAGAGGGCCAGATTCGCAACGCCACCCTGAGATTGCTTGGCGCCAAGGGGGATCTGCGCCTCCTGCGAGATATCAAGGCAAAGCTCGGCCGTGACAGTGCGGAAGCCCAGCTAGAAATCCGCGCCCGCGAGACCCCGGTCGCCGCCCTCAAAGCTCTTGTCGCTGACCCTTTCAGCCACTCGGAGAACGCCGAACGCATTCTCCTCGCCAATCCGAAGAAGCTACCCACCTCCACCCTTCGTGAAGGCCTTGCCTCCAATTCCTACATCCGCACGCGCTTGCTTTGTCTTCGCGGCCTCGAGCGCTCCTCCCGGCTGCGTCGGAAGGACCTCGATCACCTTCTCTCAGACAAAAACGCCAAGCTTCGCGACCAGGCCTTTGAAATCGCGACCCCGTCGTAGATGGAAAGTCGATGAAGCGCTCGCCGAAGAGGCGATCCAGACGAGCGACCTCGACTTTCACGCCAGCGGAGAGTTGCAGCTTGCCTATCTACGGAACCTGAGCCGCGAGCAACTCGAAGACCGTCTCAAGTGGATCGGCGGTGATGGGTGGCACGTTTACGCTGCCCTTGGCCTGAGTGGTGGGCCGAAAGCAGCCCAGAGGGCTCGGGCTGATCTCGATTCCGAATTTGCCGAGATCCGTGAAGAGCATCACGCCATGCTTCGCGAGGCGATTGAAACGGCGATCATCAAGACTCGACCAGCCTTGGCGCAACATGTCGAGAGACCCCAGCTTGAAGAGCTGGTTGAGCAGAAACTTAATGAGCACTTCGAGAGTTATAAGAACCTCGACCCCTTCACCCTGAAGCGCTTCCAAGCAGCGGCGCTCCGAGTCCTGTGCGAGCGGGGTGAACCAAGCGACGCCAAATACGGACGGATGCTCCTCTTCGCCAATGAGCACGACATCGTCCTGCAGGCGGTCAGGCTGCTAGCTCGCTTCGGCGAGTCCGACGAGGCCCCCCGAATAGTCGATGCCGCGGGCCAACTCTACTTTGAGGCCCGTCGCGAAGCTGCCGAAGCAGCCGTCACCCTCGCCGAGGATAAGGTCGCAATCGCCAGGGTGTTAATCGAAAACGACGATAATTCTTTGCGCCAGCTTGGGATTGAGGTAATGGAGGGCGTGGAGAGCAAGCAGTCAATTGAAGTCCTCTTGCCGCTGCTTGATGACAACTCTGACTCGATCAGGGCAGCTGCAATCGATCAACTCTCAAAGCATATGAAGCCCAAAGGTAAAAGGACGATGATCGATGCCTATTCTCAAGGTGGCTACTACTTCTACAACGTGATCACTCGCCTTGACCGCGGCCTTTATGCGCCAGGGTGGTTGCGAACTGCCGTCGCGCGAAAGAGCTGATGGCCACCGGGCGTCTATGCCGAGACCCGCAGAAGAACCCCAAGCGCCGGACCCAAAAGATCGAATAGCCGCGTATCGTTTTGTCGAGTGGGCCTTCTAATCGACCCAGATGTCGCACGACAGATCATAGACGCGCTTACCAGGATTGAGGCTGCTGAGGCCGGACGGCGATTCATCTATACGGTGGTGACCGAGTCGCAGTCACAGGGCGTGGGACTGGGGGAGCACGCCGGGTTCCTCGTAACTCACGGCGCCGACAGCATTACGATCGGAACCAGCGCTGGCGAGGTAGAGATCGGCTGGTACGAGATCACCTCGATCGGTGTGGCGCCTGACTAGCCGCAAGCCCTGGGGACCATGGCGCTGTTTGGCGCGAGAAGCGGGAGCGGAGAAGCCGGCCGATCATCCGTGGCGCTGTCGCGAGTCGCACTGAGCGTCGTGCCGACGAGAATCTGTCTCAGGCGCTGCGCAGGAGCTCGGAGACAACCTCGCCGGGTTGCTGACCGCGCTCGTTGGCGATGCGCTCTAGCCGCTTGGCGTCATCGCCCTCGACGCTGACGAGGATCGACAGCTTTGCGTCGGGGTTGCCCTCGTGGATCTCGATCTGGGCGCGGTCCAACTCGGCGTCGAAGTCACCGGGCTGTGGATCAGGGTCTCTCCAAGGATCCTTGGCCATCTCAATCAAGGATCTTACGCTCGCGGTCGGAGGCGGGCCAGCCGGTGACGATTAACCACGTCGTCGGCTCGAGGGTGCGCTCGATCACCAACGTGAGCACCCGCCCGCCATCCGTCTGCCCGATAAGCATGAGCCGCTCGCCCTCCTCCCGGCTGCCGCGAGGATTGCGCGCCGTCGCGTGGCGGTTGCGCGGTAGCTGCTCGGCCTCGGCGGTCGAGATGTCCCGCGCCCCGAGCTTGACCCGCGCGGCGTCGGTGGCCAGCAGTTGGGAGATCGTCTCTGCCATCTCCGCGATGTCTATCCGATGGCGCTGACGGTCAGGGCGCCGCCGCCGGCCGCTCGTTGGGGCAAGAAATGGGGCAAGGTGCCCCACAGATTCCAGCTGATCTCCACGTAGCTCGATCTCCCGAAAACCGCTTGAAACTGTGCCCCACGTAGTGAGACGGGACCCTGGATCGGGCTCATAACCCGAAGGTCGCGGGTTCGAATCCCGCCCCCGCTATAGGAGCAGTATGGCCCGCTACAGCGGGCTTTTTTGTGGTCCCAAGCAGCTCCAAAAACGGACCCAAAAAACGCCTCCATCTAACAGCCATCTAACAAGAGACTTAGACTCTCGCCCCGATGGGGGGAATGGATCGGCTGAAACAAGGTCGCCATCGGTTTAGCGAAGGTCTCATCGACCGGGAAACTGCCGATCACCTAGAGGCGGCGATCCATTCCAGGGAGGTACACGGCGACGATTTGGGGTTCGCTTTCTGGATGGCTGCTGTGTGCGCGCGGGTCTTGGATGAACCGAACAAACAAGGTTCGGCATTGATCGCGGCACTTGAGCTGTTGCCAGCGGAGGACGAGGCTGCGATTCATGCGCGATCCGAACTAGCCGGGCTGTATTGCTCGCTGGGGCGGTACCCGGAGGCCGAGCCGCACCTGCGAACCCTGCTGGATATGCGGCGCGACCACGCATACGCGAGCGATTGGCTGATCCTTCTCGCCCTCTGCATCACGGACCGCCCCGGCGATCTGTCGCAGGCACAGGTAGAGGAAGCGACCGCCTATGCGGACGAGGGGTATGCCCTGCTGACTACTGACGGCCCTATTGAGGTCATCACGGAGTTTCCTTACGACCGGGCATTGCTCCAAGCCATGACGGCCCGGGCTCTGTGCTGGTCAATGAGTAACGACACTGAGACTCGTCACCGCGCGGTCGATGCGTTCAGGGCGGCAGATGAGTTTGGCCGCGAGCGAATCGGACCCGAGATATCTCCCCTAGACCTACTGCCGGTCTATGAAGGGTGGGTTGGGGTGCTGAAGGATTTGGGACTTTTAGACGATGCGATCCGGGTTGCCGATCACGCTTCCCGAGTCACCGGGAGAGAAGTAAAGGGCCGGAATCTTCGTCGTCAGTGACTTAGAAGATTCCGGCCGGGGGTTGCCGCTCAGCTCTGTCGCCAGGTTTTAGCGAGGGCTGCGGTGTGTGCGGCTTTCTCGGGACTCATGGGACGCTGGGGTGGCGAGGAAGAACGAGCGTCGAGAGTGCCGGTGGAGGCGCGGGCGTAGTTGGCGATGATCGCCTCCTCATCGGGGGAAGCCATTGGGCTCCTTCCTGTTGAAGGTGATCCCCTGGTGGGGGTGCTGCGGCGCAGCCGTGCGGCGGCGGATTCGTCACCACGCGGCTACGTCGCGAAAGGGCTTCCTGGTAAAGGGCGAGGACTGCTAGCCGAAGCCAGCCGATCACTATGCGCCTGGATTTTGAGGCTGTCAATCCCTGGTTTCTTGACCCGCCGTCCTGGCGGCGGCTACTCTGTTATCAGGAGTCCTGATGGAAACGTTTGGCGCAAAACTCGTTGCCCTTCGCGAAGCGAGAGGGTGGTCACGAAACCGGCTGCATCAGCAGTCGGGCGTGGCGTACTCGTACCTCGCCGCGGTGGAGGCCGACGAGTGGTTGCCGGGACGCGACCGTCTGGAGCAGATCGTTAAAGCCCTCGGGCCGGACGCTAGCTACCTCTTAGACGAACGGGATCGACTGGAGTACGAGCGCATGGGCTTAGACCCCGATTCCACCGTCCTCCTGAAAGACATAAGCGACGATATGACCGACCGGGATCGCCGTGACCTCCTCGCCATTCAGCAGCGCATCAAAGATCGCCAGCGGCGGCGTAGTGGCAGCGGCAGCCGGGGGGTGTCGTGACGTATGTCGAGCGAGCCGCCAAGTCAGTAGTTACGAGATACGGGCGCGACCCCTGGGCTGTGGCTGACGCCATCGGGCTCGCCGTCTACGAAATGCCTTTGCCGGGGAAGTACCGCGAGCTGTATATCGGCGGCAAGCGGCAGGGTGGGGGCCGCGCGATTGTCCTCGCGCCGAACCTGACGGCTGCCGACGCCCGCGCCCTGTTGGCGCACGGCCTGGGGCATCACTTTCTGCATACGGGGAACCGGCTTCATCCCGGCGCGCGACGGGTTGGCTTCATTCGCAGCGAGCGGCAGGCGGACGACTTCGCGGCCTACCTCCTGGTGCCGCCGCTTGAGTTGACCCGGCGACTATCTGAAATAGACGCCCCCGATGCGTACGAGCTGGCGGATCACTTCACGGTCCCGCTGGAGGTGGTCGCGCGGCGGGTGTCCCTGCTCGCGGGAGACACCGGATCGTTGACTCCTATCACCTGACCTGATAACTTAGAACCGAGGCGGCAGATTCAGCCGCCTTTAATCGGACCACAGTTAGCAGGTAACCTGATAGTGACCACCAAGCCACCCACCAGCCGCGAGCCCTTTGTCAACGTCGCCGAGATCGCGCGGCTGCTCGACGTTCCGCCGTCGTTCATCTACGAACGGACGGCGCGCGGTGAGATTCCCTGCTACCGGGTCGGCCGCTTACTCCGCTTCAAGGTGTCCGAGGTCGAGAGCTGGCTAAGCGAGTGCGCAGGGAGGGAGCGGCGCGATGGCTAGGGGAACGGTCGTTAAACGAGCCTCCGGCAAGTCCCGATCCTGGTACGCGGTGTACCGGCTTCCCAACGGTAAACAGAAATGGGAGAAAGCGGGGCCGACCAAATCTGAGGCCGAACGGCTGCTCGCGGCCCGGACGGAGGAATTGTTTAGCGGCACGTTCCGCGAGCTAAAGCAGGCGACGTTTGCAGAGTTCGCTGAGAAGTGGCTAGCCGAGTATGCGCGGCCGCGGGTCAAGCCAAGCACCTATGACGGGTACGAGCGGTATCTGCGAAGTGCCCTGATCCCGGCTTTTGGCGACTATCCATTGGTTGCGCTGGAAACCGGGATGATCCAAGAGTTCATCGCGAAGCTTTTGGCGTCCGGCAAATCTCCCAAGACGGCCAACAACTTCTTGGTGCCGCTGCGGAAAATGCTCAGCGATGCGGTGCGGTGGGGATACCTGACGAATAACCCCGCGGCCGACGTGCAGCGCGCCCGTGTGGTGCATAAGGAAATGAAGGTGCTGACCCCGGAACAGGTGCGGCGGTTCCTCGCCGAGGCCGAGCCGGAGTACGAGCTGCTGTATCGGATTGCGATCTTCTGTGGCCTGCGGAGCGGCGAGCTGTTGGCCTTGCAATGGGGAGACATTGATTGGCAGCGTTCGCAGCTCTGCGTCAACCGGAGCGTGTGGAAGAAGCAAATCACCACGCCGAAGTCCGTCCGGGGGATACGCCGGATCGACCTTGGACCGCAGCTCCTCGACGCGCTTCGCGCCGCCCGCCCGTCGAAGGCGCGGCCGGATGATCTGATCTTCACGAACCGCGAGGGAACATTCACCTGCCCGCGCAACCTTGTCCAGCGACACTTTCACCCGACCCTGGAGCGGGCCGGGTTGCCTCGCGTCCGCTGGCACGATCTACGCCATACCTTCGCGACGCTCCTGATCGCGAGCGGCGCGCATCCCAAGCTGATCCAGTACCAGCTCGGGCACGCCAGCATCCAAACGACGCTCGACCGCTACGGCCATCTGCTCCCGAGCATGGGTCAGCACCAGGGCGCGCGGCTAGAGGGGATGGTTGGCGACGACGAACAGCCGGGGGAGGCGTCGGCATGATGGACGTGCTGACGATCCGCTTTCCGCGGGACGTGCGGCCGGACGTGATGGAGCCCCTACTCCTCCGGCTGCATGGCCTGATGGCCCCGCCGTCCTTCTTTCGCGCTCCTGATCGGATCGCAGTCGAATGCGTGGGCGACGAGCGCGGCGTCCGGGTGCAAGTGTGGGCGTCTAGTGAACCGCTGCGCCGACTGGTCCGCGCGTCCCTAGAAAGCTCGCTGGTCGGCGGCAGCATTGAGGAGCGTCGGCCCGCCCTGCCATCCGTAGATCAGTTCGTCCGGTTGAGCCTCGGTGCGAAGCGCGCGCCGCTTCGCCTTGAGGGGGCGGGCCTGGCGGGGATCGTCGCGCCGCTGGCTCGCCTCGGCGGGGGACAGGTGGGGATCGTGCAGTTTGTCCTCTCACCAGCTCCCCTGCGGATGCAGGCCAAGCTCCTCGCCGCCTCTAAGGGACGGCGGTCAGCCTCGGTGGTTGACGCCTTCGCCACGGCCTACGTTGATCGGGACCGCGCCGCGGCCCTCCGCGCCAAGGCAGCCGCGCCCCTGTTTCGGGTGAGCGTGGCGGTTGCCGCCAGCTCGGCAACGATCACTGCGGCCCTGGTCGCGAGCTTCCGGCAGTTCGCCGGACCCCGCGCCTTCGTCACGCAGCATCGCGTCTTTCTGGCGGGACGGGCTCGCGCCGAGCTGATCGGTCGCGAGCATCGCTGGTTTGCCCCGGCCCTGGTCGGCGGGGAGGAGTTGGCGGCGATGCTCGGACCCGACGCCGAAGCCCTGCGGGCGGTCGGCGGGCCGGTACTCCCGAGCCGCCGCCTCACGCCGCCGAAGACCGTTGCCGCGGACGGTCGGGTCCTGGCGGTGAGCAACGCGGGTCCCGAGCGGCGCATCGCGCTTCGGACCGTAGACGCGCGAACGCACCTGGCCTGCATCGGGCCGACCGGCGTCGGCAAGACCACGCTCCTCGTTCAGCAGGCACTAGCTACGGCCAACGAAGGGTGCGGCGTGGTGCTGATCGAGCCGCTAAAGGGCGGGGCCACTGAATCGTTCTTGTCGCGCCTGCCGGATCGGGAGGCCGCGCGGGTCGTGATCCTCGACCCGGAACGCGAGCGGGACTATCCGCCGGCGATCAACTTTCTCGACCGCGTTGCCGGCAGCGATGCCGCCTCGGTCGCCAGCGGCATCCTCGGGGTGCTGCGCGAGCTGCATCCTGACCTGGGCCAGCGATCCGCCGACGTCGCCTACAACGCGATCTATCTCGCCGCGTCGATCCCTGGTGCGACCTTGGCCGACGTACCGCGGCTGCTGCTCGACCGCGCCGCGCGTAATCAATGGCTCGACCATGTGCGCGATCCATTCGTCCGGGGCTTCTTCGATGAGTTCAATCGCCGGACCGTGCCCGATCAGCTCAACATCGCCGCGCCGGTCGTCGGTCGGCTGCGACCGTTGCTGCGCCCCGACCTCGCGCCGATCATCGCGCAGCCGGAGTCAACGATTGATTTCGACCGCATCCTCAGCGAGCGGCGGCTGCTCCTGGTCCGCGTCCCCGCAGGAGCGGAGCTGTTTGGAGCCTTGATCGTGGATCGCATCTGGCGGGCGGTGCTTCGCCGGACGACGATGGCGGAGACGGACCGGCCGGACACGCTTCTCGCAATTGACGAGGTGCAGGCGTTCCTACGGACCGGCGTCGATGCTTCGCAAATGCTCGCGACCGCTCGCGAGCTGCGCCTCGGGATGCTGCTGGCCTCGCAGAGCATCCAGCTATGCCCGCCCGCGCTTCGTCAGGCTCTTTTGGTCAACGCGCGCAGCCGGGTTGTGTGGGCCACCGACGAGAGCGAGGCAAGCATCCTCGGCCGTGGCCTCGGGCCGGAGCTTGAGCCGATTGATCTAGTCGGCCTCGGGGCCTTTGAGGTCGCGATCAGGCTCGCCATCGGCCCGTCGACCGCGCGGCCCTTCACCGGCCGAACGCTGCCGCTTCCGCCAACCGTCCGTGATTCGACCGCCGCCATTCGGGAACAATCCCGCCAGCGGTACGGCCGACCTCGGGCCGCGGTCGAAGACGATTTGCGCGATCGCCTAGCTCCTGTCCAATCGGCCATTGACCCGGAGGCGATCGGCACGCGCCCGCAGTAGCGGCGTTGTGTTCGTCGTTGCGCTCGTGACCGCTCCCCGGCAGCCGAAACCCGCATCGGACCTGCGATCCCAGCCGCGCCGTGGCGGTGACGTTCTACGGCCCTCCCCGGAACAGTTGGATTCCCGCTCGCTGGCTGTCCTCGAGCTTTTGTTTCAGGAACCCGTCTTGACCACGGCCCACGTACGGGAGCTGGCTTTTCCGCACGGCACGGCTGCCAGCCGCGACGAGCTGACGCGCCGGACGCTGCGGCGGCTGGTGCGGTGGGGGTTTCTCTACCCCGAGCGGCGTCAGGTCGGGCAGGCGGGCGGCGGGTCGCGGCCCGCGACCTATGCCCTCACGACCTCGGGGGCGCGAGTCCTGGCCCAGCGGGAGGGGCGGGAGGCTGGGCCGCGGCGGCGTCCCGCCGACGGGAGTACCGCCCTCCGGGCGCACCAGCTCGCGACCGCCGATCTGCACGTTGCCCTGGTCGTTGCCGCTCGCGCTGCCGCGGTCCCGATCCGTTGGAGTGGCGAGCCGGGTTGCTGGTGGGAGTTCGTCGGCAGCGAGGGGCCGGAGCGGTTGAAGCCGGACGGCTATGCCGAGCTCGATCTTGCCGGAGTAACGCGCCTAGCCTGGTTTGAGGTTGACCAAGGCACGCAAAGCGTCCCGAAAACCATCGCCGCCAAGGCTCGCCGCTACTGCCGCGCTGCCCTCGCCAAAGCGCAGGCCAAGGAACCGATCCCGCTCGTGGTCTTCGTCGTCAACGGTGCTGTGCGGCGCGAGCGGATCAGCTCGCAACTCCTACGCTGGGCCGGACGGGAGGGGATGGGGGAGCCGGTCGCGGCCCGCCTCCTCCACGCCGTTCCCCTAGCTGGAGTCGCGCCCCTGCTGCTCGGGGAGGCTGAATAGCCAGTGTGGCTGGAATCGCGCCTGTTGGGTTTCGCTTGGGGTTGTGCAGCTGCCCTCGCCCTGGTGACGCTCGCGGCCTGGCTCGTCCCGCTCTCCGTTCTGGATAGCGGCCTGCTGCTGATCGGGCGGCGCACCCTCGCCGATCTGTTGCCGCTCCTCTATGGCCATCGCGTCGTCCTGCTCCTGGTCGTCGTCGTCGCCGTCGCGGTCGCTGCGGCCTGTCACTTGCTGCTGTGGTCCTCCGTTCGGCCGGGCGGCGGCGGGCTCGTCCTGTGCGTTGCAGCCGAGCTGGTGATCCTGGTCGTCACCCTGCCGCTGGCGGGGATCGTCCTCGGGCTCCTGCTTCTCAATGCCGCCGTTTGGGTTGCGGTGATCGTGATCGGCTTTCACGTGCTGATTCGGTTGCTGCCCTGACGCGAGTCTCGGCCGGAGGCTGCCCTGTCGCGAACTAAGCAGACCCCCGAGCCGAGATTGCCGCACGACGGGTTAAGGTATATCGACCGTAACGGCGGCGTGCAAGGTCACTTCTGCAGAAGTCGCTCGGCTCGCGCCAGCAGGTCCGATGGCAGCGTGTCCAGCGCGTCAGCGATCTTCCAGAGCGTCGTGAGCGTCGGCACCTTGTCAGCGCGCTCCAGCTTGCCGAAGTAGGCGCGGTCGATCCCGCAAGCGAGGGCCGCTGCTTCCTGACTCAATCCTCGCTCCTCTCGGAGCTGCCGGAGAGCGTCCCCGAAGGCTTGGGCGCGCGAGCGTGCCATCGCGGCGGCAGCCTTTCGTCTTGCGGCTTATCGGTCCACGGTCTAAAGTACCCCGGCCTAAAGGACTTAGGTCGTACCCAACCCAAGGTGACGGAGGTCTGAAATTGAGAGGGATGCTGCTGCTGGTGATAGCCGCGGTCATTGTGTTGACCAGCTCGGCTCAAGCAACCGTGATGGGGGAGATCACCAGCTACCCGAGCCGGGTGACGTTCGCGGCGACCCCGAACGGGGGCGGCGTCGATGGAACCGGCGAAACGATGGTCGTCACGATCACGTCCCCAAAAGCAGCCTGTCGGCAGCGGCGGTTGTTTCACGTCGCCATCGAGTCGGCACCGGGCCACGAAAAAACCTACGTCTATCGGACCGACGCCGCTGGACGCTGGACGTTGGACACCGTTGCTTCCATCGGACCGGCCCGCGTCACGGTGGCGGTCCCGTCTAAGCGGCTGGACCGATCCCACCGTTGCAAGACCGCTCGGACCGCGGCGTCGGTGCCGTGAAGTTTGGCCGGGGTCGGCCTATGGAATGCCCGCCGACCCCGGCCCGGACACGCCTACGCGCCCTTGTGGATCAGATGCCCCGGAAACGGGGTCATTGGCTGGACCTTCATCGGCTCTCACCTCCCCTCGGACTCGCCCCCGGCGTTCCCAATGCGACGGGGTGTCCAGCCAATGCTAAAAACTTCTCCACTTTTTACCGAGCGGTGAACAATTGGCGATCCCCGAGCTGTAACGGCTTCGTGAATCTTGAGCCCGCCTCTATGCTCTCAAGCTTGCTGAGTAGCCAAGGTAATGCGAGCAACCGAAGGAGGGATCAGCGGTGGTAAAGGAGGCGGCGAGTAAAGCCAAAAAAGCGCGGAAGGATAAGAAGGCCCGGAAGGCCCGAAAGCGGATTGAGGAGGTCGTACAGTTCGCCCTCGCTCACAAGACTCGCGTCCACATCTTGATCCTCTTGAACGAGGGCGATCACACGGCGGGCGAGCTGGCCGAAATGATCGACGAGCCCTTGAACAACGTTCATAGCCACCTTTCGGCAATGCTCGATGACGGGTCCATTGAAATCGCCGACGAAGAACGCAAACGGAACATGACCCTCTACTGGTACCGCGCGGTCGAGACTTCGTGCTACCAGCAACACGAGTTTGAAAAGCTGCCTTTCCTCCAGCGACAGAACATCACCGGCGCGATCCTCCAGTCCGGCAGCGCGGAGGTTATGGCGGGCTTCTACGCCGGAAGCCTGGCCGACCCCCACGCCTGCTGCTATTGGGACTGGTACAACCTCGACTCCAAAGGTCGGGAAGACGCGGAGGATTTGAACCTCCGGTATCTCAAAGAGTATGAGCAGATCGAGACTGAATCCGAGGAGCGATCCGGGGATGAAACGACCTCAATGCTCGTCAACGTCAAATACTTCCAGCGCGGCCGGAAGGGGCTATCTCATGCCCAGCGCGCATGTCAGGTCGGCAATCACTGAATGACCGGCCCATACCGATTGACTCAGGTTTAATCGAGCGGGAGTATGCCCCCGACTCGACCGACGCAACACCTTCCTATCAATCTCACCAGGGGTAGGTGGCCGAAGCCGGGGGCGTCGGCTGGTTCGGTCTTCCCTGCCCGACCACGCCCTGATCACGACAACAACCCGTTCCCGGCGCGTCGGTCGAGTCACCACCATGAACGTATCAACAGTAAACAGATCAGCCGAAGCCGTAGACCCGGCCCAGGAGCAGTACGTTTGGGAAACGCTGATCCCGAACCTACTTGATCCGCACCGGCTGGCAATCATCGAATCATTGATTCGACTGCAACAACCGCTCGCAGTTCGTGACCTGGCCGCGATCATCGGAGCCTCTGCCGATCTGACGCGGTACCACTGTAAAGTCCTGACTCAGGCCGGGGTTCTTGAAGTCTCGGCGGTACGCCTCCACCCACAGCCAGCCGGGGGCGGTGACGATTCTCTCTACGAGTTTCCTAAGCCACCCCAAGCGGTCGTCACCGCTCCCGGCTCCCCCGAATGAGCAACGGGATCTCCATCACGGGCGAGCAGCGGGACGCCCTCTACCGCGAGCTGCTAGCCCACTTGAACCGGATTGACGATCTGCGGCTGGCGTACGAGGACGAAAAAGACCTTGAGAAGGCCGACCGGCTGGCGCGCGAGTTCTTTGACGACCTCCGTTTGATCCTGGGCGGTATCGGCTGGGGCGATGACGTTCCCGGCCCGGTGACGCTGACGGTGCCGGTCGATGATCTGCGCCGGACCCTGGCCCGCCTGGGCGAGGAAGCGCAGCAGCGGCACGAGGACGAACGAGCCGAGCAGGAAGCATTCCGAGCGAACTTCGATCACTCCGAGTTCGTGCGCGCTACCTGCGAGGACGTACTGAGTCAGTTGGAGGGGTCCGATGGTGGCTGAGTCGTCGCTTCCGAATCCGGCCCTCGGGCAAGTCATACGGCGGTTGCGCGAAGCTCAGGGACTCCAGCAGGAGATGCTCGCGCGCCATGCCGATCTTTCAGTGACGACGGTCTCCTACATCGAGCGCAGGATGGTCAATCCGAGCTGGTCCACGGTCGAAAAGATCGTGCGCGCCCTTGGCGTGTCCTTGGTTGAGATCGCGCGTCAGATTGAGGAGCAAGAAGCTGCCGGGAGGGACGCCGACTAGGGTCAGGCGTAGCGGGGCGTCGTGGTCGCTGACTGGTCGTCTGCGGCGTCCCGCTATGCGTGGCCTTGACTGTCCGCAGCTCGCGATGCACTCTGATTAGGCCCCCGATTCCATCTAACAGCCATCTAACAGACGGGGGCGAATTGGGCCGGAATAGACCGGACGAAACCGGAATAGACCGGGAGGCGGATTTGGCTTTGTGAAGCCAAGGAAGCACGAAAACCGGCTAACGATGCGGGGTGGAGCAGTGGCAGCTCGCGTGGCTCATAACCCGAAGGTCGCGGGTTCGAATCCCGCCCCCGCTATTTCACCGCAAGGCGACCCAGGACCGCCGTCACCGCGTGATCCCCTCCACCTCTCCCGGCGGCGCCGCGACGTCGGTGCCAGAGCCGATGCCCTGGATGTCGGGGATGTGGGCGGACTCGACCGCGCGCCGATCGTCATAGGCATCATCGACTGCCGCCGAGAGCAGTTCGCGCTGCCGTTCCAGGGGCGGCCGGCGGTTCGCGGGGGCGGTCGCGAGCAGGTCGTCGAGGGCGGCAAAGAGGCGCCGGGCCACTTGCGGCGAGCCGGCGCCCGCGAGGGTCAGCTCCTCGAAGGCGAGGCGGACATAGCCCTCCCAGGTGATCTGGCGGGCGCGCAGGCGGACGACGCCCTCACGGTCGCGCCACTCACCGCTGGTCAGTCGCCGGCCGGAGAGCTGGCGCAAGCAGTCGTGGAGCCGGTCGATCGCCTGCACAGCCGTGGTCGGATCGTCGAAGGGCTGGGCGATGCTGCGCTCAGCGATGTCGACGAGCTTGCGGAAGCCGTAGGCGGGGTCCCGGGTGTGGGTCCGCTCGGCGCCCAGGACAACCGCCCTCTCCACCGCGATGCGGTCGAGCCGTCCGGCGTCGCCCTCGACTTGGATCAGCGGCGCCCCCGATGGAACGAAGTCCCCCATCATCGGCACCAGCTCGAGCCGGCAGCCAGCCGCGGCGGCAAGCTCGACCAGGCGCTCCCGATCGACCTCGCAGATCACCCCGGGTTGGCGGGCGGGGATTACGCCCGGCGCCGACCGCCCGGCCTCATCGGCTAGCGGTTCACCGTAGCGGTTGTCGAGCTCGTCCCGCAGATCGTCACCGACCAGGTCGATCAAGCCGGCGACGCGCATCGACTGGCCAATGTGATGGATGTAGAGGAGCAGAGCCGCGAAGCTCGCGAGGGCCAGCAGGTAGGCGACCAGCATCGTCAGCCCGGGAACCTCACCGCCCTCGCCGACCCGGCGGATCGAGAGGAGGGTGAAGGCGACGGTCCCGACGAAGATGCCGATCGCCCACTGGCTACGGCGGTCGTTGAGCAGCGAGCGGACAATCCGCGGCGAGAACTGCCCCATCGCGAGCTGAATGACGACCAAGCTGAGGCTGAGTACCAGCCCCGTCAGCTGCACCGTCGACTGGGCGATCGTCGCGAGGATCTGGCGGGCCGCGCTCGGCGAACCGGTGAGGGTGCTTGGCAGCAGGTCGAACCCGTTGGCGCTGTCGATCGCGGTCGTCGCGAAGGAGAGCGCCGCCCCCGCGAGAAGGCAGCCGAGCGGGATCAGCCAGAGCTTCGACGCAGCCGTCCCCAGGGCTTCACGGGCTACGGTTCGAGCACGACCTTCACTCATTCGCTTCCTTGTGCCCGAAGGCGCGGCAGAGAAGCTGCGAGTTCGTCGAAGCCGATTTTCTGGATTTCGAGCTAGGCATTGCGCTCACCGCCGATCCCATCAGCTACCCGCTCCAAAGATTCTGAATTCGCTGCGCCCGACGGGGCGCCGACAGGTCACCACTACCGCTCCTCGCAACGCTGCCGGGGCTGACGCCGATTCGGAGAGCACACCCTCAATCTGAGGCCACTCTCGGTACCCCGCCGCTGGTCGCTGGGGCAAGAAATGGGCTCCCTCGATGTCGCTTCTGGCCGCGCGACCCGATCCCCGGAATCAGGGAGGCGCGGCGGCTTTCCACTGTGGCCGGTGTTGATCGAGGCGGCGCCAGCTCGGAGTTGTTGTGCCCCTCATTCTCCGGGGGAATCACGCACCGAACTGTGGGACCTGCAACGTTCCCGACCAAGCGGACATGCTTCGGCGATGCGGACGAAGAATCAGAACTCGTCGAGCCTCTCGCGGGAGCTCGCAGAGCGGCGGTTCGTCGCTCTCTATGAGGAGAACGCCGACGACCTTCTGGCCTACGCCCGGCGGCGGGTCCCGGTCGCCGAGGACGCCGCCGACCTCGTTGCCGAAACCTTCCTCGTCGCATGGCGCCGGCTCGGCGAGGTACCGCATGGGGCGGAGGCGCGGCTCTGGCTCTACGGCGTCGCCCGACTGACCCTCTCGAATCAGCGTCGCGGCGAGCTGAGGCGGGCGCGGCTGGCTCAGCGGCTGCGGTTGGAGCTGACGGCGGCCGCGCTTGCACTGCCGCCGGCTGGGGAGAGCGGGGCGCCGGTGATGCGGGCGCTGGGCACGTTGAACGAAGCGGATCGGGATCTGCTGCTGCTCGCCGGCTGGGAGGAGCTGGCTCCCCGGCAGATCGCCCGGGTTCTCGGCATCGGCACCGTTGCGGCTCGGAGCCGGCTCCACCGTGCTCGTCGCCGTCTGCGCGAGGCCATGGCGGCGGTGGAGCCCGAGCGGCCGGAAACCGGGGAACTCGAATGTGGAGGGGTGCGATGAGAGCACGGGATCTGAACGAGGCGCTCGGAGCCGCTAACCCCGTCCCGCCCGGTCAGAGGAGCTCAGCGATCGGGAGGGACCGCGTCGCTCTGCACGACGCGGTAGCGGGAGAGCCGTTGCCGGATGCGGTGTCCCGCCCGCGCAGGTCGCACCTGTCGGCGGTGATGCTGGTCGCCCTCGCCTCGCTGGCGACGCTTGCCGCAGTGGTTGCCTTCACCGCCCCGGGTCGTGCCGTCGCCAACTGGGTCGGCGAGCAGATCGGTCTCAGCGGTCCCGGCGAGCCGGGCGGCCCGCCGGCGTTGCGCCAGCTGAACGAAAGCTGGGGGCTTGGCGGGCCCGGCGGATGGCATGGGGACAAATTCGTCCTCATCGTCGGCCCGGTCACCGGCGAAGAGCGAAGTCGCTGGGAATTCATCCTCAGCGAGCCGGAATCGCCGCCGCATCGCCCGACCCGTCCCCATGGTCCCTGTTTCCAGCTCGACCTGACCCAACGGCGCAGCCTGTCGGGCCAGGGCTGCGGCGTCCTGCCGGCGGGCCGTGAATTCAGCTGGAACGGGGTGGGCGGCGGCTACGACCACGCCTACCGAGCTGAAGGCGACCTGCGCCTGGCGGAGGAACTCTTCCACGTCACGGGTCGAGTCGGCCCCGCCGTAACCGCTATGGAGGCCGAGGTGAACGGTCGCCCGGTTGCGGTCCAGCTGCGCCCGGTCCCCGCCGACCTCCGCCACCGTTTCCACCTCGGGCCTCCCTTCAGCTTCTTCGTCGGCTTCTTCGACCGGGCCGCGCGAGGCGGCAGTGTTGAGGTGACCGCCCGAGGCGCTGACGGGCAGGTGCTCGGCCACGCGAAATCGGAAATACCCAATCTGGTCCAAGCGGCAAAGTTCTCCTGCCGGTCGGCTTTGAAGCAGAACCCGGAGATGCCCCGCCAAGGCCGCGAGGAATGCCTTGAAGTTCTCGGCCGCGACGGCTGAGGGGCGGGTCGACCCGAGCTGCCGGCCGGTAGGCGCGCTGCTCGCGCTCCGGTCTGTCACAGATTTTGCCCACGACAGAGGAACAGGTAGTGGAACCCTTCGAAAACCGCACCGACGAGGACCTGCTGGAGGCCACGCGCCGCGATCCGGAGGCCTTCGGGGCGTTCTACCGTCGCCACGAGCGAGCAATGCTCGTCTACTACCTTCGCCACACGGGCTCGGCGGAGGTCGCAGCCGATCTCACCGCCGAGACCTTCGCTGCCGCCCTCGGTTCCTCACGGCGGTTCAAGCCGGGGAAGACGCCGGCGGTCGCCTGGCTCTACGGAATCGCCAAGAACAAGCTAGCCGCCAGCCGCGCCCGCGGCCGGGTTGAGGAAGGGGCGCGGCAGCGCATATCCGCCGAACCCCTCGTCCTCACCGACGAGGCGATCGAGCGGGTCGAGGAGCTGGCCGGCGCAGCGCGCCAGACAGAGGTGATCAACGACTTGCTGGGACGACTGCCCCCCGACCAGGCAGAGGCGGTCCGCTCGCGTGTCCTCGAAGAACGCGACTACGGAGAGATCGCCGAAGACCTCGAGTGCTCGCAGGCGGTCGTCCGCCAGCGCGTCTCGCGCGCCCTGCATTCGCTGCGCCGTGATCTTCAAGGGAAGGAGCAGCCATGACCGGCAAGACCGACCCTCGTCTGCCCGAACCGGCCGTCCTGCCGGGCTTGGAGCAGCTCTTGGTCCGCGCCGCGCGGCGCGGTGCCGCACCGCGTCGCCGGGTCCGGCGACGGTGGTTCCTCGCCGCCGCCGTGGCTGCTCTGGTGCTCGCAGCGGGCGCCGCGGCGGCGACCGGACTCCTCCCGATCGCCGAAGGCGAAACCGACCGCGGGACCTACAGGGTCGAGCCCGTCTCGATCTCCGACCTTGCCGGCATCCCCCCCTCTGCCGGAGAGGTGTGCCTGCAACTGCGCCTTGAGGACCGGGGCCCCTCCTATGGCTGCGGAGACGCCCCCACCTCATCGCAGCCGTTCGGGCTGCTCGTCGCCGATCCACTGGCGGAAGGGTCCGACGAACGCGTGGTCTACGGGCTGGTTTCCGATGAGATCGCCCGCATCAGCGTCCTCGGCGAAAGGGGCGAGCGCACGGAAAGCGCCACTGATCGGCAGGCGGGTCTGGCCGGTCGGTTCTTCGCCGTCGTCGTCCCCTATCTTGGCCGAATCGAGATCGTCGGCTACGACGAAACCGGGCGGGAACGGGCGCGAATCGGCGGCCGAGCACGCCCGAGCCATTCGCCGAGGTCCCGAGCGGAGGCTCGGGCCCAGGGCGACCCGGCAGGGTTCGCGCCGACGGTTCCGACCTCGAGCACCTACCTCTATCGAGGGAAGACGATCACGGAAGCCGAAGCGATGCGATTGCAGCTCGCGTGCCTGCAGGAACGAACGCGGTTTCGTTGCTTCGACTCGGCTTTCGAAGCCGAGTCGAGCCGGCCGGCCGCCTCCGGCGAATAGTCAGAGTTGAGGCTGCAGCTCGCGGGGCGTGCGCGAAATCGTGTTTGAACTGCGCTATGGGAGCTGAGATCACGCTGTGCTGCCGTCGGCGTGCCGAGCTCAGCCAAACCGAGTTGGGCGCACGAGCCTCGCTGTCGCGATAGGCGATCGCCCTGATCGAGCTCGGACAGCGAAAGCCCTATGACGGGATGGCCCAGAAAGCCGCCGTTCAGAGATCGCACGAGGCGTCGAGAGGCCCGCCACACTGCTCAAGCGCGCTGAACATTCTTGCCAGCCTTGCAAGGTTTCTCAGTCTTTCCGCCACTAGAGCAATAGATGGACGCTGACCCAAGCGAAACACGGGAACTCGTCGCCCACGAGGTGCGGCGCTTTCGTGCGGGCGATGGCGACGCGGCCGAGCCGCTGGCCCGCCGTGCGCTTCGCCTGTCCCTGCGTACCGCATCTGCCTTGATGCGAAGTCGGGAGGACGCCGCGGACGTCGCCCAGGAGGTTGCCGTAGACGCCCTGGACTCGCTGGGAAAGCTCCGCGACCCCGAAGCCTTCGATGCCTGGGTGCATCGCATAGTCGTGCGTCACGCAATGCGCCGGTTGAAGAAGGAGCGAAGCACCCGGGAAATCGAGACGCCGCTCGCGCTCCTGGACGAAGACCTCCCTGGGGCGACCCCAGACAGCGACATCGACTCCACGCTCGCCGCGCGGCACACGCTGGTCGAAGCCCTCTCACGACTGCCGGCAAGACAACGCATAGCGCTTGCGCTTCGCTACGTCCACGACCTCCCCGATGCCGAGATCGCCGCCGCCCTCGGCTGCCAGGTGGGGACCGTCCACGCTCTTTTATCTCGCGGCCGCAAATCGCTTCGTGCGGATCACCAACTCGTCGCGCTTACGCTCGACCTAAAGGAAGGTTGACCATGCTCTCCCATGATGATGAGGCTCTCGCTAGAGCAGCCTTCACTCCGGTTCGGGATATGGAGCCGGATGAGGACCTCGTAGCCCGCGTGGTCGCACAAGCGAGCCGAAGGAAGCAGCCATCGCGGCGTTTCGCCCTGGCACCCGCGCGGCCACGCTTCGCCCTGCAGGCGCTTGCGGCGCTGGCGCTTCTTGGTGCCACCCTTTACTCGGTGCCGGTCACCCGAGCGGCGATCGAAGAGACGGGGGGAAGCGTCGGCGGCAATTTCGCCGGCTGGCTAGGCGGCGACTCCGCCGACGCTCCTGGCAGCTCTCTGAGCTCGGGTGAAGCAGCGCCCGAATACTTCTACGAACACGGCATCACCAAGGAACCGCGGGTGATCGCCGAAGCCGGCGGCTACAAGCTCTATTCCTATATCGGCCCCTCCGGCGGCCTGAGTTTTGACCTCGGCGACACCGGTTTCGGCATGGGCTTCGAAAGCGCGGCGGAACTCGGCGACGCCCCGTTGTATGTCCTCGGTCCAGGGGCGATGCAGCACGCCGACTCTCAGGGCCACGTCCCACTGTTCGGAATCGCGGCTCAATCGGTGAGCACTGTCGAACTCACCTACACCTCCGGGCCGCCGCTCCGGGTTTCTGGGGTCGATGGCGGCTTCGTCTTGCTCGCTGAGCCAAGCCGCGGACCAACCGAAGTGATCGCCCTCGATGCAAGCGGAAAGGAAATCGGCCAGCAACTGGTCGATGACTCTCCTCACCCAGGGCCGCGGATCGAATGGGGCGGCTATGCGTCACCAGGGAGCCCCGAACCCTGAGCCTGCTCAGGGCACGTCCATAGCTGCATCTTTGGCGCTCATCCGAACAGGGGCCGCCGGCTCGGCGGTCACGATTCGCGTGCGGGTCGGGCAGACGGGCTCGGAGACCGAGATCGGCAAGCTCCTGGGGCAAGAAATGGGGCAAGCAGCCCCACAGACTCCAGCCGATCCCAGCCGATCTCGATCTCGCGAAAACCGCTTGAAACCGTGCCCCACGTAGTCATTCGGGCCTCTGGATCGGGCTCATAATCGGACCGTCCTTGTAGGAACCCGAAGGTCGCTTCCATCCCTCCGTTGGAGTGCGATGGGAAGCGGCAACTGCAGTTGAAGGGGCGGTCGGTCCCTGGAAACCGGTGTCCTGAGTCGCTGCGCGCGAAGACTCGATACTGGACTTGCGTAGTCAAATCGTTGCACAGACGCCCGTGTTTGCCATTATCTGACCGATGGGTTCGCAGGGGCCGGGAAACTGATGACGGCGGAACAGGCGCGCGGCCGCCGACGCTACACGCCTTGGCGGGTGAGCCTGATGCTCGCAGCGATGGTGGCGGCGATCTGCCTGTCGGGCTTGGTGGCCAGCGCACGGGCGGGGACGGTCATGGTCACGAGCGCCAGCGACTCGGGGCCGGGATCGCTTCGAGCGGTAATCGCTGCGGCAGGCGCTGGTGACACCGTCACCTTCGATACGAGCCTCAAGGGTCAGACGATCGCCCTAACTTCGGGCGCCATCGCAATCGACAAGGGCCTCACGATCGAAGGGCCGGGAGCTGCCGAGGTCGTGATCGACGCCAATCACGGCAGCCGGATCTTCACGGTCAGCAGCGGCGATCTCTCGATTTCTGGTCTGACGCTCGCCGACGGTGCCGCGCCCAGGGAAGGAGGCGCGATCTACACCGAAAGCGCTGGTTCGCTGACGGTGTCCGGCTGTACGTTCGCCGGCAACACGGCCGGCGGAGCGGGAGGTAGCGTCGATGACAGCAACCAGGGCCACGGTGGTGCGATCTACGTCTCCCCGGCCTCCGGCCCAACCTCGATTTCCGAAAGCAGCTTCAGCGCCAACGTCGCCGGTGGGCTTGGCGGTACGGGATGGGGAAGCGGCCTCGGCTCCGGGGGGGCGATCTGGGACGCTGGAGAGTCACTCACGGTCGTGGAGAGCAGTTTTGTCGAAAACACCACCGGCGGCAACGGCGGTGGTGGTGTGCAGAGCGGAAGCGGCGCCGGTGGCGCGATCCAGAAGTCCGGCGGCCTCGCACTGAAGGTGTCGGGTTCTGAGTTCACGAGCAATACCGCGGGCGGGGCGGGGGGCAGCGGGAGGTGGAGCGGCCTCGGTATCGGCGGAGCGATCTATGTCTCGCGGCCGTCCGGACAGTCTCCGTCGCTGGAGATCGTTGAAAGCAGCTTCAGCGCCAATGCGGCTGGCGGAGCGGGCGGCGAGGGGCCGGAAAGCGGCATCGGCTTTGGTGGGGCAGCCGAACACGGCAGCGAAGGCCCGGTGACCGTTTCTCGCACGAGCTTCAAAGAAAATAGCGCCGGCGGGGCCGGCGGGGCCGGCGGGGCCGGGGGTGTCGGCGGTGTCGGCGGGCCAGCAGCCGGTAGCGGGGGTGGCCTCGGCGGCGCGCTCTTTGTGTCCGAGTTCGCATCGTCGACTTCAGTCTCCGACAGCATCTTCGTCGCCAACAAAGCAGGAGGCGATGGCGGCAGCGGCAGTCTCAGCGGTCGCGGTGAGGGCGGCGCGATCAAAGGCGAAAGTGGAACCGGGCCAGTGACAGTCGCCAATAGCACGTTTACGGATAACGTTGCTGGTGGTCGGAGCGGCGTGGGCACCGGCAGCGGTGCCGGCGCTGGGGGCGCCATCAACAGTTTCAGCTCGCTGACGGTCGCCGACAGCACCTTCACTGGCAACGCCGCGGGCGGGCAGGGTGGGAGCGGGGAAGGGGCCTTCGGCTTCGGAGGTGCGATCCGCAACTTCAACAACGTCAGCCCCCTGACCGTTTCCGGCAGCACCTTCGCCGAAAACACCGCTGGTGGGCAGGGCGGCGGAGGTGTCGGCGGCGCGATCGACGCTGATTCGGTGTCGGGCCGGTCGGCCTACCTCACCAACAGCACGCTGGTCGGGAATGGCGCGGGCGGCAGTGGCGTGAGTGGGAGGGGTGGCGCGGTCGCGGTAAGCGGTATGTCGATGAGCCTGGCGGGTGTCACGATCAGCAGCAATACGGTCGGTAGCGGCGGTGCTGGCGCCGGGATCGACACCGCTGCCGACGTGATCGGTCAAGAAGGCTCCGTCACCGCGAAAGCGACGATCGTCTCGGGGAATTCCGGGGCGGCGAACTGCGACGCCCCGGCGGTCGTGTCCAGCTACAGCCTCGAGGGACCCTCCCCGAGCGATACGAGTTGCGGGTTCGATCTGCCCTCCGCTGACCCCTTGCTGGAACCCCTTGCTGACAGCGGCGGCCCGACCGAGACGCAAGCCCTGCCGCCGTCGAGCCCAGCGGTCGACGCGGTGCCGGTGGCTAAATGCCCCACCAAAGTCGATCAGCGAGGCGAGCCGCGGCCTGACAACGGCAAGAGCGTCTGCGACGTGGGGGCGTTCGAGCTGCAGGACCCGCCTGTCGCGCCGGCTATCACCAGCGCGGCTGCGGCGACCTTGCAGGTCGGCAGGTCGGGGACCTTCACTGTCACCGCGACTGGCCTGCCGATGCCCACTCTGTCGCTGATTGGAGCTCTGCCCAGCGGCGTGACCTTCGTCGACAACGGCGATGGAACTGCGCGCCTGTCGGGCACGCCAGCAGCCGGGACGGGCGGAAGCTATCCGATCACGATCAAAGCCTCGAACGGCGCTCTGCCCGACGCCGAACAAGGCTTCACGCTGACGGTGCAAGCGCCGCCAACGGCCTCTGTCGCGATCCCGGTCGACGGCGCGACCTACACGCGGGGACAGGCGGTAGCCACCAGCTTTACCTGCGCCAACGGAGCCGGGGGTTTGGGGATCGCCTCCTGCGTTGACCAGGATGGACGTCCCTCCGGGGCGCCTCTCGACACTGCAACGGTAGGTCGGCACGCCTTCACGGTGACGGCGACTTCCAAAGACGGGCTGACCGGCAGCGCGAACGTCGTCTACACGATCGAGCCCCCATCGAAAACCCTGCCACTCCCGGCCCCGTCGCGGCGCCTGATCTCCTATCGCCAGGAAGGCGGGATTGGTGGTCTCCGGCCTTCGCTCGTCGTCTTCAAGAACCGCCAGGCGAGAGTGAGATTGGGAAGCTGCGCGGCGAGGTTCGACGTTCGCCAGAAAGCATGGAGCGGCCTGCGAGCGGCGTTAAGGGGCGCCCGCCTTCGTGCCAACGCGGGCAGCTACCCTGCGCCCAAAGGCTCTGCCGATCTGATCACCCACGTAGTCAAAGCCCCCGGTGGGAAGGTGCGGATCGCGCTGCCGCAGCGGGAACCAAGAGAGGTGATCCGCGAGTTGCGACCCCTGCTCAAGATCCTGAACAGATTGGTCTCGGCAGGCAAGCGGCGAATGCCTGCGTCTTGTAAAGGCGGGTGACCCCTACCTTCCGTTCTTGCCCTTCTGGGGCAAGAAATGGGGCAAGAACTTCCACAGATCCCAGCCGATCTCCACGTAGTTCGATCTCGCGAAAACCGCTTGAAACCGTGCCCCACGTAGTCATTCGGGCCTCTGGATCGGGCTCATAACCCGAAGGTCGCGGGTTCGAATCCCGCCCCCGCTATTTCACGACAGCCCCGCATTTGCGGGGGTTTTGTGTTTTCTGGGGCGCAGACAAGGGATTTAGAATCGCCCATGGGGCAACGCCTGGGGCAACGTGAGCTTCGAGAGAGGTTGATTTGACGCTTGCGCCGAGGGTTGATCGGGATGGTCTCGCCGTCGGAGCAGGAAGGTTCGGGACGATCCCGTGCCATGCCCGTTCCGCCCAGGCTGTCGGATGGTCCTTATCTGTGCCGGCTCGCAGAGGAACCCTGCCCCAAATCAGCGTCGGCCGTACCTCCTAGGATCTGCCCCGTGGGCTCTAGAAAAAAGGCCGCTGGCAGGTCAATCCCATATGTCTCGCTCTTCACGGGCGCGATGGGTCTCGACCTTGGCTTAGAGCAGGTCGGGTTCGATCCAGTGGTCTGCAATGAGATTGACAGCGCCTGCGTCGAAACCATAAGAACCAATCGCCCTGGTATTCCCTTGTTGACGGAAAGCATCGAGAATCTTTCTCGTGAAGATTTTGAAGAGGCAGCTGCTTCAGATCTGCACGATCTTTCCCTGCTAGCTGGTGGCCCTCCATGCCAGGCCTTCAGTGTCTTTGGGCGCCGTAAGGGGCTTAAGGACCATCGTGGCCGGCTCGTCTTTGAGTTCGTCAGACTCGTAGACGAACTACAACCCAAAATCTTTCTCATGGAGAACGTGCGGGGACTGCACTCCATGCCCATCACTCCAGGGGCAGAGAATGGAACGCTGCTAAAGCACCTTATTCAGTGCTTCGAGAAAGTCGGCTATCGCCTCGACTGTTTTGTGGTTAACGCCGTCAACTATGGGGCTCCTCAGCTGCGAGAGAGAGTGATCTGTGTTGGGAATCGCTTCAACCTGGAGGCCGACTTTCCAGAGCCTCAGTTCAGCAACCGGCCTCAAGATGGACTTCCCCCGTTCTCAACTCTTGGGGATGCGATCTCTGGTGACTTTGTTGATCCCGACCCGAGCATCATGAACTTCAGTGAGAGAAAGCTCAGGTACCTTTCGATGGTTCCGGCCGGAGGGAATTGGCGAAGCTTGCCTGAGGACGTACAGAAAGAAGCGATGGGAAAGCAGTATTACCTTAAAGGCGGTCGCAGTTCGACTTGGCGCAAGCTTTCATTTGACTTTCCGTGTCCAACCATCCAGACGATGCCAAATCATGCCGCTACTAGCATGTGTCATCCTACGGAGTTGCGAGCGCTGACTGTGGGTGAGTGCGCCGCCGTCATGGAGTTCCCGCGTGAGTGGCGGTTTGTTGGTACCCCAACTGAGAAGATGAGGCAAATTGGCAATGCGGTTCCGGTGCGCTTGGGGAAAGTCGCCGGGGAGGTAGCCCGCAATCTTTTAGGCCAGATTGATACATGTTCGCCTGCCAAGAAAGGCGCAATGAGCCCTAGCCGGGTTAGGCAGTTGCGTCCGCATGTGCGGACTCGAAGCTGGTGGCGCGATGGAAAGGCTCTTGCCGGCAGTCATAGTTACGTTCAGCCAGAATCACGGGCTGTTGCTCAATCAAGCTAGCCGTTAATTTCGCGAAGCAGCCCATGCCAATCAATTGAGCCGTCTCCTTTGACGTGATGAGAAAGCTTCGCCTCGTAGGATCTTGCATAGGCACCAATCAGATCAGCCGCGGGCCCAAGCTGTTCCCTAGAGGTGCGAATGCCTAGAAGGAAACCATCCATGACCCACTCTTGGGTCTCATCGATGTCTTCGTTGAGCCACGACCAGAACTCTCGGCCAGCTCGAATGTCTACATGCTGTTGGATATCGATTACGTCATGTGGCCCGACCCCTCGGGCAATCTGAAACTTATCCGTTAGCTTGCCGGCAGTTCCATAGAGAACACCGATGACAATGCGATCAAAATTAATGAAGCCCGCTTCCCTCTCGTCCAGCAAGCGGGCGAAACTGTGGTTCATGTTCAACGCTTGACCGAGCTGAATGCTCCATCGCCCAGCCTTCAGGGGCAGAAGATCCTGAGTTCCATCTGGCTTGGGGCGTAGGTGATCGATTACCCCAAACATTGGGGCGTCGTAGGGGTTATTTTGTTTACGAAAGGATTTCGTGAGCTTTATGGTCCCAAAGACATGAGGCACAATCCTCTCGTCAACAAGCTTCCCAAAGCCGGTGGCATGGCCCTCTGAGAGGTGACCACCGATAACGAAATCAGCTAGATCGGCGAGGGTCTCATAGCCATTCATCTCCATGATCAGCGGATTTAGGAAGGGGTTCTCGGCCATCGTCGAGTGCTGTAGGGCTTCCAGCTTTTTCCGTCGGTTTGCGGCAAAGCGGAGAACCTCCTGCGCAACGCCCTCGACCACAGCCTGCCTATCCATTGGCTGAGCATAGTGCGTGCGAATGACGTTGCAAAGTCGACACTTTTTGACATGCTTTCGGTGTGAACGCCGTGATCAGGCCTAGTTTCGCCGACACCCCGGAGGCCGTTAGGGCCGTCATGCGGGGCAATCGTTCTCGCGATACGGCTCCGGAGGTAGCGGTCCGATCGGCGCTGCATCGACTGGGATTGCGATTTCGCAAGGATCTGCATATCCGGATCGGCGGTCCGCGCGGCGTTCGTACGGACATCGCGTTCCCGCGCCAGTACGTGGCGGTCTTTATTGACGGCTGCTACTGGCATAGCTGCCCGCTCCACGGCCACATTCCCAGGTCCAACACCGACTACTGGCAAGCAAAGCTCAGCCGTAATGCCGAACGTGATGTGCGAAATAACGAGGCACTGCGAGATGCTGGATGGACTGTGGTGCGAGTCTGGGAGCACGAGTCAGTGGAAGGGGCGGTGGAAGCAGTTCTATTGGCCCTTGGTCGTGCTCGGGACTAGGGTCGCCAAGGCGGTTTCGCCTGAGCTCGGTGCCGCTATGCGCGCGTTTAACGTCTGTGGGTCGGAAGGGTCTGGGGCGAGGAATGGGCGACGCCCCTTCGGATTTCAGCCGATCTCGCGTAGCTCGATCTAGCGGAAACCGCGCAAGACTGCGCTACACGCGACCAGCGAATCTCAAAGTTCCGGGCTCAAAGCGGACCGTCCGAGTGGGAACCCGAGGGTCGCGGGCACCTCCCCGATTGGGAGGACGGGAGGGGCTGGGAAGCTCGCGCCGGTCGCAGGCAGGTCGTCGTAGAGGCCACTCGGGAAGGCCCCATTGCACTCGCGGCCCGTTACTGGGGCAACAAATGGGGCAACATGCCCCACAGATCCCAGCCGATCTCCACGTAGTTCGATATCGCGATTCCGGTTGAAACCAAGCTCCACGTAGTCCAGCCGATCCCAAAGTTCGGGTCATAACCCGAAGGTCACAGGTTCGAAGCCTGTCGGGCGCGCTTTTCTTTTCAGGGGAAGACTTCTGGAATGGCTCTCCGCCTGCGAGAACTATCGCCCGACCATCATTCGAAGGAGGATCCCTCTCCGGATTGCTCAACGCGCACGAAAGGCGCGGAGCACAATCCCGAAACCCGTGGAGAAAAATGGGTGCGTGGCGACGATCACCTCCCGACCCGCCGCCGCTGCCGCCGTCGTCCTCACGCCTCCTCTGCGCGAGAGCGGAAGGTAGCCCTCACAGCGACCATCGAGGTCATAGGCGAGAAGCGAGGGGAGGTCTTCGGAGACCAGGAGCACCTCTTTGCCAGCGACGATCAACTGACGCATCCGCTTGGCGTGGGCCGCGGCTTCATAGCGCTCTTCGCCCCGCGTCGGCGCTGCCCCGAACCGCTTCTCGAGGCGGCCGTCTCGATCGAGGCGGAGGAGCAGCGGCCTGAGCTTCGGGTAGGTGGGGGCGTAGGACCAGTGCTGGGCCGCGAGGAGGAGCGATCCGTCGTCGGCCTCGAGGACCGTGCGGGCGCGGGTGGCGCCGCGGACCCGCGGCGTGGCGACTCCACCGTGGCCGAAGCGGTGATCCAGCCGGCCCTCCGGGAGGATCTTGACGACGGCGAGGCGACGGGCCCAGAGTTCGCCACCGTCGTCCTCGCGAGGGGGCTTCGGCAGCGCTCCCGTGATCATGATGTCGCCGTCGCGGCTGATCTCCGTATCGGTGGCCAGCAGCGACTCGAGACGCGGCCCGCCAAGGACAAGGACGCCGTCGTCTCCGAAGGACCGAACAGCATGCCCTCTTGCGGAGAGCCGCCTCACCTCGAGCAAGCCCTCCCGCCCGCGCTTTGAGGATCGACCGACGACGATCAGGCCGCCGCCGGGGAGCCGGGCGAAGAGATGATGCAGCCGAACAGAGCTGCCTTCGGCTTCCGTGGAGCCCTGCGCCGAGAGCTGCAGTTCGACGAAGCCTCCGGTGCCGAAGCGCCGGTCCAAGGCGCCGTTCCTTCGGAGATGCGCGATCCACATTTCGTCCCCGAACCCGCGGCTCAGGACGTAGGTACCGCCGTGGCGATCAGGCGCCAGTTCGAGCGCTTCTCCTTCGTCACGAAGCTGCGCGAAGCCGCGCCCGCCGCCGAAGCTTCGGTCGCGGCGGCCGTTCGGGAGGAACCGAAAGACGGTGCTGCGGTTCGATTCCGCCGCGCCGGCGTTCGTCAGCCCGGCGACGAGCAGGCGCCCCCGGGAATCGAATGCCATCGAGTGCACGGTCGTTTCGGAGCGGTGCCGGAGGCGTTCGCGCGCGACCCCCTCCTTTCCGAACCGGCTGTCAGGCCTCCCCCGCGGGGTCAGGCGGACGACGAAAGCGTCCGGGCCGGATCCGCCAGCGGCGATCAGACCCCCGGCCGTCGTCTCCGTCAGCCCGAGAACACCTTCGGGCGGGAGCGACGAGTAGGTCCCGGGGAGCTCGCCGAGCCGGCGCACGCCGGCTGATCCGAACCCGCGATCGAGCGAGCCGTGCGGCGTCAGGCGGGCGACGAAGGGGAGCTTGTCGCATATCCCGAAGCGGAGCCGGCATCGGTGGGCGGCGTCGACGACCGAGCCGCCGATCGCGATCGAACCGTCCGCCAGAACGAGCAGCGAGCGCGGTTCGTCGATCGTCCCGATGTGGAGTTGGAGAACACCGCCGCCGCCGAACCCCGGGTCGAGCCGGCCCCCCCGGTCGAGCTCGGCGACGAAGATGTCGGCCCCCGAGATCCAGCGGACCCCGGCGACGGAGGCAGTCTTCCTGGCCCCGAGAAGGACGACCCCGCCGTCGGCGCGCGGCTGCGCGGCGATGACCTCCTCGTTGAGGACCGCCGTCTGGAAGTCCGGGTCGAGCTGCCCGGAGCGATCGAGCACCAGCACGTGGGAGTGCGCCCCCCCTTCCCCCTGAGACTCGGGCTTGCTCGTGACGACGACCGTGCGGCCTTCGCCTGCCGCCAGCAGCGCGATTACTTCTCCGCTCAGGCCTGGGACGGCCCTCCCCAGCGAGGCATAGGTCCGGCCTTCGGACCCCGGCCCTTCCCTGCCGAATTCCGTATCGAGGCTGCCGTCGCCGCGAAAGCGCGCGACATTTTCGCCGCCGGCGACGAGGACCTCGCCCGAGGGAAGTGGCAGGAGCGTGTCGATCTGAAAGCCCGCCCGGTCACTGGCCCAGCCTCGCTTCCCGAGCGGATGCCCGAAGCTGCGATCGACCTGTCCGTCGGGTTCGAGGCGTTCGACGCGTTCGCTGATCCCTCCCAAACTGGGGATCCGCACCCAGCCCCCCGTGGCGTCACGGGCGATCGCCACGGTGGTGTGCGGAAAGCTTCGGATCCGCTTCGACTCGCCGCTTGGGGAGAAACGAACCAGGCTCGAAAGTACGTGCGACCGCCTCGACCCGCCTCGTTGTCCCAGCGCCGTAACCGAGCCATCCGGCTGGAGTGACGGCGCGGTGAAGCTCAGGCCTTCCTCGAAGGTCGGGCCAAAGCTCGCCCGAACGACCCCGTCGTCGCCGAAGCCCCGATCCCGCCGCAGCTGGGCGGCCCCGGCGATTTCGGTCTGGCCCATTGCCGAGACCACCCAGAAAAGCCAGGTCATGAGAGCCAGCAAGCCCCCAGTTTCACGGACGCTTCGCTCACCCCGCCGCTCTCCACTGTCCTTCGTCACCACAGCGAGGCTAGGACAGATCGATGGCTCGAACCGGGACGTATTCGGCTCGAAGGCCCTACGGGGATGCCCTATCGCTGGCCCCGGTGGCGCCCACCGGATCGACAACATCGCCACGTAGCTTGGGGAGCCATCGGGATTCCGAAATAAGGTTTCGTCACCCATGGCCGCTTGGAGATCGATATGAACCTCCGGGAGATTGAGGGGCGAGTTGCGGCGGTGAAGGCCCTTGAAGGGGGCGAATTTCTCTTCGAGTTGCTGCGCGCCTACGGCATCCCGAAGGCATCGATCACCCGCCTGCGTACCGGGTCCTACAACAGGTCGGAGCAGGAGGGCGAGTACCTGTGGAGGGACAAGGTCTATTTCCGGTCGTTCGACTGCTCCGACGAGGAGCTCTACGCCTTGGTTGATGCCGCCAAGGCGGAGGAGCGGGTTCGTCGCGAGCGGCCGCGCTTCGCGATCGCTCGCAACAGGTCAAGGCTCGTCGCCGCGGATTTGAAGACCGGCGACGCCCTTGACGTCGAGGTCGAGGAGCTCCAAAACCACGTGGCTTTCTTCCTCCCCTGGGCCGGGATCGAGAAGACCCAGATCGAGAACCAGAACCTGGCTGACATCAAAGCCGCCGAGAAGATGGCGAGGCTCTATGACGAGATCGTCAAGCACAACGAGGTCGAAACCGAGGAGCAGATCCACGAGCTGAACGTCTTCTTCTCGCGACTCCTGTTCTGCTTCTTTGCCGAGGACACGGGGGTCTTCGCGAAGGGCAGCTTCACCAACGCCATCGGGTCTCTGAGCCGCGAGGACGGCAAAAGCCTTCACGAGCTCCTCGATCAAGTCTTCGACGTCTTGAATACCGAGGAGAGCAAGCGGATCGGCTATCCCTCGCACCTACTCGGGTTCGGCTTCGTGAACGGCAAGCTCTTCGAACGTCACTCCAGCGCCCCCAGTTTCACGGCCAAGGCACGGTCCCTCGTCCTCGACTGCGGGACTCTGGACTGGTCGCAGATCAATCCAGACATCTTTGGATCGATGATGCAGGCCGTCATCCACCCTGGCCAGCGAGAGAGCCTAGGGATGCACTACACGTCGGTCGAGAACATCATGAAAGTGATCCGACCGCTGTTTCTGGACGAGCTGCACTCGGCCTTCGACGCCGCGGACACCAAGACCAAACTGACCCGGCTGCACGATCGCATCGCCTCGATCAAATGCTTCGACCCGGCTTGCGGCTCTGGGAACTTCTTGGTCATCGCCTACAAGGAGCTGCGCAAGCTGGAGCACCGGATCCTCGAGCGGCTTCAGGAAGTCGACCCGCGGGCGTTGCTGACGCTGTTCGAAGACTCGAAGATCAAGCTAGAGAACTTCTACGGGATCGAGATCGATGATTTCGCCCACGAGATCGCAATCCTCTCGCTGTGGCTCGCCAAACACCAGATGAACGTCGAGTTCAAAGAGCGCTTCGGCGCGGACATCCGCTTGATTCCACTGCGGGATACGGGCAACATCGTGTGCGCCAACGCGGCCCTTGCTCGATGGGAGGAAGTTTGCCCAGCCACGGATCACGAGGTCTTCGTCTTTGGCAATCCCCCATATCGCGGCGGGAAGATGCAGTCGCCGGAGAACAAGGCAGACCTCGTGGAGGCACTTGGGCCAAAGCGGTACTCCGGCAACCTGGACTACATCTCAATCTGGTTCGTCAAGGGTGCTGAGTATGTACACGCGACAGGCGCCAAGCTCGGATTCGTTTCAACCAACTCGGTCTGCCAAGGCAACCAGGTTGGGTTGCTGTGGCCGAGCGTCTTTGACTACGACGTCGAGATCGCGTTTGCGCACGAGTCGTTCAAGTGGAGCAACAGCGCGAAAGGGAAAGCGGGTGTGGCTTGTGTGGTCGTAGGGCTTGCTCCCAAGCCGGCTCCTCAGCCGCGTGCGCTCTATGTAGGCCAGGGTCGCCGATTGGTTCGCCACATCAACGCTTACCTTGCGCCGTCTGCCCGCGAGACCATTGTCTTTGCTCGTCCGCGCCCGCTCTGTGCAGTCTTCCCGCCAATTACGCAGGGGAGTCGACCGAACGATGGGGGTCACCTTCTTCTCTCTCCCGTGGAACGGGAAGAGCTCCTGCGAACGGCGCCTGCAGCGGCGCCGTTCATAAAGCGCTACGTCGGATCAAATGAGTTGATCGACGGTGTAGAGAGGTATTGCCTGTGGATCCCAGATGACGACGCCAGCAGCGCCGCGGCTATTCCTGAGATCGCGCGGCGGTTGTGCCTGGTGCGCGACGCTCGCGGGAAGCGCGGCCGGTCCGCGGCCGCCGTAGCCGGCTCACCGCATCGTTTCGACTATCGCGTGCATAGGGACGGAGATGCTGTGGTAATCCCAGCCGTTTCCTCGGAGAAGCGCGACTACATACCCCTTGGGTATCTGACTTCGTCGAGCGTTGCGTCCAACCGGCTCTATGTCGTCTACGGGGCAGACGCGTGGCTGTTTGGGCTGCTGCACTCGCGAATGCACATGGCCTGGGTCCGATCAGTGGGTGGGCGGCTTGAGACGCGGTACAGCTACTCTGGGAAGCTCTGTTACAACACCTTCCCGGTCCCCCCGTTGCCGGACAAATCGCGAAACTTGCTATCGGAGCGGGCGTTCGAGGTGCTTTCGATCCGAGAGCGGTACTCGGAAAAAACCCTGGCACAGTTGTATGACCCGGAGAAGATGCCGGACGACCTGCGGGAAGTCCACGAGTTCTTGGATGCGGCAGTTGATCAGATATACCGGAAGCGGCCATTCCAATCCGATGATGAGCGCCTAGAGATCTTGTTCAACATGTATGAGGTTGCCACCACGGCCGAGTCTGATTCTGCGGCAGCGTTGGAGAGAGCGGATGCCTAATCTCGTCGATGTCACGTACGCGCGAACGGGCGAGAGCACCAGGACCGACTCGCTTGGGATGCGAGACATGCAGCGCAAGGCGTTCGCAGCCCGAACCAGCCCATACCTGCTGCTGAAAGCGCCACCGGCATCCGGGAAGTCGCGGGCGCTGATGTTCCTAGCGCTCGACAAGCTCTTCAACCAGGGGTTGAAGAAGGTGATCGTCGCGGTGCCGGAGCGGTCGATCGGAGCATCGTTTGCGAGCACGAACCTGACCGACCACGGATTCTTCGCCGATTGGGAAGTGGAGGAGCAGAACAACCTCTGTCTGCCTGGTTCGGATCAGGGCAAGGTCCAGGCAGTCATCGACTTCCTCGCCAGCACGGATACGACGCTGATCTGCACGCACGCGACGCTGCGCTTCGCCCACGACGCCATCGACGAGGAGACGCTTAACGGCACGCTGCTGGCGATCGACGAGTTCCATCACGTCTCCTCTGACGAGAACAGCCGTCTCGGGGCGCTGCTTCGGTCGGTGATGCGCAACACCGACGCGCACATCGTTGCCATGACCGGCTCCTACTTCCGTGGTGACGCCACCCCCGTGTTGCTGCCAGATGACGAGGAGAAGTTCACCAAGATCACTTACAACTACTACGAGCAACTGAACGGGTACACCTACCTCAAAAGCCTCGGGATCGGCTATCACTTCTACCAGGGCCGCTACACCGATGCCGTCCACGAAGTGCTTGACACGGACCGCAAGACGATCCTCCACATCCCACACGTCGGGTCAGGCGAGTCGCTGAAGGACAAGGTCGCCGAGGTCGACTCGATTCTCGACAGCATCGGCAAGATCGTCAGCCAAGATCCCGAGACCGGGGTCATCACCATCGAGCGCAGTGGCGATGGCAAGCTGATCAGGGTCGCCGACCTCGTCAACGACGCTCCCCGCGAGCGCGACAAGATCGTCAACTACCTGCGCCAGATCGAGGAGGTCGACGACATCGATCTGATCGTCGCCCTGGGCATGGCGAAGGAGGGTTTCGACTGGCCTTGGTGCGAGCACGCGTTGACGATCGGCTACCGCGGGTCGCTGACGGAGATCATCCAGATCATCGGCCGCGCGACCCGTGACTCATCCAACAAGGCGCATGCCCAGTTCACCAACCTGATCGCCCAACCCGACGCTGAAGATGACGAGGTCAAGGTGGCGGTCAACAACATGCTGAAGGCAATCACTGCCTCGCTGCTGATGGAGCAGGTGCTTGCGCCCAATTTCAACTTCAAGCCTCGGCGCACCGGAGACGAGACGCCCCCGTCGCCAGGCGACCTCAAGATCGGCGGCTTCAAGGAACCCTCAACCGAGCGGGTGAAGAACATCGTCGAAGCAGACATCAACGACCTCAAGGCCAAGATTCTCCAGGACCAGCAGATGCTCAAGGCGATGCCGGGCAACATCGACCCCGAGGTCATGAACAAGGTGCTGATTCCAAAGATCATCCGTGAGGTCTATCCGAACCTCGACGAGGCGGAGGTCGAGGAGGTTCGCCAGCACGTCGTCGTCGACTCAGTGGTCAAGAACGGCGAGATCAAGGAGGTCGGTGACAGGAAGTTCGTTCTGATGGCCGGCAAATTCGTCAACATCAACGAGTTGCACATCGACCTGATCGACCAGGTCAATCCTTTTCAGAAGGCGTTTGAGATTCTCTCCAAGAGTGTCACCAAGCAGGTGCTGAAGGTGATCCAGGACGCGATCGATACGACGCGCCTGGCCATTACTGGAGAGGAGGCCAAGCTGCTCTGGCCGAAGATCAACCTCTTCGTGAAAGAACACGGAGGCCAAAGACCGGACATCCGCTCCCATGATCCGCAGGAGCGCCGCATGGCCGAGGCGCTGCTCTATATGCAGCGCGAGGTTCGTGAGCAGAACGTCCAGCCGCAATGACCTTAGACCGCGAGACGCTTTTGCAGATGCTGGCGGAGGATGAGTACGACCTTCTCAAGCCCACCCCCAAGCGTGCGCCGTTGACTGCCGACGATCGACTGGTTGCTGCCTTCGAAGAGATCGCCGAGTTCACCCGTGCGAATGGCAGAGAGCCGGAGCGGACGCCGACCGACATGACGGAGGCGAAGCTGGCGATGCGGCTTCAAGCGATTCGTGAGAATGAGGATCAGGCGGCGGCGCTGCGCGGGGCCGACGACCTCGGTCTGCTCGGGGAAGCTCCGCCCGAGCCGGAGCCAGTGCAAATTCCCGACTCGCCACCGGAGACGGTCGATGACGCCCTCGCTGCCGACCCATTCGGCCTCCTGGACGGTGCCGGAGACATCTTCGACCTCGAGCACGTGCCGAAGACCCAGACGATGCCCGAGCAGATCGCCCGGCGCCGTCCCGCGCAGGACTTCGATCGATTTGAGCACCTGTTCAAGGCATGTCACGCGGAGCTGCGTAATGGACGTCGCAAGCTGCTTCCGTTTCGCAACCCGATCGAGATCGAGTCCGGCAAGTTCTTCGTTCTCAACGGCGTCTTGCTCTACGTCGCCGAGATGGAGGACCTGGAGCTCGATCGAATCCGCAAGGCGAACGCCCGCACCCGCTGCATCTTCGAGAACGGCACCGAATCCAACCTGCTGATGCAGTCACTCGCCAGCAATCTCTATAAGGACGGTCGCCGCGTCACCGAGCCCAGCGAGGTAACGCTGGAGCGGATGGGCTTGGAGACGGAGACCAAGATGGGCTACCTCTACGTCCTTCGCTCGCTCTCCGACGACCCGCAGCTCGCCGCGTTCGGAAACGTCCACAAGATCGGTTCTACCACGCAGACCGTGGAGCACCGAGTCGCCGGTTCGAAGAGCGACGCAACGTTCCTGGGAGCGCCGGTTGAGACGGTCGCGTCTTACTCTCTTCCCGCCGTAGCTGCCCAGCCGGTTGAGGCGATCCTGCACGGTTTCTTCGCCGCCGCCCGCCTCGACATCTGGTTCGAGCAAAATCACCAGATCGTCGCCGAGGCCAACGAGTGGTTCGATGTCCCCCTCTCCGCCATCGACGAAGCAATTGCGCTAGTCCAGTCGGAGAGCATCCAGAGCTACGAGTATGAGCCGGAGGAGCGCAGGATCAAGCTGCGTTCATAGCCTGGCGCTTTAGTCACTCCACCAGTCGCGCTGGCCTTCGACGTCGTCGCGCGGGTCCTCGCCGAGGTTGGGGGCGCCGATGACGAAGATCTCTAGGCCCTCCGGGCCGGCCTCGTAGCCTCGCCAAGTGCCGGGGGCGACGCGGACGGCGTCCCATTCCCTCAACTCCACGATCTCGTCGTCGAGCTTCATCCGGCCGCTGCCGCGGAGGACGAGGTAGACCTCCTCCTGCTTCTCGTGCGTGTGGCCGTAAGGGAAGCGGTAGTTGGGCGGGATGCGCTGGTAGCCGAGGCCGGATTGCTCCAGCTCCAGGGCCTTGGTCGCCAAGCGGAACTCCAGGCCCGGGGCGCCGTCGAAGTTGGAGCCGACGTCCTCCAGGTCCTGCTTGAGGTTTCTGCGCGTGAACGGCACGACGCTCAGTCGATCTTCTCGGCCAGCTCGATGACGATCCCCGCGGGGCCGCGGACGTAGCAGAGCCAGTACATGTCCTCGTAGCGGACCAGCTCGCCGACGAGCTCGGCTCCGCGGGCCTCCAGCCTGGCGAGGACGGCCTTGACGTCGTCGACGGCGAAGGTGAGGTGACGAAGGCCGGTCGCGTTCACCGGGGCCTGCGGGTTGCCGTCCACGGCAGGCGGCGAGTTGAACTTCACCAGCTCGACTTTCCCCTGGCCGTCTGGCGTCTGCAGGAAGGCGAAGTCCGATTCGACGCCGTCGAGGCCGACGATGCGATCCACCAGGTCGCCCTCGCCGGACCCTTCTCCCTGCAGCTCCATCCCGAGCTCGACGAAGAACTCGATCGCGGCAGCGAGATCGTCGACGACGATGCCGACGTGGTCCATCCGCTCGATCGTCATGCGTCCGGGAGGTAGGTGAGGAGGACCACGCCGGAGTCGAAACGCTTCACGTCCTCGAGCTTCATCCGGACCGTCCCGCGATCGCCGAGCACGTGGAGGTTCGCTTCGCCCCAGACCAGCGGGTTGAGGTAGATCTCGAACTCGTCGACCAGGCCCTTCTCGGCGAGGGCGTAGGCGAACTCGCCGCTGCCGTGCATGAAGAGGTCGCCGTCGACCTCGTCCTTCAGCTTCGGGATCGAGGCCTCGAGGTCGCCCTCGAGCAGGGTCGCGTTCCACGGCAGGTCGCCGGAGAGGGTGGCGGAGCCGACGTACTTCGGCAGCGCGTTGACCATGTCCGCCCATTTGCCTGATTTGCTCGGCCAGTAGGCGGCCAGGCCCTCGAAGGTCTTGCGGCCCAGGACCAGCCCGCCTGACTGCGCCTGGCGTTCGAAGGAGTAGTGGCCGTGGTCTCCGTCCGGTTGCACCCACTCGCCGACCGGGTCGATGACGCCGTCGAGGGTTGCCTGGGTGGTCGCGATCAGCTTGCCCATCTCAGCTCCCCGAAGAGTTGAGGGCGGCGGCCTCGCGGATCAGGTCCTTCAGCGCCTCCGGGTCGATCTCCACGCCTTCGCCGATGTCGATCGCGCGGCGGGTGTTGCCGCCGAGGCTGGAGTTGAAGAGGCCCTTGGGGTCCTCGAGGGAGGCGCCCTTGGCGAAGGTCAACTTCACCTTGTCCTTGTAGCTCTCGCCGGTGCAGATGATCCCCTCGTGGGACCAGACCGGGTTGCGCCATTTCCACTCCTCGATCACATCGGGGTCGGCCTCCTTGATCAGGCCGCGGACGCGGGCGAGGGTCTCGCCGCGCCAGTCGCCGAGCTCCGCGATCCGCTCGTCGATCAGCAGGGAGGGACTGGTGTCGTTCATGCTGGCCGTCGCTTTCTTCGTAGGACTGGTCATCCGGATGAGGCGGTGAGCTCGACCGAGCGTAGGCGGTTCGGGACCGAGTCGGAGTAGTGGACCGTCATCAGCTCCTCGGCGCCGGTGTCGGCGGCGAAGCTCTCTAGGTAGGCGGTGACCTCGTCGGCGACCCCGACGGCGGTGCAGGCGAGCATTTCGTCGACGGCGACCGCCTGCGGCCAGGCCAGCAGGGCGGTGACGTCGTCCTCGCTCAGCTTGCGGCCGCGGCCGAAGAGGGCGCGGGCACGAACGCGACGGGCGGCTTCGAGCTGGGCGGCGGCGCTCTCGGAAGTGTCGGCGGCGATCACGCCGACGCCGGTGATCACGTAGGGCTCCGGCTGCTGCCGAGAGGGCTTGAAGCCGTCGCGGTAGACCTCGAGCGCCTCGTGCAGGAAGCGGGGCGCGAAATGGGAGGCGAAGGCGTAGGGCAGGCCCAGCTCAGCCGCCAGTTCGGCGCCGAAGAGGGAGGAGCCGAGGATGTAGAGGGGGACGTGGGTGCCGCGGCCGGGGACCGCTTTGATCCCGGGCAGCGGACTCTCGTCGCCGAGGAACTTCTGCAGCTCGACGACGTCCTGGGGGAAGCGGTCGCTGGCCCCCGGATCGCGCCGCAGCGCCATCCAGGTGCGCTGGTCGGTTCCCGGCGCTCGCCCGAGGCCGAGGTCGATGCGGCCGGGGTGCAGCGTCTCCAGGGTCCCGAACTGCTCGGCAATCACCAGCGGCGAGTGGTTGGGCAGCATCACTCCGCCGGCGCCGAGCCGGATCGTCTCGGTCTTGGCGGCGATATGGGCGATCAGGACCGCGGTCGCCGAGGAGGCGATCGAGGAGATGTTGTGGTGCTCGGCGTACCAGATGCGCCGGTACTCGCAGCGCTCCGCCAGCCGCGCCAGCTCGAGGCTGCCGGCGAAGCTTTCGGCCACCGTCTCCTCGCGCCCGACCGCGGCGAGGTCGAGGATCGAGAGGGGCGTGGAGACCTTCGGCATCGCTCGAAAGTTAGCCGGCGCCGTCAGCCCCGGATTCGCCGAGCAGGTAATCGTCCGCCAGTCGCAGCACCTGGGCCCGACTTCTGCCGGGGTGCTCGGCGAGGATGAAGTTGCTGCCGATGAAGAGCGAGAAGGCGAGGATGCTGCGGGCCTCGGCTTCGTCCTCGTCGCGGCAGATGGGGGCGAAGAGCTCCCGCAGGTAGGCCATGCGCCGGTTGTCGACCCGGTACAACCGTGCCGCGACGCCCTCGTCGCGCCGGGCCCAGTCCCGCAGCGCCAGCTCGATTGGCATCAAGCCGGAGGCGGAGGAGGCCAGCGCGAAGAGGTGCTGCAACTTGTCCCGTGGCTCAGCCGGCTCGCTCTCGATCTCGGCGATGACGTCGCCCACCACCCGTTGCTCCCAGCTGTCGAGCATCTCTTCCAGCAGAGCCGCCCGGTCCTTGAAGTGCCAGTAGAAGCCGCCCTTGGAAACTCCGAGGCTTGCCGCCAGCGCCTCGATCCTGATCGCCTCTGGGCCGCCGCTCGCGAGCGCCCGCAGCGCCGCTTCGATCCAAGCCCCGCGCGGGGTGCGTACCTTCGCCATCGGGTGAATCTATACGGCACCGTATTGACAGATCGGAGGCCGCTCCACTAGGTTTCCATACGAGACCGTATGGATAGGCACGAAATGAAGCTGCTGAAGGCCGAGCATGAACGTAGCCCGCTGCGGATCCACGAGCTCGTCCCCGACTTCACCCTGGAAGACGTCTGGGCTCTGCCCGTCGAAGGCGGTGCCGGGGACTTCGACGTCTTCCTGGAGTTCATTGGATCCATGGACCCGACGAGGACGGACAACCCAGCGGCCCGTTTCCTCTGGAACCTGCGCGATCGTCTCGGCGCCTGGCTCGACCTCGGTGAGATCTCCTCGCCCGCCGACCAGAGCGACGCCGGCCTCCCGATCCCCGGCACCGACGAAACCTCCCTGCGCGGGCGCCTTCCCGCCGACCTACAAGACACCACTGCCGGCTTCGACTTCGACTCGCTTCCCTTCATTCCCCTCTACCGCACCGATCGCGAGGCGGCCGCCGAGATCGGCAACAAGACCGTCCACGGCGTCGTCCACCTGGCCTGGGTCGAGAAGGGCGACGGCCGCTACCAGGGACAGATGGCCGTCTACGTGAAGCCGCGCGGCGCTTTCGGGCGGGCCTACATGGCTCTGATCAAACCGTTCCGCTACCTGGTGGTGTACCCGGCGCTGATGCGAGAGGTGGGGGGAGCCTGGATGGCACACAGGCCGGGATGAAGCCGCCGCCCGGGGCAGGGAGAATGACTCCATGGCCGAGAGCGAAGGATCCGCGGGGGTATCGCCGACCGCCCATTACACGGGGGAGACCTGGGTCAGGAACGGGCTCTCCCATCCACAACTGCGGACTTGGCAGGGACAGGTGTTCCACGGCGCGCTCGCCTTGCCGCTAGCGGCGAGCAAGTCGTTGCGCGGCCCGACCTTGGAGGGGCTGCTCCTCGCTCGCCACCGGATCATCGACTCGATCCTCGAGGACCTGATCCAGGACGGCGTCACCCAGGTGCTCGAGGCCGCCTGCGGGATGTCGCCCCGGGGATGGCGCTTCAGTGAGCGCTACGGCGATCGGCTCACCTACGTCGAGGCCGATCTGCCGGCGATGGCTCGGCGCAAGCGCGAGGCGCTGGAGCGGATGGGATCGCTCGGTGACCATCACCGCGTCGTCGAGGTCGACGTCCTTCGCGACAGCGGCCCCGGCAGCCTCGAAGCCCTGGCCGACAGCCTCGATCCGGCACAGGGGTTGGCGATCGTGACGGAGGGGTTGCTGTCCTACCTCGACGCCGACACGGTCGAGACGCTCTGGGCGCGCCTGGCGAGGCTGCTCGCCCGGTTCGACCGCGGCGTCTATCTGGCGGACCTACGACTTGCAGCACCCGACCGCGGTCTGTTTGAGCGCGCCTTCGCCCACATTCTCGGCGCCTTCGTTCGCGGCCAGGTCCATGCCTACGACAGCGGCGCGGTTACGCCCGAGGAGGCCCTTCGCTGCGCCGGCTTCAAGGACGTTCGGCTGCACCGATGCGACGAGCATCCGGCAGCCGGGGAGGCCGGAGCTGACCCCGCCGCTGCCGCCATCCACATCGTTGAGGCAAAGGCATAGGAACCCTAACGCGCTCCTTGCGCGACATTTGCTCAAAATTATTTGAGGAACAGCGCCGTTTCTGTTAGACCTGCCACATCCGGTGCGTGGGAGCGCCGGTAGGCAGGGCTTCAGAAAATGGGAGGCACCAAATGAAGTCCATGAAGATGTTCGGCTTGCTCGTCATCGGAGCGATGGCGGCGATGGCCTTTTTGGGAGCGGGTACGGCTTCGGCGACGAAGCTCTGCTCGGTCAACACCTCACCCTGTCCCGTGGGCAATACCTACGGGAAAGGCACCTCGATCAAAACGCAGCTCGTCTCGGGGACGAAATCGGTGATGAGCTCCGGGTTCGTGACGATCACCTGCACGGAATCGACGATGAGCGGGAAAACGACGAGTGAAGGCGGCGCCGGTGCGGTAACCGGGGAAATCAGCTCGGTGACCTGGAAAAACTGCACCTCGGGCCTCGGCTCCTGCACCACCTCGGCGTTGAAAACGCCCTGGTCGGCGGAAATTACCGGCAGCGGCGGCAACGGCACGATGTCGGTGAAAGGCGCGGCTGGGAAATTCACCTGCGGCGGCACCACCTGCGAATACGAAGCGAGCAAAGTCTCGCTCTCCGTGTCCGGGGGCAACCCGGCGAAGGCGAAAGCGAGCAACGTCAGCTTCAGCAAGATCGGCGGCGGCTTCCTCTGCTCGTCGACCGCGAGCTGGACGTCCGAATACGAAGTGACCTCGCCCAACCCGCTGTTCATCGTCAGCGGCTAGTCGGCAGCTTTGCGGAAGCGGGCGGCGCCGTCGTCCGCTTCCGCTCCCCTGCGCTGCTTCGGTTAGCGTCTTTTGTGTGGATCTCGTCTGGACCGTCCTCGGCATCGCCCTGGTTCTGCTCGCCCTGCGCGACATCTTCGACGTGCTCTTCCACCCGCTCGGCCGCGGGATGGTCGCGCGGCGGGTGGTGCGGGGGGTCGCCTGGATGGCGCGGAAGCTGCCGCGCGGGCCGAGCACGATCGGCCTCCTCGCCGGCCCGCTCGGTTACGTCGCCGTCGTCGCCACCTGGGCGGCGCTGCTGGCGCTCGGCTGGGCGCTGATCTTCCTGCCCCATCTGCCGGAGGGCTTCAACTTCGACCAGGCTCTCGACCCGGCCGAGCACTCCGGCTTCCTCGACGCCCTCTACGTCTCCCTCGTCAACCTCACCAGCCTCGGCTACGGCGACATCTCTCCGGCCTCCTCGCTGCTGCGGATCCTCGGGCCGGTGGAGACGATGTTCGGGCTCGGCCTGCTCACCGCCAGCATCTCCTGGCTGATCTCTATCTACGGCTCGATCTCCCGCCGCGACTCCCTCGCCCACGAGGTGCTGCTGGCGAAAAAGACGGAGGAGCGGCTGGGGGAGAAGCTGGCCGACGCCGACCCCGAGCTGCTGGAGACGATGCTGGCCGGCTTCGCCGAGCAATTGATCCGCACCCGCCGCGACGTCATCCACTTCCCGATCACCCATTACTTCCGCACCGAGGACGAGGAGCGGGCGCTGGCGGGGCTGCTGCCCTTCCTCGCCGAGCTGGCCGACGAGGCGGCGGAGGAGGACCGGCCACACGCGTTGCGGGTGCGGGCGGGGATCCTGCAGATGGCGATTGAGGACTTCGCAAGTACCTTAAGAGGTAGGTTGCGAATGCCTGGGAACTCAACTGAAGAGACGCTGCGCCAATATCAGTCCGAACACGGACCGATCGAGGAATGAGGATGCTCCGCTCACTGCTCACTCGTAGAGGAATCGCATTGCTGACGTGCTTGGCGCTGGCCGGTTGCGGCTCCGGCGACAACGGCTCCGGTGGCGGCGGAACGCTGCGCGGGACCTACTCCTCCTTTCCCGACTACCTGGACCCGGCGCTCTCCTTCACCTTGGAAGGGACGACGGCGATGCACGACACCTACATCCCGCTGTTGACCTACCCGCCCGCGAGCGGCAGCGCCGGCACCCGGCTGATCCCGGGCCTGGCGGAGAGCCTGCCGAAGATCGACCAGGGTGGGCGCCGCTACACGCTGCGCCTGCGGCCGGGCCTCAAGTACTCCGACGGCTCGCCGGTGCGGGCCTTGGACTTCCGCTTCGCGGTCGAACGGCTGATCCGACTCAACTCCGGCGGCTCCTCCTTCTACATGGGGATCGTCGGCGCCGAACGGTTCGCGAAGACGAAGAAGGGCGGGATCGCCGGCATCGAGAGCGACGACGGCAGCGGCAAGATCGTCATCCACCTGCTCGAGCCGAGCGGGACCTTCAGCTACGTGCTGGCGCTGCCATTCGCGGCGCCGGTGCCGCCGAGCACCCCGGCCGAGGACCAGACGCAGCATCCGCCACCGGCGACCGGGCCCTACATGATCACCGCCGTCCGTCCCGGCCGCAGCTGGGAATACGAGCGCAATCCCTACTGGGCGAAGGCGAACGGGCCGGCGCTGCCGGAGTTCCCCGACGGGCACGTCGACAAGATCGAGTTCGAGGTCCGCAGCAATCCGACGACCCAGGTCGAAGAGGTCGAACGCGGCGAAGTCGACTGGATGAAGAACCCGCCGCCACCGGAAAGCTACGCGGACGTGCGGGATCGCTTCGAGGGCACCCAGTTCCGCGAGGACCCGACGATCAGCGTCTACTACTTCTGGATGAACACGCAGCAGCCGCCGTTCGACGACCTGCGGGTGCGGCGGGCGGTCAACTACGCCGTCAACCCGGCGGCGCTCGAACGCATCTTCGCCGGCACCCTGAGGCGGACGCAGCAGGTGCTGCCGGCGCATATGCCCGGCTACCGCAGGTTCGAGCTCTACCCCTACGAACCCGAGCGGGCGAAGCGGCTGGTCGAAAAGGCGGACCCGGCCGATCGCAAGGTGACGGTTTGGACGCTCGACCTACCGCCGACCGACGAAGCGGGCGAATACTACGAGCAGGTCCTCGAGGAACTCGGCTTCGACGTGACGCTGAAAGTGGTCGGAGCGGCGAACTACTTCACCCTGATCGGCAACGCCGAGACGCCGAACCTCGACACCGGTTTCAACAACTGGTTCCTCGACTACCCACATCCGAGTGACTTCTTCCGCCCGCAGCTCTCGAGCGAAAGCATCGTTCCGAACGGCAACACCAACTATGCGCACTTCGCCGACCCGGCGGTCGACCGCAAGATCCGCGAGCTCGGCCGCCAGCAGCTGGGCCCGCGGCAGGAACGCGAATACGCAGCGCTCGACCGCACGGTGATGAAGCAGGCGCCGTGGGCTCCGTTTGGAACGTTGACGCTCGGCACCTTCGTCGCCGACTCGGTCGATCTCGGCGAGCTAGTCGTCAGCCCGATCTACGCCCAGGACCTGGCCAGCTTTCAGCTCAAGTAAGGCGTTTCGAACCTGGCCGCGCCGGGGTAGTCCGCCACTATGCGCGACGACGACAGGTACGACAACTACACCCCCGCCAGCCTCTACGCCGGCCTGATCGGCGCCGTGCTGCTGGTCGCGGGCATCATCGGCTTCTTCTACAGCGCCTCCTTCGGCAGCCCCGGCAACGTCGACGCGGTGCTCGGCATCCTCGACGTCAACGCCTGGCACAACCTCATCCACGTCGCCAGCGGTGTCATCGGCCTGCTCGCCTTCACGTCGGGGCCGCGTGCCTCGCGCACCTACGCCCTCGCCTTCGGCGCCGTCTACATCGTCGTCGCGATCTGGGGCTTCATCATCGGCAGCCACGAGTCGATTCTCGGCTTCGTCCCGATCAATACCGAGGACAACTTCCTCCACCTGATCCTCGGCGTTCTCGGCCTCGGCGCCTTCGCGGCCAGCGACCCCGAGGCCGAAGCCCGCGCCCCGCGGACGCGAGCAGCCTGAGCCAATAGCCGCGGGTTCCTGCCACCTTTCAGGTGGCATCTGGGGAGTCCTCATCCTCCTCGCCTCCCCGCGAGGAGGCTCTGCCATGGGGAAAACTAATATTTAGCAAGGTAACATAGTCAAGAAAAACTGTTCATTAGATTCTCCTCCTGACATAGAGTGTTGTAGTCTTTCGTTCAGCTGAGTGAATTGAATTGGTAGAAGAGGGCTTCTTGAGTGAATAAGTTTTTCTTCGGGGATGAGGAGCTGCCTGGGACCCTCCTGGGAAAGAGGGAGGTGGTGCGGGATCCGGCTGGCATATGGCGCTATGTCGAGACCTGGATTCCCGTCCCTGGGGCTCGCGATGTAACCCTGACCGAGCGCTTCTCCCCGAAGTTCGTCATCAACGGCGACAGGGAAGTCGAGCGGGTCGTGGTGGAGGGAGCGGCGATCGCGGCTGCGCCAGAGCTGCTGGGGTGGTGCTTGGAGGAGGGAACGGTCCTTCGCGACGGAGGGTCGGTCGCGGAGGTGCATGTCCCCTACGAGCTCTGGAAACAAAGGGATCAGATTCTCAACGAGCTGTTCTCCCCCGAGCACGAAGGGGACGTGGCCGAACAGGAGGTGGCGGCAGCCGAGCGGCGCTTCCGGGAAACGGAGAGGCGCTTCGAACTAGCCGCCAAAGAGAGGGCCGCGATGCTGCGCCGGCATGCCGACGGCATGACCCGCCAAAAGGCCCGAGAGATCACCGGCCTCTCCGTTGGCAGGGTCCAACAGCTGATCAGCAGTGGGGCTATGGACATGGCGGAGCGGGAAGTCCTCGAGCTCTTTGCGAGCGGGCCGATCCGGAACCTGGATGCTTGCTTCGAGCTCGCCCGGGAAAAGGGGGTGCCCTTGGACAGGGACGCCCTCCTGGCAAGAGTGGAAGACCTAAAAAACCGGGAGCTGCTCGAGCAGGGCGAGGGCCCTGAAGTCGCCCTCACCGATAAGGGGGCGGGCGCGCTGCTCGAAGCGCGCGTGCTCGGACAGCAGGTGGAGCTAGAGGTCTGACCCTTTGATCCCGCCGGCCCGCCCGATTCGCACCGAGATGACCGATGCCGTGGTTGCGGGCATTCGTGCGCGAGGGGCCGAGGCGGTCGGGCTGCTGATCGTCGGGATCGCCCGGATCGCGATCGCCGTCTTGGTTCTCGTCCTGCTGTTGATCGCCAGCAAGGTGATCGGGATCGACGTCAGCGCCGTGCCCTTCGCGGCGATGACCGGTCTCTCAGCGCTGGTGAGCTGGTTGATCACCCGCAAGCAGCGAACCTAGCTCGCTCCGTACTCCTTGTAGGGGTACCACCATTCCTTGCGCTCGATCCGCGACTCCATGTGGACGTGCTTGGTCTCCTGGAAGGCCTCGAGGCCCTCGCGGCCGAGCTCCCGCCCTAATCCCGATTGCTTGAAGCCGCCGAAGGGGCCGGCGTCGTTGTCGGTCAGCGGGTCGTTGATCCAGACGGTGCCGGCACGGAGCTCGCGCATGCAGCGGACGGCGTTCTCGAGGTCCGCCGTGTAGACGTTGGCGCCGAGGCCGAACTCGGTCCCGTTGGCGAGCTCGATCGCCTCCTCGAGGGAGGAGACGGGGACGATCGGCGCGACCGGGCCGAAGGTCTCCTCGCGCAGGAGGGCGCTGTCGGGGGCGGCGCCGACGACGACCGCGGGAGACAGGAAGTGGCCGCGCTCCTGGCCGCCGCGGTCGCCGCCGACGAGGACCTCGGCTCCGGCTGCAGTCGCGTCTTCCAGCTGGGCGACCACCTTGGCCCGCTGCGGGTCGGAGACCATCGGGCCGACGTCGGTCGCGACCTCGAAGGGGTCGCCGAGAACGAGGCTGCGGGTGTGGTCGACGAAGGCCTCGACGTAGTCGTCGTAGACCTCCTGCGCGACGTAGAAGCGCTCGGCGCTGGTGCAGACCTGGCCGGCGTTGAGGAAGGCGGCCCAGGCGCCGCCGCGGGCGGCGACATCGAGCTGCGGGGCGAGGTCGGCGCAGACGATGAAGGCGTCCTTGCCGCCCATCTCCAGGTTCATCCGCGCCATCCGCGGCACGCAGGCTTCGGCGACCCTCTTGCCGGTCGCGACCGAGCCGGTGAAGGCGACGCAGTCGACGTCGGGGTGGGAGGCGATCGCGGCGCCGACCTCGCCGGCGCCGGCGAGGAGGTTGACGACGCCGGGCGGCAGGTGGTCGAAGACCGGCGCCAGCATCAGGGTGCTGAGCGGGGTCAGCTCCGAGGGCTTGGCGACGACGCAGTTGCCGGCGGCGAGCGCCGGGGCAACCTTCCAAGCGAGGAGAAGGAGCGGGTAGTTCCAGGGGACGATGCAGCCGACGACGCCAAGTGGGTCCTTGACCACCATCGCCAGTTGGCTGGTCTCGATCGGCGGGATCACCCGGCCGGCGCTGTCGCGGCCGATCTCCGCGTAGTAGTCGAAGGCCGCCGCGGTCCACTCGAGCTCGTCGCGGTTCTCGATCAGCGGCTTGCCGCCCTCGGCGGTCATCGTCCGCGCCAGCCCCTCGGCGCCCTCGCGCAGCCGCCGCGCCACCTCGTGTAGAAGCTCGCAGCGCTCCCCCGCGGTCATCCGCGACCAGCCGCGCCAGGCCTCGCGAGCGGCGGCGACGGCGGCGTCGATCTGCTCGGGCGAGGCGGCGGCGAGCTCGACGATCGTCTCCGTCGTGAACGGGTTCTCGACCGCCAGTCGCTCGCCGCTGCCGGCAACCTGCTCGCCGCCGATCAGCAGCTCGGTCGGGTGGGCGATATCAGCGGACATCCCGACGGAGGCTAACGAGCGGTGAACTTCGCTTAGGCTGGGCGGGATGCCGACCGGCAAGTCAGCCGAAGCGACGGCCGATCGCGCCGCCGAATTCCGCTTCGCCTCCTGGGCGCGGCTCCGTCCCTACGCGCTCGGCCTCTACCTGCTCGTGCTGGTCCTCTGGAGCGCCGCCCACGGGATCCCGACGCAGCGGGAGCTGGTGATCCTCTGGATCTGCGGCGCGCTGGCCTGCGCCTCGATCGGGCGGCCGCCGCGGGAAATCCTCCAGATCGGAATCGACTGGTTACCGATCGTCGCCGTGCTCTGGGCCTACGACCTGACGCGGGGGACGGCGGACTCGATGGGCATCGGGGTCCACTACCACCCGATGATCGACTTCGACAAGTTCGTCTTCGGCGGTCAGGTGCCGACCGTCTGGCTGCAGGAAAGGATCTACAACCCCTACGCCGTCAGCTGGTGGGACGTCGCCTTTACCCTCGTCTACACCTCCTACTTCATCGTTCCCTTCGCCCTCGCCGGCTGGTTCTGGGTCCGTGACCGGCTCGCCTTCAAGCGCTTCATCCGGCGCCTGGTCACGTTGGCCCTCTGCGGCCTCGCCACCTACATTGCCTTCCCCGCGGCGCCGCCCTGGATGGCGAGCGAAATGGGCTTGATCGAACCGATCCAGCGCAGCGGCGGCAGGGGCTGGGAGGTGATCAGCATCGGCACTGCCTCGCTGATCGACAAGGGCCAGGCGAGCAGCAACATGGTGGCCGCCGTGCCCTCACTGCACACCGCCTTCACCACCCTCGTCGCCCTCTTCCTCTGGAACAGGGTCCGCCGCCGCTGGCTGCGCCCGTTCCTCTTGCTTTATCCGCTGGCGATGGGCTTCTCGCTGATGGCGACCGGCGAGCACTACTTCTTCGACGTCCTCCTCGGCTGGCTCTACGCCGGCGCCGTGATGGCCGGCTGGGCCTGGTGGGAACGGCGCCAGGAAGCGAAGCTGCCGGCTCCTGCCGAAGCGGTCAGCTAGCGGAGGGCTACAACCACCCGAAGAAGTGGGCAAGTCCTGCGGCGGAGAGCAGGATCCCCAGGGTCTGGCTAAGGGCGACTGCGGTCGTCTGGAGGTTCCTGCGATACCTCGAGGAGCGACGGTCCCGAAGGTCTTCGCGCATGTGCTCGAGTTCGAACTCGGAAGTCGCGGAGATGTCCGAGGTGCGCAGCATGGCTTAATCCGAGGACTCTTTCCTCATGTCCAGGTATTGATGGCCAAGGGGAGTGATTGCCCAGATGCCGCGGCGTGAGGTGTCGCTGATGAGCCCCCGTTCCTTCATCCGCAGGCGGGCAAACCGGGCCCTGTTCCGCCAGCGGATTTCTCCAGATTTCAGGCGTTCGCGATCCCGGTCGGCGAGTACGTTGCTCATGCGCTCCTCTAGGGCATCGATCACGTCGTTGGAGGGCGCGTGCCCCCCTGCCTCCACGAGAACTTCGAGGATCGGGACCCAATATTCCTCGACAGGGAGGACCGAGCCGGGGGCGGCTCGGCGACTGGCTTGGAAGGTCGGATCTACGGCAGATGCAGAGCCCTCCGTGTCCTCCAGCAACCGCAGGATCACATCCTCCGGCCGGTCCTCGAAGGAGATGGCTCTCTGAAGTAGGCGCTTATAGATCGGCTCGGAGAGTTCAATTGAGTGCATGCAGTAAATGTAGCTCAAATATAGATTGCAATCAAGTATCGAAGACGTACTTGAGTGCGCCCATGCAGGACGATTCGGCGTGGGTCCCTGCGCCTATGACCTCTGAGAGGGTCCGCGACTGAGTTAGAGGTGGAGGCGGCGGAAGAGCTCGACCGGGGCGGGACGGCCGGCATCGCTGAGGCGGAGACGAATTGGGAGGGAGCGGTTGCCCGTGCGGCGGCGGTTGGCGAGGGCTTTGCGGCCGGCGCGGGTGAGGCGGAGCTGGGTGGAGCGGCGTGCTCCGTCGGCCATTGAGTAGGAGCCACGGGCGAAGGTTTGCTTGCCGCGGGCGATGGCGAGGTTGCCTCTGCAGGGGCCGCCGCCGCAGCGGAGCGGGGCGCGGATGGCTTTGCGGGTGGCGCGGAGGGGGCCGGCGAGGCTCGTGGTGCCGATTGGGGTGGTGGTGCTAATCAAAGGCTGGGCGGTGCGGCCGGGTGCGGCCGGGGTCTGGACCAGCCCGCCGACGGCCCCGGCCTGCTCGCGAACCGGCAGGCGCAGCTCGAGGTTGGAGACCGTGATCGGCGCCTGCAGGTTGGAGGGGCGGGCGTAGGGGGCGTCCGAGGGCAGCAACTCCAGCTTGACGGTGTGGCCGCCGGCGATGCGGTAGCCCTGGGGGTGGAGCTGGAAGACGACGTCTTTACCACTGCGCGGGCGGAGGAGGCCGCGGGCGATGAGGCGCTCTTTGCCGTCGGGGCCGAGGTCGAGCAGGCGCGCCGCCAGCTCGGAGTCGGTGCCCGTGACGGCGAGGTCGGCGATCACGGTTGGCGAGCCGAGCAGGGTGAAGCCGGGGGCCGGCACTGCGATGCGGTAGTTGGCAGTGCCGAGCTGGTTGGCGCCGGCAGCGGTGGCGCAGGGATCTTTACCGGCGATCGGGTCGAAGGTCGCACCGATGGTGGGATCGCCCGCCCCCGGCAGCACCGTCTGCGCGGTGGCGCCGCCGAAGCGGACCTCGCCCGGCGAGAGCTCGTCCCAGGTGGCGGCTTTGAAGGGCCCTTCCGAGGCCGCCGCTTTGGGGCAGGTGGTGGTCAGCGCCTCGGCGCTCGAGCTCGGCGCCGGCCCGGCGCCCTTCAGGTAGTGGTCGAACCAGGCGTTCTCGCGCTGCAGGAAGAGCGCCTCGTCGGCGGCCTTGTTTTGGCTGCGGGCGTGGCCGTCGTCCATCAGGAAGAGGGAGATCGGGTCGCCGGGGTACTGGGCGCGGGTGCGGTTGTAGAAGCGGAGCGCCTCGTCAACCGGGAAGAGGTCGTCGTTCCAGCCGCTCTGGATCAGCAGCGGCGCCGGGGCCTGGGAGTGGTCGATGTAATAGGAGGAGTGGTGGGCGGTGATCTCGGCGACGATCGAGGTCGCCAGCGGGTTCGGGTCGTAGGGCTCGCCGGCGTTGATCAGCCCGTACCAGGTGGTGAGATCGGCGCCGGGGTCCGTCCCCGGAAGGGCGTAGTTGCTGGTCGCGAGGCCGGTGCCGTAGAGGCCGGTCACGTAGGAGGCCTTCTCGACCCCGATCGGCGCTTTGCCGTCGGGGCCCCGGTAGGGGTTGTCGGCGCGGTAGTCGAGGGTGCTGCCGTTCGGCATCAGCGAGTAGGCGAGATCGCTCCAGGGCCATTGCGGCACCGCCGCGGCGAGTTCCATCGGCGTCCCGGCCGGGCTTTTCCACGGGGTTAGGGAGCCGTCGGGAAGCATCGTCCGGTTGCGCAGCGCCGCCAGCGCCATCGACATGCCGCCGCCGTAGGAGACGCCGGTGGCGCCGATCTTGTCCGGAATCGCGACGCCTTCGTCGGCGAGGACGGAGATCAGGTACTGGGCGTCGCGGACCTCGTAGCGGCTGTCGAGCAGGTGGTTGTAGCCGGCGGCGCAGGCTTCGGGTTCGGAGATGCGGTCGGGGTCCTGGCCGCCGCAGCTGTCTCCCCAGCCGCGGTCGCTGATGCTGAAGACGGCGTAGCCCGCTTCGGCCCAGTCCTGTACCCGGGCGTCCTCCAATCCGATCTTGCTGCCGCCCCAGCCGTGGAAGACGCCGATCAGCGGGTACGGGCCGTCAGCGCCGGCGCTCGGCATCGGCGGCAGGACGACGTTGACGTCGATCTGCGTTTTCCCGTCCCAGGTCGTCGTCTCGCCGCCGCAAAGTCGGACGTTCCCATTCGCGGCCTGCGCGGCGCAGCCGAGGTCGCCGCCGTAGAGCGAGGGGAAGTCAGCGCGAGCCGACGGCACCAGGACCAGGACGGCGAGAACCGCCGCCGCCAACGCACCAAGCATCCACCGCACCTGTTCGACTCCCAAAGCAGCGCCTCCTGTAGATGAAGCCGCGCCCCTGCTACCCGGATTCGGAGGGTCTGAACTCAGGCGAGGCGGCGGGAGAAGGTCTTCTCGAGGGCCTTGCCGCCGTTCTCGCCGGGCACGGTCTTGTCGAGGCGCATCGAGATCGCCCGGCGGTCGATGTGGAGGCTCGCCACCTGGTTGTCGAAGTAGGGGCCCTCGAGGGTGCGCCAGCGGATCCCCGGGTCCGGCGCCCCGGCCGCCTTCGCCAGCAGGTTCGCGACGGCGGTGAGCGGCCGGCCGAAGCCCCAGCGCACCACCCGGCGCTCGTTTTCGTCGAGCGGGTTGCGGTAGGGCGAGCAGACCGCCTGAAAGACCGGAGCGCGTTCGGCCGCGGCGCCGTTCGAGGACTTCGGGAAGCCAACCTCGGCCAGGTAGGCGTGGTGGACGTCGCCGGAGAGGACGACGACCGAGGCCGGCGCTTTGCCGTGCTTGCCGCAGGCGACCTCGTGCAGGAGGTCGCGCAGCTTCGCCCAGGACTCGCCGAAGGCGGCCCAGTGGTCGAAGTCGACTTCGCGCCGCAGCTTCTCGCTCGCCCAGGCCAGCGGCCTGCCCCAGGCGGCGCCCTCGACCATCTGCTCGTTCCAGGCCTCGAGCCGGTCGAAGGCGGGGGAGAGCAGCCAGGGGATCGTCGTGCAGACGATCAGATGGTCGAAGTCCCCGTCGTTCTTCTCGACGATCCATTCCCACTCCTCGTCGTCGACCATCGCCCGCCGGCCCTCTTCCAGCACCCGCGCGGCGCGAGCGTCGACGAAGATCGCCCGGGTGCGGCCGAAGTCCCGGCAGAAGGTCCACCGCGTTCCCTCGCCCATCGCCTGGACCCGGTGCGCCCAGGCGAACAGCTCCTCCTCGCCGGTCTGGTTGCCGCGCATCCGTTGGTAGAGCTCGCTCTCGGCCAGCTCGCGCGGGGAGAGGTTGCCGATGTGCTGGTAGATCCAGTAGCTGGAGATGCAGCCGACCACGCGCCGGTGCCACCAGGACTTCTGCTGCATCTCCCGCAGCCAGCCGCGGGAGATGTTCCAGTCGTCGCTCATGTCGTGGTCGTCCCAGAGCATCGAGACCGAGACGTTGGAGAAGAGCCAGCGGATCAACGGGTCCTCCCAGCTCTCGCAATAGAGCCAGGTGTACTCCTCGAAGTCGGTCACCTCGTCGAAGGGCGGGGTGTCGGTGCCGCGCCGTTCGCGGATCTTCTGCCGCGTCCGCGGCGAGCCCTCGTCGACGTAGACCTGGTCGCCGAGGAGGAAGAGCTGGTCGGGCCACGTGTCCCGGTCGCCTTCGGACATCTGCAGCGCCAGCACCCACAGCGCGTCGTACTCGTGCCCCTCTTCGCTGACGTCTTTGGGCTGGTCGAAGGGCGGCTCGTGCGGGACCGCGACCCGGCAGGAGCCGAAGTAGACGTTGAGGTCCTTGTCGGCGTCGATCGTGCGGATCGCGCTCGGCGGCAGGTCCGACCCCGGCTCCGGCCAGCGCACCTCGCCGTCGAGCTTGACCTCGTACTCGTAGCGGCTGGCCGGCTCGAGGCCGCCGACGCAGACCAGCGCGTAGTGGTGGCCCTCGACCCGGAAGGTCGGCTCGCGGTGGCCGAGGACCTCGACCTCGCAGGCCTCGGAGGTCTCGACCCAGACCGTCGCCTCCGTCTCGGAGACGTGGCGGATCAGGGGGCCTAGAAGAAGCTCGCTCATGGCCCTCTCGCTACCCAGCCGCCCGGGCGATAACCAAAGGAGTCTTTTCTGGTCGAGGCGGACGCTTAGATGCGCCCGAGCAGGAGGAGGATCAGGAGGATCAGCGCGATCAGCCCAAGGATCCCTCCGGCGACGGCGACCTTCAGCAGCACCAGCACGATCGCGACGATGATCAGCAGCCCGATCAGCGCACCAACCATTTCCCTTCTTCCTCCTCTTCGGCAGGCGGTGTCACCCGCCATTGGACTGATTTCCCTAACAAACGGGGAGAGAAGAACAACGTCAGGTCCTATGTCCTCTGGTGTTTCCAGAAAGGCGCTGACAAGAGTGAGTAGCCATCCGTTTAGAGGTAGTCGGCACGCCCCTACCCTTGATCGGATGGCCCGCGATGGGAAGATCGAGAAATGAGCGAAGCAGCAGCAACGCTGGGTTTCAGCAGCTTGCTCTCGGACGAGCGCCTGACGCGGCGCGCGGTCGGGGGGGACGAGCGTGCCTTCGCGGCGATCTTCCGTCGCTATCACCAGCCCCTCTACCGGTTCTGCCTGGCGATCGTCGGCAATCCCGAGGATGCCCAGGACGCGCTGCAGAACACGATGATCAAGGTGCTGCGGGCGCTGCCGGGCGAGGAGCGCAAGATCGACCTGAAGCCGTGGCTGTACCGGATTGCCCACAACGAGTCGATCGACCTGCTGCGGCGACGGCGGGAGACGCGCCAGCTCGACGTCGAGCAGGTGGCGCCGGGCTACGGCCTGGCCGAGGAGGCGGCGACGCGGGAACGGCTGCGGCGCCTGCTCACCGACCTGCACGAGCTGCCGGAGCGCCAGCGCGAGGTGCTGGTGATGCGGGAGATGTCAGGGCTGGACTTCGACGAGATCGCCGCCGCGGTGGACACCTCGGCGGCGGTTGCCAGGCAGACCCTCTACGAGGCGCGGCAGAGCCTGCGGCAGATGGAGGAAGGGCGTGAGATGAGCTGCGAGGCGGTGACCAAAGCGCTGTCCGCAGGCGACGGCCGGGTGACCCGGCGCCGCGACGTGCGCGCGCACCTGCGCTCCTGCGCCCACTGCCGCGGCTTCGGCGACGAGATCAAGAGTCGCCAGAAGGACTTCGCGGCGCTCTCGCCGCTGCCGGCAGTGGCGGCGGCGGGGATGCTGCAGGGCCTGCTCGGCGGCTCGCAGGCCGCGGCGGGCGGTGCCGGCGCCGGAGCTGGCGGCAGCCTGGCCGCGACGCTGGGCGGCGGGGCGGCGAAAACGATCGCCACGTCGGCCGCGGTCAAAGGGGTCGCGACGGTGGCGGTGGTTGCCGCGGTTGGCGTCACCGCAGCCGACCGCAGCGGCGTCATCCACCTCGGCCTGCCGGGCGAGCAGAGCCAGAAGTCGGGGCCGGCGATGCCGGGCTCCAACGCCTCCTCCGGGCACGGGACCGCGGCCGACGGCGCGGCCGGCGCTGCCGCGGGTCAGGCCGCGGGCGCGGGCAATCACAAAGCGGGTGGAGCGAATGGAAAGGCGGCGGGTTCCGGCAGCACTTCCGCTACCGCGGCGGCGGGCAGGGAACACGGCCAGGGCCATCACCAGGCGACTTCGCATGCGGACTCCAAAGCTCAGGCGCCGGTCGAGGGGGTTGGCGCCGAGCACGAAAAGCAGCACCCGGAGGCGGCCACCGAAGGGCAGGGAACCGCGATCGAGCACAAGCCGGCAGGCGAACCGAATCCCGGCCTCGAGGACGAGGGCGAGAACCGGAACGAGGATGAGGACGGCGATGGCGCGGGGGCCGTGGAAAAGCCGACCGTCCCTGCCCCTCCGGCGGCAAAGCCGCCGCCAGCGAAGGAAGCGCCCGAAAACCCTCCGAAGGGGGCGGCGCCGGAAGCTCCGCCCCCAGCGAAAGCAGCCAAGGCGACGACGAGGACTGAAGCCCCCGCTGCGGTGCCCACGGACCAGGGCAAAGGTTCGGAAAAAAAGCCTTAGTCGTAAGAGGCGCGCGGGCGGTCACTTGACGAACCGTCGGGTTTTCGCCAGCATCGAACAATGGTCCAGGGAGGGCTTGTCAGGGTGGGGCTCGTGTGCTTGTGCGCACTGGCTTTGCTGCTCGCAGCAATCCCGGCGGCTGGCGCCTCGACCTACTTCGGCGCGGCCGTCAGCGGCGAAGTCTATGGCCAGACCGGCAACGCGCCGCGGAACATGCAGGCGTGGGATCTGTTCGAGCGCCATGCCGGCAGGAAGGTCGCGATCCTCCTCCAGGGCCAGGACTGGACGGCCTTCGACAGCTACGAGATGGATGCGACCTCTGCGCGGGGCGCGATCCCGCTGGTGACGATGGGTCTGAAGGGGACGAGCCTCGAATCGGTCGCCAAGGGCGGCCAGGACGCGGCGATCAAGAAATGGGCGCAGGAAGCGAAGGCCTGGGGCCACCCCTTCCTCTTCGCACCCTGGTGGGAGATGAACGGGGCCTGGTACGCCTGGGGGCGCAACTCCTATTTCGTCGCCGCCTGGCGCCGTTTCCACGACCTCGTGGTCGGGCAGGGCGCGACCAACGTCACCTGGACCTGGGTCTCGAACAGCCTCTGGTCCGACCCGGCCTCCGACCCGACCCCCTACTACCCCGGCGACGCCTACGTCGACTGGGTCGGCATCGACGCCTACAACGTCGGCTACTGGATGACCTGGGACGACATGCTCAAGGAGCCGACCCTGCCGAGCATCTACGGCACCTTCGAGGGCCGCAAGCCGATCATGATCTCCGAGACCGCCTCGCAGGAGGCCAGCAGCGGCAGCTACGTCCCTGCGGGCGCGACGAAGGCGAGTTGGATCGCCGACACACACAGCAAGATCGTCAAGAGCTACCCCGCGATCAGCGCCTTCCTCTGGTTCCACCAGAAGTGGGGGTCGCACGACTTCCGCGCCGACTCCTCGCCGAGCGCATTCGCTGCCTTCAAGAACATGGCCAGCGACCCGCGCTTCAACCCCTCCGGCGGGTTCATCCCCGCGACGCCGC
>DATLQI010000017.1:0-11206 GCA_035535295.1 Solirubrobacterales bacterium
CCTTGGCCCGGCGCCTGCTGCTCGAGCAGCGCCTGGTCACGCACGCAACCGGTCCCGACACCGTTCGCCTGCTGCCGCCGCTCACGGTGAGTGACGAGGAGCTGGACGAGGCGGCGCGCCGCATAGGTAGGGTCATCGCCCCGTGAGCGACGAGCGCCGCACCCTTCTCAAGACCGCCTCCTACGAGGCCGAGCCCGACGAGGTCGGGCGGGTCCTGCTGCTCTACTCGGGCGGCCTCGACACGAGCGTGATGCTCAAGTGGATCCAGGACGAGTACGAGGCGGAGGTCGTCGCGCTCACCGTCAACCTGGGACAGCCGGGCGAGGACTACGAGGTCGTGCGCGGCAAGGCGCTGCGGCTGGGCGCGCTCGACTGCCACGTGGTCGACGCGCGCGAGGAGTTCGCGCACGACTACGTGCTCCCGGCCATCAAGGCCAACGCGCTGTACGGCGGCGGCTATCCGCTGTTCACCGCGCTCGGCCGCCCCCTGATCGGCAAGCTGGCGGTGATGGCCGCGCGCGAGCACGGCTGCGACACGATCGCTCACGGGTGCACTGGCAAGGGCAACGACCAGGTGCGGATCGAGGGGACGATCGCGACGCTCGACCCCCAGCTTCGGATCATCGCCCCGGTGCGCGAGTGGCAGATGGGCCGCGAGGAGGAGATCGCCTACGCGCGGGAGAAGGGCATCCCGGTGAAGGGCGGCACCGAGGTCTCGCCCTACTCGATCGACGACAACCTCTGGGGCCGCTCCTCGGAGGGACGCTGGATCGAGAACCTCGACCACGCGCCCGAGGACGACGTCTTCCAGCTGGTGACGCGGCCCGAGGAGGCGCCCGACGAGGCGGAGACGGTGACGGTCGGCTTCGAGGCCGGGGTGCCGGTCTCGCTGAACGGGGAGCGGCTCGGCCTGGTCGAGCTGCTGGAAAGGGCGGCGGAGATCGGCTGCCGCCACGGCGTCGGCATCGTCGACCACATCGAGGACCGGATCGTCGGCCTCAAGGTCCGCGACATCTACGAGGTGCCGGCGGCGGCGATCGTCCTCACCGCCCACGAGGAGCTGGAGCGGCTGGTCGGGACGATCCACCAGAACCAGTTCAAGCCCGCGCTCGACCAGAAGTGGGGCTACCTCGTCTACGCCGGCCTCTGGTGGGAGCCGTTGCGCACCGACCTCGACGCCTACATGGACGCTGTCAACGCCCAGGTGACGGGCGAGATCGGCCTCCGCCTCTTCAAGGGCAGCGTGCGGGTGGTCACCCGCTCCTCGCCCAACGCCGTCTACGACGCCGAGCTGGCGACCTTCTCCGAGTCCGGTGGCCTCTTCGACCAGAACGCCTCACCCGGCTTCATCGAGCTCTGGTCGCTGCAGTCGCGGATGGCGCACCGCCTGCGCCAGCGGGGGGAGGGCTGATGTACAACCGCATCGGCATGAGCGCGGTCAAGTTCGCCTTCCGCTACCTGCGGCGGCGCTACCGTCGTGAGGCCCGGATTGCTTTGGGTGTGACGGCAGTCGCGGCAGCTGCTGCGGTTGCCTATGTCGCCACGCGCGAAGTCCCGGAAGGGTAAACGCAACTTCCCTTGCGGGTTATCGTCGACTTGCAGGGATTTCGAGGTCGGCTCGGTAGCCTCGCCGCTTCGTGCGGTCGCTTGAAGTCCGAAAAGATCTGCTGAGGATCGGCGCCGCGGCGTGCCTCTGCGCCCTGCTCGCGATCCTCGTCGCCACCGCCGGCAGGGCCGGCGCGACCGAAGCCGAGCAGCTGGAAACGAAGCTCGCCTCGGCTCGCGACGAGGCCAGCTCGCTCTCCGCGCAGTTGCAGACGACGACGGCCGAACTCGCCAGCGCCGAAGCCGAAGCCGAGGACGCGGCTGCCGAAGAGGAAGAACTGACCGCGCTGCTGGCCGCAGGTCGCGAGCGCGCCGCCGAACTAGCGCGCAAGCTCGAGGACACCCAGCACCGGCTGGCGGTCGAGAAAGCTCGGCTGCAGCGCTCGCGCCAGGTGTTGGCGGAGCGATTGGTCGCGATCTACGAGAGCGGCATGCCGAGCACCGCCGACCTCGTGCTCGGGGCCGGCGACTACGAGGACTTCGTCACCCAGAGCGACTACCTGCGGGCGATCTCGGAAGCGGACAGTGCTCTCGCCGACCGGGTCGCCGAAGTGCGGGCGGCGGTGCACCGGCGGGTGCTGGCGGTCGCCGACCTGAAGGCGGAAGCGATCGCCTACGACGAACGGCTCCAAGCCGCCCGCGAGGAAATCGCCGCGGTGCGCGCAGCGGCCCAGGCCGCGTCCACCCGCCTGCAGTCGCTCAGCGCCAGCCGCGAAGCCGCGCTGGCGACTTTGAAGACGGACATCTCCAGCTGGGTCGACCAGCTCCAGGAAGCGCGCCTGGCCGAATCGGAAGCCGAGGCCGAAGAAGAAGTCGGCCGCTGGCTCGGCGGTCCCTACTCGATCCCGACCTACATCGTGATGTGCGAGTCGGGCGGCAACTACAGCGCCCTCAACCCCTCCAGCGGGGCGGGCGGCGCCTACCAGATCCTCCCCAGCACCTGGGAACTCTACGGCGGCAAGGGTGAACCGCAGAACGCGCCGAAGGCCGAACAGGACCGGATCGCCGCCGAAATCTGGGCCGACTCCGGTCCCAGCGCCTGGGTCTGCGGTTAAGTGCCGTAACTAGCGCGGAAGTGTGCCCGGAAGGTGGCCTTGCCATCTGCCCGGCTTGCCATCATCGACGGACCTCGTGAGCACCGCGTCCGCCGTACATCTCCATGCCCACAGCGAGTACTCGCTGCTTGATGGCGCCTGCAAGATCGACGCGATGGCGGCGCGGGCCGCGGAGCTGGATCAGCCGGCCCTGGGACTGACCGACCACGGCGTCATGAACGGCGCCGTCGACCTCTACAAGGCCTGCAGGAAGCACGGGATCAAGCCGATCGCCGGGCTCGAGGCCTATCTCGTCGACGATCGCAAGGCGATCAAGGAGCAGACGCGCTACGAGCGCAATCACCTGACGCTCCTGGCCGAGACGAACGAGGGTTTCGCCAACCTCGTCAAGCTCACCTCAGCTGGCTTCCTCGAGGGCTTCTCCCGCGGCAAGGCCAACGTCGACATGGAGCTGCTCTCCCAGCACTCCAAGGGCGTGATCGCCCTCACCGGCTGCCTGCAGTCGCGCTTCTGCCGCCGCCTCGTCGAAGAGCGCGAGGACGACGCCCGCGCCCACCTCGACGACCTGATCCAGGCCTTCGGACCTGAGCAGGTCTACTTCGAGGTGCAGAAGAACGGGATCGCCGAGCAGGACAAGGCCAACGAGGGGATCGTCCGCTTCGCGCGTGAGCTGAACCGGCCGCTGGTCGGGACCGCCGACGTCCACTACCTGCGGCGCGAGGACTTCGACAACCACGCGGCGCTGCTCTGCGTGCAGACGAAGTCGACCCTGCAGATGCCGAAGATGAGCTTCGACACGAACGAGTTCTACATCAAGGACAACGCCGAAATGGCGGACTCGTTCGCCGAGTGGCCGGAGGCGGTGCCGGCGACGCTGGAGATCGCCGAGCGCTGCGAGATCGAGATCGAGCTCGGCAAACTGCTGCTGCCGCGCTACCCGGCCCCGGACGGCGAGGAGCCGGGGGCGATGTTGCGGCGGATCGCGATGGACGGCCTCCGCGCCCGCTACGGCGACCCGGCCCCCGCCGAGGCGGTCGAGCGGCTCGAGTTCGAGCTCGGGGTGATCGAGGAGATGGGTTTCGAGTCCTACTTCCTGATCGTCTGGGACTTCGTCAGCTACGCGAAGCAGAACGGGATCGCGGTCGGTCCCGGCCGCGGCTCGGCCGCCGGCTCGATCGTCTCCTACTGCCTCAACATCACCGACCTCGACCCGCTCGCCAACGACCTGATCTTCGAGCGCTTCCTCAACCCCGGCCGCAAATCGATGCCGGACATCGACATCGACTTCTCGGTCCGCGGCCGCGAGCGGATGATCCGCTACGTCGGCGAGAAATACGGTCGCGAATCAGTCGCCCAGATCATCACCTTCGGCAAGATGGCGCCGCGCGCCGCCACCCGCGACGCCGCCCGCGTGCTCGGCTTCGACTACGCCACCGGTGACCGGCTGGCGAAGCAGATCCCGGAGCCGATCATGGGCCGCAACCCCTCCTTCGAAGAGTGCCTGAGGCCCGGGCAGGAGCTGCGGAAGACGTACGACGGCGAACCCGACGCGAAGAAGATCATCGACGTCGCCCAGGGCCTCGAGGGGATCATCCGCAACAACTCGATCCACGCCGCCGCGGTCGTCATCGCCGATCGGCCCCTGCAGGAGATCGTGCCGCTGCAGCTGGCCGAGGACAAGAGCGCCCCCGCCGCCAGCAACGGGAACGGGAACGGCGGTAAGCCCGAGCGCCAGTACAAGATCGTCACCCAGTACTCGATGAACCCGATCGAGGAAATCGGGCTGTTGAAGATGGACTTCCTCGGCCTGCGCAACCTCGACGTGATCGAGGACGCGATCGAGATCATCGAGCGCTCTCGCGGCGAGCGGATCGAGCTCGAGTCGATCCCGATCGACGACGCCAAGACCTTCGAGATGCTCGCCAAGGGCGATTCGACCGGCGTCTTCCAGCTCGAGTCCGAGGGCATGCGCGAGGCGATGAAGAAGGTCCGCCCGACCGAGTTCGACGACATCGTCGCCCTCGTCTCGCTCTACCGGCCCGGGGCGATGGCCTATATCCCCGCCTACGCCAAGGGCAAGCGCAACCCGGAGTCGGTGACCTACCCCGACGAGCGGCTGCGCGCCTTCACCGAATCGACCTACGGCTGCGTCATCTACCAGGAGCAGCTGATGTCGATCGCGCGCGAGATGGCCGGGTTCTCGGGCGCCGAGGCGGACGACCTGCGCAAGGCGGTCGGCAAGAAGAAGCGCGACCTGATGGCGACGATGAAGGACAAGTTCATGAAGGGCCTGGCGGAATCCGGGACCGAACCGAAGGTCGCAGCCGACCTCTGGAAGCTGAACGAAGCCGCCGCCGACTACTCCTTCAACAAGTCCCACGCCGCCTGCTACGCGCTGATCTCCTACCGCACCGCCTACCTCAAGGCCAACTACCCGGCCGAGTACATGGCGGCGGTGATCTCCTCGGTGATGAACACCAAAGACAAGGTGCCCTTCTTCGTCAACCGCTGCGCGGAGATGGGGATCGACGTGCTGCCCCCCGACGTCAACTCCTCCGACCACTCCTTCGTCGTCTCCGAGAACGCGATCCGCTTCGGCCTCGACGCGGTCAAGAACGTTGGTCACGCGGCGGTCGAGGCGATCCTCCGCGCCCGCGAGGAAAAGCCGATCGAGTCGATCTGGGACTTCTGCGAGCGGGTCGACAGCCGCGCCGTGAACAAACGGGCGATCGAATGCCTGATCAAGTGCGGCGCCCTCGACTCCACCGGCGACAGCCGCAAAGGCATGCTGGAGACGCTGCCGGCGGCGCAGTCGGCGGGCCAGAAGGCGCAGGAGGACGCGCAGCTGGGCCAGGGCTCGATCTTCGACTTCGGCGAAGAGGCCGGGGGGGAGGCGCAGTCGCAGGCGCACCATCGGCCGCCGATCCCCGGCGCCGAGTTCGAGCGGGCGGAGATGCTGGCGATGGAGAAGGAGACGCTCGGAACCTACCTCTCCTCGCACCCGCTGACCGAAGTCGGGCCGGCGCTGCGGGCGCGGGTCGACTGCGGCCTGGCGCAGCTCGCGAGCAAGCCCGACGGCGCCTGGGTCACGGTCGGCGGCATCGTCGTCGAGTGCAAGAAGATCCGCACCAAGAGCGGCAACCAGATGATGTTCGCGACCCTCGACGACGTCGAGGGGCAGGTCGAGATGTTGGTCTTCAAGGCCGATCAGTCCGAGAGCGCCGAGATCATCCAGCCCGACGCCATCGTCCTCGTCCGTGGCCGGATCGACCACAAAGACCGCGGCGAGACGAAGCTGGTGGTGCAGGAGGCGCAGCGCTTCGAGCCCGACCAGGCCGAGATCGCCAGCGCCGCCAAGTTGGCGCCGGCGAAGTCGGCCCGTCCGGCCGGTCCTTTCGAGGTGCCGATCGCCCTCTCGCGCTGGAACGAGACCCTCTGCGACGAACTGAAGGCGATCTTCGAGCACCACAAAGGCGACGCCGAGGTCTTACTCGTCGTCGGCGACCGCCGCTTCAAGGTCGGCGAGAAGTACCGGGTCAAGCCCTCGGGGATGCTGCAGACGGAGCTGGACCACCTCCTAGGCGCCGCTGCCTTGGCTGCTTAAACTCTGGCGATGCCCGCAACGCGCACCACGGTCGGCGAGTGCCGCCAGTGCCGCTCCTTCTGCGACAAGATGGTCGAGCCGCGTGGTTGTGTCGAGCTCGGCTGCCGCTACCTCTACAGCTACGTCGACCGCCTCACCGGCGCCCAGTACCTCGGCTGCATGCAGGAGGTCTACGCGGCGGAGGTGGAGCTGAGCGCGGTGCTGGAGAAGGGTGGCTTCGGCGGCGTCAAGATGACCGGGGAGCCGTTGCCCCACTGCCAGTTCTCGGTCGAGCAGGCCTACGAGGGCGATGGCGAGTCCTACGGCTGCGTCAACCGCCGCTTCTTCGACTGCAGCGACCGGGGGCCCGAGGGCCTGCGCGCCTTCGACCTCCGCGACGTCCGCGACGGCCTGATTTAGGCACGTTCCGGTCGCGTCACGCTTGCGTGACACGACATCGTTCCGTGTAGACTTCGCCGCCATGGCTGATTCCTCCGTCGCCGACGTCGACGCGCAAGCACTGCTCGACGAGGCCAACTCCACGACCGGCAGCGAGGGCGAACCGAAGTTCACCCTCGAGCTCAACCAGGACCAGAAGGACATCCGCGAGTGGGTGCACGGCTTCGCCGAGAACGTCGTCCGCCCCGCCGCCGAGGAGTGGGACGAGCGCGAGGAAACGCCTTGGCCGGTGATCGAGGAGGCCGCCAAGATCGGCCTCTACAGCTTCGAAGCGGTCGGCCAGTTCTGGGCCGACGAGACCGGCCTGACGCTGCCGATCGCCAACGAGGAGCTGTTCTGGGGCGACGCCGGCATCGGCATGGCGATCATGGGCACGACGCTCGCGGTCGCAGCGATCTTCGGGCAGGGAACCCCGGAGCAGATGGGGGAGTGGATCCCCCAGTGCTATGGCACCCCGGACGACGTCAAGCTCGGCGCTTTCTGCGCGTCGGAGCCCGACGCGGGCTCCGACGTCTCCGGCATCCGCACCACCGCCAAATACGACGAAGCCAAGGACGAGTGGGTGCTCAACGGCCAGAAGGCCTGGGCGACCAACGGCGGCATCGCCAACGTCCACGTGATCATCGCCTCGGTCGACCGCGAGCTCGGCTCGCGCGGCCACGCGGCCTTCGTGATCCCGCCGAACACGCCAGGCTGCGAGCAGGGTGCGAAGGTGAAGAAGCACGGCCTCCGCGCCTCCCACACCGCCGACGTCCACCTCGACGACTGCCGCGTCCCGGGCTCCTGCCTGCTGGGCGGCAAAGAGAAGCTCGACGAACGCCTCGCCCGCGTCCGCGAGGGCAAAAAGGCCAAATCGCAGGCGGCGATGCAGACCTTCGAGGCGAGCCGGCCGACCGTCGGCGCCCAGGCGCTCGGGATCGCCCGCGCCGCCTACGAGTACGCCCTCCAGTACGCGAAAGAGCGCGAACAGTTCGGCCGGCCGATCATCGAAAACCAGTCGATCGCCTTCGACCTCGCGAACATGAAGCTCGAGATCGACGCCGCCCGCCTGCTCGTCTGGCGCGCCGCCTGGATGGGCCGCCAGGGCCACAAATTCGAAAACGCCGAGGGCTCGATGTCGAAGCTGAAGGCCGGGGAGGTCGCCGTCTGGGTCACCGAGCGCGCGATCCAGATCCTCGGCGGCAACGGCTACACCCGCGAGTTCCCGGTCGAGCGGATGCACCGCGACTCGAAGATCTACACGATCTTCGAGGGCACCTCCGAGATCCAGCGCCTGGTCATCTCCCGCGCGATCTCCGGGCTGCACATCAAATAACCAAGACTTACGGCGGGAGAGCAAGGGCCGGCTTCAAGGAGCCGGCCCTTGTCGCCTGCTCTATTTGGCTCTAGCGGGTGAGGGAGCACGGGTGCCCCTCTCCCAGAGACCGTCGCGCAGCTGGGGCGTCGTGCTGGGCGCGATTGTGGTCTCAGGAGCCTCTGGGAGAGAGGCACCCGTGCTCCCTGCTCGCGCAACCGATTTCTGGCACAGCGGGGTGGGGCGAAAGTCGGCTGCGCTTCGGATCGCGAACGATGCTGACGGCGTCGAGTCGGTTGGGCATCATGCGCATATGCCCTGCGTCTTTTGCGGATCGACCGAACCCCTGACGAAAGAGCACGTCGTTTCCGCTTGGATCGCCTCTCTCTTCCCTGACGTTCTTGACGCGGATCATGTGCGTCGTTTCGAAGAGCTCGACGGGTCGCAGGAGGAGAGGAACCAGTGGTCCGGCCCTCCATTTGCCTGGACCGTTCGAGACGTGTGTGCTGAATGCAATAACGGCTGGATGGCGGACCTTGAGGGCAAACCAATTCTCACGCCTCTAATCAAGGATCAAGCTCGCCCGTTGAGCCTTCCGGACATGATGGTCATCGCCACGTGGGCGACGAAGACTGTGTTGGTTGCCGGACTTGCCACGCCGGGTGAGCGGGACACGGCATCAGCTGAGACCTACGGCTGGTTCGGTGAGCATCGCCAGCCACTTCCCGGTGGGGTTGTTTGGGTAGCTCGATATTCAGGTGACGGGCAGTGGCCGTTTTCACTGCACCAGCATGGTGGATCGTTCGAGACCCGAGACGGAACCCGGTATCGAAATTTCCACGCCATATTGGCGATTGGCTATCTGGTTCTTGCGGTTTTTGGCCATGAGATTCCCGGTGACCCCCCGATCTCCGGATCATCTAGTCGCCGGCGTCTGCTGATCTGGCCGAGCACGGATCCAGTCCACTGGCCACCTGCCGAATCAATGACCGAAGCTATGCTGACGGCGGAGTCTGCTGAGTTGCCTGATCCAGCGAGCTGATTTCGCCCGGTCTATACCTTGCGCCGTTGGAGGCCTTCGCGCCTTAGGCGCTTCGCTGCCGTTACTTCGGCTTTGGAGGAGCCTTTCTTTTCTGGGCCGGGGGTCTCGAGGGTGGCGGGGAGACCCTCGAAGCGGGGCTCGGAGAGGAAGGCGGAGAGGCCTCGTTTGCCCATCTCGCCTTTGCCGATGTTGGCGTGGCGGTCGAGGCAGGCGCCGAGGGGGACGGCGGCGTCGTTGACGTGGACGGCGCCGAGGCGGTCGATTCCGACCTTGGCGTCGGCTTCGTCGAGGACGGCGCCGAGGTGGGCCTCGTCGGTGATGTCGTAGCCCTGGACGAAGAGGTGGCAGGAGTCGAGGCAGAGGCCGAGGCGGGGGCCGCTGCCGGCCAGATCGATCAGCTCGGCGGTCTGGTCGAAGTCGCGGGCCAGGAGGCCTTTGTGACCCGCCGTCTGCTCGATCAGCAGCGGGCAGGTGTCGGTCTCCTTCAGTGCCTCCGCGATCACTTTGGACGCTCGCTTCAGCGACGGTTTCAGGGGGTCGGTTTTCTGCGAGCCGGGATGAAGGACGACGCCCCTTGCCCCGATCCCGTCGCCGACCCGCAGCGCATGGGTGAGCGAGGTCAGCGACTTCTTCCGCAGCTCTTTGTCTTTGGTCGCGCAGTTGATCAGGTAGACGGCGTGGATGATCACCGCTTCGACCGGGGAGGCGTTCATCGCCTCGCGGAAGGCGGCGAAATCCTCGGCGGTGTGGTTCGTCGGTCGCCACATCCGCGGGCTCTGGTGGAAGATCTGGATAGATTCGCAGCCGCGTTCCCTGCCGCGCTCGATCGCGTTCGGCAGGCCGCCGCCAGTAGATACATGCGCTCCGATGAACACTCCAGATAACTCCCGTCTCAGGTTTGCCCCCTCGCCGACCGGTGCGCTGCACATCGGCGGAGCGAGGACGGCACTCTACAACTGGCTCGCCGCCCGCCACGACGGGGGGGAGCTGGTGCTGCGGATCGAGGACACCGACCGCGAGCGCTCGACCCGGGAGAACTGGGACCAGATCATCGACGCGATGGAATGGCTGGAGCTGGACTGGGACGTCGGCCCGGTCTCGCAGGCGGGGCGGGCGGACCGACACGCCGAGGCGCTGGGGCGGCTGCTGGAGTCCGGCCACGCCTACCGCGACCACGCCACCGGCAAGGACGTCGAGGCCTGGAAGGCCGAGCACGGCGCCGGGCGCGGCTACCGGGGGACTCCGACCGATGACGAGACCGCCGCAATCCGGCTGCGCGTCCCCGACGAGGGCGAGACGGTCGTCCACGACCTGATCCGTGGCCCCGTTGCCTTTCCCAACGCCAGCTACGACGACTTCGTCATCGCTCGCGCCGACGGTTCGGTCCTCTACAACTTCGCGGTCGCGGTCGACGACGCCGAGATGGGGATCACCGAGGTGGTCCGCGGCGACGACCACCTCTCCAACACTCCGAAGCAACTGCTGGTCCTGGAGGCGCTCGGCCACGAGCCGCCCCGCTACGCCCACCTGCCGCTGCTGCACGGCCCCGACGGCAAGAAGCTCTCCAAGCGCCACGGCGCCGCCTCGGTCCAGGAGCTGCGCGACGCGGGCTACCTGCCCGAGGCCGTCCGCAACTACCTCGCGCTGCTCGGCTGGGGCTACGACGACTCGACGACCTTCTTCACCACGGACGAGCTCAAGGAGCGCTTCTCGCTCGAGCGCGTCTCCAAGAGCCCGGCCGTCTTCGACGAGAAGAAGCTGCGCTGGATGAACGGCCGCTACCTGCGTGAGATGGACCCGGCCGAGCTGACCCGTGTGCTGGAGCAGCGCGAGGTAGTTGCGGACGGCCTCCGGCAGGTAGCCGGCGTCGCGCAGCTCCTGCACGGACGCCGCGCCGTGCCGCTTGGAGAGCTTCTTGCCGTCGGGGCCGTGCAGCAGCGGCACGTGGGCGTAGAGCGGCACCTCGGCGCCCATCGCCTCGAGGATCCGCATCTGCTTCGGGGTGTTGGAGAAGTGGTCGGCGCCGCGGACGACGTGGGTGATCCCGGCGTCGTGGTCGTCGACGACGACCGCGAGGTGGTAGACGGGCGTGGCGTCCGCGCGGGCGATGACCAGGTCGTCCTGCAGCGCGTTCTCGAACTGCGTCTCGCCGCGCACGACGTCGACCA
>DATLQI010000018.1:0-110518 GCA_035535295.1 Solirubrobacterales bacterium
CCCCACCGTCACCTCCTCGGGCTCGTCCGGCGCCAGCTCCGGCCGGGTGACCAGCTGGAACACGTCGTCGCGCGGGGCCTGCTCGATGTCCTCGATCGGCCCGCCCTCGGATGAGCGGCCCCAGAGGTTGTCGTCGATCGAGTAGGGCACCGTCTCCGTGCCGCCCTTGACCGGGATCCCATGCTCGCGCGCGTAGGCGATCTCCTCCTCGCGCCCCATCTGCCAGCCACGCACCGGAGCGATGATCTTCATCGCCGGGTCGAGCGCGAGCACCGTGGACTCGATTCGCACCTGGTCGTTGCCCTTGCCGGTGCAGCCGTGGGCGATCGTGTCGCAGCCCGCCTGGTGGGCGTAGTCGACGGCGAGCTTGGCGATCAGCGGGCGCCCCAGGGCAGTGAACAGCGGGTAGCCGCCGCCGTAGAGGGCGTTGGCCTTGATCGCCGGGGCGACGTAGTCGCGGGCGAATTCCTCGCGGGCGTCGATGACCTCGCACTCCAACGCGCCCAGCTGCAGGGCCTTGCCCCGGATGACGTCGTAGTCCTCGCCCGGCTGGCCGAGGTTGATCGTGAGCGCGACGACTTCGGCGTCGTACTCGTCCTGGATCCACTTGAGCATGACGCTCGTGTCGAGGCCGCCCGAGTAGAGCAGCAGCACGCGGCCGACCTCGCCGGGCTCGGCTTCGTACGACGCGGTCTTGATCAGGGTGTGGCGCGGCTCGTCGGCCATGGAAGGCCGGGGACGCTAGCGCCTGCGTGCCTCAGGCAACCATCCGCGGCGCGACCTCGGTCCCGCCCTTGACCGGAATCCCGTTTTCGCGGGCGTAGGCGATCTCCTCCTCGCGGCCCATCTCCCAGGAGCGGACGGGCGCGATCGTCTTCAGCTCCGGCGCCAGGGTGGCGACGGTGGCCTCGATCCGGACCTGGTCGTTGCCCTTGCCGGTGCAGCCGTGGGCGATCGTGTCGCAGTTGGCCTGCCGCGCGTACTCGACCGCGAGCTGGGCGATCAGCGGCCGGCCGAGGGCGGTGAAGAGCGGGTAGCCGTTGCCGTAGACGGCGTTGGCCTTGATCGCCGGAGCGACGAACTCGGCGGCGAAGCGCTCGCGAGCGTCGACCACGTGGCACTCGACAGCGCCCAGCTGCTTCGCCTTCGCCTCGATCACGCCGTAGTCCTCGCCGGGCTGGCCGAGGTTGACGGTGAGGCAGACGACTTCGGCCTCGTAGTGGTCCTGGATCCACTTCAGCATCACGCTGGTGTCGAGCCCGCCCGAATAGAGCAGGAGGACGCGATGGACGCTAGCCGGATCCGCCTCGTAGGTGGCGGTCGGCTGGAAGTGGGGCTGATCGGTGCTCACGGGGGCGGAAGTCTGTCATGCCCCACATGACAAAGCCTCTACGGCGCTTCGAGACCTCCAGAACCGCCTTCTTCTTCAGGAGGAGGAACTTCTTCGGGTTCTTCTTCCGGAGCTTCTTCCTCTTCTTCGGGCGGAAGTTCTTCTTCGGATTCTGGCTCCGTCGGTTCCGTCGTCGTGGTCGACTCTTCGGTCGTGGTCGTTTCGGTCGTTTCAGTCGATTCGAGGGTCGGGACCGTCGAGGTATCGCCGCTGTCGTCGTTACTGGCGATCACGATCACGGCAATCAGGAGGCCGACGATCACCGCGATCAGGCCGGCGACGAGGAGGCGCATGTTGCCGTGCGGGCGCTGGTCACCGGGGCCGCCCGGGCCCCTGTCTTCGGGCCCCCATCAGTCGCGTCGGGTCCTCGTGCATCGTCTACCGCTCCTCCGGTCCGAGAATGGCGTCGAGGATCGCGTCGGTGTCCTCGATCTCGAATCCGTTTCGAAGCCGCTCGGCGATCTCCTCTCTGCTGCTGCCGGAAACCGCCATCTGCGTCGCCAACAGGCGGGCGCCCGGAGCGTCCGTGGCTCGCTGTGCCGGCTCGGGAGCCGGGGCGTCCTCGACGGCAACCGCACGCAGACGCGGGGTCTCCGACTCCTGTGGCTCCGGGGACGCTTGCGCCTTGCGGTGCTCCCCCGGCTCGACCCGCTGCTTCGCCTCTTCCAGCGTCGCCTGCAGCCGCTCCGCCTCCTGCCGCAGGGAGACCGCCTGCGCGAGCAGCGTCTCGATCAGGTCGCCGAGGTCGCCGGCCTGCCCCACGGCCATCCGGTGGGCTTCGGCCCGGGCCTGCGCCAGGTAGCGGCGGGCCTGCGTTTCGGCGTCGTCGATCACGCCCTCGGCGGCGCGCTCGGCGGCCTCGACAATCGCCTCCAGGCGCTCCGCCGTATCCGCGCGCAGGGCTTTCTGGGATCGCTGCTTCTTCGAGATGTCGGTGGGCTTTTCGCCGCGGCTCATGAAGTGGAGAAGCCTAGAAGCGATTCCTCGATCAGGCCAACCGCGATGTCGACGTGGTCGGAATCGATCACCAGCGGCGGCAGCAGGCGCAGCGTGTCCGGTCGCGGCGCGTTGACGACGAGGCCCCGCTCGAGCAGGTCGGCGCCGACCGCGGCGGCGTCGATTCCCTCCGCGAGGCCGACGCCGACCATGAGGCCGCGGCCGCGGGTCTCCGCGACCCCGTCGAGCGCTTCCAGCTTCTCGCAGAGATAGGCGCCGAGCTCGCGCACGTGCCGCAGCAGGACCGGGTCGTCGACGACGTCGAGGACGGCGATCGCGGCGGCGGTGGCGACGGGGCCGCCGGCGAAGGTCGAGCCGTGGTCGCCGGGCTCCAGCACCTCGGCCGCGGCCGGCCCGGTGACGCAGGCGCCGATCGGAAAGCCGCCGCCGAGCGCCTTGGCGCTGGTGATCACGTCCGGGCGGACCGGGGTCTGCTCGTAGGCCCAGAGCGAGCCGGTGCGGCCGACCCCGGTCTGGATCTCGTCGAAGATCAAGAGCGACCCCGCCTCGTCGCAGGCCTGCCGCGCCGCCAGCAGCGCCTCCTCGGAGATCGGGAAGACGCCGGACTCGCCCTGGATCGGCTCGATCAGGACCGCGGCGGTGTTCTCGCCGACCGCCTCGCGCAGGGCGTCGCCGTCGTTGCGGGGGACGGAGCGGAAGCCGGGCAGCATCGGGCCCAGCGCCTCATTCCTCGCCAGCCCAGGGGTCGCCGAAAGCGCACCGTAGGTACGGCCGTGGAAGTCGCTCTCGAAGCTGACGATCTCCGGCGCCGTGACCCCACGGCGATGGGCGTGTTTGCGGGCGATCTTGATCGCGCACTCGTTCGCCTCGGTCCCGGAATTGGAGAAGAAGACGCGGCCGCCCAGGCTCGACTCCGCCAGCCGCTCGGCCAGCCGCGCCATCGGCTCGGTGTAGAAGAGGTTGGAGACGTGCACCAGGCGCTGGGACTGCTCCTGCACCGCCTGCACCACGTCGGGGTGGCAGTGGCCGACCGAGCAGACCGAGATCCCGGTGAGGAAGTCGAGGTAGCGCTTGCCCTCCGCGTCCCAGAGCAGCGCCCCCTCGCCGCGGACGAAGTCGACCGGCGCCCGCCTGTAGGTCCGCATCAGGTAGCGCTCCTCCAGCGCCCGCGCCTGCTCGAAACCGATCTCGTGGGTGGCGTCGCTCACGGGGTGACCATGGTGCCGATGCCCGCGTCCGTAAACAGCTCGAGGAGGAGGCTGTGCGGGATCCGGCCGTCGATGATGTGGGTCGACTGGGCGCCGCCGCGGATCGCGTCGGCGCAGGCTTGCAGCTTCGGCCGCATCCCCCCTTCCAGGCTCGGCAGCTTCTCGTCGACCTCGTCGACGCTGGCGCGGGAGATCAGCGAGCCCTCGTCGGCGGGGTCCTCGAACCAGCCTTCGACGTCGGTGAGGAAAACCGCCTTGTGAGCGCCGATCGCGGCGGCAACCTTGCCCGCCGCCTCGTCGGCGTTGACGTTGTAGGACTGACCGCTGCGGTCGGAGGCCGAGGAGGCGATCACCGGGATGTAGTCGGCGGCGATGTGGTTGAGGACGTCCACGTCGACCCGCTGGATCGAGCCGACGAAGCCGACCTGCTCGGCGTTCGCCACCGGCGAGACCTCGAACAGGTTCCCGTCCTCGCCTGAGAGCCCGACCGCGGCCTGGCCGTGCCGGTTCAGCCGCTGAACGATTTCGGAGTTGAGCTTGCCGGCGAGGACCATCTGCGCGACCTCGACCGTCTCCGCGTCGGAGACCCGCAGGCCCTCGTGGAAGCGAACCGGCAGGTCGAGCCTCTCCATGTAGCGGGTGATCTCCGGGCCGCCGCCGTGGACGATCACCGGGTTCAGCCCGACGTACTTGAGCAGGACGACGTCGGTGGCGAAGGCTTCGCGCAGCTCGTCGTCGAGCATCGCCGCGCCGCCGTACTTGATCACGATCGTGCGGCCGTGGAACTCGCGGATGTAGGGGAGCGCCTCCAGCAGGGTGGCGACGCTGCCGCTGTCGTAGCGGGTGTTGTTGGGGTGATTCGTGTTGATGTGATTCATGTTGGTGGTGGCACTCACGTCGTGTATTCCGCGTTCAGCTTGACGTACTCGTAACCGAGGTCGGAGAACCAGACGTGGGCGGCGTGGCTCCCGCGGCCGAGCCGCAGGCCGATCTCGGCCTCGGCGACCTCGGCGCCGAGCTCGGCGGCGTCGATGTTCTCGGCGCCCAGCTCAGGCAGCTCCTCGCCGACCAAGGCGGCGCCGGCGGCCTGGGCGATCCGGCCCCAGTTGGGGTCGCGGCCGAACAGCGCCGTTTTCACCAGCGGCGAGTTGGCGATCGCGCGGGCGACCCGCTCGGCCTCGGCCTGGCTGGCGGCCTCGCTGACCTCGATCCGGGCGGTGCGGGCGGCGCCCTCGCCGTCGCGGACGATCTCGATCGCCAGCTGCATCAGCACCGCCTCCAGCAGGCCCTCGGGCAGCGGCTGCCCGGCTTTGCCGGAGGCCTGCAACAGCACCGTGTCGTTGGTGCTCATCTGACCGTCGACGGTGATCCGGTTGAAGGAGGCGTCGACCGCGGCGCGCAGGCGCGCGTCGGCGTCGGGGACGAGGGCATCGGTCTGGACGAAGCAGAGCATCGTCGCCATGTTCGGCTCGATCATCCCCGCTCCCTTCGCCTGGGCGGAAAGCGTCACGCCGCCGGCGCGCAGGGTGCAGCGCTTCGGCCAGCGGTCGGTGGTGAGGATCGCGTCGGAGAAGGCCCCGCCGCCGTCGGGGGCGAGCGTCGAGGCGGCCTCGGCGATGCCGACGAGGACGGCGTCGACCGGCAGAGGCACGCCGATCGTCCCCGTCTCGGCGACGGCGACCTGCGGCTGCTCCAGCCCGAGCTGTTTGGCGGCGACGCTCGACATCGCCAGGGCGTCGGCGTATCCCTGTTCGCCGGTCTCGGCGTTGGCGTTGCCGCTGTTGACGACCGCGGCCCGGATTCCCCCGGCGTCGCAGCGCTCGCGGCAGACCCGGATCGGCGCCGCGGCCGAGGCGTTGCGGGTCAGCAGCAGGGCCGAGCTGACCTCCTCGGCGTCGCAGACGAGCAGGCCGACGTCGGTGCGTCCGCCGCCCTTGAGCCCGCAGTGGGCGCCGCCAGCGCGGAAGCCGGGCGCGAGCTGGGCGGGGTCGAGCTCCTCGACACCGTCAGGCGCATCGACCCACCTAGACCGAAAGAAGCCATCACTCGCCGGAATGCTCCGCTTCGCGTCCGCTTCCGGCGCCCTCACTTCAGCCCCTCCGTCTCGTCGAGCCCCAGCATCAGGTTGAGGTTCTGCACGCCCTGGCTGGAGGCGCCCTTCCAGATGTTGTCGATCGCGGAGAAGGCGATCACCCTCCCCCGCTCCTCGACCGTGACGTAGACGTGGCACTCGTTCGTGTCGCGGACCGCCCGCAGGTTGGGCGGGCCGTCGAGGACGTGGACGAAGGGCTCGTCGCCGTAGCGCCGCTCGTAGAGGTCGCGGATCGCCTCCTTCGACGTGCCCTCGGAGAGCGTGGCGAAGCAGGTCGCCAGCTCGCCCTGGTCGAGCGGCAGCAGGTGCGGGACGAAGGTGACCGGCGCCGGGCTGCCGAGCGCCGCCAGCTCCTGCTCGATCTCGGGGCGGTGCCGGTGCCCCTCGGTCTTGTAGGGGAAAGCGTTCTCGGTCATGTTCGAGAAGTGGACGAGGTCGTCGCTGGCGCGGCCGTAGCCGGAGGTGCCCTGCATCGCCGAGACGAAGACCTCCGAGAGCAGCCCCTGTTCGGCCAGCGGCGCCAGCGCCAGCACGCTCGCGGTCGGATAGCAACCGGGGGTGGCGACGAGCTCCGCCCCGCGCAGCTGATCGCGGTAGAGCTCGGTGAGGCCGTAGACGCCGGTGCCGAAGAGGTCGGGGGCGCCGTGCTCGCCGTACCAGCGCTCGTAGGTCTTCCGGTCGCGCAACCGGAAGTCGGCGGAGAGGTCGACGACGAGGATTCCCCGCTCGCGCAGGGCCGCATCGGTCGGCGCGGCCGCCCCGTGGGGATAGGCGACGATCGCCGCGTCGACCTCGGGCAGGTCGTCGAGGTCGAGCTCGGTCAGCTCGACCTGTGCCCGGTAGCGCGGGTAGAGGTCGCAGAGCCGCTTGCCCGCGTCGCTGCGCGAGGTGGCGGCGACCAGGTCCAGGCTCGGGTGGTCGTGGACGATCTGCGCCGCGAGGGCGCCGGTGAAGCCGGAGGCGCCGGCGACGAGGACGCGCTTATTCACGCAGGGTCCCCCCGATCTCGTCCAGCTTCGCCTTGATCCGCTCCCGCAGGCCGGAGACCTCCTCGTCGGTGAGGGTCCGATCGGGGGCGCGGAACTCGAGGTTCAGGGCGAGGCTCTTGCGGCCCTCGCCGACCTGCTCGCCCTCGTAGAGGTCGAAGACTTCGGCCGCCTGCAGCAGCTCGCCGCCGGCGCCGAGGATCGCCTCGCGCACCGCCGCAGACGAGGTCTCGGTCGAGACGACCACGGCCAAGTCCTGGTAGACGGCGGGGAAGGTGGTGACGTCCTCGTAGGTCTCCTCGCCGAGGATCGAGGCGGCGAGGAGCGGCGCCAGGTCGAGTTCGAAGGCGACGGCGGCGTCGAGATCCCAGGTCTTGCAGACGAGCGGGTGCACCTCGCCGAGCCAGCCAGCGGACGCGCCGCCGACCGAGACCGCAGCTGAGCGGCCCGGGTGCAGGAACGGCTCCTCGGCCGGGGCGAAAGCAAGCTCCACCCCCAACCCACGCGCCAGCGCTTCGGCGACGCCCTTGAGCGCGAAGAAGTCCGCGGTCTCGCCCCCGCCACGCCAGGACTTCTGCACCAGCGACCCCACCGCGATCGCCGCCAGCCGGTGCGGCTCGGCGAACGGCGCCGATTGATCCCCGGCGAAACGCCCCGCCAGTGGGTCGACGGGACGATTTCCCTCCATATGAGGGTAGTTTCGTCCCGTCGGCGGGTCGGTTAGGTAGACGCGGGCGGATTCGAACAACGCCAAGGCGTCGTTGCCGCGAGCGGTGTTCCTGGCGGCGACGTCGAGCAGGGAGCCGAGCAGGGTCGTCCGCATCGCCGACTGCTCCTCGGAGAGCGGGTTGGCGAGCAGGACCGGGGTCGCCCGTGGGTCCTCAGCGGGAATCCGTAGACGCTCGGCCTCGCCGGGGTCGGTGAAGCTCCAGCCGACGACCTGGTCGAAGCCGAGGTCCCGCAGTCCGTCCTCGGCCCGGCGCCGCAGGCGCTGCTCGCGGCTGAGGCCGCCGACGGCCTCGCCGGTCGAGGGCAGCGTCGTCGGCAGATGCTCGTCGATCCCATGGACCCGCGCCACCTCCTCGATCAGGTCGACCTCGCGGGTGACGTCGTAGTGGCGCTCCGGCGGCACCGTCACCTGCAGGTCCTCGCCATCCGGCTCGGCCGCGAAGCCGAGCCGCTCCAGGTAGGTCTTCTGCTCGTCCTGGGAGATCGCCATCCCCAGCAGGCCGTGGACGCGCGCCGCCCGCAGCGCCAGCCGCCGCGGCTCCGGCGCCGCCGCGGCGACGTCGATCGTCCCCGGCACCATCTTCGCCCCGCAGAGCTCGACCAGCAGCCGCGAGGCGATCCGCTGCGCCCGCATGCATAGCCCTGGGTGCAGTTGCTTCTCGAAGCGGGCCGAGGCTTCCGAGCGCAGCCCCAGCATCCGCGAGGTGCGGAGGATGTTGGTCCCGTTCCAGCAGGCGACCTCGAGCAGGACCCGCGTCGTCTCCTCGGAGACCTCGGAGCGCCGGCCGCCCATGATCCCGGCGACGCCGGAGGGGCCGTCGCGGTCGCAGACGAGGACGGTCTCGGCGTCGAAGGTGCGCTCGACGCCGTCGAGGGTGGTCATCTTCTCGCCCTCGCTCGCGGTGCGGACGATCAGCTCGCCGCCCGGGACCTCGTCGAAGTCGAAGGCGTGCAGCGGCTGCGCGGTCAGCAGCATCACGTAGTTGGTGATGTCGACGACGTTGTTGATCGGCCGCTGGCCGGCGGCGGCAAGGCGCTGCTGCAGCCAGAGCGGCGAGGGACCGATGGTGACGTCGGTGAAGACGCGGGCGGTGAAGCGCGGGCACAGCTCTGGGACCTCGACCGTGACCGAGGCGTAGTCGGAGGCCTCCCCCTCGCCCTTGGCCGGCGCATCCTCGGCCCAGGGATCCTCGGCGAGCGGGGCGGCGCTGATCGCGTGCACCTCGCGGGCGACGCCGTGGACGCCGAAGCAGTCGCTGCGGTTCGGCGTCACCTCGATCTCCAGCACCGTCTCCCTCAGCGGCATCACCTCGCTCAGCGGCGTTCCGGCCGCGAGCTCGCCGTCCAGCACCATGATCCCGTCGTGGTCGTCGCCGACCTCGAGCTCGTCGGCGGCGAGGATCATCCCTTCCGAGGGCAGCCCCCGCAGCTTCGCCTTGCGCAGCTTCATCCCGTTCGGCATCGTCGCCCCGGGCAGCGCCACCGCCACGGTCTGGCCGGCGGCGACGTTGGGGGCGCCGCAGACGATCGGCCGCTCGCCGTCGCCGGTGTCGACGATGCAGGCGCTGAGCCGGTCGGCCTTCGGGTGCTTCTCGCACTCGAGGACCTTGCCGACGACGAAGCCCTCGGCCGAGGCCGGCCCGACGGTCTCGATCCGCTCGACCTCGGTCCCGGTCATCACCAGGCGGTCGGCCAGCGCCGCCGGCTCCATCCCGGGGTCGCAGTACTCGCGCAGCCATGAGTACGGCACCCTCACGAGAACTGCTCCAGCATCCGCACGTCGTTGTCGAAGAAACGCCGCAGGTCCGGCACGCCGTGGCGCAGCATCGCCACCCGCTCGACCCCGATCCCGAAGGCGAAGCCCTGGACCTGCTCGGGGTCATAGCCGTGCGGTTCGACGAAGCCGAGCACGTTGGGGTCGACCATGCCGGCGCCGAGGATCTCGATCCAGCCCTGGCCCTTGCAGAGGTTGCAGCGCTCGCCTCCTTCGAGCTCGCCGCTGCCGCCGCACTGGAAGCAGGAGACGTCGACCTCGACGCTGGGCTCGGTGAAGGGGAAGAAGTGGGGCCGCAGGCGCAGCTCGCGGTCGTCGCCGAAGAGAGCCCGGCACATCGCCAGCAGAGTCCCCTGGAGGTCGGCGAGGGTGAGGCCCGCGGCGATCGCCAGGCCCTCGACCTGGTGGAACATCGGGCTGTGGGTGGCGTCGGAGTCGCGCCGGTAGACCTTGCCGGGGACGACGACGAAGATCGGCGGCGGCTTCGCCTCCATCGAGCGCACCTGCATCGGCGAGGTGTGGGTGCGCAACAGCACGTCGGGGTGCGACTGCACGTAGAAGGTGTCCTGGAGCATCCGCGCCGGATGGCCGGGCGGGTGGTTCAGCGCGGTGAAGTTGTAGTAGTCGTGCTCGATCTCCGGGCCTTCGGCGACGTGGTAGCCGAGCCCGACCATCGTGTCCTCGATCAGCCGCGTGGTGCGGGCGATCAGGTGCGGGTGGCCGACCGGCCGCGGCGGCGCCCCGGGCAGGGTGACGTCGACCCGATCGGTGACCAGCTGCGCCTCCAGCTCGGAGGAGCTGAGCGCCTCGGCGCGCGCCTCCAGCAGCGCTTCCAGCTCCTTGCGGGCGCGGTTGGCGGCGCCGCCAACCTGACCCCGTTCCTCGGGCGGCAGCTCGGCGATCCCGCGCAGGACCCCCGTCAGCTCGGCTTTGCGGCCGAGGTACCGGACCCGCAGCTCCTCCAGCTCGGCGGAGCCGCCGGCGCCCTCGATCACGCCAGCCGCCTCGGCCCTGATCGCTTCGATCCGCTCAAGCATCCGCCTGCACCTCCCGCATGGCGAGCGAAGATAGCCGCTGAGCGGCGATCGCAGCCGCCGCGGCGACGTTCAGCGACTCGGCGCCGCCAGGCCGCAGCGGAATCGTGACCTTGTGAGCACACTGGGCGACGACCGCGTCCGGCAGCCCCTCGCGCTCGGCGCCGAGGCAAACCGTCGCGGCGCCCGGGAGCGTGTCGAACTCCTCCCCCCCGTGGGCGACCAAAGCGACACGGGGCTCCGGGGTGGCCTCGATTCCCGCCTGGACGGGCGGTGAGGAGAAGATCGATCCCATACTGGCGCGAACCGCCTTGGGCGAGAACGGGTCGGCGCAATCGGGGCCCAGGACGACCGAGCTGCCGATGAGTGCGTCCACGGTCCGCACGATCGTCCCGACGTTGCCGGGATCTCCGACTCCGTGGAGGTAGAAGGACGGCGCGCCAGGCCGCTCTGCCCACCGCAGGGGCCAAACTGCGATCGCGCGGGTGCCGGAACCCAGGGACGAGACGTCGGCCAGCAGCGCCGGCTCGACCTCCTCGCCTTCGAGGCCCGATCCCGCGGCTACGAGCACGAAGCGCGGCTGCGCTCCAGCCGCCAGGCCCGCCTCGAGCAGGTCCTCGCCCTCGGTCGCGAAGGCGTCCTCGCGCCCGCGGTGCTTGCGGTCGCGCAGCTTGCGGACCAGTTTCAGCTTCTCGTTCTGGGGGCTTTCGATCATCTAGTGGTTCTGTTGGTGGTGGTTCTTCTTCTCGGCGCTTTCTTGATTTCTTCTCCTGGAACGAAAAAGCGGGCCGATAAACGGCCCGCCCGGGAGAGAGGAATGTCAGTGCGACCTCAGGCGGCCGCACCCTCCCGGGCTAGCTCCACGAATCGGCGGAAGGCGTCGCGGTCGTGCACAGCGATATCGGCCAGCATCTTCCGGTTCACCTCGACCTCGGCTTTGTTCAAGCCGTGCATCAGTTCCGAGTAGCTCATGCCCTCAAGCCGCGCGGCGGCGTTGATCCGGGTGATCCAGAGGCGGCGGAAGGTCCGCTTTTTGTTGCGCCGGTCGCGGTAGGCGTACATCCCCGACCGCTGCACCTGCTCTTTGGCGAAGCGGTAGGAGGAGTGCTTGCGGCCGAAGTAGCCCTTCGCTTCCTTCAGCACCTTGCGGCGCTTCTTGCGCGCGTGGACGGAGCGCTTGACGCGGCTCACTTGCCGCCTCCGAGCAGGGTCCGCACTTTCTTCTGGTCGCTGGGCGCGATGTCGACCGGTTTCGCCATCTTCCGCTTCCGCTTCGGCGACTTTTTCTCCAGGATGTGGCTGGAGTAGGCGCGACGGCCGCGCAGCTTGCCGCTGGCGGTCTTCTTGAAGCGCTTCTTGGCGCCGGAATGGGTTTTCATCTTCGGCATGCGGTCCGCTATTGAAGCAGACCGCTGCGCCCCCGGGAATGCTGGTCCAGCCGATTGCAGCATTCGCGCCTCAGCCGTGGGTACGCTGGCGCCGCATGCGCATCCTCTACGTCGTTGGAACGCGACCGAATTTCGTCAAGACCGCGCCGGTGATCGGCGCCCTGCGCGAGCGCCACCCCGAGGGCCGCCACGCGATCGTCCACACCGGCCAGCACTACGACCGCCTGATGTCCGAGGTCTTCCTCGAGGAGCTGGGGGTGCCGGCGCCCGACTACATGCTCGAGGTCGGCTCCGGCAGCCACGCGGCACAGACGGCGCGGACGATGGAGCGGCTGGAGCCGGTCCTGGCCGACGAGCGGCCGGACCTGGTGATGGTCCCCGGCGACGTCAACTCGACCCTGGCGGCGGCGCTGACCGCGGTGAAGATGGGGGTCCCGGTCGCCCATATCGAGTCCGGGCTGCGCAGCTTCGACATGACGATGCCCGAGGAGGTGAACCGGATCGTCGCCGACCGCTTCGCCGAGTGGCTCTTCCTCCACAGCCCCGAGGCGGTCACCAACCTCCGCAGCGAAGGCATCCCCGAGGAGCGGATGCACATGGTCGGCAACACGATGATCGACACCCTGGTGGCGCTGGAAGATCGTTTCCGCGCCGCGGGTTCGGCGGCGGGGCTCGGCGCCGAGCCGGGCTCTTACCTGCTGGTCACCCTCCACCGCCCCGCCCTCGTCGACGGCCCGCTGCTGGGAGAGACCGTCGCCCAGCTGGCGGCACTGGCGCGCGAGATTCCCGTCGTCTTCCCGGTCCATCCCCGCACCCGCAAGATGATGGAAGGGCTCGAGCCCGACCACCCCGGACTGCTCCTCACCGACCCGCTCGGCTACCTCGACTTCCTCTCCCTGATCGCCGACGCCCGCGCCGTCCTCACCGACTCCGGCGGGATCCAGGAGGAGACGACCTACCTCGGCGTCCCCTGCTTCACGCTCCGCGACAACACCGAGCGGCCGGTGACGGTCACTTCGGGAACCAACACCCTGCTGGGACTCGACCCCGCCGCAATCGCCCGCATCCCCGGCGTACTTGCCGAGGGACGCCAGACTCCGCCCGGCCCACCGCCCCTCTGGGACGGGCACGCCGCGGAGCGAATCGCCGAGCTGATCCTCAGCTAGCGTCGGGCGCGGCGTCGTCGGCGGGCGCGGCGTCGCTGGAAGCGTCGTCGGCAGCCGCGGCCCCCTCGGCCTGATCGCTGCCGAGGAGCTTGTCGACCTCTTTGCTGGGACCGAGCAGCATGCTCATGTTGCGCCCTTCCTGCAGTGGCGCCGACTCGATCGTGGCGAGGCCGTCGAGGTCCTCGAAGAGCTTCTGCAACAGGTCGCGGCCGCGCTCGGGGTGGGCCTGCTCGCGGCCGCGGAACATGATCGTCACCTTGACCTTGTCGCGGTGCTTGAGGAAGCGTTCGACGTGGCCCTTCTTGGTCTCGTAGTCGTGGGTGGCGATCTTCGGCCGCAGCTTGATTTCGCGGATGTTGACCTGCTGCTGGTGCTTGCGCGCCTGCTTCTGCTTCTGCTCCTGCTCGTACTTGTACTTCGAGTAGTCGAGCAGGCGGGTCACCGGCGGCTTCGATCCGGGGGCGACCTCGACCAGGTCGAGTTCGGCCTCCTGGGCGCGTTTCAGCGCGTCGTTGATGTCGACGATCCCGAGTTGCTCGCCGTCGGCGCCGATCAGGCGTACCTGCGGGACCCGGATCCGCTCGTTGATCCGGGTGGTGTCGCGCTCTGGCGGGCGCCGATCGAACCTACGCGGGACCGGCACTATCGGAGGCGGGACTTCAAGAGGACGAGACGGTAGGCAGGCACGGGGCGCTCAGCGGCGGCGGTGATTGTTCGTGCCAGCGATCAAGTTCGGCGCAGTATAGAGACAGAAGGGCGGTTCGTGAATCCGGTCGGCTAGCGCTCCGCGGCCTCGGCCTCGACCCGGGCCGCGAACTCGGCCAGCGACATCTCCCCCAGATCGCCGTCGGAGCGGGAGCGGACGGCGACGGCGCCGTTCTCCTCCTCGCGGTCGCCGACCACCAGCATGTAGGGGTAGAGGCCGATCGTCGAGGCGTCGCGGATCTTCTTCCCGACCGACTCGGAGCGGTCGTCGAGGGCGACGCGGACGCCGAGTTCGCGCAGCTCGGCGAAGGCACGGCGGCCGTAGTCGTTGTGGCGGTCGGAGATCGGCAGGACGATCGCCTGCACCGGCGCCAGCCAGGTCGGGAAGCGGCCGGCGTAGTGCTCGATCAGGATCCCGGCGAAGCGCTCCATCGAGCCGAGCAGGGCGCGGTGGATCATCACCGGCCGGTGGGCGGCGTCGTCGGCGCCGGTGTAGTAGAGCTCGAAGCGCTCCGGCATCTGGAAGTCGAGCTGGCAGGTGCCGCACTGCCAGGAGCGGCCGAGCGCGTCGGTGATGTGGAAGTCGATCTTCGGCCCGTAGAAGGCGCCGTCGCCGGGGTTGAGCGTGTACTCGCGGCCCTGGCTATCGAGCGCCTCGGCCAGCGCCGCCTCGGCCTTCGTCCACTGCTCCTCGCTGCCCATCGACTTCTCCGGCCGGGTCGAGAGCTCGACGTGGACGTCCTCGAAGCCGAAGCGGCCGTAGAGCTCATCGATCGCCTCGCAGATCGAGGCGACCTCGGCCGGGATCTGCTCCTCGGTGCAGTAGACGTGGGCGTCGTCCTGGGTGAAGGCGCGGACCCGGAGCAGGCCGTGCAGCACGCCCTCGCGCTCGTTGCGGGAGACGCGGCCGAACTCGGCCAACCGCAGCGGCAGCTCGCGGTAGGAGTGGCGGTCGGCGGAGTAGACGAGGCAGGCGCCGGGGCAGTTCATCGGCCGCAGCGCGTAGCGGCGGTCGTCGTCCTCCATGAAGTACATGTCGTCCTTGTAGTTGTCCCAGTGGCCGGAGCGGTGCCAGAGGCTCTCGTCCATCACCTGCGGGGTGGCGATCTCCTGGTAGCCGCGCTTGCGCAGCTGGTCGCGGACCTCTGTCTCGATCGTCCGCAGCATCGTCGTCCCGTTCGGCAGCCAGAAGGGCATCCCGGGCGCCTCCTTGCGCAGCATGAAGAGGCCGAGCTGGGGGCCGAGGCGACGGTGGTCTCGTTCCTTGGCCTGCTCGAGGCGCTCCAGGTGCTCCTCCAGGTCCTTCTTCGAGAAGAAGGCGGTGCCGTAGATGCGGGTAAGGCTCTCGCGCTGCTCGTCGCCGCGCCAGTAGGCACCGGCGACCGAGCTGAGCTTGATCGCCTTGATGCGGCCGGTCGAGGGCCCGTGGGGGCCGCGGCAGAGGTCCTCGAAGGGGCCGTTGCGGTAGAGCGAGACGGTCTCGACGCCCTCGGCGCGGACGAGGTCTTCGATCAGCTCGACCTTGAAGCCCTGGTCCTGGGAGCGGAAGATCTCGATCGCCTCGGCGACGGGAACGTCGCGGCGGGAGAACTCCTCGTCGGCGCCGATGTGCTCCCGCATCGCCGCCTCGATCTTCGGCAGGTCCTCTTCGGTGATCCTGGTCCCGGGCGGGAACTCGAAGTCGTAGTAGAAGCCCTGCTCGATCGGCGGCCCGATCGTCACCTTGGTGCCGGGATAGAGGTCCACCACCGCCTCGGCCATCACGTGGGCGGCGTCGTGGCGGATCAGCTCCAGCGCCTCGGGGTCGCGGTCGGTGAGGATCGCGACCTCCCCCCCGCCCTCCGGCAGCGGCGCGGTGAGGTCGCGCAGCTCGCCGTCGACCTTGATCGCCAGCGCGGCCTTGGCGAGGCCGGGGCCGATCGCGGCTGCCGCGTCGGCGCCCGTCGCCCCTGCCGGCAACTCCAGCGGCTTGCCGTCAGGCAGGGTGAAGGTGGTCTTCTCGGTCGCGGCCTCCATGCGGGGCAATGGTACGGGGACTTCAGCGAGCGGGTCCCTGCCGCGCTTGGCGTTCGGCGACGAGAGGGCACGGGCTCTTGCCGGGGCGCGGTTCGACTTGCTCCAGGGTCCAGCCGTCTTCGTCCCTGATCACGTAGCGGACGCCCGGCGGCACCTTGGCCTCCTCGGCCGACTTGATGCAGACCCGTCCCCCGCGCATTTCCCAGGCGAGGAACGGTTCGCCGTGTTCCTCTTCGAGCAGCTGCGGCGAGGCAAGGACGAGCGTCGGCCCTTCGCCGACGGCCCTGCGGTACTCGCTCAACTTCGAGGAGTAGGAGGTCGGGCCGACGGGAGCGTTGGCTAGGGCGAGGAGGGAACAGACCCCCGCTGCGACGGCGAAGAGCGCCGCCGCCACAGGCTTCCACGGCCGTTGCGGGGCGCCTTTGTCAACCATGGGTTGACCTTCGCGCCCCATCTGGCTGAGCAGCGGCAGGAGAATCGTCAACGCGACGAGTGGCGAAGCGATCTCGATCGCCTTGGCGGCGGTGTAGGGCGTGCCGCCGATGCGGGCGGCGGCATAGGCGAGGGCGGCGGCGCCCACCCCGGCGAGGATCGCGGTCTCGCGGCGGCGCCAAAGCTGGACGAGGCCGTAGAGGAAAAGCGCGAGGGCGAAGGCAATGCCCAGGTAGTAGCCGACCGCTGGCACCGCTCCATCCCCCGGCGCGAGACGGAAGTCGCCGGAGGGCCAGATCCCCATCACCTCGAACGGTGAGACCTGGCCGAAGAGGTTGCCGAGGCCGGGGCCGTTGGGGTCGAAGGTCTCGAAGCTGTGGAAGTCGAGCATGCGGGGGAGCTCGGGGAGGGTCAGGACGAGAAAAACAACAGCCGCGAGGCCGGGCGCTCGGGCTGCGGGTCCTGTCACGGCAGGGGACCCCCCATGTCTTCCGGTAGCTAAAGCTTCCTCAGACATGGTCCCCCCTACCGTGCCACCCACAGCAGAGAGGGTTAGGAACAAGACGGCGGCGGGACCTAGCCAGACGAGACTCGGGAAGCTGTAGGAGTAGACGCTGCCTGCTGCTATTAGGGCTGCCGGGACGAAGCGCAGGGTTAAATCCGCCCAGTCTCGGGTGGACTCGCGGAGGGCGAGGACGAAGGCCAGTAGGAACAGCGCCTGCATCGTCTCCTTGAAGGCGCCTTGGGCGAAGTAGGAGGCAACTACGTAGGCAAGGGCGACGACGAGGGCTCCGGCGGTGCGGGGGACCGCGGGGAGGTCGCGGAAGGCGGCGATCGCGGTCAGGGAAGCGAGAACGGCCACCGCGACCGTCAAGCCACTGAAGCCTTGAACGAGGCCGATACCGAGGCCCTTGTTGAGGGCGACGACGATCGCGTGGGGGCCGAGGGGGTAGCCCTGGTTGAGGAGCTGGGAAGGCTGGCCGTCGGCGAGGCGGTCGGCGGCCAGGAGGTGCTGGGACATGTCGGGGTTGAAGCTGGTGCCGAGGATGCCGAAGTGACCTTCGGCGGCGAAGGGGAGCGAGGCGGCGAGGAGGGCACCCAGTGCCACCGGCCAGCCGGTGCGGAGCGCCTGTCCTAGGGGGATGTCGACTTCCTCCCCCCCATGCGGGAGGAAAGCGACACACCAGGCGACCGAAGCAATCGTGAGCACCAGGACGACGAGGGCCGAGGCCACTCCGTCCCCCGGCAGCCCCACCGTCCCCCAGCAGATCGCGCAGAGCAGCGCCAGGCCGACCGCGGGCGAGAGCCAGGACCAGCCGCGCCCGCCGCAGAGGCCGATCGCGGCCCCTCCGATCGCCAGCGAAGACGCGCAGATCGCCAGCACCGCTGCGTAGGTCCCGATCACGAGACCCGCGAGCCTAGACTGAGACGGTGGCTTTCGTACCTCCCGCTCGGCATCTGCTCAGGGCCAGGGACCTTGCCGATGCCCACTACACGGAGCCGATCGGGGTCGAGGAGATGGCGCAGGCCGCCGGCCTCTCGAAGGCGCACTTCAGTCGCGAGTTCCGCCGCACCTTCGGCGAGTCGCCCTACGTCTACCTGATGACCAGGCGCCTCGAGCGGGCGGCGGCGCTGCTCCGCAACACCGACCATTCGGTGGCCGAGATCTGCCTCGAGGTCGGCCTCCAGGGCGTCGGCTCCTTCACCACCAGCTTCAAGCGGATGTACGGGAGGACGCCGACCGAGTACCGGGAGACCGCTCCGCCCGCCTCCGCGCACGCCCGCGTCCCGGCCTGCATCGTCCGCGCCTACGCCCGCCCGCAACACCGCACGTTTCGAGAAGACAGCCCGCCCGCCCGGACCTAGCATCGCCCCCAAGCTGATTTCGACCAGGAGGAAACGATGAAGATCGCAAACGCACAGCTATGGGTTCACGACCAGGAGGAGGCGCTCGCCTTCTACACCGAGAAGCTCGGCTTCGAGGTCCGCTCCGACGTCACCCTGCCGGAGATGGGCGACTTCCGCTGGCTGACCGTGAGCCCTCCCGGACAGGAGGACGTCGCCGTCGTCCTGATGGCCATCCCCGGCCCGCCGATGATGGACGAGGACACCACCCAGCAGGTCGAGGCCCTGATGGCCAAGGGCTTCGCCGGCACCGTCTTCCTCACCACCGACGACTGCCGCGGCGACTACGAGCAGCTCAAGTCCCGCGGCGTCGAGTTCACCGAGACTCCGGAAGAGCGCCCCTACGGCATCGACTGCGGCTTCCGCGACCCCTCCGGCAACAGCATCCGCCTCACCGAGGTGAAGTTGCCGGCCCTGACCTGAGCCTCAGGTCAAGCGGATCCCTCGTCTATCTATCTATACGGGGACAAAGTCGCTCGGAGCGAAGGGCCGGTCAGGGAAAGGCCGGCCCTCCCCGGCAGGTCGACGGTCAGGTTGCCGCTCCACCGCTGACCCGCCTTCTTACCGAGGTCGAAATGGGCGCTGCCGGCAAATGGCGCTGGCGGGCGAAGGGTGGCGGTCCGCAGGCGACGGTCGTACTTGAACGCTCCGCTCGGCGCCCGCAGGCTCGCATACCTCTCGATCGAGATCCCGTTCGTGTACTCCCTCGTCCAAGCACTGATGCTGGCCGCGGCACCCGATCGCGCCTTCCTGACGCTGAGCTCCGGACCTAGGCCAGGGTTGCGGACGGAGAGCGCGGCACCCGGGGAATGCCGGGAGGGGCCGACGAAAACTTCGTTGATGACTTCTCCTTCCCCGCAGAACCCGGCGAGGAAAAAGTCGATGTTTCCAGGTACAGAGGTCGCTTCGGCGCTCGTGTACCCCTCCTCCCCGTGAAAAGCGATCGTCCCTTCGTACTGACCGGAGTCGAAGCGGATCGCCCTCTTGCCGCAGGGGACGCTGGTCGCGCGGTTGGTGCGCTGGAAGCTCACCGAGATCTCCCCCAGCTCGCCGAGGTTCGCCTGGATCGAGGTTTCGGTCACCGTCGCCGGAGCCCGGTAGCTGACGCCTTTGTTTTTCGCGGAAGCGAAGATCAGCACCGACCCCGAGCGCCCATCGCGCGGCTCGACGCCGATTACGTAGAGCGTGTAGCCATTGCTGCCCGTCAGCCGGAACGCGCCCGGGATAGGCAAAGGATCCTTCGCCGAGGCTCGCGATTGACCCACGGCAGGTGCTGCCGCGAATGCCGTCGCGCAGATGAGCGCGAGCAAGATGCCGAGCAGCGACATGAGATGGCGCATGCGGCGCCGCGGGCGGAGCCGTTCAGCCATGTCGAGAACCGTGGGTGCGGACGATGATCGGTTCGGGGTCGGCGACGGCGACGGCAAAGCTGCGACCCGCTCCTTCCCAGGTCACTGAAAGGTCGACCCGTTCGCCATCCCGGAAATAGACCGAGCGGTTCCGCTGCTCGATGAAGGTCCCCGGCACGTGCACCCGGAACTTCGCGGCCCCGTTGGCGTTGGTCCGTCCGCCTCGGAAGGACCGGGCGGCGCATTCGTCTTCGCAGATCGCAGTCGGAAAGAAGGCGACTTCGGTGACCCCCCTGCCGGGGAAGCCCACTACCCGGATGGTCTCCAGGTGCCCGGGGCGCAAGCGACCGTCGGTGATCGCCCTCGCCTGTTCCCTCTCTCGTTCCTCATCCCCCACAGCGACCCCGGCGTGAGAGGCCACGAGGAAGCAGATGCCGAGGATCGGCGCGGCCAAACGAACTCTCCCCGCCGATCTCACGGCCGCAGAGTATCGGAAGAAACCCCCTGTTTTATGGCTGTCACTGAGTAATATCGCGCCAGTGCGCCGGCGGCTGACCCCACTTCTCCTGGCCGCGGTCGCCTTGCTATTGCCCGCTCCAACCGCGGGGGCAGCCTGCATCAAGAGGCATGAGGTGGGAATAGCTTCAGGAACGAGTCCGAGCGGTCATGACTGGACCGTTACCGCCACGATCGGCAACAACGGGAGCTGCCGCGAGTGGCTGTTCGGCATGGACTTCGAACTGGAGGGCGCGACGAACTGGGGCTGGGGAACCGGTATCCCGGCCGGCGGCCACCTTGGGCGCGGCTTTTACATCGAGGCTTCCGATGATCTCCTCGAAGACGGCAGCTACCGCGTCTTCAGCGGCAATGTCCCCGGGGAAGTGGCGAAAGTCCTGATCACGCTCAGCAACAACAAGCACCTAGAGATCCGACCCAAAGCGCCTCCGGAGCGTTTGCGCCGCAAGGCCTGGCTGCACAACGTCCGCTACTTCGTCGCGTACTACCCGCCGGAAGGGTTCGTCACCGGAGTCGCGACCTTCAGCGCCTCAGGGCAACTGCTCTACCGCGACAAAACGTTCGAAGGGTTGTTCTAGCCGCCTCACTTGAAGCGGAAGCTCGTCAGGTCCTGGTTGAAGGTCGGGTTGTAGATGACCTGATCGAGGTCGATGGCCGAGGAGACGAAGGTGCCGAGGGTGCCGGTTCCGTAGGGAACCCACGGCGCCTGCCGCATCACTTCGCGGTCGAGGGTCGCGTATTCGGCTTCGACTTGCGGGCTCATCGGCTGTTCGGCGAGCTCGGCGATCTTCGCGCTCACCTGCGGGTCGGCGAAGCGGGCGAGGTTGGTCGTGTTGGTGGGGAAGATGCTTTCTTCGGTCAGCATCGGCTGGAAGAAGTCGTTCGGGTGCGGGTAGTCCTGGAACCAGCTCGCCCAGCCGATGTCGAGGTTCGAGGTCGACTGGTTGCCGACGATCGCGAAGTAGTTGTCGGAGTTCATCACCTGCAGCTTCACCTCGAAGCCGATGTCTTTCAGCACCTCCACCAGGTAGCTGCCGGCTTCTTCCTGCGAGCGTTCGTCATCGGTCCAAACCGTGATCTGCCGGTCGGCGGGGTCGGCTTCCTCGATCAGCTTCTTCGCCTTGCCGAGGTTGTACGGGTAGAGCTCGAAGTGCTTGTAGCCCGGCATCCCCGGCGGCAGGACCTGCTGGGTGGCGACGACCTGGCCGGCGTAGATCCGTTCCAGCGCTTCGGGATCAACGGCGTAGTTGACCGCCCGGCGAACGCGGAGGCCGCCCTCGCTGATCTCCGGCAGCGACCGCGCCAGCCCCGGGATCACTTCGCTCCCGGCCTTGCCGGCGGCGTGCCGGTAGGTCAGCAGCGGCACGTAGGTGTCGTAGACCGCCGTCCACCCTTCCTCCGAGTGCGAAAACGCCGGATCGAGATAGTCGGGGAAGGAGGAAAAGGTCGCACGCAGGACCCCACCGCTTCCGGAATCGCCAGATCCAGAGCCGCAGCCGGCGAGACAAAGGGCAGCCACCACGGCGGCGTCGCGGTAAATCTCATGCGCAGCCCCTATCGGCAGCCCCGCGAGATCCATGAGCCCGGGGTGACAAACACCGCGAGAATGGGCGTTACTGGGCTCGAACCAGTGGGACGGCTCGCACCTAGAACCGAAGTGACCAGCGACTCGAATCACGAGGAACAGGATCCAGGTCTGCTGTCGAACCATCGTCCGTTGAGCAGTAGAAAGCCGGGCACCCGGCGTCGCTGAAGGCATCTATGCAGCGCTCGGGCCTCGGTGTTTGCGGCCCAGACGGCGGATGGAAATGTTTCGCCAGAGTCAGTCGATCTAACGCACACCGCTACCGCTAGAACTGCTTGTAGCGGTGGGTAACCGTCACGGAGTAGAACACCTTCTAACGGTAGGTAAGCATCACGGATTTCCCCTTGTCTAGAGTTTTTTACAGGGTCGGAGAAGCCTTCCACGGAGCTCGCACCCACTTTTACAGACTCTTACCTTGAGGAAGTCGGGATGTCACGCTATAGACAAAGACAAGCCCTTGGTCACCCCGTCAGAGTCGCGATTCTTGTTTTGTACAAAGAGGACACAGAGCGTTCGCTCGCCGTCGATGCCTTACTTGACGACCTCAGACGGAGAACCTATTTGGCGGAACAGCACCCCTCGGTGTTCCGCAACCTCGACGCGGCTAAGGTCAAATACCATCGCGCCCGTCTTCAGGACGTCGATTTGCTGCCAGTCCAGGGCCAGCAGTGACAGGCAGCCACCGGCGGGAACGTACCGCCGCGGACCTAGCCGGATTCGAGGGACTCGGTGTCGCCGTCCGCCAGCTGCGACAGGCCAATGGCTTGACTCCCGCCCAGCTTGCCGACAGAGCAGGCCTGTCTGGAAGCACCATCAACGCCATCGAACGCGGCAAACAGGACACCACTTGGAGCAACCTGCGGCGGTTGGCTGAGGGCTTGGGCGTAGGACTGGACAGACTCCTTGACCTCGGCATAGACCTCGCCCCCGGTCCAGGTGGTTATGAGCTCCGCCAAGACCGCTCGCGCGCTGCTCAACGGACGGAGTAGCGGGGGCGTTGGAAATGACACCGGAGATGCAGTTGCCGCAGCCTGAGCTACACAGTTTCGGTGAGGGAGAGTTGAGCGACCTAGATGACCGAACCGCGCACATCTTGCGGATGCGTTCGGGCATGTTGGACGGGAAGCCTCACACGCTGAGGGAGATCGGCGAAGAACTCGGAATCGATCATGAGAGGGTCCGGCAGATTCAGAACGGGGGGCTATCCCTGATACGTCAGGTTCGCGAAGTACAGCGGCACCTTCGTCGCGAGCCCCGGATTCGCGCTACGTACCGATGGGTGCGGCCGTCTGTGGGGAGGGGGAAATGAGTGCGATCACCGAGAGGGACGAACGACAGCTTTAGGAAGAACTGAATGCGCTTCTAGACCACGCACTGTCGGGTGACGCCAGCAATGACGATACAGAGGACGCGCTCATGCTCGCAATCATGGGCCCGAATTCCGAAATTCACACCCCCCATCAAACGATTCACAACCTGGCGCGGAATAGATCAGGGTACCTCCGCGAAAGACTCGAGGATGACAGCCCTCTCACCCGCGCTCGGCGCCGCTGCTACGGGAAGAGGGCCTAGTTCTCTTGACCCCAGATCGCTGCAGAGAATCCTCCGAAGGGGTAACGCGCTCGAAGAGAGCCGCGAAAGCAGTGACCTTGATCCCCGGATCGTTGGGACTAAGTCGTTCAGCGCTTTCGGCCTGAACCTCTACCGTACGGTGGATTAACTCGTCGTACATCAGGGCCAACTTCCTCCAGCCCTTCTCATCCGCCAGCAGCGGGACTCGGGCCACACAGTGGTCTGGTCGCTCGCCGAAGATCCCGTCCCCCAGAGACAACACCGCGTCCGCGAAGAAGGTCCGGAGAATGTGGTCTGCAAAAGCATTTCGGTTCTCGACTGACCGAGTCGCGGTCTCGGCTTCATCGGAAAGAGGTCGCTGAATCGCGCGGTAGAAGTGCTCGACGGCACCACGCACTTGCCGCCCGTCTACGAGCTCGATCACTTCATTTTCCCGCAGCACCTTGACGTGGTATGCGACATCGGCGATGTGCTCGCCAAACCTCCGGCTCAGTTCATTTGGGCTTGCGACCTCTTCAGCGAGGACCGTCCAAATCTTCGCTCGTAGAGGGTGGCCGACAATCGCACCTAGCGATTTGAGCGGCCCGCGTTGGCCACCAGCTTTATGGGAGGTGGGACTAGCCCCCCTGGCCCCCGACCGCTGCGGGAGATCCTCCAAGGGGGACATGCGCTCGAAAAGGGCCGCGAAGGCAGTGACCTTGATCCCCGGATCGCCGGGAGCATGTCGTTCAGCGCTTTCGGCCTGAACCTCTACCGTACGGTGGATTAACTCGTCGTACATCAGGGCCAGCTTCCTCCAGCCCTTCTCATCCGCCAGCAGCGGGACTCGGGCCACACAGTGGTCCGGCCGCTCGCCGAAGATCCCGTCTCCCAGAGACAACACCGCGTCCGCGAAGAAGGTCCGGAGGACGTGATCGGCGAAGCCGTTCCGATTCTCTAGTGACCGAGAGGCAGTATCGGCTTCGTCAAAGAGTGGTCTCTGGATCGCGCGGTAGAAGTGCTCGACGGCGCCACGCACCTGCCGCCTGTCTACGAGCTCAATCACATCATTTTTCCGCAGCACCTTGACGTGGTACGAGACGTCGCTGAGCTCCTCGCTGAACCTCCGACTTAGCTCATTCGGGCTTGCGACCTCTTCAGCGAGGACCGTCCAAATCTTCGCTCGTAGAGGGTGGCCGACAATCGCACCTAGCGATTTGAGCGGAGATGCCGTCCCTGACCTCAGTTCTTTTCGCACCACTCCTCCGCTTCTTTGGTAATGGACCGATCCATCGTAAAGAGGTTTTAGAGCAGTTTTGAGGGTTTCTTTCTAGAACTCCTTATATCGCTAGAAATCGTTCTAGCGTTCTGGCTTGTCCCCGACGCGCAACGAAGCGCAAAGGAGGTGAGCCAGTTGACTATTGAAGGCGTGGAGCAGACCGCTCCGATAGCGGCTATCCAAAAGTCCGCTTAGGACCAGCAAGTCCAGGTCCTTGAGGGTGTTCCCGACGAGTTAACAAAAAGGGCGCCCACGCGGAACAGAGAAACCCCCCCGCCCCCGTTTCGGGCGGGGGGTGCTACACGCGCAGGGAGGCGCTCCCGGAGTGGTCTACGGGATGGGGCTCGATCCGCGTTGGCGGGTAATCTTCCCCTCGTCAAGGAGCCGCTGTCCCTGAGGCCGAGGGACTGGGTTCGAACCACTGGCCGAGATTTGGCTCTGTAGCGCGATCCAGGATGGGCGTTACTGGGCTCGAACCAGTGACCTCCAGCTTGTCGAGCTGGCGCTCTCCCAACTGAGCTAAACGCCCGGGACTCGGAATTTAGCAATGGGCAGGAGAAAGGCGGGTAGTGGCTAAAGGAATGCTTGCAACGGTCGATGCAAGAGGTGCAACCTTCAGACCTTTCCGGTGTTTAGGGAGGGCAACTTCAAAAGCTTGAGGACCGACGAGCCAGCGGGTTAGCGCTCTCTGGTGGCACGTCCTTCGGAAACAAAGGGCCCCGTTTGGGGCCCTTTTCCGTTCCGCTAGACGTGGTCGCTGGGCAGGTGCCAGCGGCGCGGGGCGATCAGCTGGTCAATCTCGCTCGGCCCCCAGGAGCCGGGCTCGTAGGGGATCGCCGGCGGCGGGCTCTCGAGCACGGGCTGGGAGATCTCCCAGAGGCGCTCGATCGCCTCGGAGCTGGTGAAGAGGGTGCGGTCGCCGAGCATGACGTCGTGAATCAGGCGCTCGTAGGGGTCGAGCGCCTCCTCCGGGCCGCCGAAGGTGTCGGCGTAGCTGAAGCGCATGTGGGCCTCGCCGAGCTGGATCCGCGGACCCGGCACCTTGGCGAGGAAGGAGGCGGAGATGCTGCCGGGGTCGCCGAGCTCGAAGGTGAGGTGGTCGTGGCCGAAGGACTCGGCGATCTGAGTGCAGTCAAGCGGGAACATCCGCCGCGGCGGCCGCTTGAAGGCGACCGTCAGCAGGTGGCGGCTCTCCTCCAGGCGCTTGCCCGAGCGCAGGTAGAACGGCACCCCCTCCCAGCGCCAGTTGTCAACGGCCGCCCTGACAGCGACGAAGGTCTCGGTGTCGGAGTCCGAGGCGACGCCGTCCTCGTCGCGGTAGCCCTCGTACTGGCCGCGGACGACGTCCTCCGGCCGCAGTGCCGGCATCGCTTCGAAGACCTTCTCGCGCTCGATTCCCAGCGGTTTCGGCTCCAGCGAGACCGGCGGCTCCATCGCGACGAAGCCGAGCACCTGGAACAGGTGGGTGACGACCATGTCGCGGAAGGCGCCCGTTTCCTCGTAGAAGGAGCCGCGCATCTCGATCGAGAGCGTCTCCGGGACGTCGATCTGGACGTGGTCGATGTGGTTGCGGTTCCAGACCGGCTCGAACATGCCGTTGGCGAAGCGCAGCGCCAGCAGGTTCTGGACCGCCTCCCGCCCCAGGTAGTGGTCGATGCGAAAGATGCAGTGCTCGGCGAAGGCGGCGTGCAGGCGCCGGTTCAACTCGCGGGCGGAGTCGAGGTCGGTGCCGAACGGCTTCTCGGTGATGACGCGGGCGCCGGGCTCGAGACCCATGTCGCGCAGCCCGTCGACGGTCCCGGCTGCCGCCTGCGGCGGCAGCGAGAGGTAGAAGAGCAGCTCCGGATCCCCTCCCAGCTCCTTCCGCGCAGACTCGATCTGCCGCTGGAGATCGCCGAGCCCCTCCCCCACGCTGGCAAAGCGCAGCGACTCGGCGAACCGCTCCCAGACCTCGGGGTCGTCGGGCTTGCGGCCCGATCCGAAGATCGAGTCCCGCGCCAGATCCCGGAACTCCTCGCTGCTGAGGGGCTTGCGGGCGGCGCCGATGATCTGGAACCGCTCCGGCATCAGCCCCACCTGCGCCAGGTGGAAGATCCCCGGCAGCAGCTTCCGCTTCGCGAGGTCTCCGGTCGCCCCGAAGAGGACGATCACCTGGTCGCTGGGCACCTGCCCTGAGGATCCCCGCTCGCTCATCGCCGCAGCCTATGCTGCCACTCGATGGGCACCGGCAAGACCAAGAACGGGGTCGCCTACGACTCGACCGAGCTGGACCGGATCGACCGCCGCTTCTGGCGGGAGATCTGGGAATCGGTTCCGGCCCAGATCGCCGCCGAGCGCGGCATCGAGTGGCGCCGGTTCGGGGCGATCCAGGCGACGGTGGTCAGCGATCTCGGCCGGGTGAGGATGATGAACCTCGTCCTCGGCACCGCCGAGGCCGAGCAGCGCGACCTCGAGGCGGCGGTCGCCTGGGCCGAGGAGCGTTCCACCCCCTACGTCTCGCTCACCCCCGGCCTGCCCGGCAGTGCCGCGGCCGAGGCGTGGCTGCGGGAGAACGGCTTCGAGCCGTCCTACGCCTGGATGAAGTTCGTCCGCGATCCGCACCCGCCCCGCTTCCCCGAGCCCGACGGGGTCGAGGTGGTGGAGCTGGGCTCTCCCGACGAGGCGCCGTTCGGGACGATCGCCGCGCTCGGCTTCGGGATGCCCGCCTGGGGCGCGGAGTTCTTCGCCCACCTCCCCGGCCGCCCCGGCTGGCGCTGCTACGTCGCCAGGATCGGCGGCGAAGCCCAGGCCTGCGGGGCGATGCTGATCGCCGAGGGGATCGCCGAGCTGGGGATCGGCGCGACCCTGGAAGAGGCCCGCGGCCGCGGCTGCCAGACCGCCCTCCTGCGCCGGCGAATAACCGACGCCGCCGCGGCCGGCTGCCGGACCCTCCTCGTCGAGACGGGAGAGCGGGTTCCGGAGCGGCCGGCGGCGAGCTATCGCAACATCCTCAAGGCGGGCTTCGAAGAGGCCTACCTGCGGCCGAACTGGCAGCGGCCGAGCTAGGCCGCCGCCGTCCGTCGACCCTCGCCCTCTCGCGGTTCGAAGCCGGCGCGGTCGACCTTGCGGTGGTAGCGCTCCCCCACCTTGCCGCCGGAGATCGCTGCCAGCAGCGTCGCCACGAGGACGAGGACGAGCGCGATCGCCGCTCCGCCCGCGAGCGAGCCTTCGTCGATCGGGATCCGCGGCAGGTTCAGCTGCGAGAAGAGGTTGTATTCGGAACCGGCGATGGCGCCGAGGATCGCCAGCGCAACCGTCGCCAGCAGCCCGATCAACCAGGCACCCATGCCCTGGCGCCCGCCGTCGAAGCGGGACATCCGCCCGGCGACATAGCCGCCCGCGTAGTAGCTGATCGCGAGGACGACGATGAGCAGGATGCCGCCGACGATGCTGATCGTCTCGGCGTTCGATTCCGCCTCGCCTTCGCTCAGCTCGGTCAGCCCGATCGCCGCCCCGGCCGCGCTCAGCAGCGCCGTCAGCAGCACCGCGATCCCGACCGCGACCAGCCAGCCGAAGAAGGCGGCACCGAGGTTGAAGCCTCCGTATTCGTCGCGTTGGCGCTCACGGACGAGAGCCGGCCCGGCCGCGCCTCCGCGCCTGCCCGGCTCGCGATCGTCGCGAATCCCGTCGCCGTCGCGATCCACGTTTTCGTCGCGGATCTCCTCGCGGTCGCGCACGCCATCGCCGTCGCGGTCGGTGGGCGTCCGCTCCCCGGTCCTCTCAGCCATCTCTTCCTCCTGGTCCCTGGTCTTCGGATTGGACTGCGACTGGTGAGCAGACCCCAAATACCCGCAAAAAGGGGAGCTAACCGGTCCCTTCGGGCAGCAGCTCGAGGTCTCGAACCAGCGTCCCCCCTTCGATCCGGGGGGACGCGGCCTGGCCGCCAACCAGAACGTCGAGCTGCGGGTGCGCTCGCCTCAGCTCGCTGGCCACGACTTCGAGCTGCGGCGCCAGCGTCGCCAGCGTCGCCGTCAGCGCGACCAGGTCCGGCGAGAGCGACTCCACCGCCTGCAGGAGGGCTTCGGTGGGAACGTCGGCCCCGAGATAGATCGTCTCGTAGCCGGCGTCTTCGAGCAGGTCGGCGGCCATCCGCAGCCCGAGGGCGTGCTGCTCCCCTTCCACGGCGGCGAGCAGGGCCCGCCCTCGTCGCGGCGTCGCGGCGTCACCTGGCGGTGGGCGCAGGGCCGCCAGAACCCGATTGGTCAGGGCCGTCGCCTGATGCTCGTCAGCGACGGTGATGGCTCCGCGCTGCCAAAGCTCGCCAATCTCGTGCATCGCCGGCGCGATCACGCGCTGGTAGAGCTCCGGCGTGGCCATCCCCTCTCCCAGCGCCTCCGCAGCAACCCGGTAAGCGCCGGGCGCGTCCGCAGCCCGCAACGCTTCCAGGTAGAGGCGAGACAGCCGCATTGCTCCGCGCCCGTGGTCTCGCTTCGTTGAGTTGTCAGCCCCTGCCGACTTCTCAGTCACCCTGTAAAGGCTACGCCCGTACCTAATTCGGCTCAACCACAAAGTGCTCGCCCCGGCGCGGTCGGACGAGCTTTCGTTGATAGAGGGCGGTGTCGGCGGTGCGGTAGAGGTCGTCGAAACTCCCCCCCTCGCCGGGCGCGGTGGCGATTCCGACGCAGTGGGGCGCTCGCTTCGCCAATGTTCCGGAAAGCCGGTCGAGCACCGGCTTCGCCGTCTCGGGCGAGGTGTCGGGCAGCAGCACCGCGAACTCGTCACCGCCCAGCCGGGCGACGGAGTCCCCGGCCCGGACCGAGCCCGCGAGCCGCTCCCCGACCCAGCAGAGCAGCTCGTCGCCGGCCTGGTGGCCGTTTTCGTCGTTGTAGGCCTTGAGGTAGTCGAGGTCGATCACCGCCAAGGTCACCGGCCGGCCGTAGCGGGCCAGCGCGGTGAAGGCGCGCTCGGAGGCCATCGCGAAGCCGCGGCGGTTGAGCAGTTGCGTCAGGGGGTCGATCGTCGAGCTGCGGGCGAGCTCCCGGCGCCAGCTGTCGTGGTTGTTCGCCTGCCACAGCGCCATCGCCGCGGTACCGGCGAGAACCGAGCAGTAGACGAGGACGTAGCCGCCGCTGACGTCGCCGGCGGCGGCGAGGACGAGGAAGGCGACAAGGGCGGCGAGCCCGGTGGCGACGACATAGCGAACCGGGAACGAGAGCGAGGCGAAGATCAGCGGCAGGAAGAGGGCGATCCTGAGCGGGCTGTCGGAACCGCCGTCGACCATCGCCAGCGCCCAGATCATCACCACGGTGAGGAGGCTCCAGCAGAGGAAGACGCGCTCCCGCCACGGCGAAGCGACGATTCGCCGCCAGGGAACGACGAACAGCGCCAGCAGACCGGATGCGCCGATCACCCCGAGCATCACCCCCAGCCCCAGCCGATGCCCCGCATCGGCGAAGAACGCCAGGTAGACGAGCCCGGCAAACGACATCAAGATCGTCACCCAGCTCCCAGCCGCGGCCGTCCGCAGCCAGTACTGGGTCTCGAAATCGTCGTGACTGGTCCCCGCTCGCACTTTGTCGGGGATCTACCCCCCAGGCCCGCTCTTATGCCATAACGGCCCCACGCCTCTAGATCGGGACGTTTGACCGAGCTACATCCAGGGGAAGAAGCTGCGCAGCCCTATTCCTGACCCGAAGGAGAGCAATGAGCATCGTCACGATCCTGATCATCATCATCCTCATACTGCTGGCGATCTACCTGTTCCGGCGCGTCTTCTAGCAGGGCGCGCACGCTCAGCCAGCAGCCTCGGGGGCGTCCCGGAAGATGAACAGCTCAATCTCCATGTCGGGACCGACGTGGGAATTCGAGATGAAGGCGATCACCTCTCGTCCCGAGAGAAGCTCGACCTTGTCGATGAACTTCTGCTGCATTGCCTGCTGGAAGGCGCTGCGCGTCTCTTGGACCAAGGTGCCGCGCTGCAACTCGATCATGGTCTTCTCGACCTCGGTGTAGACGCCGCCCATCACGCAGGCGAGGAGGTCCTCCCCGAGCATCTGGGTCTTGGCGCTCACCGGCGCGCGGTGGTAGTAGCGCTCGTGCAAGGCGACCATCGCATCGGTCACCGCGGCGAGCAACTCATCACCCCGTAGGGGTGGAGTCGGGGCCGACATGTCGGACCTTCTTTCTCGTCCTCTGGCCGGAGACGCGCGCGAGGCAGAGGGTGGAAGAACCCAACGAACGGTGAAAGCAGCGTAGCGCGCTCGACTACCATCGTCGTATTCCTCGACCCGACCGCGATTCCACCCAGAGCCGGATTGCCTCGGAGGCCAAACGCCAGCACGGCGACGAGCTGACCGCGATCTCCGACGGGCTGGTCGCGCTGCTGAAGGAGTTCTACGGCCGCGGTCCCACCCAGGCGAAGTCCTACTACCAGGACGACCTCGTCGTCTGCGTCCTGCGCGGCGGCTACACCCAGGTTGAGCAGACCCTCCTCGACGGCGGCCGTGGCTCGGCCGTGATCGAACAGCGGATGGAGTTCCAGGAGCTGATGCGCGACCGCTTCGAGGAGGTCGTCGAAAAGGCGACCGGACGTAAGGTGATCGGCTTCATGAGCGGTAATCAGCAGGAGCCCGACCTGATGTGCGAGGTGTTCGTGCTGGACCCCTCCGATCTCGTCTAGAGCGCAAGCTCGCGGGACTACCGCCTCGTGTCAAAGGCGGCGTGCAGGGGTAGGTAATCAGCGGAGGGCAGTGCCCGAGGTCCTATCCGAGCATCGCGATTGGGGCAGCGCCGCGCGTGACTTCCTTGTGGAGACCAGCCATCAAGGAGAAACATGCGTGCGCTTCTCAGGAGTCCCGGGTGACGGCGAGCAACGGAGTCCCATTGGCCGGCTCGGCGTTGACCGATGCGATCTCGGCCGCCCTGGTGGCGCTCTACGCCGAGTTCTACGACCACGAGCGCACCACCGCCACCACCTACATCAACGACAACGTCGTCGTCTGCGTCCTCGAGGACATCCTCAGCAGCGGCGAGTCGAGCCAGGTCGCCGAAGGCGCCGGCAAGAATGTGATCGACGGGCGGATCGCCTTTCAAGAAGGCGCCCAGGATGAGTTCACGAAGGCGATCGAACGCCTCACCGACCGCCGGGTCACGGCTTTCCTGAGCGCGAACCAGACGAACCCCGGAATCGCCTGTGAGCTGTTTTTCCTCGAGGCTCCCCCGGGGGCAGCCTGAAGCCGATGTCGCTGTCGCTCAACGGGTCGGCGCCAAGCGACGAAGCGCTGATGGCTCGTGTTCAGAACGGAGATACCGATGCCTTCGCCGAGCTCTATGACCGCCATGCCGTGCGGGCCTTTCGGCTCGCGCGGGCGATCTGCCAGGACTCCGGCCGCGCGGAGGACGCCGTGCAGGAGGGCTTTCTGGCGATCTGGTCCAGCCGCGCGAATTTCCGCGCGGAGAACGGCTCTTTCAAGGCCTGGTCGATGAGCATCGTCAAGAACCGCGCGATCGACTCCTACCGCGCCGCCGCGGCTCGCCCTCCCCTGCAGCCGTTCGAGACGCAAACCGAGAAGCCGGACGCGAAGTCGAAGTCGGTGCAGGATCAGGTGCTGGCGCGCAGCGAGACCGAGGCGATGCTCCTCTCCCTGCGCGAACTTCCCGCGGCTCAGGCCGAGGTGATCGCCCTGGCCTTCTTCGGGGAACTGAGCCACTCCGAGATCGCCGCCCAACTCGATCTTCCCAACGGCACCGTGAAGGGGCGGATGCGGCTGGGCCTGAAGAAGCTGCGCAAGCGGATGGACGTGCTGACTTGACGGCCGAGAAGGGCGGTCAGCGCAGCCATCACCTGGATGCCATCCGCGTCTCGGCGATCCTCCTGCTGATCCCCTACCACGCCGCCCGCTACGTCCAGAAGGGCGACGGGGACCCCCGGATCGTCGACGCCGTCGTCTGGTTCGTCCACACCTGGCACATGCCCCTGTTCTTCGCCATCTCCGGTTTCCTGGCCGCCAGCGCGTTGAGTCGATCGACCGCGGCGGGCCAGCTGCGCGCTCGCTTTCGCCGGCTTGGGCTGCCGCTGTTCGTCGGGATGCTCACGGTCGTGCCGCTGGCCAATCTCCTCGTCATCGGCGCGGCGGCGCTCTGGCCGCGCAAGGGCGAGCTGCCCTCGAAACGAGAGCTGGACCTCACCAACGTCTTCAGCCTGACCCCCCGCCACCTCTGGTTCATCGCCTACCTGCTGCTGATCTCCCTGGTCGCGATCGGGATCTGGCTGGCGATCCAGCGAGCGCCGAAGCTGGGAGCGGCCATCAATCGCGGCTTCGGCTACCTGATGAGATCGTGGTGGGGAATTCCGGCCCTGTCGTCGATCAGCGCCGCGATCCTGGTCACCAAGACCGGCTGGGTGGCGGGAGGCTCGGCCTCCAACTCGCTGATCCCCGCCCCCACCCTGTTCGCGTATTTCAGCTTCTTCTTCCTCTTCGGCTGGCTGCTCAGCGGCCAGAGCGATCTGATCGAGCAGCTGAAGCGCGGGGCCTGGCTGCGGCTCGGCGCGGGGATACTGATCGCCGTCCCCGCCTTCCTCCTCTTCTACGACAACGGCGACTTCACCGGCAACGTCGGCACCCCGGGAGTGCTGGCCGAAATCGACGAGCTGCGCCTCTACGGGCTGTTCACCGTCGGCCTCGTCTGCTGGCTGACCCTGTTCGGCATCTGGGGAGTGCTGGCCCGTTACGTCCGCCAGGAGTCGCGGGTGCTGCGCTACCTGTCGGACGCGAGCTTCTGGATCTACCTGGTCCACATCCCGTTCCTCGTCGCCCTGCAGAGCTCGCTTTCCACCACCGGCCTGGCGATTCCCCTCCGCTGGGGGCTGACGGTGCTGGGCACGCTCGCTCTGGCGATCGGCTCGTACGCGTTGATCCGCGGGGGCCGCAGGCTGGCGTCGTCATTCCAAAGGGACCTGGCGGCGTAAGCGATCGAGGACGAGGAGCGCCCCGAGGTTCCGCAAGGCATAGCCATATCGAAGGCCGCCGGGCCGGAAGTCGACCGCGGTACAGGGAGGGCAGAGGGCGCTCGGGTGGACGCCGTCGTCGCTCAAGCCCGAGTTGGGGACCCCCGGATCGGTCATCTGCCGCCAGAAGTTCCAGAGAGGCAGTGCCCGGTTCTCGGCAAGCGCGGCGATCTCGGCGTTGAAGCGCGTGACCCGCGGCGAGAACCGCGGTTGCGCCCGGGGCGGGATCGTGCTGATCACCGGAATCGTTCCGGCGCCGGAGACGAGCCGAACCACGTGAGCGAGATCACGGCGGAACTCGACCGCGGTGAAGGCCTCGAGGTCGTTGGTCCCAAACATGATCAAGGCCACGGATGGGCGCAGCACTTGTAGCTCGCAGCTGACGGCGGGAAGGCCCTGGCACTCGGGAAACGATTCTCTCGGCGTCAGGGCATCGACCGCCCGCCATCCGCCCACAGCGGCGACGCCGAGGCGCGAGTAGCTGTTGCTGATCGGACACTGAGCGTCCTCGGCGCCCTGAGGCACCGCGGTCTGGCCGAAGAATTCCAACGTCCCCCGCAACTCGCTCCAGGTCCCGAGACGAGGCGTCCGGCACGCCAGCGCCTGCAGAAAGGAGGGCGAGACGGTGATGCTGTCGCCGACCTTGGCGAATACCCCGGGACGGTTGCCGAAGGCCTCGCCGCGGCTCGCGACCTCCTTGAGATGGCCGAGGACAGGAGGTTCGAGGGCCGGGACGACAGGCAGCTCTTCCCATCCGGCAGCGGAGGCTTCCTGGCCGAAAGCGGAGCAGAGCGCAAGCAGGGTCAGGGAAACGAGGGCAATTCTCGCGGCGAAGATTCCGGGGTGCGGGCGCGTCATCGGCTCGAAGCACCTTATGGTCGGAGAAGTCCCGGCAAGGTCGCGCAAATCGCTCCATCCAGCCGAACTCCGCTTGCCAGACTCAGAGGCGCCCTACCGGAATCGAACCGGTGTAAACGGCTATGCAGGCCGGTACATATGCCGATTCCCGCTTTCTAGAGCGGTTCTGCCCGAGCGTGGACCAGTGATAGGTCAGCTTCGCAAGCTGCTACTTGGGCGGACCAGGCGGCTCGCCTTCCTGCATCTGCTGAATCTCCTCTTCGGAGGGAACCCAAACTTGAAAGTTTCCCATCTGACGCCCTTCGCAGACGTAGCGAGGCCCGCGCATCACTGGATCATCGTCGTCGCTTGGCAGATGCAAGAAGGACAGGTTTTCCCACATGGGTCCCCCTGCCAGCAGCAGAGTCTCAGTGGACCCCGGGTGTATCGCCCATTTCGGTAACGCGTTGATCAAGAGTCCCCGGCCCACGAACTCATTCCGAGCGGCAACCTCTCGAACAATTCCCGCTAATACTTCAGCCGCGTAAGGGCCATAGTCCTTTGACCTTGGATCGCCCTGTTTCAGATCGTCAAGCAGAGGCCTCTCAGCATCAGAAAGTTCTTGCCCTACCCAGCTGACAAATATTGATCTCTCTCCCTCCGGCAAATGCTGAATCGCGGATCCGAACTCGTCTTTAGCCGCAGCCCCCTCCCCTCCCTCGTTGGGGTCGTTATGAATCTGGACGATGTAGGGAACCATGCCTCCCTGTCCATCAAACCTGGCCCATCCGATTCCTACGAACGCGTGACGGCGCAAGTGGGGTGGTATCCCCCGGGCAATGCGCGGTCGCCTCATGGCAGCAGCTGCGCGCTCCATGATGGCTGCGATAACCGCGTCCTGCCCCTGTTCCTTCTGATCGCCCGCGGACCACCACTCGGCAAGTTCCCTAGCGAGCCACTCGTCGGTTGGCTCACGCCTGGGACCAAGCTCTGCCAAACCGGTATACGCGAACGCCAGTCGATTGCACCAAACCACGGCCTTGTTGCGCTCATCGTCCTTGCGAACGATCTTGCCTTGGTCCAGCCATACCAAGCGCCGGTCGGACACCTGAATCGCCCAAGACTCCGTGATCAGGTTCAAGACGAGAGTCATGGCCTCACAACGTCACCGTAGCCCGCCAAGCGGCGGATACGTCCAAGGACCGTAGTTGCGCCTAACCGCAGCTTGACGAGCGGTACCTTCACCGGTTTCACTTCAGCGCCAAGGTACCGATCTAGTAGGGCCCCCACCTCGGCTCGGTTCCGGGCATCAGGTGCCCGTAGAGGTCGAACGTGACCTCGATCGAGGAATGACCCATGAACGACGACAGCGCCTTGGCGTTGACCCCGGCCGCGATCATGAATGAGGCATAGACAGGGCGAGCCTGGTGCAGCCGCAGCCGACCCAATCCGTGAGCCTTCCAACCTCGATTCCGCTCGCCGGTAGATCGTCGCGGACTGGAACGGCTTGCCCTTGCTGTCCCCAAAGACGAGGGCGTCGACGGGAGGCCCCCCCGACTGCGATCCGATGCTCCATCAGGTAGTCGCGGAGTAGACCCGGCAGCGGCGTCGTCCGCTGAGAATTCTTGGTCTTCGGCGCGACCGCGCCTCCTTCGGACCCCTGGACTCCCTAGCGCCCGACGGTGCGACTCTCCAGCCATCTGATGATTTCGTTGGGCGTCGCTTCCCCAGCCGCGATCTTCTCCACCATCGGAACATCCGTATCCGCATCTTCCCCCGCGAAGGGGCGGCCGTTGGCTTCTAGGAACAGCCACACGGAGAGGAAAGCGGCTCGCTTGTTGCCGTCCGGCAGGGGATGGTTGCGGGCCAGATGCTCGACCAGGACCGCCGCTTTCTCTACGAGCGTCGGATACGCGTCCTGATCGCCGAAGCCCGCCTGAGGTGCGGCGAGGGCAGAATCCGCAAGCGCGATCCTCGGCAAGCGAGCGACCTGCTCGGGAGTGGTGCCGAGCAATTCAGCGGCGATCTCGCAGTAATCGCCAAGCTCCAGGTAGATCGTCAAGGGCTACCTGGCGAGGCGGCGCAGGGTCTCGCGATTAGCCTGGATCGCAGCCTTGATCCGACTCTTGCGCTCCGTGCTGCTTCCGGGCAGGCCAAAGCGCAACTTGTCTCGCTCGGTCTTCGGGGGGGCGGGAGCTTTCGGCTTCATCGCGGACATATTGTTGCACTCGCTTCCACGGTACTTATGAGATGCGCTTGCCGGACTCAGAGGCGCCTACCGGAATCGAACCGGTGTAAACGGCTTTGCAGGCCGCTGCGTAGCCACTCCGCCAAGGCGCCGGGAAGCGGGATGAAGCCTAGCGCCGCTCAGGTGGATTCGTGCGGCGCTACTGCTCGTAGTCCTCGACGGTGCCGCCGTCGCGCATGCTGGCCTCGTCGGGGTCGTCGCCGGCGCGGCGGAGGGCGCGGCGCTGGCGCAGGTAGTCCCAGGCCTTGTCGAGCTGGACTTTCAGCTCGTCGAGGCGGGCGTGCTCGTCGTCGTCGAGGCCCTCGCCCTCGTGGCGGTGGAGGAGCTCCTCCTCTTCCTGGACCAGTTTGTCGATGCGCTCGAGTACCTGCTGATCGTCCATGGCGGCTTCCCTACCCGGTCTCCGAGGTTTCGACAACGCGGAAGCCGATGCCGGCTTTTTGGAGCCGCTCCAGCAGGGCGTCGCCCATCGCCTCGGCGGTGGTCAGCTGGCCGGCCTTGGCGGGAAGGTCGTCGAAGGCGAGGGAGAGGCCGGACTCGGCGAGCATCTTCGAGGTCTCGCTGTAGCCGGGGTCGCCGCCCTTTACCTCGGTGACGACCCGCTTGCCGCCGCCCTCACCGACGAAGACGACCTTGAACCAGCTCTTCTCGCGTTTCTCCTCGCTCGGCCCCTCCCCCGGCGCTTTCATCTTCAGCAGCAGCTTCCGCGTCGGCGGCAGCTGCGCGAGCGTGAAGCCGGCCCCGACCCCGGCGCCGATCGCGCCCACGGTGGCGAGGTGCTTGGAGACCATGTTGTGGCCGTAGGTGAAGTTGGGGCCGTAGCGCTCGAGCGCGGCGGCCGAGCGGCGGACGACCGGGCCGTCGATCGTCGGCAGCGGCACGGTCCAGCCGCCGAGCCGCTCGTTGCGGCGGACCCGCGCCGGCGCCGAGTGGACCTCGCGCCCGCTCGGGCGCTGCTCGGCCGCGCGCCGCTCCTTCGCCGCGCTCAGCGTCTGCCGGGCCCGGCCGAAGCCGTTGATCGCCGAGTGGTAGGTGCCGCCCGAGAAGCTGGCGTTGCTGCGGACGTAGCCGTTGACGGTCAGTGGCACGCCCTCGGGCAGCTGCTTGACCGTGAAGTAGGCGCCGAGGTCGTGCGGGATCGAGTCGAAGCCGCAGCAGTGGACGAGGCGGGCGCCGCTGCGCTCGGCCTCGGCGTGGTGCTCGACCCACATCCGGTCGACGAACTCGGGCTCGCCGGTGAGGTCGCAGTAATCGGTGCCGGCGGCCGCGCAGGCCGCGACCAGCGGCTCGCCGTAGAGGGCGTAGGGGCCGACGGTGGTGATCACCACTCGGGTCGACTCGGCGACCTTGCGCATCGCCTCGGGGTCGGACGCATCGGCCTCGATCAACTCGGGCGCGGGGGCCTGCGGCGACGCTGCTGCCAGGCGCGCTTTCACCGCCTCCAGCTTCGCGCGGTTGCGACCGACCAGCGCCCAGCGCATCTCGGTCGGCCCGTGCGCCGCGAGGTAGTCGGCGGTAAGGCCGCCGGTGAAACCGGTCGCCCCGAAGAGAACGAGGTCATAGGGGCGCGAGCGCTCCATCCGCGGAGATTCTCTCAGGGTTGGGGCGCAGATGCAGCACGTGCAACGGGCGCCGCAGACGACCAGTCAGCGACCACGACGCCCGTTGCACGTGCACGACAGAAACGGGCGGGTTTTACAAATGTCAGGCCAAAGTCAAAGAAATGGATAAACAACCCCGACTCGCTTTTCGCAAATTCCGGAAAGACGGAGGGCGATGTCGCTACGAGGCCGAAGCGGGCGCCGGCTCGCCGCTCTCGACCGGGTGCCCACCGGCGCGCCACACCCCCACCCCCTTGCCGACGTGGGTGACGTCGAAGCCGGCGCGCTGCAGGATCGAGGCAGCAAGGCCGCTGCGCTTGCCGCCGCGGCAGATCGTCGCGATGCGGCGGTCGCGGGGCAGCTCGTCGAGGCGGCCGGCAAGGTCGCCGTAGGGGATGTGGAGGGAGCCGGGGATGTGCTCTCCGGCGTACTCGGAGGCGTTGCGGACGTCGAGGACGACCGGACCGCCGTCGGCGTCGACGCGGCGGGCGAGCTCGTCGGGGTCGATCAGCTCGATCCGGTGCACCGGCCGCTCCTCCGTGCGCCAGGCGGTCATCCCGCCCTCGAGGTAGCCGCGGACGGCGAGCCCGACCGAGGCCAACATCTGCGCCGCGCGACGCTCGTCGCCGCTGGAGGCGGCAACGACGACGATGTCGCTCCCCTCCGGGGCCACGCGCGAGACCTTGGTCGCGAAGCCGGTGTCGTAGGAGGAGGCGCTGAGGGCACCCTCGATATGGGCCTCGTCGAACTGCTCGTTGGTGCGACCGTCGATGACGACGGCCCCTTCCTCGACCAGCTCCTCGACCTCGTGCGGGCTGAGCGGCGCGGGGGTCCCGAAGTCCTCGACCAAGGGGCCGCGGTTGAGCCCGACGATGCGCTCGACGTTCGGCGGTTTGTCGCCGAGCGAGCCAACCTGCTCCTCGACGAACTCGGCCTCGTCGGTGATCTGCAGGGCGCGGTTGTGGCGGCGCTCGAAGCCGATCGTCGAGGAGCACTTGAGGTCGAGCCCGGAGCCGCCGCAGAGCGAGCCGCCGAGGTGGCCGGGCCAGACCTCGACCTCGTCGGGCAGGGTCAGCAGGCGCTCGTGCAGGGAACGGAACATGTCGGCAGCGCCCTCCCGCGGTTCGACCGCGAGGTCGGGCCGGGCGACGTCGCCGATGAAGAGGGAGTCGCCGGTGAGGAGAGCCCAGGGCGCCCCGGCGCGCCCCTTGTCGCTGAGCAGGAAGCAGGTGTGCTCCGGCCGGTGGCCGGGGGTGTGGACCGCCTCGACCACGAGGTCGCCCAGCTCCAGCTTCCAGCCATCCCGGAAAGGCTCGTGCGGGTGCTCGGCCTCAGCCTGCTCGTGCACGTGGACCGTCGCCCCGGTGCTGCGACAGAGTCGCCCGTGCCCGGAGACGTGGTCGGCGTGGTTGTGGGTCTCGAGCACGTGCCCGATCCGCACCCCGTGCAGCCCCGCCAGCCGCCGGTAGGGCTCGATGTCCCACTGCGGATCGACCACGACAGCGACGCCGGATTCGCGGTCGGCGACGAAGTAGGAGGCACAGCCGAGGTCCTCGTGGATGATCTGGCGAAAAAGCATCTTCTCCCTCGCTGGTCAGGCTAGCGCGCCGCCCGCGCCGCCACAGCTAGAATGCCTCCCGTGCGGCTGTAGCTCAGCTGGCTAGAGCGTCTGCTTGCCATGCAGAAGGTCGAGGGTTCGAATCCCTTCAGCCGCTTCTACGAAAAGCCCCGCTCCGGCTGGGCTTTTCCGTTTCCGGGTGCGGCCCATGCCGCCGCTGCGACCTCTATGACTTTCGCTCTCGCTGCCCATTGCTGCCCAATCAGCGATACGAATTGCTTAGTCGTCCAGGCTAGGGTTGCGAAATCGTGTTAGGCCGGGTTTGTGTTTTCGCCGCTTCGGCCGACGCCTCGGCCAACTACCGGGCTGCCGCCGTTGAGGTAGGTACGGCGCTGGCGGAACGCGAAATTGGAGTCGTATTTGGCGGCGTGAATATCGGGTTGATGACGGCAGTGGCCGATGCTGCCCTCTCTGCCGGTGGGCAGGTCATCGGCGTGGTGCCGGAGGCGACCTCCCTCCCCTTGATCCACCGTGGCCTCAGCGCTACGCACAAGGTGCCGTCGATGCACGCCCGCAAGGCGAGAATGGCTGAACTTTCGGATGCCTTCATCGCCTTGCCAGGCGGGCTTGGCACCTTTGAGGAGATTCTGGAGGCGGCAACTTGGACTCAACTTGGAATCCACGCAAAGCCATGCGGCATTCTCAATATCGACGGTTATTTCGACCCGCTTCTAGAGCAGCTGGCGCGGGCCGAGGACGATGGCTTCCTGCGAAGCGATCATCGGAACATCTTGATGGCTGAGTCAACGATCAATGTTTTGCTTCAACGCTTGAGCGCCTGGACGGCACCACCTCCAAAGCGCAGCGTTGCCTAGAGAGAAGATGTTGAGGGGGCGGGTATAAGGCGCGAGCGCTGGAGGAAGACGAGTGCCTGCACGGCGAGCGCCACTGCCGCTGCGAGTCCAAAGGCGACACCGGTCTCTAGTCCGGGCAAGGCGACCGCGAGCGCAAAACAAAAGGCAGCAAAGCCATAGAAGCCGATGAGGAAGTTACTCAGGAGTACGCCGAGTTGATTCACCCCGCTGTGGGCATGGGTAAACACCGCGAGGATGCTGGTGATGATCGGAAAAGGCGCTAGCAGTCCACTGAGATGAGGTCCGAGAGCGCCTGAGATAGCAGTCAGTGCCAGCACCAGGCAAAGCGCGGCGACGGCACGCGCGGGGAGATCCCACCAGGGCAATGGAGCAGCGGCAGGGGGCGGCCAAGGTACCGGGGGCAGCACCCTAAGCCCAGTGGCGAAACAGATAGCGACCAATACGAGCGACAGCGACAGCGCTCTGCGGCGTGCCCCTCAATTGTTTGGGTCGCCCCATGGCGCCCCGGCCTCGGGGAGGCGGCGATTCTGCCCGGTTCTGCCCTTTAGGACCGGGAGCAAGCGCTGCGGCTCAGACTGCGATCCGCGGCCGAAGATAGGTTCGCCCCACCGTGGAAGCAGTGAGCCTAATCTCCGTGGCCCTGTCGTCGATCATCGCCCTCGCCGCGATCGGTGCAGGCGTCTGGCAGCAGCGCCAGCGGCTCAACCACGAACGAGAGACGGTCGATCGCGAAAGCGTTCGCTCAACTCTCGCCGAGACGGCCGCGATCCTTCACCGGGCCGAATACGCGATCGACGAGGTCAACGCCGCGCTGATGGGGCATGCCGCGACGATGTTCGACCCCGCCCACCCCGAGCGTGCGGAGTCGGTGACGGGCCTGGAGATGGTGGGTCGAGAACTCGATCGGGCGATCGGCCTACTGCGGGTGCAATTCGGTCCCGACTCCAGCACGACGGCTGCGCTTGAAGAGGCGGGCGCTGCACTGCTGAAAGGCTTCCGAGCCGTGCGCCGCATCCGGTTCCGCTCTCAGCCAAATCCTCGAATCGAAGATGCCAACGATGCCCAGATGGAAGCGGTCGAGCAGGCGCGTGAGGCTTTCAAGGCCGCGGTAGCGAGTTTCGTTGAGCGCGCACACGCTGCGGCTGGGGCGCATCTACTGGAGCGATAGGCGCGGTCGGAGTCGCCTTCGTCGACGGCCGGTCCAGCTGGAGGCCGACCTCGGAGAGGGCGCCTAGCCGCTCAGATCGACTCGTTGGACCGATAGGAAGAAGGCGCCGCCGTTCGTCCCGCAGGTCACTCCGACAGGTTCGCTCTTGCAGGTCATCGGGCCGCGCTCCAGGAAGTCCCCGTAGGGCAGGGTCCGGTCGGCGATCCCTCGCATCGAATCGCCGTAGCAAGCAAAGGTCGCCGTCCCGCTGGAATCGACCGACAGCCGATGCCCGTAGTCGAGCATGCAGGCGGCTGGCTTGGCGACCGAAGGGGTGAAGCGCTTGCGAAAGATTTCGCAGGTCGCGGCTTCCGACGAGAGGCTGCATTCGATGTTGCCGCTCGGGGTCGCGAACCGCACTTCATCCGACGACGCGGAGCCGGACGCGGGTCGAGATTCGGGGGGCGCTGGGACCGGACCCTGCGAGGCCGAGGACCGACAAGGCGTCTCTAGCGGCATCGGCCCCTCGGGATGGTAGGGCGCCCGCGGCGGGAGCTTCGCGAGGGCCTGCGTGTAGTAGGCGGCGCCGCGGCACTCTTCCCGCCCCGAGGCTTCGATCGAGCCGGGGAAGCGAAGGCGATCCTGCTGCCCTTCGCCTTCGGGGTCGCGTATGTCGATGGTGCCCGCGGCTGTCGCGGTGGGCGACCCCCAGCCCTGCCAGGTCAGGCCAGTCCCGACCACCGCGCCGTCGACGTAGAAGCTGTACTCGGCCGGTTCGACGTACTTCGCCACGATCCCCGAGGCGGGCAGATAGGTCTTCTCGGGCGCCCGTTCGGTGACGACCGTCTTCTCGATGATGGTCGTCGAGCCGCCGCCGCAGCCAATGACCGCGAGCGTCGCCGCAACTCCGAGCAGCACCCCCAGCACCTTCCGCATCGGGCGATCCTATGACGGAAGCGCCCCGCGGACGAGTGGCGCCGGAGGGACGCACAACTAGGCCGTTCGCCCTGGCAACTCCGCGGATTCTGACTTCAATTCGCTCTCAGCGAGAGAGACAGTTGGAGGCCACGCAACCGCACCCGCTGCGTTTGGCCAGATCAGTACCCGCTTGGCGTGGTTACTGCCATCGACGCGTGGTCCGTCGGGAATACCGAAAACGAAAAAGGCAAGATGGCCAGCCACAAAGACAGCATGGAATCCTTTGATGGCTTCCTCGTAGGACGGCTGGGGCTCATCGCTGCGGCCGTAGCCCGCAGCGTGCAGGTTGAAGCTGACCGGCCATTCCCCTCGCCCGTCATAGCGGCCGATCCAGGCGACGCTATTGGGCAGAGGTGCTCGATTTTCGGCAAACCATCTGTACATCGCGGGACCGATCACTTCGGGCTGCCTCGGGATCGCACGCAAAGCCACCAAGACGGTCTTCGTGGCCCACACGGCAATGGCAAATTGCTCGGTGATCGAGTAGCTGCAGGGCTGATCTGTAATCGGGCCGGAGAGCAAGGGCTTAACCGTGTTCTCTAGGTCGCTCATCCAGCCGTTATTGCAGGTTTCGCAAACGTCTCGCACCGTCTGCGAGAAGGCGTCGCCCGTCCAGCGATTCTCCTCCATAGGACCACCATCCACCAAATCTTGAAGGCTCCGCTTGTGGTCGACCTCCTCCACATCAGGAAACAACTCCCGCATCCATTCTGGGAAGACGTGCTCTCGACTCATGGGGCCGGTCGAGTCGCAGAAGACACACGGCATCGGAATCGCCCCGCGATCAACCGAGAGGCCGATAGACAGCATCGAGGGCGACTATCCGCCGAGCAAGCTCGACAGCATCGCCATCGCTTAGAGAGGCGGTCGTTGCCTTCAGAGTGCCCTCATCCCCGACTGCATCCTTAGCGTTGAGAGCGTCCATCAACGCTATGAACTCCTCCCGCTCGTCGGCGGCGAAATCGTCAGGGCGAAGCGGTGAGAGGTATTCGCCAGCCCAATGAAGGCGCGTTTGAATCGGCTCCGCGCTAACTGCTAATGCCTCGACCGCTTGCCAAAGTCGTTGCTGTGGCATGAAAGCAGCCTAGGCCCAGGATCGGCGGCCATTCGGAAGATCAAGGCGTTTGGGCAGCGGGCGGCTCTCGCTGCCCAAACTCAGCGGAACCGTGCCTGACTCAGCCGAATCTCTCAACGGCACGCTTTCGGCCTTTTGGCTCTAGACTGCGGGCACGGCTGCTAGGTGGATCGTTTGCCATGCAGAAGGTCGAGGGTTCGAATCCCTTCACCCGCTTCGAAGGAAAGCCCCGCTCTGGCGGGGCTTTTTCTGTGAGAGCGCGACTGGGAGCAGCTAAGCCCCAAACAGCAGTTGGTGAGATCGCTGTCGTAGGCGCAAATCGTATGCGGCGACGGATCCCGCGCTGCGAGCAGCCAGTAGATGCACCGTCGACGGGCCTGGTTGATCTGCAGAAACGAACCGTCCTCTACAAACCGAACCGTTTGTCTCGGCACCAGGCGCGTCCGCCTAGAAGTAGTCGACGGGCTCGACATGCACACTGTCGACCGTCGGCTTTTGGGGCACCGGCCTCAAGAAAACCGCCAGCTGTCCCTTGCCGGTGTCCTCGAACCGGATGAACTCTAAATCCGATACTGAGGACGGGAATAACTCCGCGCGTCGCCGCGCGTGATTGACCTCTCGCAGAATTGCGTTGAAGCGGTTGGAACGCTCGAGAACGACGGTGGCGTAAAGGCTGACAGCCGTGCCGATGAGGATGAAGAGAAACGGTGACGCGGCGTCGGTCCACCAGGAGGGCAGGTCGGCCATGGCCCGAATAGTGACACAGGCAAACTAGAAATTTCACGGTGTCAGTGCATAAACTGTCCCGGCTGTGGGAGACCGACCGTCAGGCAGAGTGGAATCGGACGAGCCGCCTGTCCGCTTCCGTGAGCACCCGATCGCGGCGTTGTTTCAGGAACCGGGCTTCTTACGAGAGCGCAAGGACGCAGCTAAAGCCAAGGAAGCGACCGAAAAAGAGGCCGCGGCGGCGGCGGCGAATGACAAGGCGGTCGAGGCTCGAAACCGCCTAAAGGTCAAGGTCGGCCGGCGCGCTACCGAGGTCAGCCTTCCCGCTTGCGGGTGTTGTTGCGAGCACGCGGAGCCCGCCGCCCCGGAGGGAAAGAAAAGCGGGGGTGGTGACGGACTAGCCGCGGGCATATGGAAGGCGATCGGCGCTGCCGCCGCCGGGATCACCGCCACCGGGGCGATCGTTGCGGTCGGCGCTGCGGAGACCTGGATCCGCTTCAACGCGGTCGGAATTCCTGCGACCCAAGCGATCAGCGTTCAGCCGAAGGGGGAGTCGCTGGCCCTCGGTGCGCAGGAGACGATGATCTTCGTCGGCATCGCCCTAGTCGCCGTCCTCCTGGTCTATTTCGCCGATCCAGAGGGAGTGATCCGGTGGGTCACGCTGGCGCTCCTCGCCGGCCTGGCGGTCGGCGCGGGCACCTACATCGTTTTCGGCACTCACCTCGGCTGTTGGTCGAAGGTTGCATTGATCATCCTTGCGGTGACGCTGCTTGTCGGGTGTGTGGCGGTTGGACACAGAACCGACACTCTCTTCTGGCCCCTGGCCCTCTCAGTCTTCGTCGCCTCCCTGATCTTCTCCGCGGCAACCGGCATCTTGATCGTGAAGCAGCAGAAGTTCGTGCAGGGGGTGGCGATCCTGCGCGGCGCCAGCGACAGCGGGCTCACCGGCGTCTACATCGCTGCCACTGACAAGACGATCTACTTCGCCCAGAACGTAACGAGGGACGAAGATCAGAAGTCACGGATGGCGATGTTGGAGGTTCCACGCGAAGGAGCCACCTATGCCGTCGGACCGCTCGAGTCGCGAGGCGACGCGGCGTTACGCGAGAGATTGATGCTGGAACAACTGGTCTCAAGCCGCGAACGGGGTGGGGTGACGCCCGAGGAAGCGCCTAAGGAGCCCGGAACCGACGTCGGCGCCAAGGAAGAAGAGGAAGCGAAGAAAGGCGAGGAGAAGAGCAAATCCGAGGCGGACAGCTCAACCGGTGAGTCGGAGAGGGCAACGGGAGCCAGTGAAGCGAAAACCGTCGCCGAGGCGTTCGGAGCCGGCGCGGTCGAAATCCACAGGACGGTCGCAAAACCTTGGGATTGCCTGGTCCGGTACGCCTCGGCCGGAAGCGGATTGCTCGGACGATGGTGGACCTCCTGCAAGACGGCCGACGAATTCGAACGCGACCGGGCGTCGATGTTCACGATACGCGACGAGCTGGCGCTGCCGAGTCGCTTTCAGCTCGCCTACGACATGCGCGTCAAAGCACACTTACAGCTCGGTGCCGAAGTGACCTACATAACCGGCCCGGTCGCCCCTCAATGCGAACATGCGAAGCCGATGCCCTGCGGCTACAGGTGGAAGGGCAGCGCGGCCGGAAGCGGAGTCGAACAGATCTTTTTGCCCGAACCGCAGCTGGTGGAAGGACCGCGGCGCAAATGCACCGAAACCGCGATTGCCGAAACGCCGAAATGGATGCAGTGCAAATCTCAGCCGTAAGCTGAGGATCGAAGGCTCGAATCCGTTCAGCCGCTGTTCACCGCCACAGCTCGCGGCGCAACATTGCGTTGCCTCTTTCGAGCTGATCGATGGTGGCACTGGCGACCGAGCGCGTTCGGGTGGCGCGGTTGATGCGGGCCTGGATCTCCCGGTGGGACTTCTTGGTGCGGCGGGAGACGTTGGCGACGAGGCGGTTGCGCTCGGCACGCAGGCGCTCGCGGGCCGCATAGGCCGACTCTCGCTCGGGTTCAGAGGCCGCTGGCTCGACTTGGGGCTTGACGGGGAGGATCGGCTTCTTCGGGTTCGGATCGTCGGTCGGGAAGAGCTGCAGGGCGGTCTCGCTCATGATCGCCTCGTCCAGCTCGGCGCCGCCGGAGCTGAGGGCGGCGAAACCTTCGCCGGTCTCGCCCCGCTCTGGATCGGGCTCGTCCAGCTCGACCTCGTCCTCCTCGCCGGTCGGCGAGAGGTCGAGGGCATGGCGACGCTCCAGCTCGATCTCGTGGGCCAGCGCCTTCAGCCGCTGATCGGCTGGCATCAGCAGGTAGCTCATCTGCCGGCGCGGTCCCGGGGTCGCCCGGATGAAGCGACCGACCACCTGGCGGAAGAAGAGCTCGGTCCGGGCGGCGGTCGCGTAGACCCCGACCCGCAGGCGGGGGATGTCGACGCCCTCCGACACCATCAGGACCGAGACCAGCCAGCGCCGATCGGATACGGCGAAGTCGGCGATGCGACGGCTGGCACCGGGCTCGTCGCTCATCACGATCTCGGGTCGCTCGCCCGAGATCGCTGCCAGCCGAGCCGCGATCGCCCGCGCGTGGTCCTGATCGGAGGCGATGACCAGGCCACCCGCGTCGTGGTGCCCGTCGGCGCGCACCTCACTCAGCCGGGCGTCCCCGTCGCGCAGCACCTCGCCCATCCACTCCCCTTCCGGGTTCAGCGCCGTCCGCAGACGCCGGGCCGACTCCGCTGCCGGCAGGACGAGATCGAAGTCGGCGCTGCGCAGCCGCCCGTCCGAGAGCCACTCCATCTCGCCGTCGTACGGGAGGAAGGTGATCGGCCGGCAGACCCGGTCGACCAGCGCCTGCGGGTAGCCGTAGACGTAGTCGGCCTGGCTGAGGCCGTCGTCGTCGTAGGTGACCCACGGGATGGCCGAGTTGTCGGAGCGGAAGGGCGTGCCCGAGAGCAAGAGCCGGAAGCGGGCGCCGTCGAAGGCCTTGCGGGTCTGCAGGCCCCAGGCGGCCTGATCGCCCATGTGGTGCGGCTCGTCGGCGATCAGCAGGGTCGGCCGGCGGCCGGCGGCCAAGCGGTGCGTCTCCGGTCCGGCCGCGATCGTCTGGTAGGTGACGGCGACGCCGTGGAAGTCGGTCGACTCGGGCCCGTCCGAGTTCGGCCGGTTCGGCTCGAGGTCGATCCCATACCGGGCCGCGTCGGCCGCCCACTGGCGGCAGATGTGGGTGGTCGGACCGGCCACGACGACGCGCGAGACGAACCCCGCTTTCAGCATCCGATGGGCGATGTGCAGGCCGAAGGTGGTCTTGCCGGCCGCCGGCGTGGCCGAGGCCAGGAAGCTCGTGCCCGAGTGCGCCCGCACGGCCTCGGTGGCCACCTCCTGCCATGCGCGGAGAGGACGGGCCGCGGGCCAATCCGGGAGCGGTCGGGCACGCGCCCTGCCGTTGACCGGGTGCTGAGAGGCGTCGTACAAGGGCGGCCACAATAGGGCCGCCCGCGGTCGGAGGCCGATCGACCTCGCCCTCTCGGAGATCTCCGCAAGATTCGAAAACCCTCGTGTACTTGACAACGGTTGAATGCTCGGGATTACGGTTGTGACATGCCGCCTGACTGGCACGAGCTGTGGGCCTTCCTGATCGCCTTCCTCGCGGCTCTGATCCTCGGCGTCTTTTTCTTCTGCTATTGCTGGGATCCACAGGACTACGCCAGGCGCAAGCTCAATCAGCCTCTGGGGTCGCTCGATGCGACCTGGAAATTCAACGACAATTGGGCAACCAACGCGACCGCTGCGGGGGCGTTGCTGAGCGGCCTGTTCAGTGCCACTACGGCAAAGGCGTTCCTCGGCGAAAACGCCGAAGCCCTCACCGCGCTGGCGACCGTTGGCGGGGCGATCGCCCTGCTCTTGGTCGCCGCCGCCCCCATCGTCGTCCTGGCCACCAAGAGCTACAAGGGGTCCGACGGCAGTCGAGGCGATGCCTTCACCGTCGGCGGGGTACTGCTGGGCGCCGTTCTGGTCTTGGCCGCTGCCGCAGGCCAACTCTGGGTGGTCGCCTACACCGCCTCCGAACTCGATCTCGGCAGCGCGGGCTGGCTCGTCTGGGTGGGCTTCGCGGTGGGGATCACCATTCTCGGCACCTACAGTTTCCGGTCTCTCAAGGACCTGCTCGAAAGGGGAACCGAAGAGAAAACGACCGAACCCGCCGCGGAGATCGAAGCCGCCAAACTCATCGTCAAAGCGATCGAAGCCGCAGAGAAGCAGGCACCCGAGCAGCAGGAAGAGACCTTCCTCGAACTCCACCGCACAATCGACGCCCAAGAGGACAGAGCAGGCGAAAGGTACCGGCAGCGGCACCGCAGCGCCCTTCTCTAGGTCCCTGGAGGGCTGACCCGATCATGTGTGAACTGTCCGGGCTGATCCAGCACTCCTTCGCGGTGCGCATTCCCCGCGAGCTCCAGCCGCAGTACGCGGAAGAGGGCGTTTCCGATGCCCATCGGCTCCTGCGGAAGATCTTCGAGGCCAAAGGATTCGCGCTCGGCGAGGCCGGGATGCATTACAGCCGCTGGGGAGCAGGCGGCGATGGACCGTGGGACCACAGCGCTCTGGTCCGCAATCGCCAGACGACGATCGAGCCACGCCCATTCCCCTTCAAGGAAAAGGAGCTTCCGAACCCGGTCGCCTGGAGCAAGCGGGAGTGTCCCCAGCAGCCCAAGCCGGAGGACCCGTGGGAGGGCTTCGTGATCGGCGGGATCGACCGAGCCGTGGAAAGCCATCAAAAGGACTTCCTGCTCGAAAAGACCGAAGGGCCCAGCGCAGACGAAGACGAAGGAACCGCGCTGTCGCAACTCCTCTGCCAGCTTCTTGCCCACCGCCGCTCCCGCCTCTTCGGAATACCCCTGGCCCGCGAGACGGTCAACATTCTCCTCCCCTACGCCCTGCTCGAACCCCACGAGCGGGATCGACCCGAGCTGGGCGGCTGGTTTGCCCAGCCCGCGCTCTCGCTCTTCTACGTCTACGGATCACGGGGCTTCCGCCCGATCTTCTCTTTCAGCCTCTTCCTGATTCCCTGCGACACCTCTTCAGCAAAGCTCCCGACGCGACGCATGTCAGGCCCCGAGATGCACGACTCGGTTCGCAACCAATGGCCGCTCGCAACCGCCTTCGACGTCAAAAACAGGCCCGCGTTCACAGTATCGGGGCCGCTCGGCGACTATCTGGCCGCCGCAGCAGGCCCCGCGATGAACTCGCTCGGCATTCAGCCGGCGACCGCAGCCTGGACGAGGAGCGCGGGTGAGAGCGACTCCCACCGCCGAAGGCTGACCCTTCGGATATTCACCGAGGCGACTCTCTTCGCCTTGGCGCTGCGCATGATCGGGGGAGAGTCCACCCTTCCCGACGAAAAGACGAGGAAGGAGATCGGCGACCACGTTCTAACCACCCTCTCGGCCTCCCGTGTCTCCTCGGTGGTTGTCGTCGACGATAACTGCGCAGCGGCCCAGCCCCCATCCGAGGACCCGCAAACTCCCTGCGGCAAACCTGACCTCCCAAAACGGCTCGCCGAAGTCTCCGCAGCCATTTCCTGGCCCTACCAGATGCCGGCTCAAAGCCGGGACGGCTACCGCCTCGACCGCGACTTCGTCGATACCGAAGAGCAGGCAATGGTCGTTCTTCCCGCCAACCGCTGCATCGTTACCGTCGGCGATCGCTGCGCCCAGCAGGGCCTGGAAAGCTCCGTGCTCCTCGAGGCCGGGTTGACGGCCTACATGGTCATCGGCGCGGCGACGGCAACCGGGATGATCCGCAGCGTCTTCCGGGACATCTCCCGTTCCGATCGCTCCAAGCCCGGCTCGATCGCCGACATCGAGCGCGAAGCGATGGTGGAGCTGCATGAGACCTACGACCTCGAAATCATGACCGAGACCTACCGGAGGCGCTACCGCCTGCTCCGCGACCACCTCGGCATCACCGATGAATTCAAGGCCCTCAGCGACAAGCTGGAGGCGCTCTACCGGGAGACGAGCACGCGTTTCGAGGGCCGATCGGAGAAACGTCTGCATCTCCTCACCTGGGCGACGGCGATCCTGAGCGCCGTGATCGCCGCCGGCACTCTGATCCTCATCTTCAAAGGCGGCTGACTTCAGCTTGTCGCCGATGCGGCTCGCGAGCCAGGCTGGACTCCAGTGCGCCAGGAATTAGCGCGCGACTGGATGCCCGTCGGTTACTCCTACTGATTAATGGGTAGCCTGTGGTCGTTCCCACATGATCCATCCCCCACCGACGCGAGGCAGCGGAGGAGCGTGACGACAATCGAGTACGGCGCCGTCGTATCCCTGGCCACGGCTGCCCTGATGACGCTTCTCCCTGCCTTCGCGTCGGCTTAGACGTCTGGCCAGGCTAGGTTCACGAACTGTCGCGCAGCTCGGAGATCAGGTCGTCGAGGTCGAGTGGAGTAGTGCCCATCTCGACGCCTTTGCCATCGGGCGCCATCGGCCACTGCTCGCGTGGGCGGTCCCAGTAGAGCTCGACGCCGTTCTGGTCGGGGTCGGAGAGGTAGAGGGCCTCGCTGACGCCGTGGTCGGAGGCGCCTTCGAGCGGCCAGCCGGCTTCGCTGAGACGCCGCAGGGCGTCGGCGAGGGCGCGGCGGGTCGGATAGCGGACCGCCGTGTGGAAGAGGCCGGTGGTACCCGGAGGCGGCGGCGAACCGCCTTTCGAGCTCCAGGAGTTGAGGCCGATGTGGTGGTGGTAGCCGCCAGCGGAGATGAATGCCGCGTTGGCGCCCCAGCGCTGCATCAGCTCGAAGCCGAGGATCCCGCAGTAGAACTCGAGCGCCTGGTCGACGTCGGCGACCTTGAGGTGGACGTGGCCGATGTCGACGCCGGGATCGATCGGCTCAGCCATCGAGGGCTCCATCCAGGGCTTGGTTGACGAGGCGGTCGGCGTCGGCGTTCTCGGCCCGCCGCACGTGGCGGATCGACCAGGAATCGAACCCCCCCAGCGCCCGCTTCACCTCTTCGTGCAGCTCTTTCATCCCGGCGTTTTTCACTTTGTAGCGGCCTTCGACCTGCCGCACCACCAGCTCCGAATCGCCGATCAGCTCGACCTCACTGGCACCGTGGGTCGCGGCGAGCTCGATCCCGCGCAAGAGCGCCCGATACTCGGCGACGTTGTTGGTCGCCTCGCCGATCGTCTCCCCCACTTCCTCCAGCACCTCGCCGTCGCCGCGGACGACGACCCCGATCGCCGCCGGTCCCGGGTTGCCGCGGGCGCCGCCGTCGACGTTGACCGTGACCCGGCTCATCGACTCGGCGCCCGTTCGCCGACGAGGCGCAACTGGCCGTCCTGCTCGACCCGGGCGTTCCACTGCCGCGCGGCCGCGTCGAGCTGCTCGACCTCGCCGCCTTTGCCGAGCTCGGCGACCGGGCTCAGCTCGTCGGCGATGTCGACGCTCCACTGGTACCAGGAGAGCTCCCAGGCGACCGTGATCCGCACCTCTTCGGGAGCGCCGGCCGAGGAGCCGACTGAGGCTCGCGGTGCCCCGAGGGTGCGGGTCAGGCCGGCGACGGCGCGGCCGGCCTCGCTGGAGTTGAAGCGGGCGACCGCGCGTTCGAAGGGGGTGAAGCCGAGTTCGTCCACGGGTGGCAGCGGGCGCCGACGTGGAGCCGTGGACGGCGTGGGCGCAGGCGCGCCCGGGCGGCGGTCGCGACGGTGGAAGAGCCGGCGCAGGCGGCCTTCGTGGCTGTGCCCCTTTGACTCGGGCTCCGGCTCGCTCCCGGCTCGCCAGCCCAGCCCCTCGGCCCGGGCGACGCAAAGCTCGCAGACCGACCTCTGATCCCGGCCCTCGAAGAAGCCGTGGACTCGCTCGCCGGCGAGGATCGTCCGGCCGCAGATCGAGCAGCCCTCTCCCATCTAACCTTGCTGGAGAGAGGATTTCAGCCGCATCACGGCCTTGGTGTGCAGCTGCGAGACCCGCGACTCGGTGACGCCGAGGACCTCGCCGATCTCGCGCAGGGTGAGGTTCTCGTAGTAGTAGAGGGCGACGACGAGCTGCTCGCGCTCGGGCAGGCCGCCGATCGCCTCGGTCAGCAGGTCCTTGACCTCGGTCGAGGCCAGCGCCTCCTGCGGGTCGGCGGCGCTGTCGTCGGCGATCGTGTCCAGCAGCGAGACTTGGTCGCCGGAGGAGTCGGAGACGGTCCAGAGCTCGTCCAGCGCGTAGACGGAGGAGTTGGCGATCTCCAGCAGCGCCGACTGCAGTTCCTCTTCGGTCATGTTCAGTTTCGAGGCGAGCTCGGCCTCGGTCGGAGCCCGCTGCAGCTCGTGCTCCAGCTTCGCCTGGGCGGCTTCGATCTCGCGGGCGCGGGAGCGAACCGAGCGCGGCACCCAGTCCAGCGAGCGCAGTTCGTCGATGATCGCGCCGCGGATCCGGGTCATCGCGAAGGTCTCGAATTTGATCCCCCGCTCCGGCTCGAAGCGCTCGATCGCGCCGATCAGGCCGACGAGCCCGTAGGAGATCAGATCGGCGTCTTCGACGTGGGACGGCAGGCCGGCGCCGAGGCGGCCGGCGACGAACTTGACCATCGGCGAGTAGGCGACGACGAGCCGCTCGCGGGCGCCCTCGTCCCCCCTGTCCTTGTAGCGGCGCCACAGGTCGCGGAGCTCAACCTCTTTCACGCCCGTTTCCACTAGGGCATCCTACGGTCGTTTGCGGGGGTTTGGCTCATGCGCGGGGGTGGCTTGCAGCGTAAGTGTCACGCAGACGGGCGGCGTCGACTCGGGTGTAAATCTGGGTGGTCGAGATCGACGCGTGACCTAGTAACTCCTGAATCGTACGCAGATCTGCCCCGCCCTCGAGCAAATGCGTTGCAAAGGAATGCCTAAGTGAATGTGGGGAGACGCCGGCGGCGAGGGCGGCTTCGCGGGTCCAGAGGCCGAGGCGGCGGGTGACGTCGGAGTTGGAGAGGCGGCGGCCGCTCTTGGAGAGGAAGAGCGCTTGCTCGCGCGGGTCGGCGCGGAGGGCGTGACGACCCTTGTCGAGATAGCGGCGCAGCGCCCGCTGGGCGGGCTCGCCAACCGGCAGCAGTCGCTCCTTGCTGCCCTTGCCGAGGACCCGCAGCTGCTCGGTCTCGAAGTCCAGCGAGCCTTCGTCGAGGTTGACGATCTCCTCGCAGCGCAGGCCGCAGGAGTAAGCCAGCTCGAGCATCGCCCGGTCGCGCAACTCCAGCGGCGTGTGCGCTGGGATCCGCTCCAGCAGCGAGCGCATCTGCTCCGTGGTGAGGACGTGGGGCAGCTTCTCGGCCCGCTTCGGGCTGGAGACGAGGTCGGCCGGGTTGGCGCTGGCCCTGTCGGTGCGGACGAGGTACCCGTAGAGGCCGCGGATCGCCGCGAGCTTGCGGGCCACCGTAGCCGGCGCTGCGCCGGCGTTGGAGAGGCCGGCTCCATAGCGCCGTACGTCGCGGTGACGGATGTCGCCGGGCCCGAGCCCCTGCTCCCCGGCCCACTCGGCAAAACCGCCGAGGTCGACACCATAAGCGCGGCGGGTGCGCTCCGCCGAGCCGCGAGCGCGCAGGTCGCGGTCGTAGGCGCTGAGGGCTGCCTCCCAGTTCATCGAGGCTTCATTCGCCCCGCTGCCGCCGCGTCCTTTCGCGCGGGCGCTAACCGATAAAGATCGGGGTTCCGACTTCGACCTGATCGTAGAGTTCTTCGACGTCTGGGATGGCCATCCGCACGCAGCCGTGGGAGGCGGCGCTGCCCAGCGAGTAGGTCTCTTCGGTGCCGTGGATGCCGGCGCCTTCGTAGATGCCCATCCAGCGAGCCTTGATCGGGTTCGACGGCCCCGGCGGGATCGTCTGCCCGGCGAGGCTGCCGGCCCAGTCGCTCGTCGGCACGTGCCAGACCGGGTTTTCTTCCTTTTCCTGGATCGCGTACAGCCCTTCCGGCGTTTCCAGCCCTTCCATGCCGACGGCGACGGTGTAGGTCTTGGCCAGCTTCAGATGCTTCCAGAGGCGCAGGGTGAAGGTGGAGCGGTCGAGCGTGAGGTAGGAGGGGTACTCGGCCGCCACCTCCTGCTTGGTCACTTCCGGCGCAATCGAGTGGACCTTAGCCTTGATCGTGTGCGGGGCGTTGGCATTGAGGACCGCCGCCTTCAGGTCCTTCTCCAGCTGGTTGTCGCGCAGCTTGCGGCCGGGCTCGCCGGCGACGACTTCGAGCGAGTCGCCGCTCGGTTCGACGTCGGCGTTCTGCGGTTCCCGGTTGATCTCCTCGGCGACGTGGCGGACGAAGCGGTTGACCGCCGGCACCGAGTAGGCGACCTGCGGGGTGATGCTTTCGTCGACTTCGCCGCCACTGACGTAGCGGACCAGGCGGCCGGGCAGGCCTCCCTCCTGGCTGTCTTCGACCGCCTCGGCGACCGCGGCGTCGACGTCGGCGCGGATCTTCAGCTTCTCCCCGCGGAGCTTCCAGGTCTCCCCGTCGAACTTGACCTGGAGCGGATGCTGCAGCGGCGCCAGCAGCTTGTGACGGACTTTGGCAGCTGCCTCTTCTTCGTCGAGACCGCTGACGTCGACGCCTCCGATCGTCACCCCGTCGGCGATCTGGTCCTTCTGGGAGCTGTCGTAGGCGTAGGCGCCCCCGACCACGAGCACCAGCAGGAGAGCGGCAATCAGCGCCGCAATAGAAGTCTTCGTTCGCATCTGGACTGAGTAACCCTTAGGACGTCGCGTTGCCGGTCGGTAGAAGTCTAGGCATCGGCCTTCTTCGGCCTGCCGAGTGCTCTTCCCTGCAATTTCGCATGTGCCTCGGTCTTATCGGCAGCAGGGCCGGATATCTTTCGCCGATGCGCACGAAGGACGAGGTCCGGGCCGAGGTCTGGAAAGCGATGGAACGGGAGGGCGTTTCCCGCTTCCCCGGGGCCGAGGGACGGATCCCGAACTTCGCCGGCGCCAAACTCGCCGCCGAGAAGCTCGCGGGACACAGGCTCTGGAAGCGGGCGCGGGTGATCAAGGCCAATCCGGACTCGCCGCAGACCCACGCCCGGCGGATCGCCCTCGAAGAGGGCAAGACGATGATCATGGCGGTGCCGCGCCTGCGCGACCCCCACCCCTTCCGGGTGCTGGAGCCGAAGCGGCTCTCGAAGGCGGCGATGAAAGAGGCGGCGACGATCAAGGGCGCGCTCAAGCACGGCCGGGTCGTCGCCCTCGACGACCTGCCGGAGATCGACTTCGTCCTCTGCGGCTCGGTCGCGGTCAACCTCAGCGGCGCCCGGGTCGGCAAAGGCGGCGGCTACCACGACCTTGAGTACGGGATCCTCACCGACGCCGGCAAGATCGACACCCACACCACGGTCGCCACCACCGTCCACCCGATCCAGATCCTCCGCCAGCACCTGATGGTCACCGACCACGACCTGCCCTGCGACCTGATCGCGACCCCGCGGGCGGTGATCGAGATCGACCGTCAGTACGACCGGCCGCGCGGGATCCTCTGGGACCACCTGCAGCCGCCGCAGATCCGGGAGATCCCGGTTCTGGAAAGGATGGGATATGCCTGAGCCCGAGCGCCAACCATTGCCCGCCTTCCCCGGCACCGACTACGGCAACCCGGACCCGGAGTGGATGAAGATCGACTGGCGGCAGCACCTGCACCGGGTCGACCTGCCGGGGGCCCCGGACGTGAACTACGTCGAAATCGGCGAGGGCGAGCCGATCATCTTCATCCACGGGATCGCCGGCTGCTGGCGCAACTGGCTCGAGAACCTGCCCTACTTCGGCCGCACCCACCGGGCGATCGCGATCGACCTGCCCGGCTTCGGCGACAGCCCGATGCCCTCCTGGGAAATCTCGATGGCCAACTACGGCCGCCTCGTCCACGACTTCTGCGAGCGGCTGGGGATCGAGCGGGTGGCGGCCCTGGTCGGCAACTCGATGGGCGGGTTCATCGGCACCGAGGCGGTAATCGAGGAGCCCGAGCGCTTCGACCGCCTCGTCCTCATCTCCGCTGCCGGGATCAGCTTCGCCGAGTGGCAGGGGCGCACGTTCGACGCCGCCGCCCGCATCTTCAAAGCGGCGATCCCGATGCTGAGCGGCGACCGGCGCGTTTACTGGACGACTCCGCGGGGCCGCAAGATCGCCTTCGGCCGCCTCTTCCGCAACCCCAACAAGCTGCGACCGGAGCTGCTCTCCGAGCAGGTGCGCCCCGGCCTGCAGGCGCCCGCCTTCACCGAGGCGCTGACGAAGATCTGGGGCTACGACACCCGCGAGCGGCTGCCGGAAATCGAGATCCCGACGATGGTCGTCTGGGGCTTGAGCGACCAGATCGTCCCGGTCGAGGGGGCGCTCGGGTACCACCGCCTGATCCCGAGGTCGCGCCTGGAGCTCTTCGAGCGCACCGGCCACCTGCCGATGCTCGAGCGCCCGCAGCGGTTCAACCCGTTGCTAGAAGAATTCATCGAATCCTCGCAGCCGCTGCGCGCGGCGCAGGACACCGCTGTCGGCTAGGTGATCGCGCCCCTCGAGGCTGAGGAAACCGTCGCCGCGTACTTGGCCATGACGCCGCGGGTGTAGAGCGGCTCGGGCTGCTCGTACTCCTCGACCCGCTTGGCGATCTCCTCGTCGGAGAGGGCGACGCTGAGGCTGCGGTTGTCGATGTCGACGGTGATCTCGTCGCCCTCCCGGATCGCCGCGATCGGGCCGCCCTTCGCCGCCTCGGGGGCGACGTGGCCGATCATCAGGCCGCGGGTGGCGCCGGAGAAGCGGCCGTCGGTGACCATCGCCACGCTCTCGCCGAGCCCCTCGCCGACGATCGCCGCGGTCACCTGCAGCATCTCCCGCATCCCCGGACCGCCGACCGGGCCCTCGTTGCGGATGACGACGACGTCGCCGGGGTTGATCTGCTGGTCCTTGACCGCGCGGAAGCACTCCTCTTCGGACTCGAAGACGCGGGCCGGGCCGGTCTGCTGGCGGCGCTCGGTGCCGGCGACCTTGACAACGGAGCCTTCCGGGGCGAGGTTGCCGCGCAGGATCGCCAGCCCGCCTTCGGGCTTGAGCGGGTTCTCGACGTGGCGGACGACTTCCTGGTCGGGGGCCTCGGTCGCGGCGGCGGCTTCCTCGCCGATCGTCTTACCGGTGACGGTGATCGCCTCGCTGTGGAGAATCCCTGCTTTGGCCAGGCGCTTGAGGATCACCGGCACGCCACCGGCGGCGTAGAGGTCGGTGGCGACGAAGCGGCCGCCCGGCTTGAGGTCGGCGAAGAGCGGCGTCTGGCGCGAGATCCGCTCGAAGTCGTCCATCGTCAGCTCGATCCCGAGCTCGTGGGCGAGGGCGATCATGTGGAGGACGCCGTTGGTCGAACCGCCCGAGGCGCAGATGCAGGCGATCGCGTTCTCCAGCGACTCGCGGGTGATGATCTTGCTCGGTCGCAGGTCCTCGACGAGGACGTTGATCACCAGCTCGCCGACTTTCTCCGCCACCGTCTGCTTGTCGTCGTCTTCGGCCGGGACCATCGCCGAGCCGCCGGCGCTGATCCCCAGGGCCTCGAAGGCGCAGGCCATCGTGTTGGCGGTGAACTGGCCACCGCAGGCGCCGGCGCCGGGGCTGGCGACGCCCTCCAGCTCGTGCAGTTCCTCGTCGGTCATGTCGCCGGCGTTGTGGGCGCCGATCGCCTCGAAGATGTCGAGAATGGTGACGTCGCGGCCGTGCCAGTGGCCGGGGGCAATCGAGCCACCGTAGAGCAGCACCGAGGGCACGTCGAGCCGAGCCAGCGCCATCGCGCAGCCGGGGATCGTCTTGTCGCAGGCGCAGAGGGCGACGATCGCGTCGAACTGGTACCCGCGGGCCATCAGCTCGATCGAGTCGGCGATCACCTCGCGGCTGACCAGCGAGGCCTTCATCCCCTGCGTCCCCATCGTCACCCCGTCGGAGACGGCGACGGTGTTGAACTCCATCGGCGTCCCGCCCGCGGCCCGCACACCCTCTTTGACGTGCTCGGCCAGCGCCCGCAGGTGGAAGTTGCAGGGCATCGCCTCGGTCCAGGTGTTGGCGATCCCGATCGTCGGCCGGCTCAAAGCGTCGTCGTCGAACCCGATCCCCTTCATATAGGCGCGCGAGTGGGCGCGGTCGGGACCGTCGAAGACGGTCGCCGAGCGAGGACGGGGCAGCTTGGTCGCGGTATCGCCGTTCGTGCTCATGGCAGGCAAATCTACTGAGGGCACCGCGCGCGCGACCGCCCCGGTTTGGAGTCCAAGGCGCCCAATCTGGTCATTCGAGCCCGAGCGCGTTGACCGGTCCAGACCCCTTGCCGATTCCGCGGAGCCCAGCGCCGACAGCTTCGGAAGCGATCGCCCGGGCCTTCCGAGCCGCCTCCAGCGGCTCCTCACCCCGGGCCAGATACGCCGCCAGCGCCGAGGAGTGAGTGCAGCCCGACCCATGGGCCGCCCCGTCCGGATGCCGCTCGCCCGGGATCTCGACCACCTGCTCCCCGTCGAAGAAGTGGTCGACCAGCTCCTCGCTGTGCCCGCCCGTGACGACCGCCGCCTTGGGACCGAGCGCGACCACCCCTCGCGCCAGCTCCTCCTGGCTCGCCCCCTCCCCCAACCCCGTCAAGACCCGCGCCTCGGGGATGTTGGGGGTGGCGACATCGCAGATGGGAAACATCACCTCGACCAGCGCGGCCCTGGTTTCATCGTCGAGGAGGACAGCGCCGCTCTCGGCCACCATCACTGGATCAATCACGACGGGTGCATGCTGGACGCCCATGTAGGTGAGACCGACCGCAACCGCGTCGATCGTCTCCGGAGAACCGAGCATCCCGATCTTGACCGCGTCAACTCCGATGTCTTCTGCGCTCGACAGGATCTGGGCGAAGACCGCCTGCGGCGAGACCAACTCGACCAAATGGACGCCGCGAGTGTTCTGCGCGGTGATCGCAGTGATCGCGGTCATCCCGTGCACGCCACAGCGCGCAAACGCCTTCAGGTCGGCCTGGATTCCGGCACCGCCGCCGGAGTCGGAACCGGCGATCGAGAGGGCAGTCGGTGGTTCGTTGCGAGCCATGGAAGCGGGAGCCTAAAGAGACGCTTGGTTGGTTGAAGGGACCAACGTCCGCGAGTAGGTGCCGAGACTCGAGCAGGCGAGATAGCCGAGGAGCTCGAGGCGGGACAGCGCCGAAGCGGCCACGGGACCCGGAAGGCCGGTGACGGCGGCGACTCCATCGCAAGTCGACTCGCCTGACTCAACGGCAGCAAGGACCGCTTCGAGCTCCGGGTCCAGAGAGGGAGGCACGTGGTTGATCGGTCTACGGCCGGGGCCGAGCATGGCGTCGAGGACGTCTTGGGCGTCGCGGATGAGGTGGGCGCCGCTGGCGAGGAGGGCGTTGGGGCCGGCGGAGGCGCGGGAGGTGACGGGGCCGGGGACGGCGCCGAGGTCGCGGCCGAGGTCGGCGGCGAGGTCGGTCGTGATCAGGGACCCGGAGCGCTGGGCGGCCTCGACGACGACGGTCATCCCGGCGAGGGCGGCCATGATCCGATTGCGGGCGGGGAAGGTCCAGCGCCAGGGGGTGGCGCCGGGCGGGAACTCCGAGATCACCAGGCCGACTTCGCAGATGCGGCGCCAGAGGGAGCGGTGGCTCGCCGGGTAGGCGACGTCGGGACCGCAGCCGAGGACGGCGATGGTGCGGCCGGCGTCGATGGCGCCGCGGTGGGCGCAGCCGTCGATCCCGAAGGCGAGGCCGCTGACCACGGTCATCTCCGCGGCCGCCAGCTCCCGACCCAGCTCGCGGGCGATCTCGCGGCCGTAGGAGGTGGCGCGGCGGGCGCCGACGATCGTCACCGTTTCGAATGGCTCCAAGCCTTCGAGCAGCTTCGGGCTGCCGCGGCCGATCAGCGCCCACGGCGCGTCGGCGGCGTCCCGCAGCGAGGCCGGGTAGAGGTCGCCGTGGCGGCAGCAGGCCCAGCACCCGGCCGCCAACAGCTCTTCGTTCAGCCCCTCCTCCGGCAGCGCGGCGATCCGCGCCAGCAACTGCCGCGTCACTTTCGGCGCCGCGACCTCGACCAGCTCCTCGTTCGAGAGCCGCAGCAACTCCGGCGAGCGCGAGCCGACCTCGCCGGTCGCGATCCGCTCCACGTAGGGACCCAGGTCAGCCAGCAGCCAGGAGCGTCGCAGGCACTCGAGGCAGGCGCGCGGCTCAGCCATGCTCGCGCCTCCGCATCTGCAGGGCCTGCGCCATCTGCTCCTCCCCGATCTCCTCCAGTCCCGCCAGGTCGGTCAAGGTCTGCGCCAGTCGCAGCGCCCGGTCGTGGGCACGGCCGCTGAGGCGTTGGCGCGCGTAGAGGTCGGCGAGAAGCGTCGCCGCCCCCTCCCCCAGCGGACACGCCCGCGCCTCGGCCGGGGTCATCTCCGCGTTGCAGCGGCCGTTGCCGAGTCGGCGCTCCTGGCGCTCACGGGCCGTGCAGACCCGCTCCCGTACGGCTGTCGACGGCTCTCCCGGCGCACCGCCGATCTCGGCGGCGCTGGGCTGCCGCACCGCGGCGAGGATGTCGATCCGGTCGGCCAGCGCCCCGCTCAGCTTGCCCTGGTAGCGCTGGACCTCGTATGGCGAGCAAGTGCAGTCGGGGTCGGTTTCCCCGCGCCCGCAGGGGCAGGGGTTGGCGGCGGCCACCAGCATGAACCGGCAGGGGAGGAGGCGCTGGCCGCCGACCCGGGCGATCGCTACCTCTCCCGTCTCCAGCGGCGCCCGCAGCGCCTCCAGGGCGTCCCGCCTGAACTCGCACAACTCGTCCAAGAAAAGAACTCCGCGATGGGCAAGCGTCACCTCGCCCGCCCGCGGCGGGCTGCCGCCGCCGACCAGACCGGCGGCGCTGACCGTGTGGTGCGGCGCCCGGAACGGCCTGCCCCCGGGAAGCGTGTCGAGCCTGCCGCAGGCGCTGGCGATCCGCGCCACCTCCAGCGCGTCGGCGACGGCAAGCGGCGGCAGGATCGACGGCAGGCGGCTAGCGGCAAGCGACTTACCGGCTCCTGGTGGCCCGACCATGAGCAGGCTGTGGCCGCCTGCCGCCGCCACCTCCAGCGCGTGCCGCAGGTGCGGCTGGCCGCGCAGGTCGGCGAGGTCCGGCGCGCCCGGTGGGGGATCGAGCCGCAACGGCATCGGCTCGGGCCGCGGCGGGTCCCACTCCCCCGCGACCAGCCCCGGCAGCTGCCCCAGCGCCTCGACCGGGACCACCTCGATTCCCTCCACCAGCGCCGCCTCCGCCCCGTTCTCAGCCGGCAGCACGATCGCCTCGGCCCCACTCTCCCGCGCCGCCTCCGCCATCGCCAGCGCTCCCTGGACCGGCCGCAGCGAGCCGTCCAGCGCCAGCTCGCCGGCCAGCGCCACTCGCGCAAGGCCCTCCCACTCCAGCTCTCCCGAGGCGCTCAGCAGCGCCGCGGCGATCGCCAGGTCCATCCCCGGCCCTGCCTTGCGCAGGCTCGCCGGCGCCAGGTTGACGACGATCCGCCGCAGCGGGAACTCGAAGCCGCAGTTGACCAGCGCCGCCCGCACCCGCTCCCGCGCCTCGCGGACGGCGGCGTCGGGGAGGCCGACGATGGTGAAGTTCGGCAGGCCGCGGTGGACGTCGACCTCGACCCGGACCGGGCGGGCGGAGATGCCGTCGAGGGTGAAGGTGCGGGCGTTGGCGAGCATGGCAGCCACGCTAGGCGGCGTCGATTCACGCGTGGCGCGCAAAAAGCAAATTCTTTGCGACGCAGGTGGGGAGAATTTGTCCCGCCCGGCGCTTATCTCTCTATGACCGTCGCCCGCCGCCGCACCGGCGAGATCGCCGAGGACCTGGTCGCCCGCCGCCTTGCCGCAGTCGGCTGGGAGATCGTCGAGCGCAACGCCCGCACCCGCTACGGCGAGCTCGACATCGTCGCCCGCGACGGCTACACCCTCGTCTTCATCGAGGTCAAGGGAGCGCGCGAGGGGACCGCTTTCGGCCCCGAGAAGCCGATCCTCGCAATCGACACCCGCAAGCAGCGCCGCGTCCGCCGCCTCGCCACCGCCTGGATGTCGGAACGCCGCGACCAGCCGCCCTACGCCGAGATCCGCTTCGACGCCGTCGGCGTCACCCTCGACCGTCACGGCCGCGCGGTCGACGTCGACTACGTCAAGGGCGCGTTCTAGCCGAGCTCTAACTGGGAGTACGCCACTGACTGGAACGAGCGGCGGTGCAGCGGACTGATCCCGATTTCCTCGATCGCCTGGCGGTGCTCCGGGGTCGAGTAGCCGACGTGTTCCTCGAAGCCCCAGCCCGGGTGCCTCGGCGCGACCTCGCGCATGTAGCGGTCGCGGGTCACCTTGGCGACCACCGAGGCGGCGGCGATCGCGGCGCTCGTCGCATCGCCCTTGACCACCCGCCGGTGGGGGACCGTGCAGTCATGGAGCCGGAAGCCGTCGACGAGGCAGATCGCGTCCTCGCCTGGGGCCAGCCGCTCCAGCGCCAGCGAAAGCGCTTCGATGTTGGTCACGTGCAGGCCGCGGCGGTCGATCCCGGCCGCCGAGCGGACGACGACGCTGACCCGCTCCGCCGCCCGCAGCACGCACGGGTACATCTCCAGCCGCCGTTCCTCGGTCATCTGCTTGGAGTCGTGCAGGCCGCTGAGGGCGCGGCGGTCAGAATGCGAGAGGCGCTCGTAATCGATCAGGACCGCGGCAGCGACCAGCGGCCCCGCCAGGCAACCGCGGCCGGCCTCGTCGGTGCCGGCGACGAAACGGCTCTGCAATCCGCGGTCGAACGCGAACAGGCGGCGACTGCGCGCCAGCCGGCGGCGGTGGGTCTTCCCGGGCTTCGGGCTCTTAGAGCCCGCCGATGCGGTTCGGGGGCCAGTAGGTGGCAAAGGCCTCTCCGATGATCCAGTCTCGGGGGACGGGACCCCATTCGCGGCTGTCGTCGCTGGCCCCACGGTTGTCGCCCATCATGAAGTAGTGATCGGGTGGAACCGTGATCGCTTTCGGCAAATTGCAGGAAGGGCAGGGGTTGATGTAGGGCTCGTCGCTGACCATCTTGCCGTTGACGACCGGGTGTCCTTCTTTGACCGCGAGCGTGTCGCCAGGGCCGGCGACGATCCGCTTGATGAAGTTGTCGCTCGCCTCCTGGTCGGTCGCGGTAGGACACGGTTCGTCCTGGTTGCGGTTGACGCCGCATTGTTCGCCCGGCCCGCCTTCGGCGCCCTGCGGCGGGTGGAAGACGACGATGTCGCCGACCTTCGGGTCCTTGAAGTGGTAGACGAAGCGATTGACCAGCACCCGCTGGCCGATGTCCAGAGTCGGTTCCATCGAGCCCGAGGGGATCTGGTACGGCTTCACGACCCAGGCCTGGATCGCCAGCGCCAGCCCGAGAGCCAGCACGACGATGACGACCAGCTCGATCAGGCCGCCAGCTTTGGATTCCGGCTTCGGGATCTTGGGATTCAGGCTGCCGAGTCCTCGTCGGAGTCGCCGTCCCCCGACGGCGCCTCGTCCTCGGCATCCTCAGGCGCTGCAGTGTCCTCGGTCTCCCCGGCCTCGGCCGCATCCGCGTCCGTCTCAGCCTCCGCTACCGGCTCGGCCTCGTGCTCTGCCTCGCCCTCGGGCCGCGGCTCGGCACCTTCGTTCTGCCCCTCGCTGCCGGCCTCGGCATCAGGGGCCTCCTCGGTCTCTGCCTCGGGTGCCTCCTCGGCGGGAGCCTCGGCCTCGGTCACATCCTCGGTCTCGACCGGAACGACCTCCTCTTGGCTGACGCCCTCGGCGTCGACCGCGGTCGATTCGCCGTCCGCCGCGCCGGCGACCGCGACGACGTCGTCGTCGATCCCCCAGCGCCGCTCGGCGACGCGGGCGGCCTTGCCGATGCGGCCGCGCAGGTAGTACAGCTTCGCCCGGCGCACGTCGCCGCGCGCCGCGACCTCGAGTTTCTCGATCTTCGGCGAGTGCAGCGGGAACGTCCGCTCCACGCCGACGCCGAACGACTGCTTGCGGACCGTGAAGGTCTCGCGCACGCCGGAGCCCTGGCGCTTGAGGACGACGCCCTCGAAGACCTGGGTCCGCTTGCGGTTGCCCTCGATCACCTGGAAGTGGACGCGGACACGGTCGCCAGGGTCGAATTTGGGCAGGCCCTGACGCAGCTGGGCGCGCTCGATGCTGTCGATTACGGAGCTCATGGGATGTGTGTTGCTGAGGGTGTGTTGCTGAGGATTTGCTGCGAGAAAAAACCGCCGGGACCCAGGTGCGGGAACCGCGCGGTCGCGGAATGGTAGCCCAAAGGGCTCTTAGCCGAGCTTGACGTTGACCTTGGTTCCAGGCGGCAGCACTTTGCCCGGTTTCGGGCTCTGCTTGAGGACCGAGCCCGTTTTCGCCGTCGCTCCGTCGAGCAGGCGGACTTTGCCGATCGCGCAGCCTGCTTTGCGAATCCGCTTCTTGGCCGCTTTCAGCTTGCGGTCTTTCAGCTTCGGCACTTTGCACCCTTTGTAGGTGAACGGCTGGGGCGAGGTTGCGGTCCCGGCCACGGTGGTGACGGTGATCGGGACAGGCCCGATCACCTTGCTGCGCGGGGCCACGGCGGTGACCACTCCCTCGTTGAGGGCGGAGAAGCTGGTCGCCGGCACACCGCCGAAGCTGACCGCCCTGACGTCGACGAAGTCGCTGCCCGGAATCGCGACCGCCGCTCCGCCGGCGACCGAGCCCGAGGCGGGAAAGGCTCCCGCGATCGTCGGTGCCGGCAGCACGTCGGCGCTGAAGGTGAAGTTCACTTCCGAGGAGGAAGAGATGGCGTCGCCCGTGGCACCGTCGGCCAGCGGCGGGAAGAAGATCGCGTAGGTGCCGCCGGGCGCCGAAACCGCGCCGAACGTCCCCGGGCCAGTGGACTCGATCCCGATCGTCTGCCCGGCTTTGACCGGCAGGCTGGTCGAGAAGGTATGGGCGCTGAGGTCGGCGACGTTCTCGGTGGCGCTGGTTCCCGACCCGGTGTAGTTGAGGCCGCCGTTGGGAGTCACCACCCGCAGCCGCCAGGGCCCCTGGAAGCCGTTGACCCGCCAGCGGATGATCTCCCCGTCGATCGGCGAGGTCGCGTTGCCGCCCACGGACCCCAGCGAGGAGTTGATGAACATCAGGGGTTCGGCGTTGCTGCCGCCGCCAACCGCGGCGGCCGTGTTGCCGATGGTGACCACGGCCGCCTCGGCGCCTGCCGGGGCGACCAGCGACACGACCCCGACTAGACAGAGGGCGAAACTACTGATCCGACTCTTCACGATTCCCGAACTCCTTCGCTCGCTTCCGGCTCTGCTCCAGCCGCCACTCTCGCACTTTCCCATGGTCACCGGAGAGCAGGATGTCGGGGACGTCCCAACCGCGGTAGCTCGGCGGGCGGGTGAAGTGGGGGTACTCGGGCATGCCCTCGAGGGCGTGACTGAAGGACTCCTCGACCGCGGAGTCCTCGTGGCCGAGGGCGCCGGGGAGCTTGCGCATGAGGACGTCGGCGACGACCATCGCCGGCAGCTCGCCTCCGGCGAGGACGTAGCGGCCAATCGAGAGCTCGTCGTCGGCGAGGTGCCGGTGGACGCGGTCGTCGAAGCCCTCGTAGCGGCCGCAGAGCAGGGCGACGTGGGGCTCGGCGACGAGTTGGTCGGCGATCGGGTCGTCGAGCAGCGGCCCGGTCGGCGAGAGCAGGACGATCCGCGGCCGCGGCCCCTCGCCGTAGGCCGCTTGCAGGGCGGCGTCGACGACGTCGACCCGCAGCACCATCCCGGCGCCGCCGCCGTAGGGGGAGTCGTCGACCTGGCCAGCGGTCAGCGGGGTCGAGTCGCGGTAGTCGAAGAGGTTGAACTCGTTGCCCTCGCGGAGCGCGTTCTGAACCGAGCGCTGGGTCTGGAACCAGTCGAAGGCCTCGGGGAAGAGGGTGAAGACGTCGAGCTTCAATCCAGGATGTCGACGATGACGCGGCGGTCGATCCGCACCGCGGCCGCCTTGGCGATCGTCCGGATCGCGTTGGCGATCCGTCCGCCTTTGCCGATCACGCGGCCGAGGTCGCCCTCGGCGACGCTGATCTCGTAGACGAGGTCGCCGTCCTCTTCCAGCTCCTCGACCGTGACCGCCTCCGGGTCCTCGACGAGGGCCTTGACGAGAAACTCAAGCAGCTCGGTCATCGGCCGCAGGTGGTCGGTTCCATGGCCAGGTGCGCCTGGGGGCGTGACTGGCCAAGCAGATCAAGGACGCAGGGCGCAGTCTTTGCTGGCGGCAAAGGCAAGCCCGAGGACGCAGAGATGCGCAGAGCCAGGCGCGTCATCCAGGTGTGCCTGGTCATGGGACCGACCACCTACTAGCTGCCGGAGGCTTTGATGCCCTTGGTCCGCAGCAGGGTCGCCACCGTCTCCGACGGCTGGGCGCCGTGCTCGAGCCAGTGCTTCGCGCGCTCCTCGTCGATGTTGATCGTCGAGGGCTCGGTCTGCGGGTTGTACTGGCCGATCGTCTCGATCGTGCGCCCGTCACGCGGGGAGCGTTTGTCGGCGACGACGATGCGCCAGATCGGGTTCTTCTTCGAACCCACGCGTCTAAGTCTGATTCGGACTGCCATAGCGGCTCGGCAGCTTAGCGTCTACGGGCCTTGGGGCGCGGCGTGCGCTGTCCCCCGCCAGCCAGATTGGCCATCTGCTGCGGCGTCGGCATCCGGCCGCTGGCCATCGATTTCATCAGCACCCGCATCTGGTCGAACTGCTTGACCAGGGCGTTGACGTTCTGGACCTTGGTCCCGGAGCCATTGGCGATCCGTTTGCGTCGGGAGCCGTTGATGATCCCCGGGTTGGCCCGCTCCTGGGGGGTCATCGAGAGGATGATCGCCTGGACCCGGTCGAGCTCGCGCTCGTCGACGTCGGCGTTCTTCAGCTGCTTCATCGCCCCCATCCCCGGCAGCATCCCGATGATCCCGCTGAGCGGCCCCATTTTGCGGACCTGTTTCATCTGCTTGAGGAAGTCGTCGAGGGTGAACTGGTCCCGCCGCATTTTCTCCTGCAGCGCCTCGGCTTCGTCCTCGTCGACCTGCTGCTCGGCTTTCTCGATCAGGCTCAAGACGTCGCCCATGCCGAGGATCCGCTGCGCCATCCGGTCGGGGTGGAACTTGTCGAAGTCCTCGATCTTCTCCCCGGTCGAGGCGAAGAGGATCGGCTTGCCGGTGACGGCTTTAACCGAGAGGGCGGCGCCGCCGCGGGCGTCCCCGTCGAGCTTGGTCATGACGACGCCGTCGAACTCGGCGACCTCGGCGAAAGATTCGGCGACGCCGACCGCATCCTGGCCGGTCATCGCGTCGACGACGAGGAGAACGTCGTGCGGGCGGGTCTGCTTGCGGATCTTCGCCAGCTCGGCCATCAGGTCCTGGTCGATGTGGAGGCGACCCGCGGTATCGACGATGAGGACGTCGCGACGCTCGGCCTTGGCTTCGTCGAGCGCCCAGGAGGCGATGTCGACCGGGTCGGCGTCGGTGCCGCGCTCGTAGACGTGCGCTCCCGCGCGTCCACCCATCGTCACCAGCTGCTCGACCGCGGCGGGGCGGTAGACGTCGCAGGCGGCGAGGGCGACGTCTTTGCCCTGTTTGCCGAAGAACTGGGCAAGCTTGGCGCAGGCGGTCGTCTTTCCAGAGCCCTGCAGGCCGGCCATCAGGATCACGGTCGGGCCGCTGCTGGCCATCGCCAACTCCGAGCCGGTGCCGCCCATCAGCGAGGCCAGCTCCTCGTTGACGATCTTCACCACCTGTTGGCCGGGGTCGAGGCTCTCCAGCACCTCAGAGCCGAGGCAGCGTTCCTTCAGCGTCTTCGTGAAGGCTTTGACGACTTTGAAGTTGACGTCCGCCTCGAGCAGCGCGAGGCGGATCTCCCGCATCGCCGCGTCGACGTCGCCCTCGCTCAACTTCCCGCGCGAGCGGACCTCGGAGAGGGTCGATTGCAGCCGTTCGGAGAGCTGGTCGAACATGCCCGAGCAGCTTAGAGGCTCGGCGCCAGGGCGGATGTGCCTGCTACGGTGCCCAGGTCGGGTTCGGCCAGTTCGCCACCCGAGAGGTCCGTCTCCCTCTCCGTACCGCTTGGTGCCTAGGGCCGCAGGATCTCCCTTACCACCCAAGTCAGGAGTACTTCCATAACTTCGTTTGCCGATCTCGGCATCTCACAGCCGGTGATCCGTGCGCTCGCGCGTCGCGACATCACCAACCCGTTTCCCGTTCAGCAGCTGGTCATCAGCGACGCGCTGGCCGGACATGACCTTCTCGTCCAGTCCCCAACCGGATCCGGCAAGACGCTGGCCTTTGGCATCCCCATGCTCGAGCGCCTCTCGCCGCAGCAAGGGCAGCCGACCGCGCTGGCGCTGGCGCCGACGCGCGAGCTCGCCGGCCAGATCGTCGATGAGCTCCGCCCCCTGGCGGCGGCGCGAAGCCTGAAGATCGCCGCCGTCTACGGCGGCGTCGGCTTCGGGCCACAGATCAAGGCCGCGAGGAGCGCCGACGTCCTCGTCGCCACCCCAGGCCGACTCGAGGACCTGATCGACCGCGGGGTCGTCTCCCTGGACAGGGTGCGCATCCTCGTCCTCGACGAGGCCGACCGGATGCTCGACATGGGGTTCAAGCCAGCGGTCGACCGCATCGTCTCCCGAACTCCGGCCAAGCGCCAGACGCTGTTCTTCTCCGCCACCCTGCAGGGCGCCACCGGGAAGGTGGCCGCCGCTTACACCCGTAACGCCCGTCGTCACACGCATGCGCCGAAGCAGGCCAAGGCCGACATCGAGCACCGCTTCCTGCCGGTCGGGACGCAGGGGGAGAAGCTCGAGCATCTGGTCGAGCAGCTGCGCGACGTCGACTGCGGCCCGACCCTGGTCTTCGTCCGCACCAAGCGTGGCGCCGACAGACTGGTGAAGCGGCTGCGCAGCCACAAGATCGAAGCCGTGGCGATGCACGGCGACAAGAGCCAGCGACAGCGCGAACGCGCCCTGGCCCGGTTCGAGGACGGCAAGGTCGAAACCCTTGTCGCCACCGACGTCGCCGCCCGGGGCATCGACGTGGAGGGGGTTACCCACGTCATCAACTACGACGCTCCGGAGGACCGCGATGCCTACGTCCACCGGATCGGCCGCACCGGGCGGGCGGGCCGCCGCGGGACGGGTGTCAGCTTCGTGCTCAGCGACCAGGCGGAAGACGTCCGGCGCATGGCGGGGGACCTCGGTCTGGTCCGCGAGTTCGAGATGTCCCACGGCGGCCGCGGCAAACAGCTCAGCACCCGATCCACGCCCCGTCGCCGCAGGGGTCGCCAGGCCAACTAGCGGCCGGGCTCGCGCTGAGCGCCACGCATCGCGGCCAAGCCCCTGCTCAGCCGGGCGACGCTGGTCGCTCCCTCGGGAGCGGGAACGGCGCGGAAGGTCGAGGAGGCAAGGTGGAGCCGAAAGGCGATTCTCCCCTCGCGGTCGAAACCGGTGACCAGGGGGTTGTCGCCCCAGCTCACGAGCCAGCCCCCGTCGCTCGTTTCGCGGGCCGAGCCGCAGCAATGGCTTCGTTGCACCTCCGGGTCGTTGAGCTGGCCCCGGTACAGAGCCTTGCCATGTCTCAGGTCGAGCCGGTAGAAGACGACGCGCGGTCGGCGCGGTCGGTCCTTGCCGTTGTCGAAGACGGTGAGCCGGCCGCTCCGGTCGATCCGCGCGTCGTGCTGGCCACCGAGCAATTTGGTGGCCGGGTCCCCGGTCACCCGCAACGACTTCCCGGTGGGGATGCCGCCCAGCTTCCATCGGATCTCCCCGCTCGCGCGGTCGATCCCGTAGACGGCGTCGGTGTGCCGGGTGGAGATGATCACTTCGCCGTCGCCGCGAGGCTCGATCGAGTTGATGTGGACGGGGTCGTATGCCTCGCGCTGCAGCCGGCGCCGGGGGTTGCTGAGCACGCTCCGCCACCAACGTCCCGTCTCCCGTAGCGAGATATGTCCTCGCGAGTTCCAGCGCCAGGGGACCCTCCCCATCGGGTCGACTTCCTGGATTTCGGCGGAGACGATCGCCGCCCGCCGGGGCCCTCCGAAGCGCCGCAGGTCGGCGCTTTCGGGCACGTAGGTGTCGAGCAGGACGTTGCCGTTGGAAAGCTCTCGGTACTCGTGACCGTCGACTATCGACCCCTTGGTCCTGACCAGGCGCAGGAGCTTTCCCGACTCGGATCGGACCTCGTGCGCCATCCGCGGGTCGAGCCCGTAGCCGTCGCCGTAGGACCGCGCCCAGGCCAAGCTCCCGTCGCCGAGAACCTGGCCCCAGAGCACCCGCGTGTCGGCGCGGTACCACCAGCGGGGCGTCCCTTCGTGATCGAAGACGACCACCCATGAGTTGCGGCGCCCTGGCGGCGAAACCGTGACGACGAACAGGCCGGGGGCCGTCGGCCGCAGCGATTCGAACCGCCAGGAGGGAAAATCGGCCGGCAGCGAGGGCGTTTCCCGCTCCGCCTTGGAGTAGGGATCGTGCGGGACATCGGTCTCACCGCAGGAGGTCAATGGCAATGCCGCGGTGATCAGGAGAGCTACGCAGATCAGCGCGCGTTTCAGCCGTTCGAGCCAGGCGCTAGAGATCAGGCCACCAGAAGCGCTTTTGCGTATTCGCCGGGGTCGAAGGGCCGCAGGTCCTCGAGGGTCTCGCCGACGCCGATCAGCTTCACCGGAATGCCGAGGTCGGAGGCGATTGCCAGGGCGATGCCGCCGCGGGCGGTGCCGTCGAGCTTGGTGAGGACGACGCCGTCGACTTCGACCGCCTCGGAGAAGACCTTGGCCTGACGGAGGCCGTTCTGGCCGGTAGTGGCGTCGATCGAGATCAGGGTCTCGTGCGGGGCGTCGGGGATCTGCTTCTGGATCACCCGCCGCACCTTCGCCAGCTCCTCCATCAGGTTGCTCTGGGTGTGGAGGCGGCCGGCAGTGTCGACGATGACGACGTCGGCGCCGCGGGCGCGGGCGGCGTTGATCGCGTCGTAGGCGACGGCGCCGGGATCGGCGCCCTCTTCGCCGCGGACGAGCTCGGCGCCGGCGCGCTCGGCCCAGGTTTCCAGCTGCTCGGCAGCGGCGGCGCGGTAGGTGTCGGCGGCGGCCATGACCACGCTCAGGCCCATCTCCCGGCTCAGGTGCCAGGCGATCTTGCCGATCGTCGTCGTCTTGCCGGTGCCGTTGACCCCGACCATCATCAGGATCGCCGGCTCGGCGCTGAGGTCGATCGGGGCGCGACCGGTGCTCGCGACCTCGGCGAGGATCTCGATCAGCCGGTCGCGGACGGCGACGCCATCAGCGGGCACGGAGCCGGACTCGACCTCGTGCTCCAGCCGCTCGACCACGGCCGCCGTCGTCGGCGCCCCGACGTCGGCGAGGATCAGCGCCTCCTCCAAGAGCTCCCAGGTCTCGTCGTCGATCCGGTCGAAGAGGCTGGACGAGATCTCCTCGGTCAGCGCCTGGCGGCTTTTCGAAAGGCTCTCGCGCAGCCGCTTGAAGACCCCTCTCCTCTCCTCAGGCGCCTCCTCCGCAGTGGCGACCGCAGCTGAGCCCCGCGCCCCCAGGTCGACTATCTCCTGCCAAGTCGTAGCCATGACGAAGAAAGGTAGCGGCCCGGTTAGGAGGGACGGGTACCCCTCTCACGAAGGCTCCTGAGACCACGCTCCGCAGTACGACCGCGCCCCAGCTGCGCGACGGTCTTCGGGAGAGGGGTACCCGCCCCTCCCTAAGCGACCGCAGAAAGCCCCGGCGCTTCGCCCTCGTCTTCGCTGTCCTCGCCGACTTCACGCGGCAGCCGCCTCGACACCACCTTGGTGACGCCGTCCCCCCCCATGCTGACCCCGTAGAGGACGTCGGCGGCGTCCATCGTCCGTTTCTGGTGGGTGACGATGACGAACTGGGCGCGGTCGGAGAAGCGGCGGATCAGCTGCAGGAAGCGGTCGATGTTGGCGTCGTCGAGGGCGGCCTCGACCTCGTCGAGGATGTAGAAGGGGCAGGGCCGGGCGAGGAAGACGGCGAAGACGAAGGCCAGGGCGACCAGGGACTTCTCGCCGCCGGAGAGCAACTGCAGCTTCCGCGTCGACTTGCCGGCCGGGGTGACCTCGATCTCGACCCCGAGCTCGTCGCGCTGCTCTTCCTCCTCCTCGGGCTCGGGCTCGGCGTCGGTCGGCGCCTCCTGCTCGCCCGCGGGCCGTTCGTCGTCGCGAACCGGCCGCAGGCTGACCCGGCGCAAGCGCCCGCGCCCGCCGGGGAAGAGGTGCTCGACCATCTCCTCGAAGTTCTTCGCCGTCGCCTCGAAGGTCTGCTCGAAGGCGCGCTCGATCTCCTCGTCGATGTCGCGGATCAGCGACTCCAGCTCCCGCATCGAGCGCTCGATGTCCTCGCGCTGCGCCTGCAGGCTCTCGACGTGCTCGCGGGCCTCGTCGTATTCCTGCTCGGCCAGCGGGTTGACCGGCCCGATCTGCGCCCGCCGCCGCTCCAGCCGCTCCAGCTTGCGGTCGATCTCAGTCCGCGCCTCCTCGCTCAGGGTCTCCTCGGCGGGCGGGATCTCCTCCCCCAGCCGCTCGGCGATCGCAGCCAGCTCGCGCTCGGCCTCGGCCCGACGGTCGCCGAGGTGGGCGGCCTCGACCTCGGCCCGGGTCAGCTCGTCGGAGGTCTCCTTCATCTGCGTCTGCAGCTCGAACTCCTGCTGCGAGCAGGCGCGCAGCTCCTCGGCGATCTCATCGCCGTCGTCCCCGCCGCCGACGACCTTGCGCTCGATCCGATCGACCCGCCCGCGGATCGCTTCGCCAGCGCCTTCGGCCGCCTTCAGCGCGCTCCGCACGTCGTCGAGCAGCGCCTCGCCCGCAGCCAGCCGCGCCCGCATCCGCTCGCGGTGACGCTCGCCGAGCAGGCCCTCGGCGCGTTTGGCGTGACGGGAAGCGCGCTCGGCGCCGTCGCGGACCTGGCCCAGCGCCGCCTCGCGAGCCGACTCGGCCGCGTTGGCGGAGCGGGCTACCCCGAGCCCCTCGCTGGCCGTGCGCAGGCCAGCATCGATCTCTCCCAGCTCCTCTTCCAGCTTTCGCGCCCGATCTCCGGGAGACGAGCCCGGTCCCACGTCAAGCGTCAGCGGCCCCAGCTCAGCCCGCAGGTTCTCCAGGCTGGCCTCAACCTCGGTCTCACGGCTGGAGAGGTTGGCGACCCGCACCGCGACCCGCTCCTGCTCGCCGCGCAGCTTCGTCAACAGGCCCCAGGCCTGGGTCCGCTCGCGGTCGCGGGCGGCGAACCGCTCCTCGGCGGCCGCACGCCTTTTTGCCACCTCGGAGAGCCGCTCCTCCAGCTTCCCGCGCACGCCCCGCGCCTTCGCCGCCGCCTTTTCCGCAGCCGCGGCGCGATCGGCACCGAAGCGAAGTTCCTCGGAAACGAGCTGCGCCCGCAGGCCCAGTTCCTCGCGCTCGATCCGCGCGCCCAGCTCGGCCGCCTGCGCCTGGCGCTTCAGCGGCCGCAGCCGCGCCCGCGCCTCGCGCTCGACGTCGAGGGCACGATCGAGGTTGTCACGCGCCGAGCGCAGCTTCAGCTCGGCCCGGCGCCGCCGCTTGCGGTGCTTGCCGAGGCCCGCCGCCTCCTCGACCAAGAGCCGCCGCTCGCGCGGCTTCGAGTGGACGATCGTCTCGACCCGGCCTTGGCTGATCACGGAGTGCATCTCGCGGCCGAGGTTGGTGTCGGAGAGGACGTCGGTGACGTCGGCGAGGCGACAGCGGGCCCCGTTCAGCCGGTAGCCGCTGTCGCCGGCGCGGTCGAGCCGGCGCTCGACGGCGATCTCGGAGAACTCGGTGGCGGCGCGACCGTCGGAGTTGTCGATCGTCACCTCGACCTCGGCCGCCTTGCGCTGGCTGATCCCTTTGCCACCGGCGGAGATCACGTCCTGCATCGAGGCGCCGCGGATCGCCCCCGGGCTCTGCTCGCCCAGCGCCCAGAGGACGGCGTCGGTGATGTTGCTCTTGCCGGAGCCGTTGGGGCCGACGATGACGCTGACCCCGGGCGAGAACTCCAGGGTCGTGCGCTCGGGGAAGGACTTGAAGCCCTTCATCGAGATCGACCTCAGGTACATGCGCGGGCACCTCGCATCGCCCAAATGCTTCCGGTCCCCTCGGACGCGACGGCCGCTTCATTAATGCCCAAGATGCGCCAAAGCCTCCTCGGCGGCGAGCTGCTCGGCCGCCTTCTTGCTCCGCCCTTTCCCCGTCCCGACCCGCTCGGAGTCGACGACCGCGGCCACCTCGAAGGTTCGCCGGTGCGGGGGGCCCGTCGCCGCGATCACCTCATAGGTTACGCGCGCTCCCCGCTGAGCCAAAAGCTCCTGCAAAGCGGACTTGAAATCGATCCTGGTCTCGGAGGCGAGCTCGATCCGCGGCTCGAACGCCTCCGCCACCGCCGCCGCGGTCCGCTCGAAGCCGAAGGCCACGTAACAGGCGCCGATCAGCGCCTCGGTCGCCTCCGGCAGCGGCCGGCCGCCGTCGAGGAGGACGTCGGCCGGAATCGCCGCCACCAGCCCCTCGGGCTCGTTCTCCCTCAGCATCGCCGGTACCCCCAGCACCGTCCCCACCTCGGCGCAGGAGACGCCGCTGACCGCCTGGTTGTGGACCTTGGTCAGGCCGCCCGCCGCCAGCTTCGGGAAGCGCTCGTAGACGCTGGTGGCGACGGCGAGGCCGAGGACGCTGTCGCCGAGGAAGGCGAGCCGCTCGAAGGAGTCGACCCGGCGCTCGGTCCAGGAGGAGTGGGTCAGAGCCTGCTTGCGTAGCTCCTCGGGCAGCTCCTCGACCAAGGCTGCCAGCGCCGCGACGGGAGAGTCCGGGTCCGGCGCCACCGGCTCAGGCTGGCGCGTGCTCCAGCACGAACCCGACCGCGTCGCCGACGGTCTTGATGTGGGTCGCCTGCTCCTCGGAGACGGTGACGCCGTAGTTGTCCTCCAGCTCCATCACCAGCTCGTAGAGGTCGAGAGAGTCGGCGTCGAGGTCCTCCTTGAAGCGCGTCCCCTCCTCGATCCGCTCGAGCGGGACTTCGAGCTCCTCGGCGAGGTGCTCGCGGACCAGGGTCAGTACCTCGTCGCGGTTCATCTACGGGAGTTGTTTATCACGGTCGTTACGCGTCTCCGCCCCCCGCGAGGGCGCCACGACCGGCGCCGCCCGCGGTGAGGAGCGCGGCGGTGCGGCCGACCGCGTCGACCTCGGCGCAGCGGGCGGCGAGACGGACGGCGTTGGCGATCCCCTCGGCGCCGGAGCTGCCGTGGCCGACGACGGCGATACCGCGCAGGCCGAGAAGGATGGCGCCGCCGGTGGTGTCGGGGTGCAGCTCGCGCCGCAGGCCGTTGAGGGCGGGTTTGAGCAGCAGGCCGCCGACCGCCGCGACGGGGTTCGAGCGGGCGGCGTCGCCAACCGCCGCGGCGACGGTCCTGGCGGTGCCCTCGAGCAGCTTCAGGGAGACGTTGCCGGTGAAGCCGTCGGTGACGACGACGTCGACCTTGGCCGCGGGCAGGTCGCGGCCCTCGACGTTGCCGGCGAAGTCGATCCCGGGGGCGTCGCTGAGCAGGCGGTGTGCCTCGACCACCTCCTCGCGCCCCTTGCCCGACTCCTCGCCGACCGTGAGCAGGCCGACCGAGGGGTTCTCGACCTCGAGCACGGCGGCGCTGAAGGCGGCGCCGAGGAAGGCGAACTGGACCAGGTGCTGGGCGCGGACCTCGACGTTGGCGCCGACGTCGAGGAAGAGCACCGGTTTGCCGGGAACCGGGATCTTCACCGCGAGCGCCGGCCGCTGCACCCCCTTGAGGCGGCGCAGGCCGAAGGTGGCGGCGGCCATCGTCGCCCCGGTCGAGCCGCAGCTGACGAGGGCGTCGGAGTTCCCCTCGGCGACATCAGCGGCGGCGCGGACGACCGACGCCTCCTTCTTGGCGCGAACCGCCGGCACCGGGTCCTCCTCGTTGCCGATGTGCTCAGCGGTGTCGAGGACCTCGATCCCCTCGGCCCCGTCGAGCCCGAGCGCGCGCCGCGGGCCGAACACGCGCACCCCGATCCCGTCGGCAACAGCCAGCCGCGCCCCCTCTGCGAGCACGTCGAATCCCTGCTCAGCCCCGTAGCCGTCGAGGGCCACGGTCACCGCGCGTGAGGGCGTCACCGCTTACTCGTGGGTGTGGGGCGCCGAAGGATCGGCGATCCGCTGCGCGACGACCTCGCGCCCGGCGTAGGTCCCGCAGGTCGGGCAAACCCGATGCGGCAGCCGCGGGCTGTGGCAGCGCGGGCAGCTGTTCAGCGTCGCCTTACCGGCCTTGTGCTGGGCGCGCCGCTTGTCGCGGCGGGCGCTGGAGGTTCTCTTCTTCGGGACGGCCATCGGCCGCGGATCGTAGCGGGTAAGAGGGTCCACTGCCCTCTCCCAGAGGCTCCTGAGACCACGTCGGCGCCCAGCAACCCGCCCCAGCTGCGCGACGGTCTCTGGGAGAGGGCAGTGGACCCTCAGTACACGGCCCGGATAACCGCCAAATCGTCGGCCTCCCAGGCCACCTCTCCCCCGCACCACTCGGCGAGGTCGGCGGCGGTCTCCGGGAAGTCGTAGTCGGCCTCGATCGGGGCGATCTCGACGCCGGCCTTGACCACGTCGCCGATCACGAACGAGCGAGCCTGCTCGCGGACCTGGCGGAAGAGGTTCTGCTTCTGCTCGGCCCGCAGGTGGTGGATCGAGAGGACGCCGATCACCAGGTCCCAAGGTCCCTCCGGCAGCGGGTCCTCCATCCGCGCCAGCTGCACGTCGTCGTAGTTCTCGCGCGCCCGGAAGACCATGTCGGCGCTGGCGTCGAGGCCGATCACCCAGCTGTCGGGATAGGCCTCGATCAGGCGGCGGGTCGTTTCCCCCGTCCCCATCCCCAGCTCCAGCACCCGCTCGGGCGGGAACGGGATCGCGGCGATCGCTTGCTCCTGCAGCTCGTCGTAGCGCGGGACCTCGGAGCGGATCAGCTCGGAGTAGGTGTCGGGTTTCCAGTCGAATCGGCCCATCTCGTAACCTCGACGGGAGCATGTCACAGGCGCCGCAGACGATCATCGACCTATCCCGCCTCACCCTTGCCCACGGCGAGGGCAAGCGACTGGAGACGCCGGTGGCGCTGGAGCCCTTCGAGCTGGCCGCCCAGACCTACAAGCCCGAGCCCTGGGCGCCGACGGTGCGGCTCGAGGTATCCCGGCCCAGCAACGGCTTCGCCTTCCGCCTCGAGTTCCCGGTCCACCTCGAAGGCCCCTGCATGCGCTGCCTCGAACCGGCCGCACTCGACCTCGAGGTCGAGGCGCGCGAGGTCGACCAGGCCGGGACCGACGATCCCGAACTACGCAGCCCCTACGTCTCCGACGACGAGCTCGACATCGGCCGCTGGGCCCACGACGCCACCATCCTCGCCCTTCCCACCCGCATCCTCTGCCGCCCCGACTGCGCCGGCCTCTGCCCCGTCTGCGGCGAGTCCCTCAACGACAACCCCCACGAGCACGAGGCCCCCGTCGACGACCGCTGGGCGGCCCTGAAGAACCTGAAACTCGAGTAGCCGCCACCGTCGGGCCGCAGCCCTTCCGCACTTTGGGCCTCTATAGGGCACCGAATCTCGGAACGGTGGACACCGCGAACTCGAAGCAGGCGGTTGGGACGGGTGCCCCTCTCACAGAGGCTCCTGAGACCACAGATGCGCCCAGCAAGGCGCCCCAGCTGCGCGACGGTCTCTGGGAGAGGGGCACCCGTCCCAGCTTCCCACTGCTCTAGCTAAGGCTGCTGGTCCAGCTCGGGCTGCGGCTGTTCCTCCTCGCGGCCGGCAAGCCGGTCGCGGCCGCGCTGGACGGCGGCGAGGAACTTCTGCAGGTTCACTTCGAGGGTGTTGAGGATCTCGTCGGCGTAGTCCTCGGCGCCGAGGCGGATTTCGCGCTCGCGGTTGCGGGCGTCCTCGACGATCTCGTCGGCGGCGCGCTCGGCCTGCTTGGTGACCTCCTCGTCGGAGATCAGGCGGGCCTGCTGCTCGCGGGCCTCGCGGACGATCCGCTCCGCCTCGCGTTTGGCCTCGGCCAGCATCTCCTGGCGCTCCTTGACGATCCACCGCGCCTGCTTGATCTCCTCGGGGATCGTCGCCCGCATCTGGTCGAGGAGGTCGTAGATCTCCTCTCGGTCCACGCGAACCTGATCCGTCAGGGGGACCGGACGGGCGTTGTGAACTACGTCATCGAGCTTGTCTATGAGGACCAGTACGTCCATAAGAAGGTCGTAAGCCTACGTGTATGCGGGGGTTTTGGTGAAGATCGTGTTCAACGAGCAGTTTTTTGCAAGGCAACGCCCAAGTGGACGGACTGGTCTGGCACAGCCTACCTGTCGCCCAGGCGTTCTCCCAGCGCGGTCGCGACGGCGGGCGGTACGAGGTCGGAGACGTCGCCACCGAAGGTGGCCATCTCCTTCACCCCGGTCGAGGAAAGGAAGCTGTAGTGGGGCGAGGCGATCACGTAGATGCTCTCGATCCCCGGGTCGAGCTTGCGGTTCAGCTGCGCCATCTCGAACTCGTACTCGAAGTCGGAGATCGCCCGCAGTCCCTTGACGATTGCCTTCGCCGCGTTGTCGCGGGCGAACTCGACCAGGAGGTTGGCGAAGATCTGCACCTCGACGTTCGGCAGGTCTGCCGTCGCCTCCTCGATGAAAGCCCTCCGCTCTTCCGCGGTGAAGAGCGTCTTCGCCTTGCGGACGGGGTTGTTGACGACGCCGACGACGACGCGCTCGAAGACGTTCGAGGTGCGGGTGATGATGTCGATGTGGCCGTTGGTGACCGGGTCGTAGGAGCCCGGGCAGACGACCGTTCCGTTCTGTTCGCTCACGGTGCGGCCTCGCCGTAGATGGAGACGTCGGCGGCGCCGTAGCGGCGCTGGCGCAGCGGCTCGAGCGCGTCGATCTGCAGTGGCCGGCGGGCACCGCTCTCGACCACGGCTCGGCCGTCTTTTGCCAGTAGTCGGGGGAGGTGGTTGTTGAGGTCCTGGGCCACGCGGTCGGCGAGTTTATACGGGGCGTCCACAAAGACGAGATCGAATTTCCCCGCAAACGAAGCGGATGAAACCTCCCCCAGCCAGCGGCCGACGTCGGCGCGGACGAGCTCGGCCCGTTCGCCGAGGCCGAGGCGCTGGACGTTGCCGAGGGCGGGGCGGGTGTCGCGGTCGACGAGGACGGCGCGCTCGGCCCCGCGCGAGAGCGCCTCGATCGCGAGGGCGCCGGTGCCGCAGTAGAGGTCGAGGACGGTCGCGCCCTCGACCCGCTCGCCGAGAGCGGAGAAGATCGCCTCGCGGACGCGGTCGGAGGTCGGGCGGACCTTCCAGCCTCTGGGCGCGACCAAGCGCTGGCCCTTGAGGTCTCCGGCAATCACTCTCACGCGGGCCTCCTCATAAGGGAATCGGATCGGCCGCGCCCGTGCCGAAGCGGCGGTGGGCGGCGTCGAGGAGTGGGCCGAGGGCGGGGTCGGCGAGGGATCCGTGCTCGCGCAGCAGCTTCAGCACCTCCTGCCGGGCTTCCATCAGCAGGGCGCCGTCCTCGGGCAGCTTGGCGACGGCGAAGCGCGGCAGGCCCGACTGGCGAGTCCCGAGGATCTCCCCCTCGCCGCGCAGTTCGAGGTCGACCTCGGCGAGCTTGAACCCGTCGCCCTCATTCGCCACGGCCGCCAGCCGCTGGCGGGCCAGCTCGCCCGCCTCTTCGGCGAACAGCAGGCACTGGCTCGGGTGCTCGCCGCGGCCGACCCGGCCGCGCAGCTGATGCAGCTGGGAGACGCCGAAGCGCTCGGCGCCCTCGATCACCATCACCGTCGCGTTGCCGACGTCGATCCCGACCTCGATCACCGTGGTCGAAACCAGCACCTCGGTCTCGTGGGCGGCAAAGGCACGCATCGCCTCGGCCTTCTCCTCCGAGCGCATCTGGCCGTGCAGGAGGCCGACCCGGAACTCCCGCAGCTCTCCGGCACGCAGCCGCTCGGCCTCGACCGCCGCCGCTTTCCCCTCGACTTTCTCCGACTCGCTGACCAGCGGACAGACGACAAAGGCCTGGCGACCCTCGCGCAGCCGCCGCCGCAGGAACTCGAAGGCTTCGCCGCGCTGGTGCTCCTCGACGAGCTTGGTGGTGATCGGCTGGCGCCCGGCCGGGAGCTCGTGCAGGGCGGTCGTGTCGAGGTCGCCGTAGGCGGTCAGCGAGAGCGTGCGCGGGATCGGCGTCGCGGTCATGTGGAGGACGTGGGGCGCCATCCCCTCCACCCCCTTCTCGTCCAGCGCCCGCCGCTGGGAGACGCCGAAGCGGTGCTGCTCGTCGACGACGACGAGGCCGAGGCGAGCGAAGCGGACCGTGGGCTCGATCAAGGCGTGAGTCCCGACGAGAAGGCCGAGCTCATTGCTAGCGAGGCGGTCGAGGGCTTCGCGGCGGCGCGGTGCCGGGGTCGAGCCGGTCAGCAGCGCGAACGGGGTCGCCTCTTCGGCCAGCAGTCTGCCGAGCGTGATCGCGTGCTGCTCGGCGAGGGTCTCGGTCGGCGCCATCAGCGCCGCTTGGTAGCCGGCTTCCAGCGCCCGCAGCATCGAGTAGACGGCGACGACGGTCTTGCCGGATCCCACCTCCCCCATCAGCAGCCGCTGCATCGGCTCGCCGGAGTCGAGGTCGTGCTCGATCTCGACGAAGGCCTCCAGCTGGTCGCCGGTCGGCTCGAAGGGGAGCGAGTCGAGCCAGCGGGCGACGAGGTCTCCCGGCTTGCCGAAGCGCGGGGCGGGGCGGGCGGTGCGGTGGGTGCGCTTGCGGGTGGCGAGGAGGGCTTGGTGGAGGAAGAGCTCTTCGAAGCGGAGACGGGTGCGGGCTTCGTCGAGGTCGTCTACTTCCCTTGGGAAGTGGATGGTCTGCAGGGTGTCTCCGAGGGCGGCCAGGTGGCGGCGGGCGCGGAGGTTGGCGGGGAGGCCCTCGATTGCATTCGGCGATAGCTCGATTGCCTGCTTGGCCCAGTCGCGGAGTTGGGAGGGACGGAGGGACTCGGGGGTGGGATGCCTTGGGACCAGGGTTTCTGGCTGCGGGTCCTGTCGAGGGCTGTTCGGGGACCCCTGCGCTGGATGCTCGGGGTCCCCGGCGCCCTCGCCACCCGCAGAAGTTGCGTCGCTTACTAACTCCCATTCGTTCACTGCGAAGCCTCGGGCGGATCGTTTCCCCGTTAGGAGGAGCTGGGCTCCTGGGGTGAGCTTGGAAGCTACCCAGGGCTGGTTGAACCAGGTGGCTCTAACGTGGTCGGTAGCGTCGCCGACTTTGACGCTGACCATGCGGAGGCGGCCTTTACGGAAGGGGCGGGGCTGTTTGCCCTGGACTTCGACCTGAACCGTGGCGGTTTCGCCCCGGGTGACGTCTCCCAGCTCCCTGATCCTCAGGTCGCGGTGGCGCCTGGGGATGTGGAAGAGGAGGTCGCCGATGGTGCGGAGGCCAGCCGCGGCGGCGGCTTCGGCGGTCTTGGGGCCGATGCCCTCGAGGGCGCCGAGGCCCTGGTCGAGGACGCTGGGGCGGGGCCAGTGGACGGGGGCGTCGAGCAGCTCGGCGCGGCCCAGCTCGCGCTCGCCGCCGAAGGCACGCACTACTGGGCGGCCAGCAGCCACCACCAGCTCGGCTGTCCCCCCTCGTGGGTCTCGACCTCGACCCCGTCGGGCATGTGGGTGTCGAGCTCGGCGAGCGGGATCGGGGCGCCCTCGCCGGCGATCAGGGTGATGATCTCCGCCCCGGCCGCGAGGTGCTCGAGGGTCTTGGCGAGGGTCGAGCCGGCCCCGCCCCAGGCCATGATCTCCCCCTCGACGAACCCGACCGCGTCGCCCTTCTTGAAGCGGCCCTGGGCGTCGTCGCGGGCGGCCGGAGCGACGCCACCGGTGGCGACGCCCACCAGCGCCTCCCCCAGCCGCTCGGCGTTCTCCGCCATCGCCGCCTCCGGGTCGAGCTCGACCAACGCCAGCAGGCTCGCCTGCTGCGAGGTCGCCGGCACCACCCGCGCCGGCTTCTCGGAGAGCTCGCAAGCGCGCTCGGCGGCCATCACCACGTTCGAGGAGCTGGGCAGGACGAGAACCTCGTCGGCGGCGACGCTGTGGATCCCGGCGAGCAGCTCGTAGGTCGAGGGGTTGAGCGTCTCCCCGCCAGGGACGACGTGGGCGCCGAGCTCGCCGAAGAGCCGCTGCAGGCCGTCGCCGGCAGCGACCGCGACGACTCCGGTGCGGCCGCTGAGACGGGCGTCGCGCTCGGCCATCTGCTCGCGCATGTCGGCGACGTCGAGGTTGGTCACCTCGCCGACCCCGTCGAAGAGCGCAACCGCGACCTCGGGCTCGTCGGTGTGGACGTGGACCTTGAGGGTGACGTCGTCGCCGACGACGAGGACCGAGTCCCCGAGCCCCTCCAGCCGCGGCAGGAACTTGCGGTCCTGCAGCCCCTTGCCGGAGACGATGAAGTTGGTGCAGTAGCGGTAGCGGCTGTCCTCGTGGTGGGGCAGGCTGCGGCGCGGCGCCTCGTGGTGCGCCACCTCCGGAACCTCGGCTCCGTCGCCGCGGAGGCCGGCGACGACCCCGGCGAGGATCAGCACGAGGCCGTGTCCGCCGGCGTCGACCACCCCGGACTCGCGCAGGACCTCGAGCTGCTCGGGGGTCTTGGCGACGGCGCGCTCGCCGTCGGCGATCGCCCGCTCCAGCACCTCGGCGAGGACCGCGTCCTGCTCCTCTTCGGAGACGTCGCGGCCGAGCCGCTGCTTCTCCTGGTCGAGGTGGGCGAGCTGGCGGGAGAGCGAGTGGGCCATCTCGCGGAAGACGGTCAGCATCGTCCCCTCGGCCGGGTCGCGGACCGAATCGTAGGCGGCGTCGGCGGCGCTGGCGAAGGCGGCGGCGACGAGGGTCGGGTCGATCAGCTCGCCGGGACGGGACGCCAGCTCCTCGGCGGCGCCGCGGACGATCTGGCTGAGAATGACGCCGGAGTTGCCCCGCGCGCCCATCAGCGCCGCCCGCGCCAGCGCCTGGACCAGCTCGGTGCGGCCGACCTCGTCGACTTCCTGACCGTCGAGACGATCGAGCTCTTCCATCACCGCGCGCATCGTCATCGCCATGTTGTCGCCGGTGTCGCCGTCGGCGACGGGGAAGACGTTGAGGTCGTTGACCTCCTGGCGGCGGGCCTCGAGCGAGGCGTAAGCAGACTTGACCACCCGGCGGAAGCGGGCGATTTGGGGTTCGGGCATCTGCCGCAGAATCTATTCCCCGGCCGCGACGTGAGGACGTTCACGTCTATCCCTTCTATGTAGAAGCGATTTCGGTCAGCCAAGAGCGAGAAGCGCTTACAAGGAGGACGGCCGACTACAGCCTCAAAGCGAGACCGCCGCTTCCTGAGAGAAGAGATCGAATGCCTTCCCGGTGAAGGGATTGATCCCGCTTGGCACGCCGAAAGTTGCCACTTTGCGGCCGAGATGCGGCCGATTTCCGAGGTGGGACGATGTACAGTCCGCAGAGCAGCCCTCGGCCAAGAAAGGCTGCCTGATGAAAAGGAGAAGGACCTAGGAGCGTCGCTACTGCTCACGGTGGAATTCGGAGGGGGCCTGCAACGTCGTGGCTGAAGCTCCGAACCCACCGCCCCAGAGGTTCCCGTTCGTTGTTCAGGCGAGGTGGGAAGCCACTGGGCTAGGTCCGGCTCCCATTGAAAGCGCCTCGGCGGCGGAACCCGGCCCGCAGAGAGGCAAATTTCCGGATATTGCGGGAAGCTGCCATGGTCGAATTCCGAGGAATCGGACGCTCATTCCGCGCCTTTTGCTCGGATATTGCGAAGACTCTGGCAACGCTTTGTGCATATGGCGGGTTTTTGCGAAGCAGCCGAGAAGTTAGCCTGTGGCCGTGGCCAAGAAACAGAAGACCGACAAGGGGCTGGAGATCCCCGTTCCGACCAAAGGGGACTTCGATGCCGCTATGCGGAAGGTCGCTCCCCCAGTAGGTCGTAAACGCCCTGACGAGAAAGACCGGCCTCAGAAGCGATCAACGTGATGGGGATGCCCGCTTCGCGGGCTGCCCGACACTGACGGCGTAGATCCTCGGTCGCCTCTCGTTTCGCCTCGTCGGCCTTGGCGCGCTTCCGCGCCGCCGCTTTGATCTTGCGGACCGCCGCTGCCTCGGTCACTGGTTCGCCGCCTCTCTGACGAGGGCGTGGAACATCGAGCGCTGGCCGGTATGGCGGTTGTTGTGCCGCCAGGCGTACTCGTCTAGGTAGGACTGGAGCCACTTGCGGGAGACGAACTTGTAGGTGCCGCGCATCCCCGTTTTTAGGTTGCCGAAGAAGCCCTCAATCGTGTTCGTGTAGATGTGGCCCACGGCGTAGGTGCCTGCCGAGTGGTTGATCACCCGGTGGTCGGCGAACTCCCGCGACAGGGGCTTGTAGGCCATCCAATCGTCCGTGTAGAGGATCGCTTCCGGGTTGACGTTCGCCCGCACAGCGCCACTTAAGGGCTCGCCCCGCCGAGAGGCGATCACGCGGGCACGGACACGCCCGCCGCGCTCGACCATTCCCAGCACGGTCGGCTTGGCCTCGCGGAAGCGTGCCGCTTCCGCGTAGGTCATTTTGCGCCGAGCCTTCCCGCCCCACGAGGTCTCATCGACCTCAACCTCTCCGCGCAGGCTAGGTGCCGGATCGGGTTCAGCCATCAGGTGGTTCCTGATCTTGTTGAACATACGCCAAGCGGTCTTGTAGTGAACGCCTAGCTCGCGCTCTAGCTGTTTGGCGGAGATCCCGCAGCGAGTGCTAGTCATCAGGTACATCGCGTGGAACCAGAGCCGCAGCGAGGTAGAGGAGCGGTGGAAGATCGTTCCGGCCGTGGGGTGCAGGTGGTGACCGCAGGCCGTGCAGGTCCAAGACTGGCGCTGCTGCTTGGTCGCATAGCGCTTGAAGGGCTTCACGTCGCCGCACTTCGGGCAGTGGGCGTGCTCGCCATCAGGCGCATGGCGGGTCCGCCAGAGATGCTCCAAGCAGGCGGCGTCGTCGGGGAACTCGGCTAGGAATTCGGTGACCGAGTAGTCGGAGGTCGAAGACTTCGCACGCCTTGGTTCGTGGCGGTTGGCCGGTGGCATGTTGTAAAGCTACTTGACATCTGCATCGTTGTCAAGTCCCTTGACGACCCTAAATAGGAATGGCAAGAGTTCGCCCAAGAAACCCGCCTAGTAGGAACGGCCTGCCTCAAAGGGAAAGGAAGTGCTGCTGTGCAGCCAGTGAGCTACATGGAAACCAGCGTCCTTCACTGCGAGGACAACCTAAAGATGCTCGCCGGCTTTCCCGCGGAGTGCATTGATCTGGTTTACCTCGACCCACCTTTCTTTTCGAATCGGATCTACGAGGTCATTTGGGGTGATGAGGCGGAGGTCCGCTCTTTTGCGGATCGGTGGGAAGGAGGTATCCAGGTCTATCTCGATTGGATGGAGGCTCGGCTAGTTCAACTGCATCGGATTTTGAAACCCACCGGATCGCTGTTCCTGCATTGCGATCAGGCCGCAGGCCACTACCTCAAGGTTCTGCTAGACGAAATTTTCGGGGTCGGCAACTTCCGAAACGAGATCATTTGGCGACGGACGGCCTCAAACAAGACCACGACTCGCTTCGGCCCGATCCACCAAAACATCTTCTATTACGGCAAGTCAAAGCAGGCACCCTTCTACGCCCAGTTTGGCCCTTACACGGAGGCATACGTCCGCGAGAAATTTGACCATTTCGACGCGCGGGGCCGCTACCAAGAGGTTGCCTTGACGGGTTCGGGAACTCGAAAAGGCGAGAGTCGCAAACCCTGGCGCGGGTACAACCCCACGAAGGTCGGCAGACATTGGGCGCTTCCGGCGTATGTATTCGAGAAGTACAAAGCTCTGACCGGGGATGATCTCGCCCAATATTCGCTCCCAAAGCGCCTCGACAAGCTTGATGAGGTGGAGTTGATCCACTGGCCGGTGAAAGACGAGCCGGTGCCTCGGTACAAGTTCTATCTGGAGGATGCTCCGGGGGTAGCCCTTCAGGATCTGTGGTCGTTTACGCCTGGCACTGAGGGTTGTGTCACGGGCACGGCCGCGGGGATCGACGCGCAAGTGAAGTGGCTGTCTTCAAAGAGTGCCGAGAGGGTTGGTTATCCAACTCAGAAGCCCGAGGGCATCTTGGAAAGAATCATCCAGGCCACCACCAAAGAGGGCGATATTGTCCTCGACCCCTTCTGTGGCTGCGGAACCACGGTAGCCGCGGCAGAGCGCTTGAAGAGAAAATGGATTGGCATCGACGTAAGTCCTCAGGCGGTCGAGGTTATGAAGCTTCGACTCGCCAAGCAGAAGGTCACTCCCACCGTTCATGGGTTGCCTGCGTCGGTGGAGGACCTTCGTCAGCTTGGCCCCTTTGAATTCCAGCACTGGATCGTCCAGCGGGTCCTCGGCGAACAGTCGCCACGAAAAACGGCCGATAAGGGCATCGATGGCTACTCGTTCTTTGAGCGTCTGCCGATCCAGGTGAAGCAGAAAGAGCGAGTAGGGCGTCCCGACCTCGACGCCTTTGAGACGGCAATACGGAGAGAGAGCAAACACAAGGGTTTCCTTGTGGCCTTCAGCTTCTCGAAGGGGGCCATTGAGGGTGCCGCTGTCGCTCGGAAAGAGCGAGGGATCGAGATTGTGCTGGTAAAGGTCGAGGACGTAGTTCGCGTAGGGGAACTGATTGACTCGGCTGACCGGGACGGGAGGCCACCGGATCTTTCAGGGCTCTCTAAAGATCTGATGAGCCTCTTCAGCGCTCTGGAAAAAGAAGCCGAGGAACGGCCTTTCTACCTCCCTCCAAGCAAGCGGTCGAAGCCTTCGGCAAAAGAGCTGATCAGCAGCGCGAGAGGCGAGCGCAAATTGGACTTCAGTTCGCACTGAGCGATGGCCGCTGTCCCGGTGTGGACCTGGCGGGCAGCGGCCATCGCTTAATTCGCAGCTAGCTAGACGGTCCCAGCCCTCGGGTCTCCCTCAGCAACTCGCTGGGTTCGATCTCCAGCGCTTCTGCGAGCCGCACCACCGTGTCAATGCGCGGGCACTGCTTGCCGGTCTCCCAGACCGAAATGTCGCACGAGAACTCCATGCCCAGGCGGGCGGCTAGCTCCTGCTGCGTCAAGCCGACCCGCTGTCGAGCAATCTTCAGGTTCCAGCCGAATCGCTCGGTGACAGTCGTGAACGTGATGTGTTCGGAGGGCATCGCTACTCGATCCCTCGCAGCAGGTCGCGGACCTGCACCCCGGTTCCCGCCGCCAGCCACAGCATGTCGTCCAGACGCGGGAGTTGGTGGCCGTTCTCCATCCGGGACACGGCCGCTCGGTGCGTGAACGCCTCAGCGGCGAGCCGGTCCTGCGTCATCCCCGCCTGTCGCCGAGCGGCATGGAGGTTGCGGCCAAACTGCTTTGCCGCCTCCATCTACGCCGCCTCCACGAACAACTCAAAGGCGCGTAGGGCGGTTCGGGTCGGCAGCACCGCGCCCTCGCAGCGGAAAAGGAGACCGCCTTTGACGAGTTCTCTGACGGCCCTTTCAACCGCGTCTCGCTCGCTGAAATCGTCGGTGCTGACGAATTCGCGGATCAGGTCCGAGAGCCTCAGCGTCGCGGGCTGTGCCTCTATGACGTGGGCGAGAATCGCCCGTTCGTACTCCCGATCCTCGCCAGCGGGGTCCGCTGACTTAGCCTTGTCCTGCATGGGAAGCCTGCCTTCCTGTGCCAAGGCCGGGGGGCTGTTAGCGCAGTCGCCCCGGCCGCTTGTCTGTTGTGGCGCAGGAAGCTAGGCCGGCTCAGGGACCGAAATCGCTTCTACAGAGAAGGGATAGGCGTGAGGACGTTCACACCAGGTCGCCGGTGTCATTGGTACGTTGCCCGCGCCAATGCGACGTTTCGCCACCTGGACCACCGGCCACCGCAAGACGGTGATCATCAGCTGGATCGTCGCCCTCGTCGCGATGATCGGCATCTCCGGCGCGGTCGGGGCCGACTTCAGCGAAGAATTCAGCCTGCCCGATTCGGACTCCAAGGAAGCGCTCGACCTGCTGGAACAGAAGTTCCCGGCGCAGTCGGGCGAAGCCGCGCAGATCGTCTTCAAGGCGAACGCCGGGATCGATTCGCCTGCCGTCGAAAAGAAGATGGAGAGCGTCTTCGCCGAAATCGAAGAGGAACCGCACGTCAGCGAAGTCGCCAGCCCCTACGGCAAGGGCGGCGGCGCCGCCGCGATCAGCGAAGACGGCAAGATCGCCTACGCGACCGTCCAGTTCGACGTCGCCGGGCCCGACCTCGACACCGAGGAAGCGAAGCGGGTGATGGACACGGCGCAGGCGGCCTCCGGCGACGGGCTGCAGATCGAGCTCGGCGGCTCCCCGATCGAGGAAGTCCGTGGCGAAGAAGAAGAAGGTTTCTCCGAGGCGATCGGGCTGCTGGCGGCGATCGTCGTCCTCCTGCTCACCTTCGGCTCGGTGGTGGCGATGGGCCTGCCGATCGTCACCGCGCTCTTCGCCCTCGGGGTGGGAATCAGCTTCATCACTCTCGGCACCCATGTCTTCAACACCGCCGACTTCGCCCCGCAGCTGGCCTTCATGATCGGCCTGGGCGTCGGAGTCGACTACGCCCTCTTCATCCTCACCCGTTTCCGCAACGGGCTGGCGGAGGGGTTTGAGCCGCGCCAGGCGGCGATCGCGGCGATCGACACCGCGGGCCGCGCCGTCCTCTTCGCCGCGATTACCGTGATCATCGCCCTGCTGGGGATGATGCTCCTCGGCCTCAGCTTCCTCTACGGGGTGGCGGTGGCCGCGGCCTTGGCGGTCTTCTTCACCATGGTCAGTGCCCTCACCCTGCTGCCGGCGCTGCTGACGATCGTCGGGCGGCGGGTCGACCGGCTGCGGATCCCCGGCCTCGGTCGCGGCAAACGGAGCATCGACGAAGGCACCTGGTGGCAGCGCTGGAGCAACCGGATCCAGCGGCGCCCGTGGACGGCCGCGCTGCTCTCGGGGGCACTGCTGCTCGCGCTCTGCATTCCGACGCTTTCGCTGCGCCTCGGCACCAACGACGCCGGCACCGACCCGGAGGGAACGACGACGCGGCAGGCGTACGACCTGCTCGCCGAAGGCTTCGGACCGGGCTTCAACGGGCCCTTTGTGATCGCCGCCGAACTTCCTGAAAAGGGCAACGACGAAGTCCTGCAGACGCTGCACGCCGAACTCCAGAAGGAAGAAGGCGTCGAAGCCGTCACCGACGTGACGCTGAACCCGGCGAAGACCGTCGGCGTCTTCCAGCTCTACCCCACCACCTCGCCGCAGAGCGCCGACACCACCGATCTGCTCGACCGCATCCGCGAAGACTCGATCCCGCCAGTCGAGGAAGCGACCGGGGCGCAGGTGCACGTCGGCGGCGTCAACGCGATCTTCGAGGACTTCGGCAACGCGATAGCCGAGAAGCTGCCGCTCTTCATCGGCGTCGTCGTCCTGCTCTCGGCACTGCTGCTGATGATCGTCTTCCGCTCGATCTGGGTGCCGGTGAAGGCGGTGCTGATGAACCTGCTCTCGATCGGGGCAGCCTTCGGCCTGATCGTCGCCGTCTTCCAGTGGGGCTGGGGCGCGAGCCTGATCGGCGTCGACAGCACCGGCCCGATCATCTCCTTCTTCCCGATCTTCCTCTTCTCGATCGTCTTCGGGCTCTCGATGGACTACGAGGTCTTCCTGATGTCGCGGATCCACGAGGAGTGGGAACACACCAAAGACGCTTCCGAGGCCGTCACCCGCGGCCTCGCCCTGACCGGCCGCGTGATCACCGCCGCCGCGGCGATCATGGTCACCGTCTTCGCCGCCTTCATGCTCGGCGAAGACCGGATCATCAAGCTCTTCGGCCTCGGCCTCGCCTCCGCGGTCTTCATCGACGCCGTGATCATCCGCTCCGTCCTCGTGCCGGCGATCATGCAGCTCCTCGGTGAGCGCGCCTGGTGGTTCCCCGACTGGCTGGACCGCATCCTGCCGAAGCTGCACGTCGAGCCCGAGGAGGGCGACCCGTCGCCGACGGGGGAGCATCCGGTGGTTGCGACGGCTGAGGCTGACGGCTAGCGCGCCTTTCTTCTTCAGCGCCTCCCCCGCTTCAGTTCGCGTTCCACATCCCTGATCACCCGCTCGCCTTCGTTTTCCAGCTGCAGGTCGGTGAAGCGCAGCACGGTGTAGCCGGCGCTGCGCAGGTCGAGCTCGTGCGCGTGGTCGTCCTGCCATGCGACGGAGCCGCGGTGGTAGCTCCAGAAGTCGGTCTCGACGACGACGCGCTGGGAGCGCCAGAGGAAGTCGACCGTCCAGCGGCCGAGCTTGACGTTGACCTCGGGCGGGGGGATGCGGTCGCGGTGGGGGTGGATCAAGTCGAGGAATAGGACCTCGAGGTCAGAGCGGGTGCGGTCGCTCTCGAGGCCGACCAGGCGGTGGCCTTTGATCTCTGCTTGGCGCATGGCGCGGCGGAGGAGGTGCGGTGGGAGCAGCTCGGAGCGCCGGAGGTCCTCGATGGTGCGAGGGACGGTGGTGACGGGGATGTTGTGGCGGTGGGTGGTGAGCCGTCTCCCTCGCCCTCCTCTAATTGGCAAGGAAGAGGGTGAGGGAGACGGCTCTCGGGTCGCCTGGAGGGCGGGACAGCGGTGGAGGCGGATCCCGCGGCGGGAGCGGCGGCCGGAGGTCGTTGGGACCGAGACGTGGATCGGGCCGTCGATGGGTTTGAGGAGCTCCCAGAGGACCGCGGCGGAGGTGTGGCTCAGGACCGCACCGTCACCGCAGGCGAGGACCGCCGCCATGAAGCGGGCTCGATGGCTGGGAGCGCGGTGTCCCACCGCGTAGACGCCACGGTGAACTCGATGGAGTTGGCCACTTTGAACCCGTCCCGTCACCGCGCGCCTACTCAGACCCGCTGCTTCCAGCTGCCGAAGCGTGGCGATGCCATGCTGCCGAGTGGCGATCTCCGCCACTCGCGCGTCGAGCATGTCGCCTTTGTTACCCACCAGGTAACAAAGGCGACAGGCCTCGAGACTCTCCCCCTTAACCTGCCGTTTTTCGCGCTCCTAAGGCAGGAACAAAAGCGGTAAGCGAGGTCTCATCAAGGGCCACGAAGAGGGGTTAGGGCGCAGGGAGCGGTCGTATCGGGTTTTCTCTTCGGTGCGCTTTGCAGGAACCAAGGTTGCATTGAATGCGCTCCCGACCAAGGGGACATCGGCGCGGCCGGGGAAGTCGACGGAGAGATCGCCCGTCCAGCGGTTCGCAGGCCTGGCGAATCGGTGAAAGGTGGCGTCACCCGCGAAGGGGGTGGGCAGAGAGAGCGAGGCGGAATTCAGCGCGGGATCGAAGGTGAACGAGCCCTCGGGATAGCTGTTGATCACTTCGCGGTCGATGATCATCCCTGACCGCCGTTCTTCCAGCGAGGTTTCCACGTGGACGAGGGCGTCTTGGTGGTTCTTGTTCACCTGGAGGAACAGAGAGCGCTTCCGAGCTGGCGAGCGCGCCACCAAGCGTGCTCCATGTGCCCGGTGACCGAAGGTTTCTCCGATCGAGTAGGAGCCGCAGCTTCCCTCGAAGAAGGGAGATGGGATCGCCTTGGTCCTGCTCACCTGTACGCGAGTGAACCCTTCCTCTCCCACAAGGTCGACCGTGCCAACCCAGGCACCAGGTTCAAAGAGGAGCGTCCCGGCCCGCTTGCACCTCCCGTGCACTCTTTCGGCCGGCCCGCTCGATTCAAATTTCAGCGCCAGCTTCCCCACAGCACCGAGATCGGCATCGATGGTCGTCGCCGTCACGGTCGCCGGCACAAGGTAGAGGACCCCGGCATCGACCTTGTTTCCGGCCCATACGAGCACCTCGCCATGCTTGAAGTGTGGTTCGGAGAGGGCCAGCACGAGGATCGAGTAGCCGTTCGTTCCCTTCAAGCGGAAGGCGCCGAAGCCGCCCGTGTCCTCTTCTCCCTCTGCGCCCGCAACAGCGGCAAAGCAAGCCGCCGAGACCAACGCGATCGCGAGGACCGCGACGAATTTGCTCCACCTCGCCCCCACCGTTCGGCGATCCTATGGGAGGAAGAGGCTGGCCCGCGAAGCGAATCTGATTCGATAGCCGCCCATGGCTGTCAGCGCCCAGTACAGCGTCACGATCCGCGTCGAGCTCGATGCGCGCAAAGAGCCGCTCGGGCGGCTGACCGCGGCGATCGCCGAGGCGGGCGGGCAGCTGCAGGGGGTCGACCTCGTGCCGGGGGCCGGGCCGGAGGGGAAACGGGTCCGGGAGTTCACGATCGACGCGACCGATCGCGAGCATTGGGAGAAGATCCTGCGGGCGATCGGGTCGACGCGGGGCGCGCGAGTGCTCGACTACGTCGACCGCACGATGCAGATGCACCGGGGCGGCAAGATCGACATGCGCAACAAGTACCCGGTGAAAACCCGCGACGACCTCTCGATGGCCTACACGCCCGGCGTCGCCCGCGTCTGCATGGACATCCACGCCGACCGCAGCAAGGCCTTCGAGTACACGATCAAGAAGAACACCGTCGCGGTCGTCTCCGACGGCAGCGCCGTCCTCGGCCTCGGCAACATCGGCCCCGAGGCGGCGATGCCGGTGATGGAGGGCAAGTGCATGCTCTTCAAAGAGTTCGCCGGGGTCGACGCCTTCCCGATCTGCCTCGACACCCAGGACGCCGACGAGATCGTCCGCGCGGTCGAGCTGATGGCGCCGACCTTCGGCGGCATCAACCTCGAGGACATCTCCGCCCCGCGCTGCTTCGAGATCGAGGACCGGCTGAAGGAGTCGATCGACATTCCCGTCTTCCACGACGACCAGCACGGGACCGCGGTGGTGACGATGGCGGCGCTCTTCAACGCGCTGAAGATCACCGGCAAACCGATCGAGCAGCTGCGGGTGCTAGTGGTCGGGCTCGGCGCTGCCGGCGTCGCGGTGACGAAGATGATGCTCGCCTCCGGGATCACCCAGATCGTCGGCTGCGACCGCAAGGGCGCGGTCTCGACCAAACGCGAGGACTACGAATCCGGCGAGATGAACGGGGCCAAGCGGTGGTATGCCGAGACGACGAATCCGGACGTGATCCAGGGCCAGCCCGACGACGTAATCGAGGGCATGGACATCTTCGTCGGCCTCTCCGGCCCCGGGATCATCAAGCCCGAGTCACTGGGCAAGATGAACGACGACGCGATCGTCTTCGCGATGGCCAACCCGACTCCCGAGGTGATGCCCGAGGAGGCGGCGCCCTACGTGCGGATCATGGCCACCGGACGCTCCGACTTCCCGAACCAGATCAACAACGTGCTCGCCTTCCCCGGCATCTTCCGCGGCGCCCTCGACGCCGGCGCCCCCTCGATCACCGAGGAGATGAAGCTCGCCGCCGCCAAGGGGATCGCGATGGCGGTCTCCGAGGAGGACCTCGCCGAGGACTACATCATCCCCAGCGTCTTCAACCGCGAAGTCGCTCCGAAGGTCGCCGAGGCGGTGGTCGAGGAGGCCAGGCGCGACGGCATCGCCCGGCTCAACGAGGAGACCGGGACCTTCGCCACCGTGGAGGCGAGCTAGCCCTTGCGGGTCCTCGTCACCGGCGCCAGCGGCACGATCGGCCAGGCGCTGTGTGACGCGCTCTTTGCCCGCGGCGACGAAGTCGTCGGCCTCACCCGTGACCCCGGCCGCGCCCGCGAAGGCAACCCCCGCGTCGAGTGGCACAGGTGGGAGCCGACGCTGGAACGCCCTGACCCCGTGGCCTTCGAGGGCGTCGATGGCGTCGTCCACCTGCTGGGCGAGCGGATCGACCAGAAATGGACCGCCGAGGCGAAGGAGCGGATCATGGAGAGCCGCCGCCAGGGCACCCACAACCTGGTGCAGACGATCTCCGCCCTGGAGAACCCGCCGAAGGTCCTGGTCAGCCAGTCGGCGGTCGGCTACTACGGCGACCGCGGCGCCGAAGAAGTCGACGAGGGCGACGGACCCGGCTCCAGCTTCGACTCCGAGGTCGTGGTCGCCTGGGAGGCCGCCGCCCACGAGCTGGACAACGCCGACGTCCGCCTCGTCGTCGTCCGCACCGGCCAGGTGCTGACCAAGCGCGGCGGAATGCTGAGGGAGATGCTGACCCCGTTCAAGCTCGGCGTCGGCGGACCGCTCGCCGGCGGTGAGCAGTACCTCTCCTGGATCCACCTCGAGGACGAGATCGGGATCCTGCTCTGGGCGCTGGACAACGAGAAAGTCAGCGGCACCGTCAACGCATCCTCCCCCAACCCCGCCACCAACAAGGACTTCTCCAAGGCGCTAGGCCGAGCCCTGAACCGCCCCGCGGTGATGCCGGTCCCCGGCCTCGTCCTCGACCTCAAATTCGGCAAAGAGTTCGGCCAGGTCCTGCGCGGCGGCCAGCGGGTGATCCCGAAGCGGACCCAGGAACTGGGCTACCAGTTCAGCTATCCCGATTTAGACGCTGCTCTGCGGGACGTGCTCTAGCCACCCGGCCGGAGGGTCGGGTACCCCCTCTGCCAAAGGCTCAAGAGACCACGCCTGAGCCCTGGGGGCCGACCAGCTGCGCGACGGTCTTTGGCAGAGGGGGTACCCGACCCTCCCCCACCCCCAGGACCTAAGAGTCCCGCCCAAGCACGTCGACCGGCCCCTCGATCCAGATGTTGACGCGGTCGCCTGGGTGCCAGGCGGGGAAGCCGAGGCGGCGAACCTTGACCACCGAGCCGGAGGGGAGTTCGAGCTCCACCATCTGGTCGTGACCGAAGAAGCTGCGCGAGAGCACGGTTGCCTTCTGGCTGCGGCGGTCGGGCGGCTCGATCGTCCCGATCGCCAGCGACTCCGGCCGCACCAGCACGTCGACCTCGCCGCTCAAGCCCTCGCGGTTCGGCAGCGGCCCGAGCTCGCAGCTGATCGTCCCGTCCTCGGCCTTGCCCGGCAGGACCTCGATCTCGCCGAGGAAGCTCGCGACCCAGCGGCTGGTCGGGCGCGAGTAGACGTCCTCGGGCGTCCCGACCTGCTCGACCTTGCCCTCGTTGACGACCGCGACGACGTCGGCGACGCTGAGCGCCTCCTCCTGGTCGTGGGTGACGAAGACCGAGGTCAGCTTCTGCTCGGCGAGGATCTCGCGCACCTCTTCGCGTACCCGCGCCCGCAGGCCCGCATCGAGGTTGGAGAAGGGCTCGTCGAGGAGCAGCGCCCGCGGCTCGGCGACCAGCGCCCGCGCCAGCGCCACCCGCTGCTGCTGGCCACCGGAGAGCTCGTGCGGGTTGCGCCTGCCGAGGCCGCCGAGGCCGACCGTCCCCAGCGCCGCCTCGACCTTGGCCTTGTCGGGCCGCCGCCCGAGCGCGTAGCCGACGTTGGCGGCGACGTCCATGTGCGGAAAGAGCGCGTAATCCTGGAAGACCATGCCGATGCGGCGGCGCTCGGCCGGGACCGTGCGGCCGTCGCCGCTGACGACCTCGCCGCCGATCTCGATCGTGCCGGCGTCGGGGCGCTCGAGCCCGGCGATCAGCCGCAGCGTCGTCGTCTTGCCGCAGCCGCTGGGGCCGAGCAGGGCGCAGATCGAGCCCTCGGGCACGTCGAGGTCGAGGCCGTCGACGGCGACGACCTCCCCGAAGCTCTTGCGCAGGCCGCGCAGGCGCAGGCCCGGGATCAGATTGGACTCTTCGTACTCCATAGGCAGGCGGTTCCATAAGATTAGGGCAACCTAACTGCCGCCTCTGTGATTCTCCCCACCCCACAACGCCGCTTGCTCGCGGCCGCCCTCCTCGTCCTCGCCGGGCTCGTCGCCGCCGGTTGCGGCTTCAGCACCGAAGACAGCGGCGGGGGCTCGAACGAGCCCGAAACCGAAGGGATCACCCTCTACTCGGGACGGATCCCGGCCGCGATCGGCCCCGCCGTCGACATCTACGAGGCGCAGGCCAACCGCGACGTCAAGGTCCGCTTCGCCGAAACCGCCGACCTCGCCGCGACCTTGGTCGAGGAGGGCGACGCCTCCCCCGCCGACGTCTTCTTCGCCCAGGAGCCGGGGGCGATCGCCGCCGTCGCCGAAGCCGGGCTACTGACGAAGCTGCCGCGAAACATCCTCGACCGGGTGCCGGCGCAGTACCGCGACCCGGAAGGGCGCTGGGTCGGCGTCACCGGCCGCGCCCGCGTGATCGCCTACAACCGCGACGTCGTCAAGCAGGCCGAACTGCCGCCCTCGCCCTTCGGCCTCACCGACCCGAAATGGAAGGACCGGGTCGGCTGGAGCCCGGCCTCCTCGAGCATGCAGGAGTACGTGACCGCGCTGCGCGCCAAATACGGCGATGACCGGACCAAGCAGTGGCTGGAGGAAATGGTCGACAACGGCGCCGTCGCCTTCCCCGACAACGTGACGATCCGCGACGCGATCGCCAAAGGCGAAATCGACGTCGGCCTGATCAACCACTATTACGTCGCCCAGGCGATCTCCGAAGAAGGACCCGACTACCCCGTCGCCGTCTACTTCCCGCCTGGCGGGCTCGGCTCGCTGATGCTGCTGACCAGCGTCGGCGTGCTCGAATCGAGCGACCGCAAGCCGGAAGCCTTCGCCTTCGTCCGCTCCCTGCTCTCGAAGCAGAGCCAGGCCTTCTTCACCTCGAGCTCGAAGGAGTACCCGCTCGCCAAGGGCGTCGAGCCCGACCCCTCGCTGAGCGTGCCGATCGCCAAGATCCCCGTCTCCGACTCCAGCCTGGTCGACCTCAAGGAGCTGCAGGGGACGATCGAGCTGATGAAAGAAAGCGGGGCGCTGTAGTGGCAGCGGCGCGCCGGGCGCCGCTCGGCCTGCTCGCCCTCGGCGCCCTGATCGGCGCCGCCGCCGTCCTCCCCGCCGCCTACCTCGTCGTCGTCATCGCCGGGGACTTCTCGGCGGCGCTGGAAACGGCCTTCTCCTCGCGGGCGCTGGAAACGCTGCTGCGGACGGCGGCGCTGACCGCCGCCGTGGTCATCGCCTCGGTCGCGATCGCGTTGCCGCTCGGCTGGCTGACCGTCCGCACCGACCTCCCCGGCCGTCGCCTCTGGACCGTCCTCTGCACGCTGCCGCTGGTGATCCCGAGCTACGTCGGCGCCTACCTGCTGGTCGCGGCGCTGGGACCGAACGGCCTGCTGCAGGAAGCCCTCGGGGTCGACCGCCTGCCCTCGATCTACGGCTTCACCGGCGCCTGGCTGGTGCTGACGCTCTTCACCTACCCGCTGGCGCTGATCCCGCTGCGGGCGACGCTGCGGCGGATCGACCCCCAGCTCGAGGATGCGGCGCGGGCGATGGGCCGCAGCCCGCTGGAAGTCTTCCGCACGGTGGTGCTGCCGCAGCTCTGGCCGGTGCTGGCCGCCGGCTCGCTGCTCGTCGCCCTCTTCACGATCAGCGACTTCGGCGCCGTCTCGATCCTCCGCTTCCAGTCCTTCACCGCCGAGATCTACGTGGAGTACCAGTCGAGCTTCGACCGGGTCGCGGCGGCGGCGCTCGGCGCCGTCCTCGTCGTCGCGATGCTGGTCCTGTTGCTGGCGAGCTCACGGGTCCGCGGAGCGCGAGCGGTCCACCGTCTCGGCCCGGGGACGCTGCGCCCGACCCAGCCCTACCGATTGGGTCGCTGGAAATGGCCCGCCCTGATTTTCTGCTCGCTGATCGTGCTGGTCGCCTTCGTGCTCCCGGTCGGGGTGCTGATCTACTGGGCCTCGAAAGGGATCTCCACCGGCAGCACCTCGCTGAACACGATCGCAGCGCTGGGCGGCAACTCGCTGCTGATCGCGGTCTGGGCGGCGGTGCTGGGAGCGGTGGCGGCGCTCGTCGTCGCGGCGCTGGCGGTCCGCTACCCGTCGCGGACGACGCGCCTGGTCGAGCGGCTCGCCCACGGCGGCTACGCGCTGCCGGGGATCCTCGTCGCCCTCGGTCTCGTCTTCTTCTCGACCCGGGCGGTGCCGGCGCTCTACCAGACGATCGCGCTGCTGGTCTTCGCGATCACGATCCACTACCTGCCGCTGGCGATCGGCCCGATCGCCAGCTCCCTGGTCCAGCTCTCGCCGCGGATCGAAGAGGCGGCGCGCGGAATGGGCCGCGGCCCGGCCGAGGTCTTTCGCACGATCACGATCCCGCTCGCCCGCGGCGGGATGATGGCCGGCGCCGCGCTCGTCTTCCTGCACGCGATGAAGGAGCTGACGGTGACCCTGATCCTCTCGCCGATCGGGTTCAAAACCCTGGCGACGGACATCTGGACGCAGACGACCTACGGCTTCTACGAGGCGAGCGCGATCCCGGCCCTGGTCCTGCTGGCGGTCGCCGCGATCCCGGTCTACCTGCTGAGCGAGCAGGGCGCGGCGCCTTCCTGATCCGGTGAGCCTGCGGCGCGCTCCGGCGCTGGCGGTGGCAGCGGCGCTGATCTTCGCCGCCGCCTCCCTCGCCCTCCCCTATTTCCCGGTCTACGACCCCTGGGCCTGGCTGGTCTGGGGACGGGAAGTGGCTCATGGGAGCCTGGAGACGACCGGGGGGCCCTCCTGGAAGCCGCTGCCGGTCCTGCTCGGCGCGCCGCTCTCGCTGCTCGGGGGCGCAGCGCCGAGCGCTTGGCTCCTGGTCGCCCGCGCCGGCTGGCTCTGCGCGCCGCTTCTGGCCGGGCTGCTGGCGGCGCGGTTGAGCGGTGAGGGGACGGGACGCTGGCGCTGGGTCGCCGCGGCGGTCGCGGCCGGCTCGGTGGCGCTGACCGCCGACTCCTTCACGCCCCCGCTGCGCCAGTTCACCGGCGGCCTGTCCGAGCCGCTGCTGGTGGCCTTTGTCCTCGGCGCGATCTGGGCGGCGCTCGACGAGCGGCCCGGCTGGATCCTGGGCTTGGGAGCGGCGGCGGCGCTGCTGCGTCCCGAAGTCTGGCCCTTCCTGGCGCTCTGGGCCTGCTTCGCGAGCGGGGGCCGCCCGCGTCTGCGCGCCGCGGCGATTACCGCTGCGATCCTCATCCCCCTCGCCTGGTTCGTCCCCGACATCCTCGGCGCCGGCAACCCGCTCGAGGGCGGCGAAACCGCGCGCTCCGGCGGCATCGAGCCCCTCGACGGCCTCGCGGTGCTGGGACGAGCGCTCGCCGCCCCCCTCGCCGCCTGCTGGATCGGCCTCGCCCTCCTCCTCTGGCAGGGCGACTTTGTAAACCACTGGTTGACAAAAGCGCCCCACGGTGAGGATCCCGACCGCCCTGTCGCGATCCTCCTCGCCGGCGCCGCCGCCTGGACCCTCCTCGTCGCCCTGATGGCCATAGCCGGCTTCGCCGGCCTCCCCCGCTTCCTCGCGCCTGCCACGGCAATCGCCGCCATCCTCGGCAGCGTCGGCATCGCAAGAGCAGCTCAGAAGAACCAACCGTTTGTCATGGCCGCTCTCGTAATCGCCCTCGCCGGCTTTACCTGGCGCGCCGCGCAGGTGCCGGGAGACCTGAACGTGGTCGAACGCCAAACCCACTCGGTCAACCACCTCTTCGACCTCGTCGACAAGACCGGCAAGGCCCCGCTACTCGCCTGCCAAGACCGCGCCCGCATGACCCGCGTCCGCGAGCAAACCGCCCTCGCCTGGAAGCTGGAAGAACCCATCGCCACCGTCCCAATCCGCCGCAACCCCCGCTACGGCGTAGCCCTCTCCACCAAACCAATCCCCCACGGCAACGTCATCGCCCATGCCGGAACCTGGAGAGCCACCGTCCTCCCCTGCCCCACCGACTACGGCCACCAGCCCCGCCCTGACGAGATCCAGCTCGGATCTTCAGGGGAGGCCGGTGGGGGTCGTGAGGTACTCAGCATGGAGCCGGGCCACTGACGCCCGAGGCGTCAGCCAAATCCGACCCACCCGGCGGAGGTGCTCCGAACGACCCCCACCGGCCTCCCCACCCACCTCCGAGCTAGTCCCCCAGCTCCGCCAACGGCCGAGCCATAGCCGGCGTCTCCGGCGCCACCCGGTAAGGCTGCTCCTCCACCTCATGCCGCTCGTGATAAACGCTCTCCGCGTTGACCGCCCAGACGTCGTGCCCCGCCCCGTCGCAGAGGTTCTCCACCGCCCGCATCGCCGTCAGCATCGAGTGGTCCGAGTTGTTGTACCTGTGGAGGCCGTTGCGCCCGACCTGCTGGAGGTTGGAGATGCCGTCGAGCCAGCTCCGGATCCGCTCGACCCGACCCGCGTACTCGGCGTCGTAGACCGGGTAGGCCTTGGGGACGCGGACGACGTGCCCGCCGGCGACTCGCTCGGGGTCGACCAGCCCCAGCGCGGCGACCTCGCGCCGGCCGAGCTCGACCAGCTCCTCGTCGCTCGCGCACCAGAGCTCGTCGCCTTCGAAGCAGAAGTACTCGAGCCCGAGGCAGGAGCGGCGCGGGTCGGGGGTCATCCAGGGGCTCCAGGCGCGGAAGTTCTGGATCCGGCCGACCCGCGCCCGCGGGTCGTGGACGTAGACCCAGTTGTCGGGGAAGGGCGGCTCGCCGTCGATCGGCAGCGCCACGGTGAGGAAGTCGCGATAGCGCAGCCCCGCGGCGGCGACCGTCACCTCGCGCGGCGGCGCCGGTTCGGCGGCGCCGACGGTGGTCCGCAGGGGGATCGAGGAGATCGCGGCGCTGACCTCGACCCGCTCGCCGCCGGCACGAACCGCGGTCAGCCGCCCGCCCTCGTGTTCGAGCCCTTCGACCGTGTCGCCGAGGCGGATCTCGCCGCCGCCCGCCTCGATCCGCCGCGCCATCTCCTCCCACATCTGGCCAGGTCCGAGCCGCGGATAGCGGAACTGCTCGATCAGACTCTTCGGGGTCTCGCCACCACCTGGCAGCGCCGCCCGCAATGCCGAGGCGAGCGAGAGGTCGGCGATCCGCTGCGCCGCCCACTCGGCCCGCAGCTCGTCCGTCCCCACCCCCCAGACCTTTTCCGTGTAGGTCTTGAAGAAGAGCTCGAAGAGGCGGCGGCCGAAGCGGTCGCTGACCCACTCCTCGTAGGTCTCGGCCTCGTCGCGGCGGCCGAGGCGGGCGCGGGCATAGGAGGCGAGGCTGCGGGCCAGCTCCAGCGGACCGACCTTGGCGAAGACGTCGGCCGGTCGCAGCGGGTACTCGATGAAGCGGCCGCGCCAGTAGATGCGGGAGAGCCGCGGCCGCACCAGCAGCTCCGGTCCCAGCAGCTCCTCCCAGAGCTCTTGGACCTCCTCGCTCTTGGTGAAGAAGCGGTGGCCGCCGAGGTCGAAGCGGTAGCCGTCGCGGACCACCGTCCGGGCCAATCCGCCGACCTCGTCGTCGACCTCGAAGACGACGACCGGAACGCCGCGCTGGACGAGCCGGTAGGCAGCGGTGAGCCCAGCGGGACCGGCTCCGAGCACGGCGACGGGCGCGGATTCCGGTCTGGAGGCGGGCGCCGTCATCGAGTGCGGAGATGCTATTAGGTATCCCTAATGCCGGCCCCCACCCTCGCCGTCGTCGTCCCCGCGACCGACGATCCGCCGACTTTGGACCGGTGCTTGGAGGCACTTGAAGCGGGACAGCGATGCCCCGACGAGCTAACGGTGCAACGAGAGCCCGGCGGTTCAGGACCTGCAGCCGCGCGCAACCTCGGCAGCGCCGAGACGACCGCGGACGTGCTGGTCTTCGTCGACTCCGACGTGGAGGTTGACGCCGAGGCGCTGGCGCGGATCGAGCGTCACTTCCAGGACGATTCCGACCTCACCGCCGTCTTCGGCGCCTACGACGAGGATCCCGGCCATCCTGGCCTCGCCTCCCGCTACCGCAACCTCCTCCACCATCACGTCCACTCCGAGGCCGCGGGGGAGGCCGAGACTTTCTGGGCCGGCCTCGGCGCGGTGCGACGCGAGGCGTTCGAAAGCGCAGGCGGCTTTGACGAGGATCGCTACCCGCAGGCCAGCGTCGAGGACATCGAGCTGGGGATGAGGCTGCGGCAGCGCCGGTTCCGCATCCTCCTCGACCCACGGATCCGCGGCCGCCACCTCAAGCGCTGGACGGTGGCGAGCATGGTCCGCACCGACTTCGGCCGGCGCGGCGTTCCCTGGGCGCGCCTGCTGCTGCGCGAGGGATCGGACAGCACCGCCCTCAACCTCGGCTGGCGCCGGCGGCTGAGTGCGGCGACCAGCGTCACGTTGCTCGTGTCTCTGCTGGCTCGCCGCCCGCGCGCCGCAGCGGCGGCGCTCCTCGCCAACCTCGCCCTCGACCGCGACCTCTACGCGTTGCTCGCCCGTCGCGGCGGCCCGAGGCTGCTCGTCGCCGGGATCGGCCTGCACCAGCTGCACCAGCTCAGCGCCACCGCCTCGGTGCCCGTCGCCGTCGCCCTCCACGTCGCCGAGGGAGCGCGGCGATGAGGGTAGGGATTGCGGGGTGCGGGCGCATCACCGAGCGTGGCTACATCCCGGCCGCACTGGCTGCCGAGGGAGTCACGATCGCCGGCTTCGCCGATCCCGACGCCGAGCGGCGGCGGGAGTGCACGGAGATTTGGAAGCGTGGAAGCGGCAGTGAGGCGCCCACTTTCGCCAGCGCCAGCGAGCTGCTCACGGCAGGGCCAGTCAACCTGCTCGTCATTGCCGCCCCCGCCGCCCACCACCTCGTCCTCGCCGAAGAGGCGGCAGCCGCCGGTGTCCGCTCACTGGTCGAGAAGCCCCCGGCCCCCGACCTCACCGAGGCGCGGCGCCTGGCGGCCCTGGACCCGCAACCTCTCGTCGCCTTCAACCGCCGCTTCCTCCAGGGTCATGAGCTGCGCGACGCGATCCCGGCCGAGGGGTGGTTGGAGCTCGACCTCGAGCTGCGCTTCCGCCGCGACGCCTGGGGTGCCCACCAGGCCGACGACGAGGCGCTGCTCGACGCCGGTCTCCACCTCGTCGACCTCGCCTGCCACCTCAGCGGCGCGTCGCCGATCGCGGTTCGGGGGGCGCGGGCCGAGCCGGAGCGGGCGAGCCTCGAGCTGGAGCTGTCTCGCGGCCGCGCCCGCATCGCCTGCGCCACCGACCGCAGCCACCGCGAGGTCGTCGCAATCCACGACCGCGCAGGAAAGCTGCTCGCAAGGTCGTCCTGGGGGGGCCTGCGCACCCGCCTCTCCTCTCTCGTAGGGCGGCTCGACCCCCTGGTCCTGTCCCTCCAGCGTCAACTAGAGGCGGCCCGGGCGGGACACCCCCACCGCCCCCTCGCAACTGCCCAAGATGGCATCGCAGCGATGGCGGTGGTCGAAGCCGCCCGCCGCTCTTCCGAGCTCGGAGGCGCCGAGGTGACGGTGGCGCCGCTCGGAGCATCGACGTGATCGCCGTCATCCAGTTCGACGCCGCCAGCGCCTCGCTGATGAAGCGCCTGGAAGCCAAAGGCCGGCTGCCGAATCTGGCGGCGCTGCGCCGGCAGGGGACCCACCTGGATCTCGACACCCCCGCCGAGCACTTCCCCGCCAGCGCCTACCAGGACCTCTACCGCGGGGTCGAGGTCGGCGAGCACGGGCTCTATTACCCCTTCCAGTGGGCGGCCGGCGACCAGCGGGTGCGGCTGGCGGCGAGCTTCGACGCCCCACCGCCGATCTGGGACCGCCTCGGGCGCGCCGGCCGTAGCACGCTCGCGATCGACCCCTACGAGTGCCACCGTCCCAACGACGCGCAAGGCGAGCTCGTCTGCGGCTGGGGGATGCGGGAGCGGGTCGTGCTCGAGCGCTGGTCGGTCCCCGATGGCGGCGACCGCGAGGCCCGTCGCCGCCACGGCCGACCCCCGGACGTGACCGAGGTCTTCGGCGCTCAGACCCCGCGCGAGCTGCGCCGCCTGCGGGAGCGATTCCTGCGGGCGCCGCGACGGGTCGCCGACCTCGCGACCGAGCGCCTGCGCGAGCGCACCTTCGACCTCGCCTGGATCGTCTTTGCCGCACCTCACCTGGCGGGCCACCGCCTCTGGGAGGTCCCGCCATACATCGACGAGGAGGCGATCCCGGCGCGGGAGCGGGAACAGCTCGACGGGGCCCTGGCCGACGTCTACGAGGAAGTCGACGCACAGCTCGGCCGCGTCCTCGAGGCGCTTCCCGACGAGTGCGACGTGATCGTCTGCTCCGTCCTCGGCATGGACGAGAACACCAGTCGCGCCGACCTCCTGCCCGGAATGCTGAGCGCCGTCCTCGACGGCGGGACCGACCACGGAGGCGAGGACTCGGACTCGGGCGCGATCTGGCGCCTGCGGGGAGCGCTCTCCGGGCGCGCCCGCGCGGCGATCGCCGCCGCGATGCCCGACCGCCTGGCCTTGGAGCTGACGGCGCGGCTGGAGCTGCGCGGCGTCGATTGGTCCACCACTCGCGCCTTCGCCCAACCGGCCGACAACCAGGGCTACGTCAGCCTCAACCGCAAGGACCGCGAGCGCGACGGGATCGTCGACGAGGCCGAGGCGGCGGAGCTGGCGGCCCAAATCCGCGAGGGCCTGCTCGACTTCCGCGACCCCGACGGCGAGCCGGCCGTCGTCGCCGTCGACGAGGTCGCCGACCGCTGGCAGGGGCCCGCCGCCGACCGCCTCCCCGACCTCGTCGTCCGCTGGCGTCCGACCTCCTCCGTCGTCCTCCCCGCCCTCCACTCCCCCCGCTTCGGCAGCGTCCACCGCCAGGGCTACGGCAGCGGCCGCACCGGCAACCACACCGACGGCGACGCCTGGGCCCTCCTCGCCCCCCACACCGCTCGAGCCCGTGACCTCACCCGCCCCGCCCGCGTCACCGACATTCCCGCCACCGTCGCCGCCCTCTGCGACATCCCGCTCGAAGACCTCAGCGGCGAGCCCCTCCTCGAGCGCTGACCTCGCGAATCTGTCTCAGTCCTCCATATGCGGGGCCTGGGACAGAGTCGCGGAGACGAGGCCGGCGAGGGTGGCGAATTGGGCCAAGGTGACGAGGAGGCCGGGGGTGGGACCGGCGTTTAACGCGGCGCGGAGGAGGCCGAGGTAGAACGAGGGGGCGCCGCGGCGGCGGTCGGGGTCGCGGCTTCGGTAGCGAGCCGCGCCTTGGCCGTAGCGGTACTGCTGGCGGAGGAAGTTCCGGACGCGCATGCCGCTGCGGTGGAGGACGATCGCGCCCGGGGCGAAGGTGACGACGACGCCGGCCTGGGCCGCTCGCTCTCCCCAATCGCGATCCTCTCCTGCGGCAGCCGGGAAGGACTCGTCGAAAGGCAGGCGTTCCAGCAGCTCCCTCCTCGCTGCAAGGTTGGCGGTAACCGCGAAGCCAGGCGAGGCCGAGCCGGGCGCCGTCGCCTGCTCCTGCAGATACCTGACGATCGTCTCCCAAGCCCGATCGGGCGCCGTCGCTCCCTGATCCACCAGCACAGGCCCCGTGCTCAGCTCCCCCACCCCGCAAAAAAGAGGTGCCGCAAGCGCCTCGGCCCACCCCGGCTCCGGCGCGCAGTCATCGTCGGTGAAACAAACGACCTCCCCGCGCGCCCGCCGGACCCCTGCGTTTCGCGCCCAGGCCGGCCCCCGTCCCTCGGTGTCCTCGACCACGACGATCTCCACCGGCACCGTCTGCGCCTCCAGCGCCTGCACGCAGCGCCGTAGCGGCTCCGGCCGGCCACGGGTCGGCACCACGACCGAGATTCGCGGCCGCTCCTCCCCCATCAGCGCCCGAAGGCGTCGAAGACCGCATCGCGCGGCTGGCTCGCATCGCCCTCTTCCATCGCCTTCACGACCTTCGCCACCGCCTCGCGCCCGGACAACCCGCCGAGCTCGGCGATCCCGGCCGCTTCGACGATCGGGCGCGACTGCTTGCGCGCCGCGGCATCGGGCTCGCCGACGTAGGCGACCGCGGTCGAGTCCTCCGTCGCCCGCCGCGCGTTGGCGCCGACCTGCGCCAGAGTCCAGGAGCCGCCTACGGAAGCGTCGAGGCAGATGACCCGCAGCTCGTGCTCCTCGTCGCCCTTCCCCTGCCCCGCCTGCTCGCGCGCTTCGTCACACAGCCGCCGCCCCACCAGAGCTTCCGGTCCCCGCAGCGGTGCGCTCACATAAATCCGCACCGTCGCCCCCGCCGCCGCGCCCTCTTCACCGCAGCCGGAGAGCAGCACGGCCAGCAGCGCAGGAGCGGCCAAGATCGCTAGAAGGCGTCGCACGGCGACCGATCCTAAACTCGCTCGCTATGCGCATAGGTGTCTTGACCGCAGGAGGGGACTGCCCGGGGCTCAACGCGGCGATCCGTGCGGTCGCCCGTTCGGCGATTCAGGCGGGCGACGAGGCGATCGGGATCCGCCGCGGCTACCGCGGTCTCGCCGAGGACGACTACGTGCCGCTGGACATGCTCCGCGTCTCCGGGATCCTCCACCAGGGCGGGACGATCCTCAGCACCTCGAGCTTCGAGCCGATCCGGGAGGGCGCCGTCGACAAGGTCGCCGCGGCCTTCGCCGAGCAGCGGCTCGACGCCGTCGTCGCGATCGGCGGCGAGCACACGATGGAGATCACCCGCCAGCTCCACGCCGACCGCGGCCTGCCGCTGGTCGGCGTCCCGAAGACGATCGACAACGACGTCGGCGGCACCGACTTCACCTTCGGCTTCGACACCGCGGTGCAGATCGTCACCGACGCGATCGACCGCCTCCACACCACCGCCCAGTCGCACGACCGGATCATGGTCGTCGAGGTGATGGGCCGCACCACCGGCTGGATCGCCGCCTACGCCGGCCTCGCCGGCGGCGCCGACTGCATCGTCATCCCCGAGCAGGTGACCACCGTCGAGGAAGTCTGCCGCGACGTCACCCGCCGCCACGACCGCGGCAAGGACTTCTCGATCATCGTCGTCGCCGAGGGGGCGAAGCTGGCCTTCGAGAGCGGCGAGGAACACCTGATCCAGCCGGTCAAGGACAGCGACGAGTACGGCTACCCTCGCCTCGGCGGCATCGGCGCCGCCCTGGCCAGCGAGCTGGAGAAGCGGACCGGGTACGAATCCCGCGTCACCGTCCTCGGCCACGTCCAGCGCGGCGGCACCCCGACCTCGACCGACCGCGTCCTCGCCACCCGCTTCGGCGCCCACGCCTACGAGATGGCCAAAGCCGGCGAGTTCGGGAAGATGGCGGCGATCCACGGCACGCAGATGGTCGCGGTGCCGCTCGAGGAAGCGGTCAAGGTCAAGCAGGTCGACCTGGGGATGCTGGAGATAGCCAAACGCTTCTTCACGTGAGAGGGTGGCGTCCATGAACGACGCACCTGATTTCAAAGCAGCTACCGACGTCCAGCAGACGATGTGGTCGAAGGGGGACTTCGCCGAGGTCGCCCCCCTCGTCGTCCCCGTCTCCGAGAAGCTCGCCGACTCCCTGCGGCTGCTCCCCGACGAACGGGTGCTCGACGTCGCCTGCGGCAGCGGCAACGGGGCGCTCGCCGCGGCCCGCCGCACCTGGGGCAACGTGACCGGCGCGGACTTCGTGCCGGCGCTGCTGGAGCGCGGCCGCGAACGGGCAGCGGCGGAGCGGCTCAGGGTCGAGTTCATCGAGGCCGACGCCCAGAACCTGCCCTTCGACGACGCCAGCTTCGACGTCACGATGTCGATCTTCGGCGTCATGTTCGCCCCCGACCACCAGAAGGGAGCGGACGAGCTGCTGCGGGTGACCAAGCCGGGCGGGCGGATCGGCGTCGCTAGCTGGTGCCCCGACGGTGGCCTACAGGACTTCTTCGCGACGATCGTCAAGCACACCGGCGGCCCGCCGCCCGGCGCCGTCCCGCCCGTCCTCTGGGGGGACGAGGCGCACGTGCGCGAGCTGTTCGGCGACTCCGCCTCCGACCTGCGCGCCGAACGGCTGAAATCGCGCCAGGCCTTCCGCTCGGCCGAGCACTACATCGACTTCTTCCGCGACTACTTCGGCCCGATCCAGGCGGCCTTCGAGGCCGTGGGCGCGGAGGGCGAGCAAGCCCTCAGGAGCGACCTCGAAGCCGTGCTCGATCAGCTCAGCGTCGGCGACCAGGACGCGCTCGTGGTCGAGCCCGAATACCTGCAGGTGATCGCAACCCGCGCGTAGCGGCTAGGAGTCGGTCTTTTGAGGCTGCAGCGTGCGGATCGCCGCTCCGACGAGGAGCACGCCGAAGAAGATCATGCCGGCGACGCCGCCGCCCTGTCCGAAGGCGGCGTAGCCGATCACCATCGCGGCGATCGCCAAGAAGAGGGTTACGACCATTCCCATATCGCGCGGAATCCTATTGGATCGCCCCGGCAGCGAGCGCTTCGCGGGTCTGGCTCAGGAAGGAGGCGACCGCGTCCGCGGCGCCCTCGGGCGACCCACCCTCGCCAGCTGCGCGAACCAGGCGGCTGCCGATGATCACCCCGTCGGCGATCTCCCCTACCTGCGCGGCCTGCTCGGGCGTGCCGATCCCGAAGCCGACAGCGACCGGAGTCGCGGCGTCGGCTTTCGTCGCCTCGACCAGCTCGGTCAGCGCCGCCGGAATCTCGGTGCGCTCGCCGGTGGTGCCGACGGTGGAGACGACGTAGACGAAGCCGCTGGCCGACTCGCAGATTCGCTTGCGGCGATCAGCGGGCGTCGTCGGCGCCAGCAGCGGCACCAGCGCCAGCCCCTCGGCGGCGAGATTCTCCCGCACCTCCCCGGCCTCGTCCAGCGGCAGGTCGGGCACGATCACGCCCGCGGCACCAGCCGCTCGCGCCATCTCGGCGAACTGGCGCGAGCCGCCGTGGGCGAGAACCATGTTGGCGTAGGCCATGAAGACGACCGGCACGCGCTCGCCGATCGCCCGGCATATCTCCAGCGCGGTCGCCAGGGTTGCTCCCGCTTCGAGGGCCTTGGTAGCAGCGGCGTGAATCGTCGGCCCGTCGGCAAGCGGATCGGAGAACGGCACCCCGAGCTCGACCAGGTCCGCCCCGGAGTCCGCATAAGCCTCGGCGACCGCCAGCCCGGTCTCCCGGTCGGGATACCCGGCCATCATGTAGGGCATCAGCGCCGCGCGCCCTTCTTCTCGCGCGAGAGCAAAAGCCGCCGCAATCTGCTCCTCACCCGAAGCGTCACGGGAAGCCGGGTGAGGGTCGCCGGACCCTCCCCGCTGTTGTCCGCCGACCCTCACCCGGCTTCCCCACCGCCGCTCACGGCAGCACCTCACTAGGCGGTTTCAAACGAGCCGTGGCCTCAGCCATATCCTTGTCGCCTCGGCCAGAGAGGCAGAGGACGTCGAAGCCATCGCCCTCGAGCGGGTTCTCGCTCAGCCAGCCGACCGCGTGGGAGGACTCGAGCGCGGGAATGATCCCCTCCAGGCGCGCCAACTCCTGGAAAGCGGCCAAGGCCTGGTCATCGGTCACCGCCACGTAGCTCGCCCGGCCGCTGTCGCGCAGCTGCGCGTGCTCGGGGCCGACGCCGGGGTAGTCGAGCCCGGCCGAGATCGAGTGAGCCTCGAGGATCTGACCCTCCTCGTCGGCGATCACCGAGGAGAGCGAGCCGTGGAGGACGCCCTTGACGCCACCCTGCAGCGAGGCGCCGTGCCGCTGCGTGTCCAGCCCCTCGCCCGCCGCCTCGACGCCGACCAGCGCCACCCCTGCGTCACCGACGAAGGGGGTGAAGATGCCGATCGCGTTGGAGCCGCCGCCGACGCAGGCGATCACCCGGGCGGGCAGCGAGCCCTCTGCCGCCAGCGCCTGCTCGCGCGCCTCCTCGCCGATCACCCGCTGCAGGTCGCGGACCAGCGCCGGGTAAGGCGCCGGCCCGACCGCGGAGCCGATTATGTAATGGGTGGTGGCGATGTTGGCGACCCAGTCGCGGATCGCGGCGCTGACCGCCTCCTTCAGGGTCCGCGCCCCGGCCTCGACCGGCGCCACCTCGGCCCCCAGCAGCTTCATCCGCTCGACGTTCGGCGCCTGGCGGCGGATGTCCTCGGTCCCCATGTAGACGACGCATTCGAGACCGAGCAGGGCGCAGGCGGTCGCGGTCGCGACGCCGTGCTGACCGGCCCCGGTCTCGGCGATCACCCGCGGCTTGCCCATCCGCGCCGCCAGCAGCGCCTGGCCGACCGCGTTGTTGATCTTGTGGGCGCCGGTGTGGAGCAGGTCCTCGCGCTTGAGCCACACCTCGCGGCCGGTCTCCTCGGAGAGCGCCCTGGCGTGGTAGAGCGGCGTCGGCCGGCCGATGAAGTCACGGCGGAGATGCTCGAGGCGGCCCATGAACTCGGCGTCCTCGCGCGCCTCCACCCAGGCGGCAGTGAGCTCGTCGAGAGCCGGGATCAGGGTCTCCGGCACGTAGCGCCCGCCGTAGGGCCCGAAGCGGCGCTCGACCGCGGGGGTGCTCACGCCGCCTGCCGGCCGTCGGCGCGCTCGACCGCCTGGAAGAGCGCGCGCAGCCTCTCCGGGTCCTTCACGCCGGGCTCGGCCTCGGTGCCGCTGGCGCTGTCGACCGCGAACGGGTGGACGCGGGCGATCGCGTCGCCGACGTTGTCCGCGTCGAGCCCGCCGCTCAGCACGAGCGGCACTGGCGAGCGGTGGTGCTGGGCGAGATCCCACGCGAAGGTCTGGCCGGTGCCGCCG
>DATLQI010000019.1:0-98093 GCA_035535295.1 Solirubrobacterales bacterium
GTGATGGCGAAGGTCATCGGCGACGAGGGCTTCGACTACGCGCTGTTCGGCGGTGGCCTGCTCGGCTTCGAGATCGGCGCCGGCCTCACCGCGAGGCTGAACGCCGGCGTCACGATGGAGGTGACCGCGGTCAAGGTGGCCGACGGCAAGCTGGTCGTGGAACGGCCTGTGCTGCAGGACTCGGCGGTGGTCGACGTCGGTTACGTCAGCCAGCCGGGCATCATCATCGGACGTCTGAATGCCTTCGACACCGACGAGGGCGGCGATGGTCAGGCCGAGGTCGTCGATGTCGACGTGGACCTCTCGGAGTGGTCGACCAAGGCCCGTCTGCGCCAGCGCGGAGAGCAGCGCGGCGCCGACGTCAACATCGAGGACGCCGACATCCTCGTCGGCGGCGGTCGCGGTCTCGGCGCCAAAGAGGGCTTCGAGCTCTGCGAGCAGCTGGCCGAGTCGATGGGCGGCGCCGTCGCCGCGACCCGCGCGGTCGTCGACGCCGGCTGGTACCCCTACGCGGCCCAGATCGGCCAGACCGGGAAGACGGTGGCGCCGAAGCTGTACCTCGCCGCCGGCGTCTCCGGGGCGATCCAGCACAAGGTCGGGATGCAGAACTCGGAGAACATCCTGGCGATCAACAAGGACCCGAACGCGCCGATCTTCGAGTTCTCGGACCTCGGCGTGGTGGGCGATCTCCACAAGATCGTCCCCAAGCTGACCGAGGCGATCAAAGCCAAGAGGGGAGGCTGAGCTTCGGCTCGGTCTCCTTTTAGACCCCAAGGAGTCAAAGATGCCCGCCGTCGCACCTGCTGAGTTCCCGCCGCCGTTCGACTCCAACGACGTGATCGGTCCGCCGACCGACGCGCCCGAGGATCGGATCGAGGTCGGGGTCGCGATCGTCGGCGGCGGGCCGGCCGGGCTCGCCTGCGCGAACAAGCTCCTGCAGCTGCTCGAGGATGAGCCGGAGCTGACCGAGAAGCTGGGCGAAGTCCCGGTCGCGGTGATCGAGAAGGGCAAAGTCGCCGGCGCGCACCTGCTCTCCGGGGCGAACATGAAGCCCTCGGCGATGGAAGAGCTCTTCCCCAACCTGCCGAAGGAGGAGTGGCCGGTCTACCAGGAGGTCACCAAGGACGCGGTTTACCTGCTGACCAAGAAAGCGGCGCTGCCCCTGAAGCCGATGCCGCCGAACTTCAAAAACCACGGCAACTACGTCACCTCGGTCTCGAAACTGGGCCGTTTCCTGGCTGAGAAAGCCGAAGAAGCCGGCGCCTACATCCTCAGCGAGACCGCGGCGACCAAACTGCTGGTCGAGGATCGGATCGTCAAGGGTGTCCGCTCCGGAGACCGCGGCCGCGGCAAGGAGGGCGAAGAGCTCGCCAACTTCGAGCCCGGGTCCGACGTGGTCGCCAAGGCGACCGTGCTCGCCGAGGGCACCGTCGGCCACCTCACCTACGCCGCCTACGACTACTTCGACATGCACGGCGCCGACCCGATGCGGTGGGAGCTCGGGGTGAAAGAGGTCTGGGAGGTCAAAGAGCCGCTCGACCGCGTCATCCACACGATGGGCTGGCCGCTACGCAAATCGCCGCGCTTCAACGAGTTCGGCGGCAGCTTCATCTACCCGATGGGCGAGGACAAGATCTGCATCGGCCTCGTCGCCGGCCTCGACTACACGGACGCGACCTTCTCCGTCCACGACGCCCTGCAGTTGCTGAAGACCCACCCCTTCATCAAGAAGCTGATCGACGGCGGCCAGCGGGTCGCTTGGGGCGCGAAGACGATCCCCTCGGGCGGCTACTTCGCGATGCCGAAGCGCCTCGCCGTCCCCGGCATGGTCGTCGCCGGCGATGCCGCCAGCATGGTCAACGTGCCGACCTTGAAGGGCGTCCATTACGCGATGCACGCCGGCATGTACGCGGCGGAGACGATCGTCGACTCGCTGAAGCAGGACATCGACTCGGTCAACTTCGAGGCCTACGACGAGAAGGTCCGCAAGTCGCTGATCGAGAAGGACCTGAAGCAGTCGCGCAACATGCGCCAGCCGTTCTCGAAAGGGTTCTTCATGGGCGGCGCGATCGCCTCGGCGATGACGATCACCAAAGGTGCCTTCCCGGGCGGCCACTGGAGCCAGGAGCACGACTCCGAGGTGAAGATGGACCTCGGCAAGGCCGGCGACACCTACCCCAAAGCCGACAACGAGCTCACCTTCAACAAGCTGGACAGCGTCTTCCTCTCCGGCAACGCCACTCGCGACGACGCTCCCAACCACGTCCGCATCCAGAGCCACGTCCCCCGCGAGGTCGCCCAGACCTGGGTCTCGATGTGCCCGGCCCAGGTCTACGAGATCCCCGAGGACCAGCTGGGGAACGGCGCCGCCGAGGTCGACGTCCACGTCACCGCCTCCAACTGCGTCCAGTGCGGCGCGATCACCGCCAAGGGCGGCCGCCTGACGCTGCCCGAGGGCGGCGACGGCCCGCTGTACCAGGAGACCTGAGCAAGACGTTCCACTAAAGGCACGATCCGCGCGCCACGCGTGCGGGTCTGCCGCCTAGGCTCGGCGGGTGCTTCCCGTCGGGTCGATCATGGTCAGTGACGCTGCCAGCGCGGCGGGTTTCATGGCGGCGTCGATCGCGATCTTCGGCTTCCTGCTGCAAGCCCCGGCCGCTCTCGCGCGCAGGGAGGAGCAGGAGGTGCGCGTGGCGACGGGCGGGCTGTTCGGATTTGTAATTGCCATCGCTGTCATCCTACTAGGAAGGTGGTAAGCTTTTGTCTGTGAAGGGGGATAATGACTGAACGGCGCGCTCTCATCGGATTTGGCATCGCTGCGGTGCTGGCGCAGGTCGTCGTCATCAACGGCCTCGCCCTCCTGGGCGCGGATTCAGAAATGCAAGCAAGAGCTTCCGTGCTCCTTATGGGTGCGGCAGGCCTCGGAGGCGGGTTCCTCTTTATGCGCTACCACTGAGCAGCGCCTACAGCGCTTCGGCTTCCTCCGTTTGCAGCAGCGCCGCGCCGTCGAAGATGCGCGTGGCGCTGGCTGCGCTGGGGACGAAGTCGAGGGTGCTGCGGCGGCGGGGGGCCGCGATCACGGTCCACTCTTCGCAGCCGGCGAAGGCTTCGTCGAGCCTCTGGGCCATCGTGCTGCGGGGGCGATCCTGGTCGAAGATCTGCTTGGACATCGCGCTCCGTCCTCCTGTAGGGGTTGTGGAAGTTTCACCCCGCCCGTCGGACGAAAAATATGCTCTTTGCGATTGTTTGGGAACGTTTGTTCGTTCCGGCTTCTATGAGGAAGCCGCAAACTCGGCGATCTCCTCGGCCAGTCGCCCCGGCTGATCGAGCGCTACGAACGTTTTCGCGTCCGGGATCCGCACCAGCTTCGCGTTGCCGGCTTCGCCCGCGAGACGTTCCGCGTAGCTGATCGGGAAGTACTTGTCCCCGGGTGCCCAGGCGAGGAGGATCGGTAGCTCAGAGCCGCGCAGCTTCTCGGCCGCGGCCAGCGTGTGGCGCTTGTTCATCCCCGCGGTCACCTTGGCCGCGTCCCGCATCACCCCGGAGTTGGTCGTCGCCGGCTGCATCCAGGAAGCGATCAGCTCGTCTGGGATCTTGGTCTTCGCGAACGGCGCGAAAGCGCGCCGCGCAACGGCTTCGATTCGGAACGGCGCCGAGAGAAGGAACATTCCGCCTGGCAGCTTCGCCAGCGGCGGCATCGCCTTGAAGATCCCCGGCGGAAAGTTCTCATGGGTATCGCAGTTGGTCAGGACCAGGCGGCCGATCCGGTCGGGATGGCTCGTGACAAGCACCTGGGACATGGCGCCCCCGGAGTCGTTGCCGACGATCGTCACGTCCTCGAGCTCGAGCTTGGTGAGGAAGTCGGCGATCAGCTTCGCGATCCCGGGAGGGGAGAGGTCGGCATCGGGGCTCATCGCCACCTGGTGCGCCGCGATCGGCCAGTCGGGAGCGATGCAGCGGAAACGGTCGGCGAGGCGATCGACGACGCCATTCCAGAGGCGGCTGTCCACCAGGTACCCGTGAACGAAGACGATCGGCTTTCCCTCGCCCGCCTCGCGGTAGCGAATCGTTCCCTGGGGAAGTTGAACTTCCTTGCGCTGGTCCGTCACGATGCGGCCCCTTCCTTTGGCTGCTGTTCTCTCTTAACATACATACTGCATGTCTGTAAGTCCAGAATCTGAAAAGCGGCGTAGCCAAGCCCAGCGCACGCAGACCACCCGCGAGGCCCTGATCGCCGCCGCCCGCCGCCTCTTCACCGAGCGCGGCTACGACGACGTCGGCACCGAGGAGATCGTCCGCGCCGCCGGCGTCACTCGGGGCGCCCTCTACCACCAGTTCGGCGACAAGGCGAGCCTGCTCGAGGCGGTCTACAACCGGATCGAGGCGGAATCGACCGAGCGGGTCGCGCGGGTCGTCCTCGGCTCCGACCTGCACAGCCCGCTGGAGGCGATGAAGGCCGGGGTGGAGGCGTTCCTCGACGAGTGCGCGGAGCCGGAGCTGCGCCAGATCGCCCTCCACGACGCCCCCGCCGTCCTCGGCTGGGAGCGCTGGCGCGAGATCGGTGCCGCTAACGGCCTCGGGCTGATCGAAGCGAGCCTGGCGGCGGCAATCGAGGCGGGGGAGATCCGCGAGCTGCCGGTGAAGCCGACCGCCCACCTGCTGATGGGAGCGCTCGACGAGGCGGCGATGCTGCTCGCCCGCGACGAGCGACCGCAGAGCCGGGCCGAGGTGACCGCGGTCCTAACGACGCTGCTGGAGAGCTTCGCTGTCGATCGGCTCGACTGACCAGGCCAGCCGCCGCGACTCCTTCTGCGCGTACATCCGCACATCGGCGAGCTGCATCGCCTCCGCTGGCGAGTCGGCCTCCTCGGGGACCGAGGCGACCCCCCAGGCTGCGCTGAGGTCGAAGCCCTTGCCCCTGGCGGTGAGCGCTTCGGCGGCGCTGACGGCGAGTTCGTCGCGCCGCTCCAGCCCGAGCTCAACCATGCCGCCCTCGACCAAGACCAGGAACTCGTCGCCGCCGAGCCGGTAGCCGGTCGCATTCGCCCCGAGCGCCGCCATCAGCCGCTTGCCCAGCATCGCCAGCATCTTGTCGCCGGCCGGGTGGCCGAAGGAGTCGTTGTAGCGCTTGAAGCCGTTGAGGTCGAGCAGGACCACGGTCAGCGGCGTCCCCGGCGAGCGTTCGCGCAGCTCCAAGTCCATCTGCATCCGCGCCTGGCTGCCGAGCCCGGTCAGGCGATCGGTCCGGACCTGTTCCAGCAGCCGCGTGTTCTCGCGCAGGCTCAGGGCCAGGCGCCCGATCACCGCCAGCATCGTCAGCGACCAGAGGATCGTGGTCAGGGCGCTGGAGCTGTGGAGGTACTGGAGGACGCCGAGGACGATCATCGCCCCCGCGACGATTCCCGGCACGATCATTTCCCGCCAGCCGTCGAAGCGGGCGTCGGGGAGGATCCGGTCCGCCTGCGGCTGCCAGGCCTCGGCCCCGAGCAGGACCGCCGAGAGCAGGTAGATCGGTTCGACCCAGTCGCCGCCCGGGACGCTCGCTTCGTAGGCCTGCAAGGTGAAGGCGACGTCGGCCACGGCCATCACCGCGAGCCCGCCGAGCAGCAGCGTCCAGGTCCGTCCGGGCCGCCAGCGGGTCAGGGCGATGATGCCGACGATCAGCGAGACCAGGACCACGTCGCCGAAGGGGTAGGCGAGGGTGGTCATGACTTCGATCGGGCTGCCGCTGGTGTGATCGGCGACGAATTCGAAGAGGAGCGCGGCGCCCAGCGCCCCGGTCCCGAGCGCGGCGATCAACCCGTCCATCCAGAGCCGGCGGTCGAGCTCGACGGCGCGGGCGCGCACCAGCAGGTACAGCCCCAGCACCGCCAGCGGGTAGAAGGCGAGGTAGCCGATGTCGGCGGGGGAGGGATAGGGGGCGCTGGGGTTCCCTTCGATGTAGAGGGTCCACCAGATCTCGCCGCCCGCCCAGGCGAAGATCGAGGCGCTGATCGCGAACCAGGCGGCGCGCTCAGGGCCACCCCGCAACGCCCGCGTCAGGCAGGCGAGGGCGGCGCAGACGACGACCGCGTCGTAGACGACGCCGTTGATCGCGGTGTCGAGGCTGGCGCCCCCGATCCCGATCCAATCGTGGACGATGACCAGGGCCGCGCCGCCGAAGAGGACTGCCGCAATCGCTTTCCGCACATAGGCGTATCGGCATGGCTTGCGCGGTTCTCTAGACTTGGTGGAGATGAAGGCAGGAATCCACCCCAATTACACGCTTGCCAACGTGCACTGCTCGTGCGGCAACCAGTTCTACACGCGCTCCACGAAAGAGGACTTGCATGTAGAGCTCTGCTCCGAGTGCCACCCGTTCTACACGGGCAAGCAAAAGCTGGTCGACACCGGCGGTCGAGTCGAGCGCTTCCAGCGCCGCGCCGCCAAGCACAGGGCTGGGAAGTAGCCCGTGAGCCCCGCGTCGGGCTCGGCACTGGCATCCCACGAAACCCCCTCTGGCAACGGAGGGGATCCCGTGCGCATGCCCGACGGGGCACTGGTCGCCAAGCGCGACGCCCCGGTCGGCGGCCAGGCGGTGCTCGAGGGCGTGATGATGCGCGGCGTCTCGGTCTGGGCCGTCGCCGTCCGCACTCCCGAGGGGCAGATCGAGGTCGAGTCCGAGCAGCTGGTTCCCTGGGCGCAGCGGCACCGCGTCTGGCGCCTGCCGGTGATCCGCGGCGTCGTCGCCCTCGGCGAGTCGCTGAAGATCGGCTTCAAAGCCCTGGCGATCTCCGCCAACGCGCAGCTGGAGGAGGACGAGCAAGGTGAGAAGGAGGAGATCGGCGGCTGGATCTGGGGCCTGACGATCGCCCTCTCGATGCTGCTGGCGGTCGGCCTCTTCTTCGTCGTCCCGGTCGGTCTCACCAGTCTGATCAAGGACCAGCTCGGCTCCTCGCTGCTCTTCTGGCTGGTCGAGGGGGTCCTGCGGACCGCGATCTTCATCGGCTACATCCTCGCGATCAGCAAAATGCCCGACCTGCGGCGGGTCTTCGAGTACCACGGGGCCGAGCACAAGACGATTTCCTGCTACGAGGCCGAAGACGAGCTGGTGCCCTCGCGGGCGAAGCTCTACTCGCGCCTGCACCCGCGCTGCGGGACCAGCTTCCTGCTGATCGTGATGGTGCTGGCGATCTTCGTCTTCGCCCCGATCGGCCTCCCCGCCTGGTACTGGCTGCTGGCCTCGCGCATCCTCGGCATCCCGCTGATCGCCGGCCTCTCCTACGAGGTGATCAAGTGGGCGGGGAAGAACCGCCGCAAACGCTGGGTGCGGGCGGTGATGTGGCCGGGCCTGATGCTGCAGAACCTGACCACGCGCGAGCCGGACGAAGAGCAGCTGGCGGTGGCGATCGCGTCTCTGAACGCGGTGCTTGCACGTGAGACTCCTGAGGAGGCGGCTAAAAAGCCGCATATTGAGATCGTGGCTTAGAGGGCGGGGGTGGGCCCCCCTCTCCGGACACATCTCGCTATGGCTCGATGTTGAGTGTCCTGAGAGGGGCCCCACCCCCGCCTGGGTACTCGCGCCGTAGCTATGTTGTGCCCATGATCGAGTCGTTGGTTGAGCAGATAGAGAGTCGGTTCGCTGACTTGGAGAGGCAGATGTCCGATCCGGACGTGATTTCCGACCGGGCGCGGTATGCGGAGGTTGGGCGCGAATATCGGGAGCTGCAGCCTGCCAGCGAGTTGGCGGCGCGGTGGCGGACGCTGCGCGACGATCTCGAGGGGGCGCGGGAGCTGCTGGCGGAGGGCGAGGACGAGGAAATGCGGCAGCTGGTCGAGGAGGCGCCCGGGCAGCTCGAGGCGCTGGAAGAGGAGATCCGGCTGGCGATGGTCGAGCGCGACCCCAACGACGCCAAGAACGTGATCGTCGAGATCCGCGCCGGCACCGGTGGCGACGAGGCGGCGCTGTTCGCGGGAGACCTTTTGAAGATGTTCAGCCGCTACGCCGAAGAGCGCGGCTTCAGCACCGAAGTGCTCTCGCAGTCCGCTTCGGAGGCCGGTGGCTTCAAGGACGTCACCGTCGAGGTCAAGGGCGAGGGCGCCTACTCGGTCTTCAAGTTCGAGGGCGGGACCCACCGCGTGCAGCGGGTGCCGGAGACCGAGTCGCAGGGACGGATCCACACCTCGACCGCGACCGTCGCGGTGTTGCCCGAGGTCGAGGACGTCGAGGTCGAGATCGACCAGAACGATCTGCAGATCGACGTCTACCGCTCCTCTGGACCTGGCGGCCAGTCGGTCAACACGACCGACTCGGCGGTGCGGATCACCCACAAGCCAACCGGCGTCGTCGTCTCGATGCAGGACGAGAAGTCCCAGCTGCAGAACAAGGAGCGGGCGATGCGGGTACTGCGGGCACGGCTGTACGAGCGCGAGCTGGCCGCGCAGCAGGCGAAGCTCGCTTCCGAGCGCAAGGCCCAGGTTGGTAGTGGCGAGCGGTCGGAGAAGATCCGCACCTACAACTTCCCCCAAGGCCGGGTCACCGACCACCGGATCAAGCACACCTCGCACAACCTCGAGGGGGTGCTGGCGGGGCAACTGGGCGAGTTCACCGATGCCTTGTCGGCGGAGGAGAAGCGGCAGCGCCTCGAGGCCGCGGCCTCGGCCGCCTGAGCCGTGGCGACGATGACCGGCGCATCGGTGCGTGAGGCGCTGGAGGCGAGCGTTGACGCGTTGCAGGCGGTTGGGGTCGACGAGCCGCGGCTGGATGCGGAACTGCTGCTGGGTGAGGCGATGGGGTGCGAGCGCTCTGCGCTAATCGCCGACGGCGGCGCGGAGGTGCCGGCGTCGGCGGGGCGGCGGTTCGGGGAGATGGTGCGGCGGCGGTTGCGGCGCGAGCCGGTCGCCTACATCCTCGGGCGCAAAGGGTTTCGGAACCTGGAGCTGGCGGTGGACCGGGGAGTCTTGATTCCCCGCCCGGAGACCGAGCTGCTGGTCGAATTGGCGCTGGAGCTGCGGCCGGCGAGCGTGCTCGACGTTGGCACCGGCTCGGGTGCGATCGCGCTCGCGGTCGCCGACGAGCTGCCGGCCTGCGAGGCGACCGCAACGGACACGTCGCCCGGTGCGCTCGAAGTCGCCCGTGCGAACGCCGAACGTCTCGGCCTCGCCGATCGTGTCGAGTTCCTCGAAGGCACCCTGCCCGACGACAGGGAATTCGACCTCGTCCTCGCCAACCTCCCCTACGTTGCCGAGCGCGACTGGCCCTCGCTCCAGCCCGAGGTCACCCAGTGGGAGCCCCGCGAGGCGCTCCTCGCCGGTCCCGACGGTTTGGACGCCTATCGCGCCCTGATCCCGGGGTGTGCCGGTCATTTGCACCGCTATGCGGAACAAAAGACCGGAGCACTCGCGGTCGAGGTGGGGGAGGGGCAGGCCGAGGCGGTCGGGGCACTGATGCGGGAGGTGGGCTTCGAGCGGATCGAGACGCGACGCGACCTCGCTGGGATCGAGCGGGTCGTCATCGGCTGGACGGGGGCGGTCGCGTGACCGAGACGATTCGACTCCGCAGCGGCGAAGCCGACGTCGCTCGCAAGGCGCTCGAACGCACCATCGCGACTGGCGGCGTCGCGGTCTTCCCCGCCGACGGCCTTTACGGGCTCGCTTGCGATCCGCTCGACGCGGGGGCGATCGCGAAGATCCACCGGCTGAAGGGGCGCGACGACGGCAAACCCTCGGCGGTCATGTACTTCTCGCCGCTGGCGATCCGTGAGCTGGTCTCCCAGCTGGGCCCGCGAACCAAAGCGGCGGTCAGCGCCCTGATGCCGGGGCCGGTGACGCTGGTGGTCGCCAACCCGCAGCGACGCTACCCGCTCGCCTGCCGGCAGGACCCCGAGCAGCTGGGAATCCGGCTGATCGGCGGGTCGCTGGCGGGGACGATGTGTCCCATATTCCAGACCTCGGCCAACCTCAGCGGCGAGCCGGCACCGGCTCACTTCGAGGACGTTCCCGAGTCGATCCGCGATGGCGCCGACCTGGCGATCGACGGCGGCGAGCTGCCGGGCCTGCCGTCGACGGTCGTCGACATCACCGCGATCGAGGAGGACGGCGGCTGGCGCATCCTCCGCGACGGCGCCCTCTCACCCGGCGACCTCGCCAGCAAGCTCGCCTCGGTCGGGCTCGGCTAAAGGCCGACGGGACGATTTCGGTCCGTATAGGACCGTTTTCGTCCCGTCGGCGTCAGCAGCCGGGGTGCCCGGGGTAGGGCAGGCGAACAAGGCGCTGGGAGACGTTGTCGTCCTCGTTCGACTCGAAGAGGTTTTCCCTCGGGTCGACGATCATCCGGTAGGCGAAGCAGCCGCGCAGGCCGCGGACGTCGATCCACTGCTGGTGGTAGGCGGCGGGGTAGATGTCCGACCAGCCGACCGAGGTTCCGAGCCGGACCCGGTCCTGGAAGGGGTTCTGGTTGCAGCCGGGGTAGACCCAGTGCGAGGGTGAGCGGCGCCCTGGGCGCGTGTGGGTGAGGTCGCGCAGGCAGTAGTTGAGCTTGGGGCTGGTGCGGACGACGTCGCCGACCTCGCCGTCGGGGCCGACCCGGCGCAGCTCGAAGTTGGCGAGCTGGTGGACCTTCCAGTAGGAGCCGCCGAAGTAGGTGCCGACGTAGGTGAAGTGCAGCTTCGCTTCGGTGGCGAGGGTGAGGTGGCCGCCGCCCTTCTTGTAGATCCACTGGGTGGTCTTCATCGAGCGCGGCCCGTCGCGGCGCCCGTGCAGCTCCATCGGGCCCTTGCCGCGGCTCCGGACGTCGCTCGTGGCCCGCAGCAGCACGTGGCCGTCGACCTTCTGCGCGTAGATCTCGCTCGGCGGCGCGATCCGCAGGTTCGGGCAGAGGAGGAAGCGCGCTTCGGCGCTCTCGCAGGGATTGTCGACCGCGGCTGCGGCGACGACCGGTAGCGCCAGCGCGAGCGTCAGCGCCAGCAAAGCGAGCAAGATGCGGCTTCTCACCGCGGCCAGGATATCCCTACCCGTTGCTATCGTCGGCCGACGATGGCTGAAGTGCCCGACAACTTCCAGACCGCGCCCCTCGCCGAGGTCGATCCCGACATCGCCGGGGTGCTCGAGGCGGAGCTGAAGCGCCAGCAGCGGACGTTGGAGATGATCGCCTCCGAGAACTTCGTCCCGCAGGCGGTGCTGGAGGCGGTCGGCTCGGTGCTGACCAACAAGTACGCCGAGGGTTACCCCGGCCGCCGCTACTACGGCGGCTGCGAGGAGGTCGACGTCGCTGAGGAACTGGCGATCGAGCGCGCGAAAAACCTTTTCGCCGCCGAGCACGCCAACGTCCAGGCGCACGCCGGCGCCCAGGCCAACAACGCCGCTTACATGGCGCTGATGGAACCTGGGGACACCTTCCTCGGCCTTGCCCTCGACCACGGCGGCCACCTCAGCCACGGAATGAAAATCAACGTCAGCGGCAAGCTCTACGACCCGGTGCCCTACCACGTCAGCCGCGAGGACTTTCTCGTCGACATGGAGGAGGTCGAGCGCCTGGCGCAGGAGCACAAGCCGGCGCTGATCGTCACCGGCTGGTCCGCCTACCCGCGCCAGCTCGACTTTGCCGCCTTCCGCGAGATCGCCGACTCGGTCGGGGCGAAGCTGATGGTCGACATGGCCCACTTCGCCGGCTTGGTCGCTGCCGGCGAGCACCCGAACCCCGTCGAGCACGCCGACGTCGTCACGACGACGATCCACAAGACGCTCTGCGGGCCGCGGAGCGGCATGATCCTCTGCCGCGAGGAGCACGGGAAAGCGATCGACAAAGCGGTTTTCCCCGGCCAGCAGGGCGGGCCGCTGATGCACACGATCGCCGCCAAGGCGGTGGCGCTCCGTATTGCTGCCTCCGAGCAGTTCCGCCAGCGGCAGCGGCAGACGATCGCCAATGCTCAGGCGCTCGCGGCCGGGCTGGAAGCTGGCGGCGTCCCGGTTCTCACCGGCGGCACCGACGTCCACCTCGTCCTCGTCGACCTCACTCCGACCGGCCTCGACGGCCAGACCGGGGAGGATCGCCTCGACGAGGTCGGGATCACCGTCAACCGCAACGCGATCCCCTTCGACCCGCGGCCGCCGATGAACCCCTCGGGCCTGCGGATCGGCACCCCGGCGTTGACGACGCGCGGCATGGGCGAGGAGGAGATGACCGAGATCGCCGAAGTGATCGTCGCCGCCCTCGGCCCCCACTTCGAGTCCTCGAAGGAGGACCTGCGCGCCCGCACCGGCGCCCTGATGGACCGCTTCCCGCTCTACGCCGAGCTGGCTGCGACCGTTTAAGACCTTGAAGGTGTGGGTCGACATGAGCGCCCCGGCGCACGTCCTGGTGCTGCGCCCGATCATCGACCGCTTGCGCGCCGAAGGGCACGACGTCGAGATCACCTCGCGCGACTACGCCCAGACCCAGCAGCTGCTGGCGCTCCACGGAATGGAGCACACGCCGATCGGTCGCCACGGTGGCGCCTCGCGCCTGCGCAAGGCCTACAGCCTCGCCTCGCGCAGCGCCGGGATGCTGAAGTTCGGCCGCGGCCGCGGTTTCGACCTGGCACTGGCCCACGGCTCCAACGACCTCGCGATCGCGGCGAAGACGCTTGGCGTGCCCGAGGCGAACATGCACGACTACGAGTACGCGGTCACCCAGCACCGGATCGGCTGCCGGCTCGCCCGGCGGGTGATGTTCCCCGACTCGGTCCCGCTCGACCGCCTGTGCCGCTTCGGCGTCACCGAGGAGAAGTACTTCCCTTATCCGGGGCTGAAGGAGGAGTACTACCTCTACGACTTCGAGCCCGACCAAGAGGCGCTGCGGCAGCTGGGCGTCGAGGAGGAGCGGGTCGTCGTCATCGTCCGCCCGCCGCCCGACGTTTCGCTCTACCACCGCAAGTCGAACCCGCTCTTCCCCAAGGTCCTCGACCGCCTCGGCCGCGACGAGGGAGTTCACGCGGTGGTCCTGCCCCGGACGCAGGCGCAACGCGAGTTCATCACCAGCCTGAGGCTGCCTTCGGTGATCGTCCCCCCGGGCGCGGTCGAGGCGCAGAGCCTGGTTGCCCTCGCCGACCTCGTCGTCTCCGCCGGCGGGACGATGAACCGCGAGGCCGCCGCTCTCGGCACCCCCGTCTACACGACCTACGGCGGCCGCCTCGGCGGCGTCGACGAAGCGCTGATCCGCTCCGGCCGCCTGCGCCCGCTGACCGACTCGCGCGCGGTCGAGCTGCAGAAGCGCAGCGCGGAGACGACCCCCACACGGCGCGATCCCGCCCTTCTAATCGAGACCATCCTCGGTACCGTCGGAGCCCAACCATTGCGCGAAGAGCCCCATCCCATAACGCCTTCCTGAGCGAGCTGCCCGAGGCCGAGCCCGGCCTCGAAGAACTCGTCGCGCCCGCGGCGGAAGGCGACCCGCGGCCGATCGACCCGGTTCTGCGGGCCCTCGACGTCCTCATCTCGGCCTCGATCCTGCTCGTGCTCTCACCCCTGCTGGGCTTGATCGCGGCGGTGATCGCGCTCGACTCCGGCCGCCCGGTCCTCTACCGCGGCGCCCGCGTCGGCAAGGCCGGCCACCTCTTCTGGATGTACAAGTTCCGCACCCTGAAGCCGGACGCGGAAACCCGCCTCGGGCCCTATTACGGCGAGGAGCTGACGCGGCGGACCGAGGAAGAGCGGACCCGGATCGGCGGCGTCCTGCGGAAAACCCACCTCGACGAGGTGCCGCAGCTCTGGAACGTGCTGCGCGGCGACATGTCGATCGTCGGCCCGCGCCCGATCCGTCCCACCTTCTATGCCGAGCTCTGCCGCGAGATCCCCCAGTACTGGCAGCGCCTCGTCGTCCGCCCCGGCGTCACCGGCTTCGCCCAGACCCGCATCACCCGCGAGGAGACCTGGGCCGACAAGCTCGCCCACGACATGGAGTACATCGCCGACCGCTCCGTCCCCCTCTACTTCCAAGTTCTCTTCGCCACGGTGGCGAAGGTCCTGGGCCGCGGCCCCGCTATCACCTCACCTCCCAAGCACTGATCACGTCGCAATCCCGGTACGCGATCTGCCTGGTCACTCTTGCCGAGTTAGCGATCTGAGTCACTCACCCCCTCGTTGACAGGTCTCGGCGACTCCTTATAGTCGGGACGGGAAAAATGAGGGGAGGGGGACTGTAGATGAAGATGGTGCAGACACGCCTTGCTGCAGCCATTCGGCGGTTCGGAAGCAGGGGTGTCATGCATACGGTATGCGTGGGCTACATCCTGTGGGGCCTGTCGCTTTCACCGGCGACGGCCTCGGCCGCTTGTCCTAACGAAGCGTTCCGCACTGGCCCCTCCGCCGACCTTCCCGACTGCCGAGTCTACGAGCTGGTCAGTCCTCCCGATTCGAACGGACGACTCCTCGGTTCGGTCGAGTTTTACTCAGGCGGCGAAGACGTATTCCCGACGGAACCCGTCAGCCCGTTTCGCGACAGCTTTGTCTTTGCCACCCGGGGAACGCCCCTGCCAAACCCGTCCGGGGGCAATGGTCTGATCGGAACTGATATCTACCAAGTGGAACGGGCCGCTTCGGGGTGGAAGATCACGCGGCACGCGACTCCATTCGGAAATGAAGCGGTGTTGCCATACGTCGGTGGCCTGTCTGCCGACCACGGCTACATCTTCGTGCATGTTGGACCTGTCGTGGAAGAACCGGGAACCGACTTCGGCAGTTTGTACGAAGGAGGTGATGCGGACTATCTCGGCGACCCCGATGGGAACTTCGAGCTTACGGGGATCGGCAGTCTCGGCAAAGAAAAGCTGGCGCAGGGCCGCTTCATCGCTCCTGGCGGCGAGCACGTGATCTTCAGCACCGGTAAACAGCCATCGGGGAGCGGCTGGTGTGCGATCGCGATCAACAAATTCCGTCCCTGCTCGGTCAAGAAGCTCGAGCCAGAGGCTCCGCCCACCGGCACCGGGGCCATCTACGACCGCACCCCCGACGGCCCTACCCGAGTGGTATCGCTGTTGCCGGGAGACATCACCCCCGGCGCCGGGGAAGACGCGGTCTACCAGGGTTCTGCCGCCGATGGCACGGTGGTCGCCTTCAAGATCAATGGCACTCTCTATGCGCGAATCGAAAACACCACGACCGCGAAAATCACCGAGGAGGAAGCCGTGTTTGGCGGGATCTCCGAGGACGGCCACTACCTCTTCTACGTTAGCGATGGTGACATTCACCGATTCGACACCGAAACCAACGTCGACCAAGGGGTGACCTCGGGGGCCGACGCCCAGATGGTCAACGTCTCCGCTGACGGTTCCCACGTTTACTTCATCTCTGAGCAGCAGCTCGACGGCTCCAAAGGTGAATTGGGGCAGCCGAACCTGTACGCCTGGACCGAAGGGTCGCCGCAATATGTCACCACTGTGCTGGCGGGAGATCTCCAGCTGCTGGCGAAATGGACGGCTGCGGTGTCGCCTGTCAGCGGCAGCGGGCCAGGTTTGGACCAGTCCCGGACCACGCCGGACGGCAAGGTCTTCGTCTTCGAGACTCAGCGGCAGCTGACCACGTACGACAACGCCGGCCATATCGAGATCTATCGGTACGAGGAGGAAGGCGGAACCCTCGTGTGCGTGACGTGCAATCCGGCCGGGACGCCGGCAACTGCCGATGCCGGGCTTCAGGACAACGAGGTGGCTGGTGCGGCGATCGTCATAAACAACCTGAGCGAGGACGGTGCGCGGGTCTTCTTCGAAACCGGCGAAGCCCTGGTTCCGGAAGACGTGGACGGCATCAACGACATCTATGGGTGGCATGAAGCGGCGAACGGAGGAACGCCAGAAGTAGATCTCATCACCTCCGGAGAATCCGCGGTATACCCAGAATTCGGAGGCGTCCAAAATCCCAACGTTCTCTTAGGGGTCGATCGCGACGGGAGCAACGTCTTCTTCCGCTCCCAGGACGAGTTGGCGCCGGAATCGGGGAGGGGCGGCGCCTCGACCATCTACGATGCGCGGGTGGGCGGCGGTTTCGCTCAGATCCCGCCGCCCGCGGTATGCCTCGAAGATGGGTGCCGCCCCCCACTGACTCCCCCGCCTGCGCTTCCTGGGCCCACCTCCTCGAGTTTGAGTGGCGCCGGCAATCTCGTCCCAAGGAAAAAGCGGCAGCGGAGGCATCGACATTGCCACCGCAAGGCGAAGAACCACAGGCGCTGCGCCAAGAAAAGCGGGAAGCGGGCAATTCTCGGAAGGGCCGCTCAAAGTGCAGTGGATCGATCGCAGCTCACGACGAACTCGCCAACGTTGGAGCCGCCGTCTTCTGCGGCCGGCTCTTCGAGCCCCGCTGGCCCGGTAGCGTCGAGTGGTGAATTCGAAGACTTCGGGATCAAGTCGGTTGCCGCCGAGGCATCCCTCACCGGGGCAGCTCGGCACCCCGACCTGACGACCAGCTTCGCATTGAATCCACTCGACGGACTTCTCGACGCCAGGATGGAAGACGTCGTGATCACCTTGCCCCCTGGCACCTACGGCAATCCGAATTTCACCCCCCGCTGCAACACCGGCGATCTCACCTCCGATGAATGCCCTACGGATTCCCAGGTCGGGATCAGCCGCGTGACCCTTGTGCCCCACCGGAAGCTCACCTATCCAGTCTTCAACCTCGCACTTCCCCACCCTGATCGGGAAATCGCCAGGTTCGGTATGGACGTCGCCGGCTTCCCGATTTTCATCGACTTCTCGGTTCGGACCGCTGGGGACTATGGGCTCACCGCGACGATCCACAGCGCACCGGGCGTGGAACCGGCGGAAGCTGTCGAAACGATCATCTGGGGCAATCCCGCCGATCCCGCCCATGACGAACAGCGATTGACGTCGGGCGAAGCGAACGTCTGCCCTGGCACCGCCTGTGAAGCTCCTGGCGGCAAACGCGCGAGCGGGTTACCGCCGATTGCCTTCATGACCAACCCCTCGGCCTGTCAGGGCCAGGAAGTCGGATTCAGTCTCACGACCTACCAGATACCCGGCCGAGTCTTCACCGCGGCAGCGCCGATGGATCCGATCACCGATTGTCAAGGGCTGCCCTTCGCCCCGACCTTCGAAGCCACCCCGATCAGCCGCGAAGCCGGAGCACCGACCGGCCTGAAAACGACTCTGCACCTGCCCCAGCAGCCAAGCGCCGCCGTCGACTCGCCCTCCACCGCAACCATGCGCGAAGCGAGGGTCAACCTGCCAGAGGGCATGGCGATCGCTGCCGGAGCAGCAGACGGCATCGCGGCCTGCTCGGAGGATCAGGTGGGTTTCCACGAAGAAGTAGACGCCCAATGCCCTGACGCTTCCAAGCTCGGCACCGTCACTTTCACCTCGCCGCCCATCTCCCACCGGCTGCAGGGAGCGATTTACCAGCGCACCCCCAGGCCCGGCCACCAATTCGGCCTCTGGCTGGTGACCGACGAGCTGGGTCTGCACGTGAAGATTCCGGGCGAGATACAGCCCGATCACAATTCCGGCCGGCTAACCGCTGTTTTCTCGGACCTGCCCCAGATCCCGATCGAAGAGATCTCTTTGAACGTGTGGGGCGGTCCCAGGGCGCCGCTGAAGAATCCTGACGTCTGCGGCACCTACCACACTTCCTATTCACTCACGCCCCATTCGAGCGACCCCGCGGTCAACGGGGACTCGCTGATGACGATCGACGAAGGCTGCGCCGCCAGGGGTTTCTCCCCGAAGCTGGAAGCCGGCGTCACCAGCCCTATCGCCGGAGCCTTCTCTCCGCTTGTCGTCGATCTCACTCGCGAAGACCACGAACAGCAGCTCGCCGCTCTCGAGGTCACCCTTCCAAAGGGCGAGCTTGCCAAGCTCAAGGGCGTCGATCCCTGTCCCGATGCTCAAGTTGCTTCGGGCGCTTGTCCCTTCAGCTCCAGAATCGGCCATCTCAGTATTGCGGTCGGTCCAGGCTCTAGTCCCCTTTGGCTGCCTCAGGCGGGCAAGGCGCCGACGGCGGTCTACCTTGCCGGTCCCTACAAAGGCGCGCCCTTCAGCATCGTTACTGTCGTCCCCGCCCAGGCCGGGCCATTTGATCTTGGGACCGTTACGGTTCGCTCGGCTTTGCAGGTCGATCCAGAGACCGCGGTGGCGACGGTCGAGACCGATCCCCTGCCTCAATACATCGAAGGGGTAGCCGCGGTCTACCGCCGGGTCCACGTCGTAATCGATCGCCCGGAATTCTCTCTCAATCCGACCAACTGCTCGGAGCTGGCGGTCACGTCGAGGATCACCGCCACCACCGGAGCGATCGCCACTCCCTCGTCCCGTTTCCAGGTTGACGGGTGCAGGTCACTGAAGTTCAAGCCGAAGTTGACCTTGATGCTCTCCGGCAGTTCCAAACGCGGCGGCTATCCGGCCCTCACGGCAATCGTCAAGGCTCGGAAACACGACGCCAATATCGGCTCGGTGTCGGTGGCCTTACCGCACTCCGAGTTTCTTGCCCAAGAGCACATCGTCACGATCTGCACCAGGAAGCAATTTGCCGCACGTAGATGCCCCAAAGGCTCGGTTTACGGCAGGGCGAAGGCCTGGACGCCCCTGCTGGACAAACCGCTCTCCGGCCCCGTTTACCTCCGCTCGTCCGACAACCCCCTGCCAGATCTGGTCATGGACCTGAGGGGCGAATTGGAGATCGTCGTAGCCGGGAGAATCGACTCGAGGAACGGCGGCATCCGCACCAGCTTCGGTGCTGTTCCTGACGCTCCGATCACGAAGTTTGTCCTTCAGATGGGCGGAGGGAAAAAGAGCCTTCTCACCAATTCCACCGATACCTGCCGTAGCGAACACCGGGCTACGGTGCGGATGAAAGCTCACAACGGGGGGGTGGTAAGGGTGCGTCCAGCGCTTAGGGCAGGGTGCGCAAAAAGGTAGAGGCATGAGGCTGGGGGCTTTGTAACACACGCTAGAGGGAGGTTGGAATGATGTTTCGATTGAAGGACAGGTTTGGGGCCGCATCTTTGGTTGTTGCCATTATCGCCCTGGTGGTTGCACTCGGTGGCGTGGCCTTCGCAAAAGGAGTGATCATCAAGAAGCTGAGCCAAATCTCGCCCGGTGTGCAAAAGCAGCTCAAAGGAAAAACCGGCCCACAGGGGCCGGCGGGTCCGCAGGGGGCGCCAGGCCCCGCTGGACCCAAGGGAGACCGCGGACCGCAGGGGGAACCGGGGGAACCAGGTCCTGAAGGTCCTCCTGGGCCGACCGAAACGATCCTGCCGCCGGAACAAACCTCTACTGGTGATTGGGCCTTCTCTGCCCTGGGCTTCGGTGCATATCTGGAAATCAACTTCCCGCTGCGCCTGGTTCCCTTTCCCCATGACCATTTCGTTCCAAAGGGAACCACCACTCCAGAGTGCGAAGGCAACGCCGTCAATCCGCAGGCGGCCCCTGGCAATCTCTGCATCTATGTCCAAGAATTGAACAACGTAACGGGTCCTCAGGAAGTGATCTCCGCCACCGCCAACCGAAACAGTGGCTGGATAGGAGAATTCGCGCCCGTCAATCCCGGCAGCGAAAGCTACGGCTATGGCTCTTGGGCCGTGACCGCTTGCCCCGAATCGGAACCAGCTTGTTAGCTTAAGCCCAGCACGAATGATGCTTCAGGCCCGGGGGACAGACATCCCCCGGGCTTTTCACTGTTCCTGACCCAAGCGATGGCCCGCTCTTGGGGGGCGAACGGGGACCCCCCGGAACGCGAACGCATCCCGGGGGATCCACAGCAAACACCGAGCCAAGGGCTCGGAAGAGAACGGAAGTATCTCACGCCTCGGAAGGCCTTGTGTCCTGCTCGCGCTCCGTTGCATCGGGAGAAGAAGAGCAACCCGATTCACCTGGACACATTCAGCGGAGTGACAAATGTCGTTTAGTACCGGCGACCATCGACCCTTGCAGGGAGATCAGACAGAGCTACCAGCTCCTCGAGAGAGCGCTCTGGTTTCGAGCAGCAGACGCCCTCGATCCCTCCCTCGACACCGCCGCGGTCGCCCCGATAGGACCTGTGGAGAGGACCGCTCTCTTGAGCGAACAAAGCAAACACCGAGCCGAGAACGACTCCGGCGACACTGAAAGTCGAAAAAGAACCGCCCTTTCATCAGGCTGAATGCAAACGGACTTTGCCCGGAAACAGGCAAAATCACGAAGATGGCCTTTAACCTCTATACAGACGGCGGGACTCACGACGGGCTTACTATCACCAACCCTTAAGAACTAATTGTCCATGCAACAGCGGGACAAGACCCCTTCCGGGCCTTGTCCCGCGGAGCGGCTGAAACTACAGTGAGCAGGCATCCATGCCGTATTGGGCAGATGCCTCATTTGCCGAATCGAAGACGTTTTCGCCGACGACTTTGCTGGGATCGGCTTCGGCTTCTTCCAGAGCCGCCTCATACTCGTTCCAGGTCCTTTCTACCCTGGCGCTGTCCTTGGTTGGCGGACTCAGGCTCGTCAATTCAGAAATCAGGTCGCCGTACACGGGCACGACGACGCTGATAAACAACTTTTCCAGCTGCGTCGAGTCGCCTTCCAACGGGCTCTTTCCTTCCTTCTCGACCACTGCAACCAACTTGCGTTCCTTCTCTTCGAGCCCTTGACGACAAATTGCATTCGCCTGTTGGAGGAACTGTGCCTTGGACTGCTGCGGTTCCGCTGCTCCCGTCTCGCTGTCCCCGTTGCCACAACCAGCAGCGAGCACGGAGACAGCAACGATGAATGCCACCGCCAGGAAGACGCTATGGCAGAGGTTCTGCGTTGAAGTCACCATGGAGTTAGTTAATCAAAAAAAATGATCTGGAGCAGCAAAACGGCCCGATCATCTCTGGACACATCCAGCGGAGTGACAAATGTCGCCTGTTAACGCTAGCTGTCGGCACTTGCAGGGAGATCAAGCAGCGCTACCGCGGCTTGACACAGACTTCTGTTTCCGCGCAGCAGATGGTCTTAAACCCTCCCTTGACACCACTGAGGTTGCGCCGATAGGAAAGTGAGGAAAGGTCCGCTCTTTTTGAGCGAACACAGCAAACACCGAGCCAATGGCTCGGAAGAGAAAGGGAGTACCTAATGCACAGGAAGATCCTTGCGATCTGCTCGGCCTTGGTTGCGCTGGGCGCGTTCGCGATGGTTCCGGCAATGGCCTCCGCGGTGACGCTGAAGCACGGCGCCACCACGCTGGCAACCGGAACGAAAATCACAGCTCTGAACGAGGAACACGCACTGTTCGTCGCCGGCGGCACCACCGTCACATGCAACGAAAACTGGATGACAGGGACCGTCCACGCAAACACCGGTGGCACCGGAGCGAATTCGTTGATGGGGACAATCTCGGCAGCCTCCTTTAACAATGCAGGTGGGAAAGACTGCACCAGCGGTCTTGGTGAAGTCAAAGTCAAGATCCCCACGCTCGAAGCCGGCAAACACTGGTGTATCTCGAACACCAAAACCGCCGATGAATGGCAGCTGCAGGGCGGCGCCTGCACAGGGGCGGTCGAACAGCTGAAGTTCGTCCTCACATTCACAAGTATCCTCGGTGCCGAGGTGACCTGCGAATACGGGAGCGAGGAAAGCAAACCGGTCACGGGCTCGTTCACCACAGGTACGGCTCCGGCGACACTGAAAGTCGAAAAAGAACCGCCCTTCATCAGGCTGAATGCAAACGGACTTTGCCCGGAAACAGGCAAAATCACGAAGATGGCCTTCAACCTCTATACAGACAACCTGAACAAAGAAGGGCTTACTATCACCAACCCTTAAGTACTAGTAGTCCGTAGGTGTTGCTACTGAGGCCCGCACATGCGGGCCTCAGTCCGTCTTGGGGTGGAGTTGCCGGGGTAACCGACGCCACCCATATCGCAAGGTTCTCGATTCGAAAACCCAGATATTGAGGACGGCACGCCGCTGCCCGCCAGTGCGGCTGCGAGACTCCCGCAGATGTGCGGGATATGTGGAACTGCCAGCCTTGAACAGGCGCCGGACCTCGAGGCGGTGGCGCGGATGAGCGGGCGGCTCGTGCACCGGGGCCCGGACGACGACGGGATGTTCTGCGAGGGGCCGGTGGCGCTGGCGGCGCGGCGGCTCTCGATCATCGACCTCGCCCACGGACACCAGCCGATCGCCAACGAGGACGGCTCGGCGGTCGTCGTCCAGAACGGGGAGATCTACAACTACCGCGAGCTGAAGCGGGAGCTCGAGGGGCGGGGGCACCGGTTCGCGACCGACTGCGACACCGAGGTTCTCGTCCACGGCTACGAGGAGTGGGGGGACGGGTTCGTCGAGCGGTTGCGGGGGATGTTCGCGATCGCCCTCTGGGACAAGCGCCGCCGCCGGCTGCTGCTGGCGCGGGACCGCTTCGGGATCAAGCCGCTCTACTACCGCCACGTCGCCGGCAGCCTCTCCTTCGCCTCCGAGCTGAAGGCGATGCTCGAGCAGCCCGGTTTTTCCCGGGAGATCGACCCGAAGGCCGTCTCCGCCTACCTCGCCTTCAACTCGATCCCGGCGCCGCTGACGATCTTCAAGGAGGCGCGGAAGTTGCCCCCGGGGCACCTGCTGAGCTGGGAGGGGGGAGAGCTCCAGACGCGCCGCTACGCGCGGCCGGGACCCGTGCCCGGGGAGTCGCCGCGGAGCGGCTCCGAGGACGAGCTGGCGGTGGAGCTGCGCGAGGTCCTCGACCACAGCGTCCGCGCCCACCTCGTTGCCGACGTGCCCGTCGGCGTCCTGCTCTCGGGCGGCGTCGACTCCGGCGGCCTCGCCGCTCTCGCCAGCGTCCACACTGGCGAACCGCTGCGCACCTTCTCGATCGGCTTCGAGGAGGCCGGCTTCGACGAGCTCTCCCGCGCCCGCCTCGTCGCCGAGCGCTATGGCACCGATCACCACGAGCTGGTCCTCCGCCCCGACGCGGTCGAGCTGCTGCCGCGGCTGGTCGAGGCCTTCGATGAGCCCTTCGGCGACTCCTCGGCGCTGCCCACCTACCTCGTCTCCCAGCTCGCCTCCGAGCACGTGAAGACCGCCCTGTCCGGCGAGGGCGGCGACGAGCTCTTCGGCGGCTACTACACCTACGTCGCCGACCTCCTCGCCCGCCGCGTCGGCCGCCTGGCGCCGCTGGCGCGACCCCTGGCCGAGGCGCTGCCGAGCCGCCACGAGCGGGTCGGGTTCGACTACAAAGCCAGGCGCTTCGCCCGCGCCGCCGCCCTGTCGCCGCTGGAGCGTCACCACGGTTGGAAGGAGATCTTCGATCCGCGGGCGCGCGTCGAGCTCGCCGGGGCCAAGGCCTCGACCTGGGACCCGCTCGACCTCTACCGCGAGCGCTACGCCGAGACGGCCGGCGCCGATCCGCTGGCGCGGATGCAGGACGTCGACCTCGGCATCTACCTGGTCGACGACCTCCTGGTCAAGACCGACCGCCTCAGCATGGCCCACTCGCTGGAGCTGCGGGTCCCCTTCCTCGACCAGCGAGTTGCCGAGTTCGCCTTCTCGCTGCCGCGGCGGATGAAGGTCCGGGGTTTTTCGAAGAAGCGGTTGCTGCGGAAGGCGCTGGCGCCGCTGCTGCCGAAGGAGATCGTCCACGGCCGCAAGCAGGGCTTCTCGATCCCGCTCGCGGCCTGGCTGCGGGGACCGCTGGAGCCGTTCGCTCGCGAGGTGCTGGCGCCGGGGGCGATCGAGCGCCAGGGCCTGCTCGATGCGGCCGCCGTGACCCCGATCCTCGACCGGCACATCTCCGGTCAGGAGGATCTCAGCCGCCAGATCTGGGGGCTGATGGCGCTTACCCTCTGGTTCGACCGCTATGCCAACTGACGCCGACGCCCTCTTCTCCTTCCTGGTCGCCGGCCTGCTCGCGCTGCTGCTGGTGCCGCTGACGAAGCGGCTGGCGCTGCGGGTCGGCGCGATCGACTACCCGAGCGAGCGCAAGCTCCACCTCGCCCCGACGCCAAAGCTCGGCGGCCTCGGCATTCTCGGCGGCGTCCTCGTCGCCGGCCTCGTCTGGCTCCCAAGCGATGGCGAAAGCCATGCGATCCTGATCGGCGCGGTGGCGATCGCCCTGGTCGGCGTCCTCGACGACGTCTTCGACCTTTCCGCCGCGGTGAAGCTGCTGGGCCAGACTGCCGCCGTCGTCATCCCGGTCGCGGCCGGGGTCACCGTCGACAACTTCACCTTCCCCTTCTTCGGCCGCCTCACCCCGGGCACCGTCGACCTCCTCACCCTGCCCGGGGGAGGGGTCGTCCACCTCGGCGACGTCGGCACGGTTATCGCGATCGTCGCCGTGATCAACGTGATCAACCTGATCGACGGCGTCGACGGCCTCGCCGCCGGCGTCGCCGTCATCTCCGGGGTCACCCTGGCGACGATCGCCCTCTCGCTCGACCGCACTGCCGCCGGCGTCCTCGCCGCCCTCACCGCTGGCGCCGCCCTCGGCTACCTCCGCTGGGGCTTCCCACCGGCCAGCACCTTCATGGGGGACACCGGCTCCAACCTGCTCGGCTACCTGCTCGGGGCGGTGGCGGTGCAGGGGGCGCTGAAGACGAACGCGGTCGTTGCCCTGTTCTTACCGCTGATCATCCTCGCGGTGCCGATCCTCGACACCGGCTTCGTCGTCGCCAAGCGGCTCAAATACGGAAAACCGATCTACAAAGCCGACCGCTGGCACTTCCACCACCGGATGGCCGACATCGGCTTCTCCCAACGCCGCACCCTGCTCTACCTCTACGGCTGGACCGCTGTGATGGCGCTCCTCGCCCTGGCGCTGCGCTTCGTCCCCTACAGCGACGACCACGGCAACTTCGACCCGCTCTGGACCACGGTGATCGCCCTCTTCGGCGTCCTCGCCCTGGCGGCCAGCGTCTACCTGGTCGAGGTGCTGGAGATCCTCAAGCTGCGTCAGACCCGCCTCCGCCAACTGGTCACCCTGCGCCGCCAGGCCGGCGCCCCCGAGCCGAAGGCCGGGGAAGTCGAGCGCGCCGTCGAAGAGGAGCTTGAAACTGGGACCTTCCCGGCTGTCGATCCCGAGACGGGCGAGTTCGAGGCGATCAAATAACTGCTCGGCGGTAGTGTCAACCCTCACGAAGTGGCTCCACAGAGCCATTCCAGGGGTCTCTTCTATATAGTCACCTGTGCGCCCGCTCTGCCCCGAGCTGGGCGTTTTCCTGTCTTTCCTGCCTGCCGTTCCTGCTGCTGTTCCTGTTGTTCCTGATCTATGTCTCCTCCAAAGTACGTCGATCTAATCGCGCTGCTCGTCGCGCTCGCCGTCTTCCTGGTCGGCGACCTGCCGCTGCTCGGGTACGCGGTGGCGGCGGCTGCCTGGCTGACGCAGCGGGGGATCCAGGTTCTCGCCCAGCGCCGGATGAAGCAGGAGCTGGCCGCCGGCAACCGCCAGAAGGCGATGGGGATCGTCGCCGGCAGCGGCCTCGGCCGCGTCTGGCTGATGGCGACCTGCGTGCTCCTGGTTGGGGTCGCCGAACGGGAGTCCGGCCTCGCCGCCGCCCTCCTCCTGCTGGCCCTGTTCACGATCTCCTTCGCCGCGCAGGGGCTGACGCACCTGTTCGACGACCAGCCCGAGGTCAAGGGAGCGGCGTGAGCACCAAGGCGAAGGTCTTCATCGGCTTCGGCATCTACCTGGCTGTGTCGATTCTGCTGCTGCTGATCTTCGGCAACGACGGCAAGAACGAAGCCTTCAAGCCCCAGAACGAGTTCAAACTCGAACCGTGGGTCTCGATCCACCTCGCCGGCATCGACTTCAGCATCAACAAGGCGGTGCTCTACCTGTTCCTCGCCAGCCTCCTGACGATCGCGGTGATGGTCTGGATCGCGCGGCGGATGGTCGACCGCCCGAACCGGGTCCAGGCGGCGGTCGAGATGGCCTACGACCTGACCAAAAACACGATCACCGGCGGCAGCCTCCACGGCGAGCTGGCGCGCAAGTGGTTCCCCTTCATCGGCGCCCTCTTCTTCTGGATCTGGTTCTCGAACATGCTCGGCTTCCTGCCGTTGCCGACCAACACCGAGCACACCTTCTCGATCGGCGGCCTCGAGATCCCCTCCTTCGCGATCTACGCCGCCACCGCCAACATCGCCATCCCGTTGGTGCTGACGCTGGTCGTCTGGCTCTCCTACCACGTCGAGGGGATCCGGTCCAAGGGCGTCGGCCCCTACTTCAAGAGCTGGCTGCCCCCGGGCCTGGAGGAGATGAGCCCGGTCGGCAAGGGCGCGATCTTCGTGATCGAGGTGATCTCCCACTTCGTGCGGCTGATCTCCCTCTCCGTTCGTCTCTTCGCCAACATCCTCGCCGGCCACCTGCTGCTGCTCTTCATGGGCGGCGGGTTGGCGGTGCTGCTGGGGATCGCCGCCCTCGGGGCGCTTACTTTCCCGCTCGCCTTCGCCTTCTTCATCTTCGAGGTCGGGCTGGTGGCCACCCTGCAGGCATTCATCTTCTCGACCCTCAGCGCTATCTACATCGGCGGAGCGACCTCCGCCTCCCACTAGAAAAGGAGCAACACTCGATGGATCCCACCGTTCTACCTCTTGCCGAGGTCTCCAGCGAAGCCGTGGAAAGCGCCGGCAAAGCGATCGCCCTCGGCGTCGGCGCCGGGCTCGGTTCGATCGGCGCCGGCATCGGCGTGGGCTTCATCTTCGGTAAGGAGATCGAGTCGGTCGCCCGCCAGCCGGAGATGAAAAGCGACCTGGAAAGCATCCGCTGGCTCGGCTTCGCGCTGACCGAGGCGGTCGCCTTCTACACCTTCATCTTCGGTCTGATCGCGTTCTTCCTCGCTTAGGTCGATGGAGCTGCTCGGCTACATAGTCCCCTTGGCCGCAGAGGCGGCCGAGCACGGCGAGGAAGGCGGCGGTAGCTTCCTGGTCAGCCCGGGCCTCGGCCTGATGATCTGGACGCTGGTCCTGTTCCTGATCACGATGTGGGTGTTGAGCAAGGTCGCCTTCCCGAAAATCCAGGAAGCGCTCGACAAACGCGCGAAGATGATCAGCGAGTCGATCGACGCCGCCGAACGGCAGCGCAAGGAATCCGACGAGCTGCTGTCGGAGTACCGCGCCCGCCTCGCCGAGGCGCGGGAGCAGGCCGACGACATCATGGCCCGCGCCCGCAAGTCCGCCGAGACCGCCGAAGCCGAGGCCGCGGCGGCCGGCAAGGAGAAACGCGAGGAGCTGGTCGAGGCCGCTAAGCGGGACATCGAGGCGGAGACGCGCCGTTCGCTCGACCAGATCCGCCAGGAGGTTGCCGACCTGACCGTGCTCGCCACCGAGCGGGTCACGCGCAAATCCCTCGACACCGAGGACCAGAAGCGCCTCGTCGAGGAGGCGCTCGGCGAGGTCGACTTCTCGACGCTCTCGGGGTCGGAGAAGAACTAGCTCATGGCCGACGCAGCTCGCGTATACGCCGAGGCGCTCTTCGAGGTCGGCCGCGACAAAGGCAAGCTGGACGCGCTGCAGCAGCAGCTCGCCCAAGTGGCCGACGAGGTCGACGACAACCGCGAGCTGCAGGTCTTCTTCTTCAGCCCCTACCTCTCCTCGACGGAGAAGCGGGAGGGGATCGAGCGGGCGATCACGGGCGCCGAGCCCGAGCTGATCAACTTCCTCGAGCTGCTCGTCGACAAGCAGCGGATGACGGAGATCTTCCGCATCCGCCGCGAGTTCGAGGAGCTCTGGAAACAAGAGAACCGCCGTATCGACGTCACCATCACCAGCGCCGTCGAGCTGGACCCGGCCGTCGTCGAGAAAATCGGCCAGGAGGTCGAACGCCAGACCGGGGAGGAGGTCGACCTGTCCAGCAAGGTGGACGGCGACATCCTCGGTGGCATCGTCCTCCAGGTCGGCAACATGGTCCTGGACGCCAGCATCCGCAGTCGCCTGGAGAAACTTCGAAAGAGCGTCGCCACCGCGGCGTAAGGAGGCAGAGAGCACCCGATGGAGATCAAGCCCGACGAGATCGCAAGCATCCTGCGAGAGCGGATCGAGGGACTGGAGACCGGTTCCGCCGACCTCACCGAGGTCGGCACGGTTCTGTCCGTCGCCGACGGCATCGCCCGCATCCACGGGCTCGACAACTGCATGGCGCTGGAGATGCTCGAGCTGCCCCACGGGGTGACCGGCCTGGCGCTGAACCTCGAGGCCGACAACGTCGGCGCCGTGCTCTTCGGCAGCTGGGACGAGATCGTCGAGGGCGACACGGTCAAACGGACCGGCAAGCTGCTCGAGATCCCGGTCGGCGAGGCGCTGCTCGGCCGCATGGTCGACCCGCTCGGCCGCCCGCTCGACGACCGCGGCGAGATCGCCACCACCGAGACCCGCCCGGCCGAGTTCAAAGCCCCCGGCGTCGTCCAGCGCCAGCCGGTCGAGGAACCCGTCCAAACCGGGCTGATGTCGATCGACGGGATGATCCCGATCGGCCGTGGCCAGCGAGAGCTGATCATCGGCGACCGCCAGACCGGCAAGACCGCGATCGCGATCGACACGATCATCAACAACAAGGACAAGGACCTGATCTGCATCTACGTCGCGATCGGGCAGCGGATGTCGACGGTCGTACAGCTGAAAGAGACGCTCGAGGAAAACGGCGCGATGGAGAACACGATCATCGTCGCCGCCCCCGCCGACGAGGCGGCGCCGATCAAGTACATCGCCCCCTATGCCGGTTGCGCGATGGGCGAGTACTTCCTCTACAACGGCAAAGCCGCCCTCTGCGTCTACGACGACCTCACCAAACACGCTTCCGCCTACCGGCAGATGTCGCTGCTGCTGCGGCGCCCGCCCGGTCGCGAGGCCTATCCGGGCGACGTCTTCTACCTGCACTCGCGCCTGCTGGAGCGGGCGGTGAAGCTGAACGACGAGCTCGGCGGCGGCTCGCTGACGGCGCTGCCGATCATCGAGACCCAGGCCTCCGACGTCTCCGCCTACATCCCGACCAACGTGATCTCGATCACCGACGGCCAGATCTTCCTCGAGTCCGACCTCTTCTTCTCGGGGGTCCGCCCGGCGATCAACGTCGGCATCTCGGTCTCGCGGGTGGGCGGCAACGCGCAGACGAAGGCGATGAAGAAGGTCGCCGGAAAACTGCGCCTCGACCTCTCCCAATACCGTGACCTCGAGGCCTTCGCCCAGTTCGGCTCCGAGCTCGACGCCGAGACCCAGAAAGCGCTGACCCGCGGCGAACGGCTGGTCGAGCTCCTCAAACAGAAAGAGCGCGAACCGCTCTCGGTCGGCGACCAGGTCGCCTCGATCTACTCGGGCACCGGCGGCTACCTCGACCGGATCAAAGTCGAGCGCGTCGGCGAGTTCCTCGCCGATCTGCGGACCCGCCTGCACTCCGAGAAGTCGGAGCTGCTGGGCCGGATCGAAGAGAGCGGCAAGCTCGAGGAGGACGACGAGAAGGAGCTGGGGCAGGCGATCGCCGACTTCGTCGACGACTTCGGCCCCGACTTCGACGAGCACGGCGATCCGCTCGAGGAGGGCGAGTCCGACCGCGTCCACTCCAAGGAGGAGCGCGAGGCCCCGGCCCGTACCGCTGGGGTCGAGGACGAGGACCCGGGCGAGCCCGGCAACCCCGAAGAGTCCGACAGCTCCCAGGAGGCGACGCCGGCCTAGTCCGCCCGGAGCTCCGCTATGGCAACGCAGAAGGAAGTCAAGAACCGCATCGCGTCGGTCAAGAACATCAACAAGATCACGCGGGCGATGGAGATGGTTGCGGCGGCGCGCCTGCGGCGGGCCGAACAGCGGATCTCCGACATGCGGCCCTACGCCGAGGGGATGCGAAAGCTGACCCGCCGCGCCGCCGCCCAGGCCGGCGGCATCCCGCGGGTCCCGGTCCTGGAAGAGCGGGAGAACGTCAAGCGCGTCGGGATCGTCCTCGTCACCGGCGATCGCGGTCTCGCCGGCGCCTTCAACTCCAACATCATCCGCGAGGGGATGCGGATGGCGCAGAAAGTCCGCGAGGAGGGCGCCGAGCCCACCTTTGCCGTGGTCGGGCGCAAGGGCGTCTCCGCGTTGACCTTCCGCAAGATGGACGTGACCGATTCCTACGTCGGCTTCACCGACCGGCCCGCCTTCGCCAACGCCCGCGAAATCGGCGAGGCGCTGACCGCGCGCTACGTCGACGAGGACCTCGACCGGGTCGAGCTGATCTACAACCGCTTCGTCTCGCCGCTGACCCAGCACGTATGGCGCCAGACGCTGCTACCGCTGCAGCAGGCCGAGGTGATCGGCGAGGGCGCCGGCGACGAGGAAGCCGCCGACGAAGAGGAAACCGAGGCAGAGCAGGCTCAGAGCCGCTCGGAGTGGATCTACGAGCCCGATCCGGAGGAGCTGCTGGCGCGGCTGATCCCGGAGTACGTGACGATCTCGGTCTACCGGGCGCTGCTGGAGTCGGCGGCCTCGGAGCTGGGAGCGCGGATGACCGCGATGCGGAACGCGGCCGAGAACGCGGAGACGATGATCGGCGACCTGACCCTGGAGATGAACCGGGTCCGTCAGGCGGAGATCACGCAGGAGATCTTGGAGGTCGTCGGCGGCGCCGAGGCGCTCGGCTAGACGACGAATCGAATTTGGCGACGAGAAAAGGAACCCATGGCTGAGAGCAACGGAAACGGAACCAACGTAGGGCGCGTCGAGCAGGTGACCGGAGTGGTCATCGACGCCGTCTTCCCGGACAAGCTGCCGGAGATCTTCTCGGCGGTGACGATCGAGACCAGCGGCGGCGACGGCGACGGCGAATCGGCCGTCCTCGTCTGCGAGGTCCAGCAGCACCTCGGCGACGACCGCGTCCGCGCGGTCGCGATGGACGCCACCGACGGGATCGAGCGCGGCGCCGCCGTCACCGACACCGGCGGCCCGATCACGGTCCCGGTCGGCGACGCGACCCTCGGCCGCATCTTCAACCTGCTCGGCGAGCCGATCGACAACGGCCCCGAGCTGGAGGACGGCGAGCGCTGGCCGATCCACCGCCCGGCCCCGAAGGCCTCCGACCTGACCCCGACGCAGGAGATCCTCGAGACCGGGATCAAGGTCATCGACCTCCTCGCTCCCTACGCGAAAGGCGGCAAGGTCGGGCTGTTCGGCGGCGCCGGCGTCGGCAAGACCGTGCTGATCCAGGAGCTGATCCGCAACATCGCCGAGGAGCACTCCGGCCTCTCCGCCTTCGTCGGCGTCGGCGAGCGCTCCCGCGAGGGGAACGACCTCTGGCTCGAGATGAAAGAGTCGGGCGTGATCGACAAGACCATGCTCGTCTTCGGCCAGATGAACGAGCCCCCGGGCGCGCGCCTGCGCGTCGCCCTCTCCGGGCTGACGATGGCCGAGTACTACCGCGAGCAGGGCGGCCAGGACGTGCTCCTGTTCATCGACAACATCTTCCGCTTCGTCCAGGCGGGCTCCGAGGTCTCGGCGCTGCTCGGCCGGATGCCTTCGGCGGTCGGCTACCAGCCGACGCTGGAGACCGAGATGGGCGGCCTGCAGGAGCGGATCACCTCGACCGACCGCGGCTCGGTGACCTCGATCCAGGCGGTCTACGTCCCCGCCGACGACTACACCGACCCGGCTCCGGCCTCGGTGTTCGCCCACCTCAACGCGACCACGGCGCTGTCGCGGTCGATCTCCGAGAAAGGGATCTACCCGGCGGTCGACCCGCTCGACTCGACCTCGACGATCCTCAAGCCCGACGTCGTCGGCGACGAGCACTACCGCACCGCGACCGAGGTTCAGGAGGTGCTGCAGCGCTACAAGGAGCTGCAGGACATCATCGCCATCCTCGGCATCGACGAGCTCTCCGACGAGGACCGCCAGACGGTCTCCCGCGCCCGCAAGATCGAGCGCTTCCTCTCGCAGCCGTTCTTCGTCGCCGAACAGTTCACCGGCCGCTCCGGCGAGTACGTGCCGGTCGCCGAGACGGTCCGCGGCTTCCGCGAGATCCTCGACGGCGAGCACGACGACCTCTCCGAGGGCGCCTTCTACATGCAGGGCTCGATCGACCAGGTCCTCGAGAACGCCAAGTCCGGCGCCGCGGCGTAAGGAGTCCCGATGGCGGCGGAGCACATGGTCGACGTCGAGGTCCTGACCCCGGAGGGGGAGGTCTGGAGCGGTGAAGCGCGCCAGGTCTCGACCCGGACCGAGGTCGGCGAAATCGGCATCCTCGCCAACCACGCGCCCGTGCTCGCGGCGCTGCGGCCGACCGAGCTCCGCCTCCACGTCTCCGACTCGGAGACCAAGCGCTACGCCCAGGCCCACGGCTGGCTGCAGGTCTACGGCAACCGCGCCCGGCTCCTGCTCGAGGAGGCAATCCCGCCCGAGGAGCTCGACAGCGGCGCCCTGAAAGAGCAGCTCGCAGATGCGGAGCAGCGGCTCTCGGAGTCCGAGGAGGGCAGCGCCGATCACGCCCGGGCGCAGAAAGACAAGGACCGGGCCGAGGCTTTTCTTTCGATTGCCGGGGCGTGAGGGGAGCGGGTACCCCTCCTCCGGAATTGACCTCCCCTTCGCTGCGCTTCGGGGAGAACATGCTGCGCGGCTCCGCCGCGCATGAATCAGATTGCATTTCGCCGAACATTCCTGCGGAGGGGTACCCGCTCCCCTCTCCGGGCGCGGTGGTTCTTCGGGCTAGGGTTCGGGCGCATGAGTGAGGAGCTGGTGGTTCTTGCGCAGCGGTTGATTTCGTTCGAGACCTGTGAGCCGGATGGAATTTCGGAGGCTGCCGGGTTCATCCAAGGGTGGCTGGAAGCTCGGGGGATCGAGACCAGGGGGGACGAGGTCCGGGGGCTGCCGGTGGTGATGGCGGAGGTCGGGCCGGCGGATGCGCCAACGGTGGTCCTGCACGGGCACATTGACGTAGTCCCGGCCCACAGCGAGCAATTCGACCCCAGGGTCGAGGGGGACAAGCTCTACGGCCGTGGCGCCTATGACATGAAGGGCGCGGTCGCGGCGATGATGATGGTGACGGCGGCGATGGCCGAGCAGGACCGGGTGCGGGTGCGGCTGGGGATCGTCGGCGACGAGGAGTCCGAGGAGGAGTCAGAGCGCGGCTCCGACCACCTCGTCGACACCGGCTTCACCGGCGACTTCGCGATCACCGGCGAGCCGACCGACCTCCACATCGGGATCGAGGCCAAGGGGGTCTTGGCGCTGCGCCTGGAGGTGGGGGGGACGGCCGCCCACGGGGCGACGCCCTGGCTCGGCGACAACGCCGTCCTCAACGCGATCGACGTTTTCCGCAGTATCGAGTCGCTACCGTTTGCCCGGCACAGCTCCGAGCTCTTCGACCGGCCGTCGATCAACCTGGGGAGGATCGTCGGCGGCGATGCCCTCAACAAGGTGCCCGACCGATGCGTGATCGACGTCGACATTCGCTACCTCCCGGACCAGGATCCGCAGGAAATCCTCGCCCAGGTGCGCGAGTTGCGGGGGATCGAGGTGCAGGCGCTGCTGACGCGGCCGCCGGCCACGGTCGACCGCGACTCCGCCTTCGTGCGGGCGTTGCGCACCTCGGCAACCGAGCACCACGATGGGGAGCCGATGAGCGTCGGGCGCGACGGCGCCTCCGACGCGGTCTCGTTCCTGCGGGTGGGCGTCCCAGCGGTCGAGTTCGGCCCGGTCGGGGCGGGGCACCACGGCCCCGGCGAGTGGGTCTCGGTCTCCTCGCTGGAGACCTACCGCCAGGCGCTGGAGTCGTTCCTGCGGGCGATCCCGGACCGGCTCAGCGATGACTGAGCCGATTCCGGGTTGGAGCCCGAAGAAGCCGCCGCCGAGCGGAGACGGCGAGCCGGCGCCGAAGCCGAAGCGATTCTGGTGGCGGTTCCTCCTCGCCGCAGTGCTGATCGTCGCCGTCTCCGCGGGGACCACCGCGGCGGCGAGCCTGCTCTACCTCGACAGCATCGCCAACGCGATCCGGCCCGAAAACGACAAGCTGCAGAAGAAACTGAACAAGTTCCTTGCCGACGCCGGCGACGGCGGTGCCCAGACCTTCCTCGTGATCGGCTCCGACAAGCGCGCCAACGAAGAGGAAGACCCGGGCCGCTCCGACACGACGATGTTGGTCCGGCTCGACCCCGACAAGGGTCTGATCTCGATGATGTCGATCCCGCGCGACCTCAAAGTCGAAATCCCTGGCTACGGGACCGGCAAGTTCAACGAAGCGTATGCCTACGGCGGCACCAAGCTGACCCTGCGGACCGTCAAGCAGCTGACCGGGCTGCCGATCAACCACGTCGTCAACGTCGATTTCCTCGGCTTCGCCCAGGGCGTCTACGCGATCGGCTGCGTCTACGTCGATGTCGACCGCCGTTACTACCACTCCAACGAAGGCGTGGCCCCCTCCGAACAGTACGCCGAAATCAACGTCCAGCCGGGCTACCAGTTGATGTGTGGGAAGCAAGCGCTGGACTACGTGCGCTACCGGCACACCGACACCGACATCGTTCGCTCCGCCCGCCAGCAGGAGTTCCTCAGCGCCGCCCGCTCGCGGATCTCGGTCAAGGACATCGTCTTCGACCAGGGCGAACTGGTCGAGGCCTTCACCGACTACACGACCTCCGACATCAGTGACGGGGAGACCCTGCTGGAAGTGCTGAAACTGCTCGCCGCCTCCCGCAACTCGACGATCAACGAGGTCCACTTCCCCGCCGAACTCAGCCCCAGCTTCGTCTACACGACCGAAAGCGCGGTCGAAGAAGCGGTGCAGGAATTCCTCGGCGGCGAGACGGTGCAGGAGGCGAAAGCGGCCCAGCGCCGGCAGCGTGAAGAAGCTGAAGCTGGCCGGAAGAAGAAGCACGAGAAACCCAAGTCGAAGCACAAGAGCAAGCCGAAGAAGCCGAAGGTCGAGGTGGTCAAGGCCGGCAGCGACGGTCTCGTGCCGGCGCGCGAAGCCGGGGAAGCGGAGGGGAAGATCGCCGCCCGCCGCGCCCGCGGGTTCTTCCCGATCTACTACCCGACCCGGCTGCCCCCGGAGACCCGCTTCGTCGAAAGCGACCCCTACGAGAAGGTCGTCGACCCCTACACCTACAACCTCAAGGACGAAGACGGCAATCGCCACGTCGCCTATCGGATGGTGATGGTCGCGGAAATGTCCGATGGCATCCACTACTTCGGGGTGCAGGGGATCCGCGGCTGGTCGAATCCGCCCATTCTTGAGGATCCAAGCCTGACCAAGACGATAAACGGGCGTGAGTACGACATCTACGTCGACGGCGAAAATGTGAAGATGGTCGCCTGGCGGCGTGGGGACAACGCCTACTGGATCTCCAACGACCTGCTGCGAACCCTGAGCAACGATCAGATGATCGGGATGGCGCGGTCGGCGAAGGTGATCATCCCGAAGCACAAGAAGAAGCAGCACAAGGCTGGAAGGAGCAGGGGATGAGCGAGCAGAAGAGCACCGTCGGAGTCATCGGGGTCGGCTGGGTCGGCCTCGTCACCGCCGCCTGCTTCGCCGAGCTCGGCCACCCGGTGATCGCCCGCGACATCGTCCAGGAGAAGGTCGATTCCCTCTCCCGCGGCGAGGTGGCGATTCACGAGCCCGGCCTCGAGGATCTGTTGCAGCGCAACGCCGAGCGGCTCACCTTCACCACCGACATGGACCAAATCCTCGCCGGCGCGAAGCTGCTGTTCGTCTGCGTCGACACGCCCCCGACCTACTCCGGCGACGCCGACCTCTCGCGGGTGCGCGCGGTCGTCCAGGAGCTGCCCGAGGACAGCGACCACGTCCTGATCATGAAGAGCACGGTGCCGGCCGGAACCGGCGAGTCGATCCGCCGCGACATGCCCGGCCTCTCCTACGTCTCCTGCCCCGAGTTCCTCAAGGAGGGGACCGCGGTCAAGGACTTCATGAACCCCGATCGCGTCGTCATCGGCGCTGACCCCGGCGACGAGGCGGCGGCCGGCTCGGTCGAAGAGCTCTACCGGCCGCTCGGCGGCGAGATCCTCCGCACCGACGTCGCCAGCGCCGAGATGATCAAGCTCGCCTCCAACGCCTTCCTGGCGACGAAGATCTCCTTCATCAACGAGATCGCCAACGTCTGCGAGGAGGTCGGTGCCGACGTCGGCCAGGTCGCGCAGGGGATGGGGCTCGACGAGCGGATCGGCAGCTCCTTCCTCCGGGCGGGCATCGGCTACGGCGGCAGCTGCTTCCCCAAGGACGTCAGCGCCCTGAAGATGCTGGCCGGCAACACCGGCTACCACTTCCAGCTGCTGACCGCGGTGATCGAGGTCAACGAGCTGCAGAAGCGCCGCGTCGTCGGCAAGCTCGAGAAGCACCTCGGCTCGCTGATCGGCAAGCGGGTGGCACTGCTCGGACTGGCCTTCAAGCCCGACACCGACGACATGCGCGAGGCTTCGAGCCTGGTCCTGGCGGCGCGGCTGCAGGGCGAGGGGGCGGAGGTCGTCGCCTACGACCCGGTCGCCGCCGAACGCGCCTCCGAGCTGCTCGGCTCGGTCGAGATGGCAACCTCGGCGCTGGGGGCGCTGGAGGGCGCCGACGCCGTTGTGCTGGTGACCGAGTGGAAGGAGTTCGCGGAGCTTGACTGGGCCGCCGCCGCCGAGCGGATGAACCGGGCCCTGGTCGTCGACGGACGGAACTTCCTCGACCCCGAGGCTCTGACGAAGGCCGGATTCGAGTACGAGGGGATTGGCCGCACCGTGAACTCACCGAAGCCGGCGCCCGCCTCCTAGTGCAGGCCATCGTCCTAGTCGGGGGAGAGGGGACGCGTCTCCGGCCGCTGACCACCCACATCCCGAAGCCGGCGGTGACGCTGGTCGACCGGCCCTTCCTCGCCTACGCGATCGAGTGGCTCGCGGGCCACGGCGTCACCGAGGTCGTCCTCGCCTGCGGTTTCCTGCCTGACGTCCTGCGCGAGGCGCTGGGCGGCGAGGAGGAGCGGGCGGGGGTCGAGATCACCTACGTCGCCGAGCCCGAACCGCTCGGCACCGCCGGGGCAATCCGCTTTGCCGCCGACGCCCTCGGCGACCGGCTCGAGGACCGCTTCTTCGCCCTCAACGGCGACGTCCTCGCCGACCTCGACCTCTCGGCGCTGGTCCGCGCCCACGAGGAGCGCGGCGCCAGGGCGACGATCGGTCTGCACCCGGTCGACGATTCCTCCGCCTACGGGCTGGTCAACTGCGACGAAGACGGGTGGGTGCTGGAGTTCCTGGAGAAGACTGGGAAGACGGTTCCCGGCCAGGTCAACGCCGGCGCCTACGTGCTCGAGCGCTCGGTGCTCGACCTGGCGCCGGCGGGGCAGGCGGTCTCGATCGAGCGCGAAGTCTTCCCGCGGCTGGTCGGCGACGGCCTCTGCGGGCTTTTGCTCGAGGGCTACTGGATGGACATCGGAACGCCCGAGCGCTACCTGCAAGCGAGCTGGGACATCCTCGAGCAGCGGGTCGAGACGCAGGTGCGGCCAACCGCTCCGGGCCTGCTTGTCGCCGGCGATGCGGCGATCGATGAGGAGGCCAATGTCGGCCCCCGTGCCGTCGTCGCCGGTGGCTGCCGCGTTGAGCGCGGAGCCGAAGTCGAGGACTCGGTCCTGCTCGACGGCTGCACGGTCGGCCGCGACGCGCTCGTGCGCGGATCGATCCTCGCTCCCGGCGCCGAGGTCGAGCCGGGCGCCCAGCTCGTCAACGCGGTGGTCGGCCGGGATGAAAGAGTCCCCGCCTGATGAGCAACCTGCTCGACGACGTTCTCGGCCTTCCCGACCAGCTCCGCGACGCCCTCTGGCGGGTCGAAACGGCTCGCCTGGAGCCGGCCGATTCGGCGGGGCTGATGATCTGCGGGATGGGTGGCTCGGCGATCGGCGGCGATCTTGCCGCCGCCGCCCTCGGCGACCGCCTGACCAAGCCGATGGTCTCGATCCGCGGCTACGAGCTGCCGAGCTGGGCAACGCCGGAGTGGACGGTGCTCTGCTCGAGCTACTCGGGCAATACCGAGGAGACGCTCGCTTGCTTCGAGGCCGCCGAGGTGCTGGGGACGCGGCGGCTGGTCGCCAGCACCGGGGGCCAGCTGGTCGAGGGGGCGCGCGAGGCGGGGGTGCCGGTAATCGGGCTGCCCGGGATCTTCCAACCGCGGTTCGCCGTCGCCTACATGTTCGCGATCGCCGCCGAGGCGGCGGCCCTAGCTGGCGTCGGGCCCCGCATCCGCACCGAGATCGACGCCGCCGCGGCCTTCCTCGAGGTCCGCCTCGACGAGCTGCGAGGGCGGGCGGGAGAGGTGGCTGCGGCCCTCGATGGCGCTGCCACCGTCATCTACGGCAGCGACCTGACGACGCCGGTCGCACGACGGTGGAAGTCCCAGATCAACGAGAACGCGAAGGCGCCAGCCTTCTACTCGGAGCTGCCCGAGGCCGACCACAACGAGATCTGCGGCTGGTCGCCGGACGCGGGGGCCGGGCCGATGGCCGCGGTCTTCCTGGAGGATTGCGACCAGCACCCGCGCGAGCGCCAGCGCTTCGAGCTCACCGCCGACCTGATCGAGGCCGAAGGAGTCACGGTGGTGCGGCTGGAGACCGCTGGCTCCAACCGCGTCGAACGGCTGCTCTGGTCGACCCTGCTCGGCGACCTCGTCTCGATGGAGATGGCGAGTTTGCGCGGCGTCGACCCGGGGAGCATCGTTGCGATCGACAAGCTGAAGGAGGGGATGGCGGCGTGAGGGCGATGGTGCTGGCAGCGGGGTTGGGGACGCGGCTGCGGCCGATCACCTACGAGATGCCGAAGCCGATGGTCCCGGTGCTGAACAAGCCGGTGATGGAGCACATCCTCCGCCTACTCGCCCGCCACGGCTTCACCGAGACGATCGCCAACCTGCACTGGTTCCCGGACCTGATCGAGGGCTACTTCGGCGACGGCGGCAGCTGTGGGGTCTCGCTGACCTACAGCCGCGAGGAGCAGCTGCTGGGGACCTCGGGCGGCGTCCGCAACGCGGCCGGGTTTCTCGGCGACTCCTTCCTGATCATCAGCGGCGACGCGCTCACCGACATCGACCTGACGGCGATGCGCGAGTTCCACGAGTCCCACGACGGGATCGCCACCCTGGCGATGAAGCGGGTGCAGGACACGAGCCAGTTCGGTGTCGCGATCGTCGGCGCCGACTGGCGGATCCAGGGCTTCCAGGAGAAGCCGGACCCCTCCGAAGCGCTCTCCGACCTCGCCAACTGCGGCATCTACATGTTCCGCAAGGAGATCTTCGACTTCTTCCCCGAGCCGGGGACGAGCAAGGCGGCTGGGGAGGACGACCCGGCCGGCTTCGCCGATTGGGCGATGGACGTCTTCCCGCGCCTACTGGAGGGCGACGTCCCCTTCTACTCGCACGAGATCGAGGCCTACTGGAACGACATCGGCAACCTCGAGGAGCTGCGCGAGGGCAACGTCGACGCCCTCACGGGGGCGGTCGAGGTCGACCAGGAGGGGAAGCTGGTCGACGGTTACCGCAGCGGCGAACGGATGGAGGGCGAGCCCGACCTCCTCGGCCCCGTCCTCCTCGGCCCCGGCTGCGAGATCGGCGACGACGTCCGTATCGATGGCCCGGCGGTGATCGGCGACAACGTCAAGGTCGGTGACGGGGCGCGGCTCAAAGAGGTCATCGCCCTCCCCAACGCCAAGATCCCGGCGCGGCAGGTTCTGATCGGCGCGATCGCAGGGGCTCGTCCCTAACAGCGGCCGGAGGGGAGGGTGCCGGTGGGGGTCCCTGGGAGCACCTCCGCCGCGTGATTCGTTTCTGGGCTGACGCCTCGGGCGGTTAGGCGCGGCTCCATGCTGAGTACCCAGGGACCCCCACCGGCACCCTCTTGACGCAGAGTTGGCGCAAAGAATTTGCTTTGTGCGCGCCACGGGTGCGCTTTGGCTCGGCAGGGTCGGGGCATGGATCTTCTGCCGACGATTGGGGTGGCGCTGGTGCCGGCGTTGTGTGCTTCCTGCGGGCGGAGCTGTCGGTCGGAGGCGGTGGTTTGCACGCGGTGCGGGCGGCGGTTGGCGGATGCGGATCCGTTCATGGGGAACGGGCCGGCTGGGTTGGATCGGGTTTGGTCTTCGGCCTCTTACGAAGGGGTGGCGCGGAACCTGGTGGCGGCGCTGAAGTATCGGCGGCTGCTGACGGTCGCGGATTTGATGGCGGAACGGATCGAGTGGTTGGCGCCTGCGCACATGTTGAGTGGGACGATCGTGCCAGTGCCGCCATCGCCGCCGCGGCTGCGGCGGCGGGGGTTCGATCCGGCCGGTGAGCTGGCCGCCGCGCTGGGGGCACGGCTGGAAGCGCCGCTTTCCCAGTGCCTGGAACGGCGGGGCGGGGGCAGGCAGGTCGGGAAGCGGCGGGCGGAGCGGGTCGGGCACCCGCCGCGCATCGGTGCGAAGGGCGCCGCTCCGCGTAGCGCCCTCCTGGTCGACGACGTATTGACCACCGGGGCGACCCTCTCGGCCTGCGCTCGCGCGCTTCGGGCCGGAGGGGCGTCCCGTGTGGTTGCGGTGACCTTTGCCCGGCGCCTCTAGTTGGCTCTCCGCGGCCCTACGGCCGTGCCTCGGCCGGGCGGCCTCGCATCTGGTCGACAAGCCGCCGCGTACGACGGCGCTTGCGACGCAGGTCGCGGTGCTTCTTCACCTGCCGGCTGATGTCTTCGGCAAGCTCGTGCACCGAGTGGGTCATCTCCGGGCTGGACTCCCGGGCATGCAGCGTCACTCCCTTCAGATAGAACGTCGCCTCCGCCACCTGGCTGTCGGCAACCCGCGGGTTGCGCTCCTCCGAGAGCACCACCTCCAAGGTCGCGAGCGGCGAGACCTGTCGTCCCAGCCGCTGGAAGCGTTTCCGCACCGTCTCACGCAGCTCGTCCGTCATCTCGACGTTTCGGCCCCGAATCTCTATCCGCATGAGTGCCTCCTTGTGGGTTCTGGCACGAGACTAGCCCCCTCGGCGGAAGGGAGCAAGGGGCAATTAATCCGGCACCGCTACTCTTGACCAATGCCGGCGATGGACCTTGTAACGAAGGCGCTGCGTGCGGGGGAGGGACGGAAATTCAAGTCCTACCAGAAGCGCGCGGAAGCAATAAACCGCTTCGAGCCGGAGATGGAAGCGCTCTCCGACGAGGAAATTCGCACCGAGGCAGACTCTCTGCGCAAGCGCGCGCGGGACGGAGAGGCCCTCGACGACCTCCTGCCGGAGGCGTTCGCGCTCTGCCGCGAGGCCTCGAAGCGGACCACCGGCCAGCGCCACTACGACGTCCAGCTGATCGGCGGCATGGTCCTTCACGACGGCGGCATCGCCGAGATGAGGACCGGTGAGGGAAAGACCCTGACCGCGACCCTGCCCGTCTTCCTCAATACCCTTGCCGGCGAAAGCGTCCACGTGGTCACCGTCAACGACTACCTCGCCCGTCGTGACGCCGACTGGATGAAGCCGATCTACGACGCGCTCGGCGTCAGCGTCGACGCGCTTCAGGATCCCGACGACCATGCCACCCGCCAGCGCAAATACGCGCTCGACGTCCTCTACGGGACCAACTCCGAGTTCGGCTTCGACTACCTGCGCGACAACATGGCCGACGCGCTCGAGCACTGCGTCCAGCGCGACCACAACTTCGCGATCGTGGACGAGGTCGACAACATCCTCATCGACGAGGCGCGGACGCCGCTGATCATCTCCGGCGCCCCCGAACAGGCAGCCCAGACCTATTACACCTTTGCCCGCCTGGCCAAACAGATGCAGGGCGTGCCGGCGAAACAGAAGCTGAAATCGCTGGGCGAGTCCCGCGACACCACCGAGGCCGAGTACGACTACGAGTACGACGAAAAACACAAGACGGTGGCGCCGACCGAGCGCGGGGTGAAGAAAGCCGAGGAATTCATCGGCGTCGACAACCTCTACCTTGGCGAGCACGGCAGCCTCGTCAACCACCTCGTCCAGGCGCTGAAGGCCGAGTCGCTCTACAAGAAGGACGACGACTACGCGGTGATCGACGGCGAGGTGATGATCATCGACGAGTTCACCGGCCGCATCCTCGAGGGCCGGCGCTGGTCGGAGGGCCTGCACCAGGCGGTCGAGGCAAAGGAGGGCGTGGCGATCCGCGAGGAGAACCAGACCCTGGCGACGATCACCCTCCAGAACTACTTCCGGCTCTACGACAAGCTCTCCGGCATGACCGGCACCGCCCTCACCGAGGCGACCGAGTTCATGAAGATCTACAAAATGCCCGTGGTCGAGATCCCGACCAACAAACCGATGGTCCGGGCCGACGAAAACGACCAGATCTTCAAGACCAAAGACGGCAAGTGGAAAGCCGTCATCGACGAAATCGTCAGCCGCCACGAGAAGGGCCAGCCGGTGCTGGTCGGAACCGTCTCGGTCGAGGTTTCGGAGATGATCTCCGAGGCGCTGAAGCGGCAGGGGATCAAACACGCGGTGCTCAACGCCAAGCCCGAGCACGCCGAACGAGAGGGCGAGCTGATCGCCCAGGCCGGCCGCAAGGGCGCGGTGATGATCGCCACCAACATGGCCGGTCGCGGCGTCGACATCAAGCTCGGCGGCGACCCCGAGCACCTGGCGATCGCCGAGCTGAAAAAGCAGGGGATCACCCACGAGAGCGAGGGCTACGAGGAGGCGCTGGCCGAGAAGACGGCTGAGCTGGAGCCGCAGTGCAGGGCCGAGGCCGAGGAAGTGCGCGAGCTCGGCGGCCTCTTCATCTGCGGTACCGAGCGCCACGAGTCCCGCCGCATCGACAACCAGCTGCGCGGCCGCTCCGGGCGTCAGGGCGATCCCGGCGAGTCCCGCTTCTTCCTCTCCGCCGAAGACGACGTGATCCGCCTCTTCGCCGGCGACCGCATCTACAACATCCTCGACAAACTCGGCCCGACGGACGACGAGGGCGGCGAAGTGCCGCTGGAAGCGAAGATGCTCACCAAAACCGTCGAGAACGCTCAGAAGAAGGTCGAGGAGCAGAACTTCCTGATCCGCAAACGCGTCCTCGAGTACGACGACGTAATGAACGAGCAGCGGCGGGTGATCTACAAATACCGCCGCGAGATCCTCGAAGGCCGCGACATCTCCGAGAACGCCCGCGACGAACTCGAGGCGGTCGTCGAGCGCCTGGTCGAGGAGTACACCGCTGGCGACGTCCTCGAGGACTGGGACCTGGAGGAGCTGGAGACGCAGCTGCGTCAGATCTGGCCGGTCAGCGTGGAGGTCTCGAGCCTGGCGCCGGAGACGGTCGACCGCGAGCAGCTCAAGGACGCCCTCGACGACGACGTGATGAACGCTTACGACGAGCGCGAAGAGCAGCTCGGCGAGGAGCTGATGCGCTATCTGGAGCGCTCGATCCTGCTGCAGGTGATCGACAACCGCTGGCGCGAACACCTCTTCGACATGGACTACCTGCGGGAAGGGATCCACCTCCGCGGCTTCGCCCAGATCGACCCCCTCGTCGCCTACAAAAACGAGGGCTACTCGATGTTCGAAGAGCTGCTGCACTCGATCTGGGACGAGTTCTCGAAGCTGGTCTTCCGCGCCGAAATCGAAGTCCAGCCGGGGCAGGAAGCCGTCGCCGCCGGCAAAGGCGAAGGGAGCACGGCGAACCTCGCCTACTCCGGCGGCACCGCCGAGAACCAGCCTTCGGCCCTGGCCGAGGTCGCCGCGACGAGCGGCGCGAACCCCTCCGACGTCGCTGCGGCCGGCGCCGTATCCCCCGGCAACGGCGAGGTGGTCGAGACCGTGGTCAAGGGCGACAAAGAGAACATCGGCCGCAACGACCCCTGCTGGTGCGGCTCCGGAAAAAAGTTCAAGAAGTGCCACGGAGCTTGACGGGATACGGGCGCGGCCGCTGCAAAGCGGCGCATCTCGGCGTCCTCGGTCGCGCGGATCGGGTCACGCACTAAACAGTGCGCTCCCCTCACCTCGCTCCCTGCGTCCACCGACCTGCTTGCTTTTCGCGGCCGTTCGTCATTCGGAGGAGAGGGGATGACTGACCCAGTTCGCGAGTTCATTCGGGCGTTCAACGAGCGGGACCTGGACGCGTTCGTGGCGGTGCTCGATCCGGAGGTCGAACTGCACGCCAGTCGCGGTTTGCGGAAGGGGGTCGAGGCGGCGCGGGTTTGGGCGACGCGGGCGCCGGGCGGGGTGCAGCAGACGATCGAGCTGGAGGAGCTCTACGAGGACGGGACCGAGGGCGGCGGCGGTCGCGCCGTGGCCCTGATCCTGCGGCGCTGGCACTGGGAAGAGGACGAGAGCGTCGCCGGCATCGACATCATGGCCTGGGCCTTCGAGCTGCGTGACCACAAGATCCGCAGCTGGCGCCCCTACGACAGCCGCGACGAGGCGCTCCGCGAGTACCGCTTCGTCCACCCCTAGCCAGGGGCGCGGCGGCGGCCTAGGATGGATCGGATGAGTTCGGTCGCCCCCGACAACGCCGAGGCCACGGAGGCTTGGAGCGGGCCGCTCTTCGAGATCTTCCTCAAGTACCGGGACCTGACTACCGGCGGCCTCGGGGCGCATGGCGAGGTGGCGATGGGGTCGAACCCGCCGCGACCGGGCGAGCGGGCGATCGACATCGGCTGCGGGTTCGGCGACACCACGCAGCGGCTGGCGGAGCTGGTCGGGCCCGAGGGCTCGGCTCTCGGGGTCGACGTCTCGGCGCCGTTCATCGAGACCGCGCAGAGGGAGGCCGAGGAAGCCGGCCTCGCCAACGTCGAGTTCCGGCTCGCCGACGTGCAGACCTTGGAGCTGCCGCAGGAGTTCGACTACGCCTTCTCGCGGATGGGGATCATGTTCTTCGCCAACCCCGTCGCCGCCCTGCGCAACATCCGCGCCGCGCTGAAGCCGGCCGGCCGTTTCACCGCTGTCGTCTGGCGGCGTAAGCTCGACAACGAGTGGGTCCGGCGCGCCGAGGAGATCGTCGACGAGTACCTCGAGCATCCTGAGGAGACCGACGAACCGACCTGCGGCCCGGGTCCCTTCTCGATGGCCAACGCCGACACCGTCAGTGAGCAATTGAAGATCGCCGGCTTCGAGGAGATCGGATTGCAGCGCTGCGATTTGCCGATGAAGGTGGGTGCCACCCTCGACCAGGCGGTCGAGTTCGGCATGGCCCTCGGGCCGGCCGGGGAGATCCTCCGCCTTTGGGGGGACCGCGTCGACGAGATTCGCCCCGAGATCGCCGCCAAGATCAGGGCCGCGATCGCCGATTTCGAGCAATCCGACGGCATTTGGGCCCCTGCCTCGACCTGGATCATCACCGCCCGCACCCCGAGCTGAGCCGGCGCGACCAATAACCTGTGCCCATGGCCGATACTGCGCAGCAGCCCGTAGCGCCTCGCCTGGCCGCCGTCCGGGAGCAGCTGTCCCTGCTCTCGGACTACCTTTGACCCCGCTGCGCTAGAGGCCGAAGCCGGCCGCTTAGAGGAAGAGATGGGGCAGCCGGGCTTCTGGGACGACCAGGAGACCGCCGCCAAGACCTCGGCCGTGCATGCCCGTGCCCAGAAGCGGTTGGAGATGTTCCGGGGGCTGGAGAGGGACGTCGCCGACCTCGGCGACCTCGCCGAGATGGCGGCCGAGGACGAGGAGATGGCGGCGGAGCTGGACTCCCAACTCTCCTCGGTCGAGCGGCGGCTGGCCGAGCTCGAGGAGGCGCGCCTCTTCTCCGGCGAGTACGACGCCGGCGACGCCGTCGTCACCGTCCACGCCGGCGCCGGTGGCACCGACTCCCAGGACTGGGCCGAGATCCTGCTGCGGATGTACTTGCGCTGGGCCGAACGGCGCGGCTTCGCGGTCGAGATGGTCGAGGCCTCCGCGGGGGAGGAGGCCGGGCTCAAGTCCGCCACCTTCATCGCCCGCGGCGAGAACGCCTACGGCCTCTTCGCCGCCGAGCGCGGCGTCCATCGCCTGGTCCGGATCTCCCCCTTCGATTCCTCCGCCCGCCGGCACACCAGCTTCGCCCAGGTCGACGTCGGGCCGGTGGTCGAGGACAGCGTCGAGGTCGAGATCGACGAGGGGGACCTGCGCGTCGACACCTACCGCGCCTCCGGGGCCGGCGGCCAGCACGTCAACAAGACCGACTCGGCGGTGCGGATCACCCACGTCCCCACCGGCGTCGTCGTCCAGTGCCAGAACGAGCGCTCCCAGACCCAGAACAAGGCGGTGGCGATGCAGCTGCTGCGCTCGAAGCTGATCGAGCTGGAGGAGCGCAAACGCTCCGAAGAGCTGGCCAAGCAGCGCGGCGAGGTCAAAGACGTCGCCTGGGGCTCGCAGATCCGCAGCTACGTGATGCACCCCTACACGATGGTCAAGGACCACCGCACCGAGCACGAGGTCGGCGACGTGCAGCGGGTCCTCGACGGCGACATCGACGAGTTCGTCCGCGACTACCTGAACAAGACCGCCGCCGCCTCGGCCAGCTAGATGGCGCCGCTCTTCCACCTGGAGCGGGCGGCGGGCAAAGAGGCCGAGGGGCTGCTGGTCCTCCACCACGGCCGCGGCACCGACGAGCGCGACCTGATCGGCCTCGCCGACCTGCTCGACCCGCAGCGGCGGCTGCGGGTGGTGACGCCGCGGGCGCCGCTGCGGCTGCCGGGATCGCCCGGCTACCACTGGTACCTGGTGCCGCGGGTCGGCTACCCGGACCGGGAGAGCTTCGAGGCGGCGCGGGCGGCGCTGGCCGAGCTGCACGACGGGCTCTGGGAGGAGACGGGGATCGGCCCCGACCGGACCGTGCTCGCAGGCTTCTCGATGGGCGCGGTGATGAGCTACGCGATGGGGCTCGGGGCGGACCGGCCCGCGGTCGCCGGCATCCTCGCCTTCAGCGGCTTCGTCCCCACCGTCGAGGGGTGGAAGCCGTCATTGACCGACCGCACCGAGACCCGCGCCTTCGTCAGCCACGGCCGCAACGACCCGGTGATCGGGGTCGAGTTCGCCGAACGGGCGCGGGACCTGCTCAGCGAGGGTGGGCTCGACCTGACTTACCGTGAGTCCGACCTCGGTCACCAGATCGACCCGGCCCACCTGCGCGAAGCCGCTATCTGGCTGGGTGACTTGCTCGGTTAGCTCGGTGGTGCTGCGATCGGTGGTGGTGGCGCCGGTGAACGGACTTGCTCCTGTGGCGATGATGTTTTCCTCGATGCCGGGGTCGATGCCGTTCGGCTTCTTCGGATTCCCGTTCTTCTGCGGCGATTTCGGCGCAGAGCTGCACGTCTTCTTCGTCTTCAATCGCGCAGCCATCTTCTTCGGCTTCGGGCTCGTCGCCTTCCTCGGTTTCCGGTTCTTCCGCTTCGTCTTCGGCGGCGGGGACGGGTTCGCCTGGGAGGTCGGGCACGCTCAGCGCGTGCGCCGAGGCGGCCGCCGCGATCAGCGAGAGCAGCAGGAGGACGAGCAGGAGGGGAAGGAGCTTGCGCACCGTCCCTTCATCGGAGCGGCGGCGGGGCTGCTTTAGGGCTTCTGCTTTCCGTCTAGGACGCCCTCCAGCTCCAGCAGGCCCTGCTTCATCGGCAGGCCGCCGCCGTAGCCGCCGAGGGCGCCGCCGGTGCGGAGGACGCGGTGGCAGGGGACGACAAGCGGGATCGGGTTGCTGCCGCAGGCAGTGCCAGCGGCGCGGACGGCGCGTTCGTTGCCGGCTTTGCGCGCCATCTCGGTGTAGCTGCGGGTCTGGCCGTAGGGGATTCTGTTAATTGCCCGCAGGACGCGCTGGCGGAAGCCGCCGCTGAGGCGCCAGTCGAGCGGCAGGTCGAAATGGTCGAGCTTGCCCTCGAAGTAGAGGTCGAGCTCGCGGCGGACCTCGTCCAGCTCCCGCGGTGCCTCGAGCACCCGCGGCGAGACCCGGGCGGCGAGGTCGACGAGGAGCTCGTCGGCGTCCTGGTTCGGCAGTCCGACTCGGACCAGGCCGCGCTCGGTCTTCGCCAGCAGCAGCGGGCCATAAGGGGAATCGGTGGTGGTGTAGGCGACGTCGAGCAACCCTTCTGCGGCCGCCCTCGCCTTCAGCTTCTCAATCGGCGCCTTGGTTGCAGTCGTCATGCAAGCTCCTTTCGCAGTCGCTTCAGGCCCTCGTGCACGGAACGGCGGGCCGCCTCCGGCGAGCAGCCGAGCGCGGCAGCGATCTCGTTATGGGGAAGGTCGCTGCCGTAACGCAGCGCCACCGCCGCCCGCTGCTTCGGCGGCAGCGTCCCGACCGCGGCCCAGAGGCCGGGATCGCGCTCGGGGATGCCGTCCTCGGTCGCGACCTCCCGCACCTCCGCCACCGGGACCGGCGCCCGGCCCCGAGCGCGGTGGTGGTCGATCGCCTTGCGGTGGGCGATCGTCAGCAGCCAACCACGGAGGTTGCTGGTGTCGTCGAGCTGGGGGTAGGCGCGCAGCGCCGCCAGGAAGGTCTCCTGGAAGCAGTCGTCGGCCCCGTCCCGGCCGACCGCCCCCCGCAAGATCGCCATCACGGCGGCGGAATGCTCGTCCAGGACGGTTTGAAACGGCGGCAGCGCGGTCACTCTGTGGGATTAAACGTGCTGGCCCACCGAAACGTGAGATATAGGCTGCCGCGATGATCGAGCTAGCGGAGGAAATCGAGGAGCTGGTCGGCCGGGCGCTGGTCGAGGACCTTGGCGAAGGCGACATCACCTCCGAGGCGACGGTGCCCGAGGGCGCCCGCGCCCGCGCCCGAATCGTGCAGAAAAAGCCCGGCGTCGTCTACGGGCTCGCGGTCGTTGGTGAGGCGATGCGGCAGTGCGGGGTCGAGGACGTCGACAACCTCGTCGTCGAGGGCCAGTGGCGCGAGGACGTGCCGGCCGAGGTCCTGATTGCCAGCGGCAGCGCTCGCGCCCTGCTCGCCGCTGAGCGGACCGCGATCAACTTCCTCGGCCACCTCTCCGGCGTCGCCACCCTCACCGCGCGTTACGCCGAGGCGGTGGTCGGGACCGGCACCACGATCCTCGACACCCGCAAGACGACCCCGGGGTTGCGCCACCTGGAGAAGGCCGCGGTCGCGGCCGGCGGCGGGATCAACCACCGGATGGGCCTCTACGACGCGATCCTGATCAAGGAGAACCACATCGCCGCGGCCGGGGGGCTGGCGAAAGCCGTCCACGCTGCCCGCACCGCCCAGCCCGAGAAGGCGATCGAGGTCGAGGTCCGCAACCTCGACGAGACCGCCTACGCGCTCGGGATGGGAGTCGACCGCCTCCTGCTCGACAACATGAGCCCCGCCTCGATGCGCGAAGCCGTCGCCCTCCGCGACGAGAACGCCGGCGGTGCCGACGGCGTTTCCCTGGAGGCCTCCGGCGGGGTGACCCTGGAGAACGTGCGCGAGATCGCCGAGACCGGGGTCGAGTTCATCTCGATCGGAGCGTTAACCCACTCTGCCGCCACCCTAGATTTCTCAATGCTCCTGGAGTTGGCTTAGGGGGAGCCACAGCTCCTGTTACTTCAGGAGTTTCGAGAGCCGTCGATCCTTCAGCACCCGCCCGCTCGTTTGCTCTTTAGGGCAGTAGTTCGTCTGGTGTTCTGAGAAGAAGACGGCCTCGATGGTGGTGCCGCAACGGGGGCAGGGCTCTCCCTCCCGCTTGTGCACCTGCAGCGGCATCGGAATCTTGTCCGGAACCTCGGGGCCGATCGTTTGCTCGTAGTGATCGATTGCGTCGCCGAGGACATGTAGTGCTGCGTGCAGCTGCTCCACCTCCTCGGCATCGAGCTCGGACCCTTTCTTGAACGGCGAGAGGCGGGCCTCCCAGAGGACCTCGTCGACCCAGGAGCGGCCGATCCCGGCGATGTCTTTCTGGTGGCGCAGCAGCGGGTGCAGGTGGCGCGGCTTGTCGATCGCCGCCGCGAACTCGTCGAGCGGGGGAGGGGGCCAGGCCTCCGGGCCGAGGCTGGCGACCATCTCGTCCTCGGCCACAGCCTCGCTCGGCAGCAGCTTCGCCCAGGCGCGCTGCTTGGTCCCGATCTCGCGCAGCCGCAGCTCGCGGCCGTCGGTCAGCCGGATCAGCACCCGCGAGGCCTTGTCTTTCAGCGAAGCGCGTTTGTCGAAGACCCGCAGCCGTCCCGCCGACATCAGATGGACCAACAGCGCCAGCTCGCCGAACTCGACCACCGGCATCTTGCCGATCCGCCGCACCCTCGTCACCTCCCTTCCCACCAGCGCTTCCAGCGGCGGGGCGAAGGTCTTCATCACGTTCATCCCCGGCGCCAGCGCCGATTCCACCTCGCTTCCTGCCAGGGCACTGCCCGTAAGGGCGCTGTTGAGGCGGCGGGCGACGATCTCGACCTCAGGCAGCTCCGGCATCCCAGACAGGCTAGACGGAGGGTTTCGTCGGCTAAACTCCTGAGACGTTCATTCGACCGGTCCGGACCCAGTCCCGCCGGCGAACATCAGGAAAGGAAGGGCTCATGCAGGAGCTCCCGACGATCCAACCAACTTTCGGGCCGGAGCTGAGCCCGGAGCAGATCGCTGAGATCAGCGATGAGATTCGCCTGCTCGCGGCAGAGCGGAACGCGGTCATCCTCGCCCACAACTACGAGCTGCCCGAGGTCCAGGACGTCGCCAACTACCGCGGCGACTCGCTCGGCCTCTCGCGCCAGGCGGCCGAAACCGAAGCCGAGGTGATCGCCTTCTGCGGCGTTCACTTCATGGCCGAGACCGCCTCGATCCTCTCGCCGCAGAAGACGGTGCTGATCCCCGACCTCGACGCCGGCTGCTCGCTGGCCGACTCGATCGACGCCGACCAGCTGCGCGCCTGGAAGGCCGAACACCCCGGTGCCCTGGTCGTGATGTACGTCAACACCTCGGCCGAGGTGAAGGCAGAGACCGACTACTGCGTCACCTCCTCCAACGCCGTCGACGTCGTTCGCCACATCTGGGCCGAGCACGGGCCCGACCAGGAGATCCTCTTCGGCCCCGACATGTGGCTCGGCGCCTTCGTCGAGCGCGAGACCGGGCTAGTCGAAGAACCCGAGCGACGCGGCCGCTTCCACATCTGGGACGGCGAGTGCCACGTCCACGCCGGGATCAAGCCGCTCGACATCGCCCGCACCCGTTCCGAACACCCGAACGCCGAGTTCCTGATCCACCCCGAGTGCGGCTGCTCGACCCAGGCGATGGAGTACGTCGCCGCGGGCGACATCGACCCCGAGGGCGTCCACATGCTCTCGACCTCGGGGATGCAGAAGCACGTCGAAGCGCACCCCGATGGCGAGTTCATCGTCGCCACCGAGAACGGGATGCTCTACCCGCTGCAGCAGGCGGCGCCCCAGGCGAACCTGATCGAGGCAAACCGGATGGCCACCTGCAAGTACATGAAGATGATCACGCTGCCGAAGCTGCGCGACTCCCTGCGCGAGATGAAGTTCGAGGTCAGTGTCCCCCCGGAGATCGCCGAGCGGGCGCGGATCCCGATCGAGCGCATGGTCGCGATCGGGTAATACCGCAATCTTCTTTGACTAAAGGCTTCTCCTGCGCGAGGATCGTCCCGGGAGCGGGGCGATCCAAATAACAGGAGGAGTCATGAAGGTGTCTCGCAAGCTCAGGTCGGCCGTATTGGCGCTGCTCGCGTTCTGCGCGATGGCGGCCCTCGGACCGGCGCAGTCAGAGGCCGGCGAATTCACAGCCGGCGAATACACGGCGACAATCACAGGCACGACGGCGGTCGCGCATGAATTCACCACGGTGCTCGGGGTGATGAAATGCGCCCCGACCTTCCACGGCAAACTGGCAGCGGCCGCGTTCACAATGACAGTTGTCCCTAACTACGGGACAAGCTGCAAAATCGGCGGCAATCAGGTCCACGTCACCAACAACGGCTGCGATTTCGTGTTGCACGCCGGCATGACAAAAGAAATGGACGTGGTCGGCGGATGGATGGACGTCGTCTGCCCGGACAACAAAATCGATTTCGAAATCACATCGGAACCCGTTTGCCATCTGACAGTCCCAGGTCAGAACGAACTGGGGCAGCTGCTCTACACAGACAACACAGAAGCGGAAGACGTCGTCATCCACTTCGGACTTGAAGGCATCTTCTACGAACTCGACAACGGCTGTGCCGAAGTCGGTGCCTTCGCCAACGGCACCTACAAAGGCACAAGCACAATTACGGCCGACCACGAAGGGCCGACGTCCTTCTCGGTCGACTAGCCGAGGCCTGAAAGATCGCCTGCGTGGGCGAGATCTTGCGGGGTCGGGGTGGCGGAGGAGTCACCCTGTCCTCGCAGAAGGCACCCACGCATGGCGATTCGGAAGAAGAAAAACCAGGGCTCTGAGGAGCCGCGGCGTCCGCGCGGGCGCCGTGCGCCGATCATCGAGCTGAACGACGTGACCAAGATCTACCCGGGCGGCCACATGGCGCTCGACCGGGTCAACCTGGCGATTGGGCGGGGCGAGTTCGTCTTCCTCGTCGGCCCGACCGGCTGCGGCAAGTCGACGCTGATCAAGATGCTGATTCGCGAGCTGACCGCCACCGAGGGGTCGGTGAAAATCGCCGGGAAAGACATCGGCAAGTTGCCGGAGAAGAAGATCCCGCAGTTGCGCCGCAACATCGGCACCGTCTTCCAGGACTTCAAGCTCCTTCCCGACCGCACCGTCTACGACAACGTTGCCTACGCCCTGCAGGTGATCGGGGCCAGCCGCGCCGAAATCCGCGAGCAGGTGCCGCAGACGCTGCGGCTGGTCGGCCTCTCGACCAAGCTCCACAGCTACCCCGACCAGCTCTCCGGCGGCGAGCAGCAGCGCGTCTCCGTCGCCCGCGCCTTCGTCAACCACCCGCCGCTGCTGCTGGCCGACGAGCCGAGCGGGAACCTCGACCCGGTCACCTCGATCGGGATCATGCAGTTGCTCTACCGGATCAACAAGGCCGGGACCACCGTCGTCGTCGTCACCCACGACCGCGAGATGGTGGACAACATGCAGCGCCGCGTCGTCGAGCTCTTCGAGGGTCGCGTCGTCCGCGACGAGGTCTCCGGCGGCTACACCGAGGAGTCGACGACCGAATTTGGCCTGCGGATGCGGGCCGAGATGGGGGTCGGCGCCGAAGGCGAGCCGCGCACCAACGGGCACTCCGACCACGACCCCCTGAGCTGATGAACCGGATCGTCTTCTTCTTCCAGGAGGCTCTGCGTGCGCTGAAGCGCAACGGCGCCCCCAGCCTGGCGGCGATCGTGACCACGGTCGTCACCGTCGTCCTGCTCGGGATGCTGATCCCGATCTTCCAGACCGCGCAGGGCAAGAGCGAGGAAGTGCGCGACCAGCTGAACGTGCAGTACGAGCTCTACGACGACGCGACCAAAGCCGAAATCGCCTCGCTGAAGGGGAAGCTGGAAGCGATCCCGCACGTCGCCGAAGTCACCTTCATCAGCAAGGACGAAGCGCTGGCGACGCTGAAGGGCGAACTGAAGGACAAGACGATCGTCGAAGAGCTGCACACCAACCCGCTGCCCAACAGCTTCGAAGTCAAGGCCGACGACGCCGCCAACCTGCCCTCGATCGAAGCCGCTGTCTACCCGAACGGGCCGAAGGGGCAGCCGATCTCCGGGATCATCGTCAAATCGTTCGACCGCCAGCAGTCCTCGGAGAAGATCGAGCAGGTGACGAGCGCGCTGAAGATCGTCCTCACGGTGATCACGGCGCTCTTGATCCTCGCCTCGCTGATGCTGGTCGGGAACACGATCCGGCTTTCGATCTACACCCGCCGCCGCGAGGTCGAGGTGATGCGCCTGGTCGGTGCCACCCGCTGGTTCATCCGCTGGCCGTTCATGATCGAGGGGGTGGTCGTCGGTTTCGTCGGCGGCCTGCTGGCCATACTGATCCTGTGGTTGGGCAAGATCACCGTCGTCGACCCCCTCAGCAGCTCGATCAGCGTCCTCTCGGCGCAGAACACCTCGACCCTGGGTTTCCCGGCCCTAGTCGCGATTCTCTTCGCCGCCTCGATCGTCGTCTCGACGATCGGCTCGGGCGTGACGCTGCGGCGCTTCCTCAAGGTCTGAGGCGGTCGTGAACGCACGCGGGGCCGTGGCCTTCGCGGTGGCGCTGGTGGCCGTGGCGGCCGCCGGCCTCTGGCTGGGCGGACACCCGCGCTCGCTGCCGGAACCGCTGCGGGACGCCTTCGTCGAAGAACCGGCCGGGCTGATGGCAGAAGGGGCGGAAGCGATCGAAGACAGCTACTACCGCCCGGTGGGGGAGACCGAGCTCGGCAACGCCTCGCTGCAGGGGATGGTCCGCGAGCTGCGCCGGCGTCACGGGGATCGCTTCAGCGAATACTTCTCGCCGGAAGCGCTGGCTGCCTTCAACGAGCAGATCGAAGGGCACTTCTCGGGGATCGGGCTGAGCGTGGTCGGGGTGAAGCAGGGCCTGCGGGTGGCGAGCGTCTTTCCGCGCTCCCCCGCCGAGCAGGCAGGGCTCGCGGCGGGCGACCTGATCGTCTCGGTCGATGGGAAGTCGATCGCCGGCGAGAGCAGCAGCGAGGCGACGAAGAAGATCAAAGGGCCGGAAGGGACCGAGGTGACGATCGGCGTCCGCAAGGAGGGGAGGGGCAAGGTGCGGCAGCTGACCCTGACCCGGGCCGAGGTGACGCTGCCGAACGTCAGCCGCAAAGTCGAGACCGTCGACGGGCAGAAGCTCGGCTACGTGCGCCTGCTCAGCTTCAGCGAAGGCGCCCACGGCCAGCTCGCCGAAGCGCTGCGCCGCGTCCAAGGGAAAGGGGCGAAGGGGATCGTCCTCGACCTGCGCCACAACCCGGGTGGCCTGCTCGAGGAGGCGGTGCGGACCGCCAGCCTGTTCCTGCCCGAAGGGAAGGTCGTGGTCACGACCAAATCGCGCAGCCAGGGGGAGAGCACCTACGAGACCAGCGGCGCCCGGCGCTCGAAGCTGCCGCTGGTGGTCCTGATCGACGGCGGCACCGCCTCGGCGGCGGAGATCCTCACCGCGGCGCTGGCCGACGAGGGCGGCGCCGAGGTGGTCGGCACCCGCTCCTTCGGCAAGGGCGTTTTCCAGGAGGAGCAGACGCTCGCCAACGGCGGCGCCCTGAAGCTGACCGTCGGCGAATACTTCACCCCGAAGGGCGTCAACCTGGCCGAGAGCCACGGGATCCACCCCGACGTCAAGGTCCAGGACGACCCGAAGACGAAAGCCGACGAGGCCGAACGGCGCGCCCTCGGCGTCCTCGCCGGCCAGGCCCGGAGCTGATGTCGGCGCGGGAGACGGTCGAGGCGCTGCTGAAGGACGAGCTGGGGTTTCGCGGCTTTCGGCCGACGATCGAGGGGGAAGCGCGGGAAGCGGCGCAGTGGGCGGAGCGGGAAAGCGGGCCGCGGCGCGACCTGACGGCGCTGGCGACCTTCACCGTCGACCCGGCCACCGCGCGCGACTTCGACGACGCCGTCTCCGCCCAGCTCGAGGGTGACGGCGCCCGGGTCTGGATCCACATCGCCGACGTCGCCGCCCACGTCAAGCCAGGATCGCTGCTCGACCAGGAGGCGCGGCGGCGCGGCAACAGCACCTATGTCCCCGGGGCGGTCGAGCCGATGCTGCCGCACGCGCTCTCGAGCGAAGCCTGCAGCCTGGCGCCTGGGGTGGAGCGGCTGGCGGTGACGACCGAGGTCGAGCTGGGGCCGGGGATGCGGCCGCGGAAGGCGCGCTTCTACCGCAGCCGCATCCGCTCCGACGTCCGCCTCGACTACGACCGGCTCGACGAGATCTTCGCGGGCCGGGCGCAGGCGCCGGACGAGGTGGCCGAACCGCTGGCCGCCGCCCGCGAGGTCACCGCCGGGCTCGGCGAGCACCGCGGCAGCTCCAGCCTCGACGTCGAGTCCAGCGAGCCCGAGTTCGAGTTCGACGCCGAGGGCAACGTCATCCGTGCCCACGGCGTCGCCCAGACCGAGGCCCACCGGCTGATCGAGCGGCTGATGATCCTCAACAACGAGCAGGTCGCCCAGCTGCTGGAGCGCGAGCGGGTGCCGGCGATCTACCGCGTCCACGCCCAGCCCGACGCGGCGCGGGTCGAGCGCCTGCTCGAGCAGATGAGCGCGCTGGGCGTGCCGACGCCGCCGCTGGGCCGCGGGCTCTCACCGCAGGAGGCCGGCCACATGGCCGCCGAGGCGAGCCGGCTGGCGCGGCGCGAGGCCGCCCGACGCGGGCACGGGCAGGAGGCGTATACCTCGCTCGTGCTCAGATCCCTCAAACAGGCCTATTACAGCGAGCGGAACATCGGCCACGCCGGCCTCGGCAGCTCCGCCTATTGCCACTTCACCTCACCGATCCGCCGCTACCCGGACCTCGTCTGCCACCGGGCGCTGCTGGCGCTGCTCGGCGAGGGGGAGGAGGCGCCGACCCTGGCGCAGGCACGCGACGCCGCCGCCGACAGCTCGGCGCGGGAGCGGGAGTCGATGCAGATCGAGCGCCACGCCGACGACGTCTGCGCCGCTTACCTGCTCGAACGCGAGCTCGGCGGGCGGGGTCTCGACGCGGTCTTCGAGGGCGAGGTCTCGGGGGTGATCCGCTCGGCCGCCTTCGTCTCCTTCGGCGGCGAGCTCGGCGACGTCTACGAGGGGATGCTGCCGGCGCGGCGGCTGCCGGGCGAGTACTACAAGCTCGACGAGGCCGAGGTGGCGCTGGTCGGGCGCGAGTCCGGGGCGCGAGTGCGACTCGGCGATCCGATATCCGTCCGTGTCGCCGGGGTAGATGCGCCGCGAGGCCGAGCCGAGTTGGAGCCGGCGGGTGAGGCGAACTAGGTCAATGGCCAAGAAGCAGAAGAAGAAACGCGAGCCGGCCTCCGGGGACGTCGTCACCAATCGGCGCGCTCGCCACAAATTCGAGTGGGTCGAGAAGATGGAGGCGGGGATCGTCCTCCAGGGCTCGGAGGTGAAGGCACTGCGGAGCGGCAAGGCGCAGATGACCGACGCTTATGCGGTCGTCGACGAAGGCGAGGTTTGGCTTCGCAAGCTGCATATCCCGCCCTACGAGTACTCCGCCGTCGACGCCCACGCCGCCGAGCGGCCGCGCAAGCTGCTGCTGCACAAGGAGGAGATCGAGCGCCTGGTCGGTAAAACCGCGCAGAAAGGCCTGACCCTGATCCCAACCAGGATCTATTTCAAAGGGCCGCGGGCGAAGGTGGAGCTGGCTTTAGCGCGAAACAAGGAGGGTCGTGACCGGCGGCGGGAGATTGCCGACCGGGACGTTCGCAGAGAGGTCGAGCGCGAGTTCAAGGGAAGGATGCGTTGAAGTTGAAACTGCCGAATCACATGCAAGGATGCAGGGCAATGCGGACCCGGAAGAGCCTCCCCGCCGCCGCCGCTGGGATCATCGCGGTGCTCATGGTGGCCCCCGCGCAGGCCGGCGCCGATTCCTTCCCGGAAAAGGCGAGCGACTACGTCAGCGACAACACCGGTTACTTCGTCGCCGCGCTGCTGGCGGCGATCCTGCTGCTCCTGCTGATCGTGCGGATCAGCCAGCGGCGGGCGAAGGAGAAGGAAAGGAAGCAGGCCACCCAGCCTGCCGGTCCGGGTGCCGCTGCGGCGAACCCGCAGACCCCCCCGCCGGGAGCGCCTCCGGCAGCCGCCGCTCCTCCGACTGCGGAGACCACCGCCATTCCGGCAGCGGTGCCCGCCGCGGCCGCCATGCCTCCTGCGGCGCCCGGGCAGTCGGTGCCTCCGCCCGGCGTCTCGGCGCCGCCTCCGGTCGTGGGCCAGGCCCCGGCCGGGGAGTCGGCCAAAGACCGCAAGCGCCGCCAGCGCGCCGAACAGCAGCAGAAACGACTGCAGATGCGCGAAGCCCGCAAGGCCGAGCTGCAGCGCCGCAAGGAAGAGCGGGCGCAGCGCAAGGCGCAGAAGCGCGGAGGCTCGGCTCCCGTTCCCGCGGCGCCTGAAAGCCCTGGCGCCCCCGTCGCGGCGCCGGAAGCACCGAAGGAGCGCAAGTTCTTCGGGATCAAGATCGGCACCGGCAAGCAGAAGCGCGAGGCGGCGCTGGCCGAGCAGCGTCTGGCGGCCGCCCGCGAAGCAAACGAACGCGCGGTGGCCGAGGCCCAGGCCAGTGGCCAGGTCCCGCCCTCGGGGCAGCTGCCGCCGTGGGAGGAGGCGACGACCGCGCAGCCCCAGGCCGGCGGCCTTACCGCCGTGCCTTCGGTCCCGCCACCGCCGGTGCCAGGAGGCACGCCGGCGCCAGGCGACTACGACCCCCACGCCGCCGAGCAGCGGGTGCGCGACAAAGTCGAGGAGGTTCGAGCCGAGACCCAGCGGATCGGCGCTCAGGCCGAGCAGCAGATTGGCGGCGCGCCGATCCAGGACACCCAGGCAGGTGTCCCACAGGGCGTTCCCGCTCCCCCTGTCGACCTGCGCACCGCCGAGCAGCGGCTCGAGGACGAACGGCAGGCGCGCGAGCGGGCGATGAGAGAGGCCGAGGAGAAGCTGCGCCAGATCGAGGAGCGGACCAAGGCCGCCGAAGAGCGCGCCGCCGAGGCGCAACGGCTGGAGCAGCGCCGGGCCGAAGAGGAAGCGCAGGACCGCCGCCTCGAGGAGATGCGCCGCAGCGTCGCCGAAGCCGAAGAGCGAGCGCGCGAGGCCGAGCGGCGCGCCGCCGAAGCCGAGCAGAACGTCGTCCAATCGGTCCAGGGCGGGGGAACGCCGGTACCGCCCCCGCCTCCCGCGCCGGAGCCGCAGCAGTCCTTCGCACCGCCGACGCCACCGCCCACGCCGGCCGACACCCAGTCCTTCCCGGCGACGCCCCCGCCGCCAGCGGAGTCCTTCTCGCCGCCGACCCCGCCTCCGCCGCCAGCGGAGTCATTCGCACCGCCGACCCCGCCCCCGGCGCCGGCTGAGCCCCCGACTCCACCGCCCCCGCCCGAGCAGCCTTCCGCGCCCATTGCGGCGCCCGGTTTCGGCGCGCCCGCAGGTGACGGCGAGCAGATCAACCTCAACACGATCACCTTCGAGCAACTGCGCGAGCAGAACCTCTCGGTGACCCAGGCGACCCGCCTGCTCGCCCACCGCGAGCGGCTCGGCGGCTTCAAGTCGGTCGACGACCTCGACCAGGTGGCGGGGTTCCCGGTTGAGCTGCTCGACGACTTGAAGCAACGGTCGACGGTCTAGGGAGCCGGGAGAGGGGTCTCCCGGGCAACAGCGGGGAGGGTCCGGGAGACCCCTCTCCCGGCTCCGTCAATCGTCTTCGTACTTCTCCAGCAGCTTGAGCCAGACCTCGCTCCGGGTCGGATAGGGAGCGATTGCGTGCCTTAGTTTGGAGATGGGGATCTCCCCGACGATCGCCACCGTGGCTGCCTGGAGGAAGTCGGCGGTCTCGAAGCCGGTGAAGGTGGCGCCGACGATCGTTTCCTTCGCTCGGTCGATGATCAGGCGTGAGGTGCCGCCGGTGTCCTTGCCTTGGAAGCTGGCGCCGGGCGTACCGTCGGTGGGCGCGTCGATCGCGCGGGCGTCGATCCCCGCTTCGTTCGCCTGCTCGAGCGTCTTGCCGGCGGCGGCGACCTGGGGGTCGGTGAAGGTGACGCGGGGGGAGCCGATGCCTTCGGCGACCGCCTCCGTCTCCCGCCCGAGCAGATTCTCGGCCGCGACCCAGGCGTGGTACTTGCCCATGTGGGTGAAGAGGGCGCGGCCGTTGACGTCGCCGATCGCGTAGAGCCAGTCGCGGCCGCCGACCCGCATCCGCCCGTCGGTTGCGAGGAAGCCGTGGGCGTCCGGCTCGACGTCCGCGGCCTCGAGGTCGAGGTCGATCGTGTGGGGAGTGCGGCCGACGGCGATCAGGATCTCGGCCGCCTCGACCATCTCGCCGCTGTCGAGGCGGGCGACGATGCCGCGCCCGCCTTCGCCGGCAGCGACGCTCTCGACCTTCGAGCCGGTGCGGACGTCGACCCCGAACCGTTCCCGCAGCGCCTCGGCGACTTCCTCGCCGGCGAACGGTTCCTCGCGTGAGAGCAGGTGCTCGCCGCCCTCGACCAGGGTCACCTCGGTGCCAAGGCTCGCCCAGGCCTGCGCCAGCTCGCTGCCGACCGGGCCGCCGCCGAGCACGACCAGGCTCTCCGGCAGCAGCTTCGCGGTGGTCGCGTTGCGGTTGTTCCAGGGGTCGATCTCGTCGAGCCCTTCGATCGGGGGCATTGCCGCCTTGCTGCCGGTGGCGACGACGATCGCCTTCTCGGCGATCAGGGTGTGCTCGTCGACGGCGATCCGCCGCTCGCCGTCGAAGCGGGCGCTGCCGCGGATCAGGTCGATGTCGCGCTCTTCCAGCCAGGGCAGCTGGCCGGAGTCGTCCTGGTCGTGGATCACCTCGTCGCGGCGGGCGAGGACCGCGGGGGCCTCCAGCTCCCCGTGGCCGGTGGGGACCCCGGGGATCCGCTTCGCCTCGGCCAGCACGTCGGCCGGGCGCAGCAGCGCCTTCGAGGGCATGCAGGCGTAGTAGGAACATTCGCCGCCGATCAGGTCGCGCTCGACGATCGCCACCTTCCAGCCGGCGTCGGCGAGGCGGCCGGCGCAGACCTCGCCCGCGGGGCCGGCGCCGAGGACGATCGCGTCGTAGCTGTGCTCGCTCATCGGGCGCATCCTTTCAGGTCGACCCCTCAGGGTCGGTAACCCAGGTCACCTACAATCATCAGGCATTCCAAGCACGGGGGCGACAGGCTTCGACGTGGTCGACTCGTGCGAACGGTTGCAGGTCGAGGTTGCTGGAGGCCTCGTTAAACCCCAGCACAAACCAATACGTGCGGACCATGAGTTCGCCCTCGCCGCTTAGTTAGAAGCTAAGCGCTGTGAGAGTCGGTCCTCCCTCGCCCACGGGGAGGGGCACCGGCTTCAGAAGTGGGCTCACCCAGGCGGACCGCCCTGACCGCCAGGGAACATCAAAGGGGCTTTATCTCCCGCAGTGCCCGCTGGCGCGGACCCCGGGAGACGAGAATCAAGCGCCAGCTAAACCTGTAGACACCCTCGCACCGCGTCCGCGGATCCGAGTTCGAATCTCGGCGCCTCCATCAGCCGGTCGGGTCCCCAGAGGGACCCGACCGAAGCTGCAAATAAATTGCCGTACCAAGATGAAGCCGCGACCGTATGTGCAGATCCAGGCATTCGTGACGGCAGTGGTCACCCTTGCGACCCTCGTCGTCCTCGGCCAAGAGGTGGCCCTCGCGGTGGGTGTCTTCCTGGTCATCGGCTTGCTGTTCTGGCTGTATTTCTTCGCTCGCTACCGGTTCTTGGTCAGGGGTGAGGGCGACCCTCGCAGCGGTGACCGACGGGGAAAAGACCGGGTGATGCTCAGCTGTCTCTTCGGAGGGCTCGTTCTTCCCGCGGCTCTCGCCTGGCTGCAGCTCGCCCTCGGGCTTGAGCTCGTCGGGCCTCCGTTGCAGGACGGAGAGGCGGTGGTGGCGAGCATCAGCCTGCTGGCCGTTCCCTTGGGCGTCTTCGTCTCCAGCTCGGTCGACTGGTACCTGATCCGCCCTTTCCGGGAGGGTGTCTATAACGAACCCGCCTGTCGTCCCGAGATTCACCGGGAGGGGCGGGGGATGGACTACGCTCGCTATTGGGTCCTGCACCGAATGGTTTCGGAGCTTGTGGTCTACCTCGGGCTCGTCGTTCTCGTAGCCCTGTTCTTCGCCGTCGGCAGCACGGCGATCGACTCCGAGGAGGGAAAGAGCGCAGTCGGCTTTCTCGGCGCTCTTGGTATCGCAGTTTGGAGCGTGGCAGAGCTGTCGGGTCTGAGGGCGGCATTGCGATTCGTCCGCTATCCGCACTGCGAACTGGGTTCGTGGGTCAAGGGCCGAACCGCTGATTGCGAGGACATCGCCGGCTTCGTCTTGGACGTGTCCGTGAGCCCCGGAGTTCAGCTGATCGAGGAGCCACGGGGCCATCCCGCCCCCGACGTGGCGGACGAACATCGCAGCATTCCGCTGCGACAGGCCCACAACATCGAGCCGATCGACCCGCCTCGCCGCCTCTGCGCCCACCACTGCGAATTCTGGGTGCCCGATTGCGAGGTCGGCCTCCGCGAACAGCGCTAGAGACCGATTGGCATTTCGGTTTCCTTGCTCAACGGCTCGGGTATCCGACTGCCCCGACCGCAACTCCGGTCCGGTCCGGGGGTCTACCTAGGAGACCGCGGTAGGGCGGTTCTCTCCTCGATGCGAATTCCCTCAGCCTCCAATCCGCTCCTGCACTGGGACCCGGCCGCTTCCGACCCGGCCCAGCGACGCATCCACCCGATCCTGCGCGGCGCCGTCCTCGAGCGCGACGGCTGGACCTGCGCGTACTGCGGTAAGGAGACCGCCGAAGTCGACCACGTGGCCCCGCGGGGGCGAGGTGGCCGGACGGTTCCGGCGAACCTCGTCGCCGCCTGCCGGCACTGCAACAAGGCGAAGGGTCTGCGCACGCCGACAGAGTGGCGGCTGGACAGGGACCTGGAGAGGATCCGCAGGAACGCGAAGAAGCGTCGACCGCGGAACAGGCCGCGCGCCGTCTGCTTCCGCCGGAGCTAGGTGCAACTTGTTGTCGATCCCTCCAGCATTTGTCCTGCGCGGGATGAACCTGGGTGGGCGGCGGATCAAGAACGAGGAGCTGCGACGGCACTTCGAGGAGATGGGGTTCGAGGAGGTGTCGACCTTCCGGGCCAGCGGCAACGTGATCTTCGCGGCGCCGAAGCGGGAAGCGGAGGCGAAGCTGGCGGCGCGGGTGGAAGCGGAGCTGGGGGAGCGGCTTGCCTACGAGGTGCCGGTGTTCCTGCGCAGCGGGGAGGAGATCGCGGCGGTGGCGGGGCGGCGGCCGTTCGATCCCAAGAAGGTGGAGAAATCGAAGGGGAAGCTGCAGGTCTCGTTCCTGAAGAAGAAGCCGGGCGTGGAACCGTCGAGCAGATCGCGGCGAGGCTCGACTAGGCGATCGTCGCCGACAGCTCTGGCGGCGTTGCCAAGGTCTGGAAGACGACGCAGTAGCGCTCGGTCAGCTTCAGCAGGGTCTCGAGCTGGTCCTGGTCGGCGTCGGTCTCGAGCTCGAAGCGGAGGCGGATCGAGCGGAAGCCGACCGGCGCCTCGCGGTCGACGGCGAGGGTGCCGCGGAAGTCGAGGTCGCCCTCGGCGTGGACACGCCCACCCTCGACCGGGATCCCGAGCGAAGTGGCAACGGCGCGCAGGGTGACGCCGGCGCAGGCCGCCAGCGCCTCCAGCAGCATGTCGCCCGAGCAGAGCAGGGTGCCGTCGCCGCCCGTGGCGGGATGGAGGCCGGCCTCGGCGACCGCCCGTCCCGTCTGCACCGAGCAGGAAACGCTTTCGCCAAGGGTCCCCTCGGCTTCGAGGGTGACTACGGCGCTCTCGGGCGAGCGCTCGTAGCGCTCCTTCAGCGGTGCCTGGATCGCCCGCAGCTCGTCTCGCTCCACGCCGTCAGCTTACGCTTGATCCCTCTATGGCAATCGCGACCGCAACCTCGCTCGACGTCTACGTCGGCGGCAGGCTCCTCTTCGAGGAGGTCTCCTTCAAGTTGGAGCCGCGGGAACGGATGACGCTCTCCGGCCGTAACGGCGCCGGCAAGTCGACGCTGCTGCGGGTGCTGGCGGGCGAGCTGGCGCCGGATGCGGGCTCGCTGGCGGTCCAGCGGGGGGCGCGGGTGGCGCTGCACGATCAGCGGCCGCCGCGGGAATCGCAAATGGCGCTCGGCGAGTACGTCTTCTCCGGCCGCACCGACATGCTCGAGACCGAGGCCGAGCTGGAGCGGCTGGAGGGGGAGATGGGGGGCGAGGCGAGCGAGGAGACGATGCGGGCCTACGCCGCCGCCCAGCAGCGGCTCGAAGCCGGCGGTGGCTACCGCTGGCGCGACTACGTCCTCGCCGTCCTCCGCGGTCTCGGCTTCGAGGCCGAGCAGGCCGAGCGGCCGCTGCACACCTTCTCCGGTGGCGAGCTGACCCGTGCCTCCCTGGCCCGCGCCCTCGCCACCCGCCCCGACCTGCTGCTGCTCGACGAGCCGACGAACCATCTCGACATTCCCTCGCTGGAGTGGCTCGAGCGCTACCTGGTCGACCTCGACGCCGCCGTCGTCCTCGTCGCCCACGACCGCTGGTTCCTAGAGGCGGTCGGGACCTCGGTGCTGGAGCTGGAGGCCGGCCGCGCCCGCTTCTTCGCTGGCCCCTGGCACGCCTGGCGCCAGGAGCAGGCGGCGCGGCAGATCGCGCTCGGCAAAGCGATCGAGCGCCAGCAGGCGGAGATTGCGCGGATGGAGCGCTTCGTTGAGCGCTTCCGCTACAAGGCGACGAAGGCGCGCCAAGCGCAGTCGCGGGTGAAGATGATCGAGAAGGCCAAGCGCGAAGGGCCGGTGAGCGAAAAGCGCGACAACCGCAACCTGCGCTTCCATTTCAAGCCACCGGAGCGGCCGGGGCGGGTGGTGCTGAAACTGGTCAACGGCAGGCTCGAGGTGCCGGGGCGGACGCTGCTGGAGGGGGCGAACCTGGAAATCGAGCGCGAGGAACACGTGGTCCTGGTCGGGCCGAACGGGGCCGGCAAGACGACCCTGATCGAGACCCTCGCCGGCGATCGCGAGCCGGCCGCCGGCAGCGTTCGCACCGGCCACAACGTCAAGATCGGCTACCTCTCCCAGCACGCCGAGACCGCGGCCGGCGGCGGCACCGTGCTCGACGCGGCGAAGCGGGAGACGGGGCTGACCGAGAATCAGGCGCGCGCCCTGCTTGGCGGCTTCCTCTTCTCCGGAGCGGAGGTCGAGAAGCAGCTCTCCGACATCTCTGGCGGCGAGCAGCGGCGGCTCTCGCTGGCGATCCTCGTCGCCTCCGGCGCCAACGTCCTCGTCCTCGACGAGCCGACCAACCATCTCGACATCGAGAGCCGCGAGGCGCTAGAGGACGCGCTGACCGAGTTCGAGGGCGCGGTCCTGCTGGTCTCCCACGACCGGGCGCTGCTGGAGGCGGTCGGCAGCCGCACCCTCGTCTGCGAGGGCGGTCGGCTGGAGAGCCACCCAACCGGCTGGGCCGAGTACCAGGCGCGTCGAGACGAAATAGAAGCCGAGGCGCAGGCGGCGACCAAGCCGCGCGGTGGCGGCAACAAGTACAGCGCCACCAAGCCCGCGCAGAAAGCGGCCCGCAAGGCGGCGAAGCTGGAGGAGCGGATCGAGCGGGCCGAGGCGAAGCTGCGCGAACTCGAGGACGAGCTCGCCGACCCCGCGGCCTGGTCGAGCCCGGGCCGGGTCGAGGGGGCGACGAAGCGCCACGGAGAAGCGAAAGCCGCGGTCGAAGAGCTGTACGCGGAGTGGGAGGAAGCTCAGGCGGCTGCCGAGGCTTGAGTACCGCTGAGAGTCACGCTGTCCAGGAGGAAGGATGGCGGCAGTCACGGCGGGCCGTGGCAGCTAATAACCAACTAGACAAAATGATCAACAGCACCTTCAATATTTACCAAAACCAAACTAAGCTAAATAATTGGTATTGAAAATATATCTGCTTAGTGTTGGGTTCCCCTGAGATTCAGCGGGACCGTTCCTCCCCCTGGACGAATGCAACTGCTGAGACAGGGGGAGATGTGCCAGTAAGTCGGCGGAAGGTCCAAGGCGTAGAGGCCGGTCTACTCCTTTCTGCGCTCGCCTTTCTCCTCATTGTGATCTGGGTGGCATCAGGCGCCTAAGCGTCGGATGCCCCCCGCGACGCGCTTCAGGAACCAGGACTGGAAGCATCCGGAGACGACCCCGAACGCTATTTCGATGGGGACCGCATCGTCCCGGTCGACCTCGAAGCTGTCGCCGAGGAAGAAGCCAAACACGAAGAATGGCTTGAAAGTCCCGAAGCTGAACACCAGCGCGACGTATCGTGGAGGGCTTTTGCCGATATCTCGGCTTCGGCGTCTGAAGAACTGCTTCGGACTGCATTCGATGAACAGCTTCAGGCGCTGAACGACGACCCGGCTCGCTTCCTTAGCGACGCGCAGTTGATCCGGCCGCTGGAGGAGACCGCCGCGGCAGTCAAAGAGGACGGGGAAAACTCGCTCCTCGATGCCGGTATTCCCGTCCGCGCCGAGGACGAGAACGGTGAGTTGGCCAAGGTCGAGCTGAGCCTTGAAGCTACCCCGGAAGGGTATGAGCCCGACAACGGCCTCGTCGATCTCACGCTGCCGCTCGCAGCCGACGAAGCTGCCCAGGTCGGCGAAGAAGGCTTTGCGATCTCCCAGGCAGCCGCCGATCCCGCCGTGGCGCGGCGCTTCGGCGACAAGAGCCTCTTCTACTCCGATGTCCTCCCGGACACCGACCTGCTGGCCGCGCCGACCTCGGGCGGCGTAGAGCTCTTCAACCTGCTTCGCTCTGAAGCGAGCCCGGAGGATCTCCGCTTCGCAATCGACGTTCCTGACGGCGCGAAACTGCGGTCCGACGGCAGCGGTGGTGCCGAGGTGGTCCGGCAGGACGAGATTCTCACCCGGATCGCGAGGCCGGTCGCAACTGACGCCCAGGGAACGGAGGTGCCGGTGGAGCTGACCGTGGAGCCCAATGCGATCGTGCTCCACGTCGACCACCGAGGCGGGGATTACGCCGCCCCGATCCTTGTTGATCCGGTGATCGAGGACTGGGCCAACAACCCGAGCAACTGGTACCTCACCAACGCCAAATGGGACGCCCTCACGAACGGAGCCTGGGTCTACAAATCCAACAACTCTCAGCTCAAGAGCTGGATCTGCTGCTGGGAAGGCTCGCATGCGGGCCTGATGATCAGCTCTGAAAAAAACGTCTTCTACGGCGCGAAACAGTTCGGCCAGTGGTCCTACAGCACCGCGAACGCGAAGACCTACATCACCCATGCCTGGCTGACGCCGTTCTTTCGGAACGATGAATCTTGCGGCACCTCCTCTGAGCCCCACGATTACGTCGGGATGCTCTGGGAACCGGGGGAAGTCTGGAATCCGGTCGTCACCGACAAAGCCAAAACGGGGACCTACAGCCTCGACGGCAACGGGCAGGCCTTCATCATCGGGATGGGCACCGGCAACGGCGTTTGGATCGGCTGCAACCGCTACACCTACGCAGGCGGAGTCGCGCTTTGGATCGACGACCAGTGGCCCCCCGTCGTCAGCGCGCCGACCGTCACCCCATCGAGCGGATGGTTGAGCGGTACCAGCTCGATCACGGTTGGCGTCAATGCCGCCGATGAGGGGTTAGGCATCTACAAGGCGTCAATCACGGTCGATGGCAAAGGTCCGATCCCAAGATTCACCGGCTGCACCGGCCTCTACGGCAATCGGTGTCCAAATAACACCAGCGTGAACTTCAGCCTCACGGGGCTCAGCTTCAACCAAGGAGTCACCGAAAATGGCGTCGCCGCCGAAGATCCGTCGGGCAAGGCGGCCGCGGGGCCGAAATTCACTACCAAGGTCGACCGCACGCCGCCAGAAGTCACCTTGAGCGGCCAGCTCGCCCAAGCGACCAACGAGGGTGGCAGCAGCGAGCATCTGCCCGGAGAAGGGGACGAACTCTCTCTCCCCGTCTACAACCTCAATATCGCCGCCACGGACGGAAGCAACCAGACCAACCTGACGAGGCGATCGGGCGTCAAGAACATCGAAGTCTTCCTCGACGGGGTGAAACAGAGCGTCCCGTGGACGGCGCAGACGGCGACCGAAGACAGCCGGCCGATGAGCAAGACCTACGAACTCAAGCTGAGCACCTTGACCACCGCGGGCAATCACACCCTCGAAGTCAAGGTTCGCGATCAGGTCGACAACGTGGAAGAACGGAAAATCGAGTTCGAATACTTCCCCGCCACGGGGATGAAGGACGAGTACGTCATGCAGTACTTCCCGCTCCCCGACGGCTCAGGCAGCGAAGCCGAAGAAGAGCACCCCGCTCGCCCCGAACTCGCGGTCAATGTGATGAACGGCAACCTCGTCTACCGCGAGCAGGACATCGACATCAGCGGCGCCGGCGCCGATCTCGAGGTCGAACGCTTCTACAACTCGATGCTGCCGAGCGCCGAGAACACCGAGTGGGGCGACGGCTGGACCTTGGCCGAGACGCCCGAGCTCGACCCCCTCAGCTCCAGCCAAGCCGACGTCGTCGAGTCCAGCGGTGCGATCGAAGACAAGGTGGCGCTGCCGACCGAGGTCGGCGCCAGCAAATTCGACCCTGTCCTGCAGGCGACGATCGAGAAGAAGGCGGGTGGCGGCTACGAGCTGACCGACGAGAGCGGCGAATCGGCTACCTCGGTCTCCTTCGATTCCACAGGACAGGCGGAGGCGCTCCTGACCGACGGCTACGCCAAGGTCGACTATTCCTACGAAGGTGGCGACTTGGCCGAAATCGAGGTCGAAGACCCCGCCACCTTCTCCGCGGAACCCGACATCCCCGAGTCCCAGCTGATCACGACCCCCACCTTCGGCCGCTCCTTCGGCACAAATGGCGCCGGCGACGGGCAGTTGAAAACCCCCGCCGATGTCGCCGTCGACTCGCAGGGGAACCTTTGGGTCGTCGACAGGGGCAACAACCGGATCGAGAAGTTCGACGCCACGGGCAAATACCTGGCGAAATTTGGCTCCCTTGGCTCCGGCAACGGCCAGTTCAACCGGCCGACGGCGATCGCCATCGCGAGCAACGGCGATCTGCTCGTCACCGATTCGGGCAACGCCCGTGTCCAGCGTTTCTCCTCAGCGGGCATCTACCTCTCGAAATTCGGGTCCGCTGGCACCGGCAATGGCCAATTCGCGGGCTCGGGCCCCGAAGGCATCGCGATCGACGCGAGCGGCAACATCTGGGTCTCCGACACCTATAGCGGCCGGCTGCAGAAGTTCACCTCTGCAGGGGTCTTCGTGAAAGCGGCGGGCTCCAAAGGCTCGGGAACCGGTCAGCTCGGCGAACCGACCGGGCTCGACATAGATTCCTCCGGCAACCTCTGGGTCGCCGACTGGCAGAACAACCGGGTCTCCCGCTTCAACGGCAACGGCGAATTCCTCAGCCAGTTCGGTTCGCTCGGCAGCGGCGACGGCCAGTTCAGCCATCCCGACGAGATCGAGATCGACAAGCTCGGCAATGTCTGGGTCGGCGACCAGGGTAACAACCGCATCCAGCAGTTCGACCTCTCGGCTCAGTTCAAAGGCAAGTTCGGCTCGAGCGGGACGGGGCAGGGGCAGTTCAGCTTCGCCTTCCCGCTGGGGATCGCGGCCGACTCGAAGGGCCACCTCTACGTCGCCGACGTCAACAACCACCGCATCCAGGAATGGCTGGTCCCGGTCGAAAAACCCGCCTACGTCTCCTCCTTCAGTTCGAGCGGCACCGGGGACGGCCAGCTGAAAGCCCCAGCGGACATCGCCCTGGCCGGTAGCTCCCTCTGGGTGGTCGACAAGAACAACAACCGGATCCAGAAGTTCGACACGAGCGGGAAATACCTGGCGAAATTCGGTTCGCTCGGCACCGGCAACGGCCAGTTCAACCAGCCGACCTCGATCACGGTAGACCGCGATGGCAACCTGCTGGTGGTCGACTCCGCCAACAACCGCATCCAGAAGTTCGACCCCTCGGGCCAGTTCCTTTCGAAGTTCGGCTCGGCGGGGACCGGAAACGGCCAGTTCACGGCCCCCGAAGCGGTGACCACCGACTTCCAAGGCAACATCTGGGTCTCCGACACCGACAACGGCCGCCTGCAGAAGTTCGACGAGAACGGCAACTTCCTCAAAGTCGTCGGCTCCAAAGGCTCGGGCACCGGACAGCTCGGCGAACCGACCGGCCTCGACGTCGATCCGGAAGGGAACGTTTGGGTCGCGGACTGGCTGAACAACCGCATCACGGCCTTCAAACCCGACGGGAGCTACCTCGGCAGCTTCGGCACGGCCGGCAGTGGCCCGGGTCAGTTCAACCATCCCGACGAGATCGAGATCGACAGCCACGGCAACGTCTGGGTCGGCGATCAGAGCAACAACCGGGTGCAGCGCTTCAACCTCAAAGGCGAATACGTCGGTCAGTTCGGATCCTCGGGCTTCACCGAAGGCTCCCTCTTCCTCGGCCTACCGATGGGGATCACCAGCGACAGCCAGGGACACATCTGGGTCACCGACGTCACCGTCGGTCGCATCCAGAAGTGGATGCTCGGCAACTACTGCCAGGCCCAGGCGCCGCCCCTTGACCTCTCAGACGGCGACCCCAAGATCACGGTCGAAACCCCCGAAGCTCTGGTCAGCAAAGTCAGCGGTAACGCTGCCGGCACCCACACCTACACCCACGTCGGCGACGATCTAACCGGCCACAAAGGCCCCGCTGGCGAAATGAAATACGAATACGACGCTAGTGGCCGGATGACCAAAGTCACGCTTCCGAACGGCACTTGGGGCTCGATCGCCTACCAGGCTGACGGCCGGGTCAAGTCGGTCACCGTCGACCCCGCTGGGGCCGATCCATCCAAGACCACTACCTTCGAATACAGCGATCTTCCGCGCCGCACCGTGGTGGTGCCTTCGGATGCCCCGCACATCACCTACGACATTGGCGAAGACGGGTCCGTTCTCAAGTGGTGGAACGCGCTTCAGCCGCCTGTCTTCAACGATCTGGCTGGCGGGATGTATGAAAACCGCAACAAAGAGGATGGCCTGCTCCCCGGCGATCAATACTTGGACATTCAAGGCCACTCCGAGGAGGGAATTGCCTCAGTCCAAGTCATTGCAGAGGGAAGCCAACTCGTCCATGAGACGAGTTGCGAGCAGACCGAAGATCCGGGGATTGAGTGCAAAACGGTGCTGAGTGAGTGGGTCATGAATACGGAACTGAACCTGCCCGGACGGCTCGACCTGGAAGTATTGATTACTGATCGACTAGGACAAACTTCTAGCGAGCGATTCTGGGTCGACATCCCCGAGCCACCTCCACCGCCGGCACAAGGCACTCCTGTTCCTCCTAGGTTCGCGGACGTGCTTCAGTTTCGAGAAGAGCATGGATTGGAGATCGTCTTTCCGGTCGCGAATGAGGTTGAGAGGAACGAACGAATCTTCAATCTCATCAACGCGTGGTATGAAGGCGACCCCGTAGCTAGAGCGTCATGGCAACGCTGGGGAGTTCCGCTGCGGCCCCTCGACATCGCCGAGCTGGAATATCGCGCATGGTTCTACAACCTTGACGCGGAACGGATCAACCGCTGGATCGAAGAAACGAGCCCAAGTACCTTCGCGGGGTACTACCTCGACCACCGGGCCGGGGGAATCATGCATATCGGCTTCACTGCCAACCAGGCTGAAAGTCTCGCGAGCCTCGTGGCGTCTCTATCCCTCGTGGGTGGGGAAAGGCTACAGGTCTATCCGAGCACTCCGACCTCTTCTTACCTCGCCGTGCAGGCATCTTCAGAATCAGTGGTGAGCGCAATCGAATCTAGTCCAACTCTGCGAGAACAGATCGTCAGCGTGGAGGCCGACGAGGCTGGAAGGACCGTTCAAATCGGCACGCCGAATATCGCCCAGGTTGAAAGTACCCTGCACCAGATGTTCGGAATAAACGCACCGATCACCGTCGAATTTGAAGAAAAAGAGGGGAGCTTGCTGGGAGGGCGTTACCGGAACGAGGGCAGGATGCGAGCCGGGGACGGAATTTTCACTCGCCACTACACTGCCGACTCCCCCCCTAAACATGACGGCAACGCGACGTGCACCGCGGGCTTTGGCGCCAAAGACAGAGCGGATGAGGTGCCAGGCAAGCCTTGGCGCCTCTTCGTGCTCACTGCCGGTCACTGCAATCCGATATCGTGGGAAAAGCGCGTCTACCGGTCGATCGATTCTAACAATCTAGATGAAAGTCACTGGAAAAAAGTGGGAGAGGAAGTGACGCGGAGCGCTTACCGCGTGCTGGACGAATCTCCTACCACCGATGCAGAGGCGATCAGAGTCGAAGACACCGAGGTCGTCCCGCAAGGTATATGGGCTTCCAATGGGGGTCTGTTGCCGACTGAGCCAGCAGGGACGGCAAAGAAAGGCGACGAACTATGCTTTTCCGGTGTCATGACCGGGGTCTCCTGCGGTGAAGTGATCGGGCGCACCTCATTTTGGGCAGGAGCATTTGATGGAGTGGCGCACTATGGTTACTGGGTGCATTTCAATCACCCCGCTCAGCGTGGCGACAGTGGCGCCCCTGTCTACAACAGTATCTCCGGCCGGTCGATCGGCTTGGTCTCGGCTGGCCGCCACAAACTCACCCAGACCCTGGTTCAGCCATTGCTGACGCCGCCAGGGATGAAGGCTGGCAAGGCGCCTGGTGTTTTCGGCAATCCGCACCTTCGGCCTCTCAGCCTCAAGCTCGGCGGATGAGACGCCTAAGGCCCTCAGAAGCGCGCAAGACGCAGGTACCGGCTACCTACGTAGTCACGCTGGTACTGCTGCTTTCCGCGACTGCCCTCGCCGGTTGCGGCTCGTCTTCGACTACGAGTCCAGCCGATGCCAAGGCGATCGCTGTTGCCGAACATAAATTTGGCGTGGCTAACCGCCGTGGGGCTATCGCTGCTAGGGCTCAGTGCTGGAAGAAGAGTGGTCAAAATGAGGAAATCTGCATTCAGAGGCTTGTCTTGCAACGGGAAGAGAAATACAGAGAGATCTTCCGAGCGACCGTCGAAGGTCTTCTCGAAAGCGGGGTGGGTCCTGAATGCGCGGAGGCACTCGAAGAAGCTTTGTCGACGATCAGCCCCGACCCATTGTTCCTTGGCGAAACCGCCTCAATCTGCGAATCGGAGAGTCGGGATTAGGTGCGGGCTCGCTCCGCGGCGGCGAAGTCGGGAGCGAAGTCGGTGTCGGGGCGGGTGAGCTGGCGCTCGAGGACGACTCGGGTCCCGTGGTGTGGGGCCAGGGTGATGTTGCGGATCCTCACCTTCTCCGGGGTGGGATCGGGGGGCCGCAGCGCCGCCCTGGTGACGAATTCGCGGAGGACGATGCGCATCTCGAACTCGGCGAAGGCGGCGCCGACGCAGCGGCGGACGCCGCCGCCGAAGGGGATCCAGGCGTAGTTCTCGGTTCGGTTATCGAGGAAACGCTCGGGCCGGAACTCCTCCGGCTGCGGGAAGAAGTCCTCGCGCCGGTGCAGGCTGGCGATCGCCGGCATCACGAAGCTGCCGGCCGGCAGCTCGTAGCCGCCGATGATCGCCGGGGCGGTCAGCTTGCGGGCGACGTCGATGATCACCGGCCGCACCCGCAGCGTCTCTTTGACCGTCGCCTCCAGGTAGTCGCTGCGGCCGGCGCTGACCGACGCGCGCAGGCGCCCGAGCGCGCGCGGGTTGCGCAGGAGCCGCTCGATAGCCCAGGCGAGGGCGGTGGCGGTCGTCTCGTGGCCGGCGCCGACCACGGTGACCAGCTCGTCGCGCAGTTCGGTATCGGACATCGGCGAGCCGTCCTCGTGCCGGGCCCGCAGCAGCAGCGAGAGGACGTCCTCCCGCTCCTCATTCCCCTCTTCCGCCCGCCGCAGCGTGATCTCCTCGAAGATGAATTCGTCGAGCTCGGAACGGGCGCGGAGGAAGCGCCGCCAGGGGCTGCGGGGTCCAAGATCGCGGCGGAGGACGGGGAACCTGATGATCGTCGTCACCCGGGCGGAGAAGCGGTCGATCAGCTCCGTCGCGCGGTCGACACGGGCCTCGTCCCTGATCCCGAAGACGGCGCGGAGGATCACCGCGAGGGTGATCCGCTGGGTGTGGGTGCGCAGCGCGAATGGCTCCCCGACCGGCCAGGTCTGCATCTCGCGCCGGGTCACCTCCTCGATCAGCTCGCCGTAGCGGCGCACCCGCTCGCCGTGGAAGGGCGGCAGCAGCAGCTTGCGCTGGCGCAGGTGGGCCTCGTCGTCGAGGGTGAGGATCGAGTGCGGCCCCAGCGCCGGCTCCAGCACGACCGCGTTCGCCTCGCCGGCGTGGAAGACGGCGGGGGAGCCGGTGAACACCTCTTTCACCAGCTCCGGGCCGGCGACGTAGACGATGCGGCCGTAGAAGGGGAAGCGGACGGTGAAAATGTCGCCGTAGCGCCGCTGGAAGCTGGAGAGGAAGTCGATCGGGTCGCGGACGTAGCGCAGCCCCTGCACCAGGGCGGGGGCGCGGGATCCGGGCGGCAGCGCGGTCATCTAAAAGACGATCGTACGCTCCCCGTCGAGGAGGACGCGGTCGTCGAGGTGAGCCATCACCGCGCGGGCGAGGACGAGGCGCTCGACGTCGCGGCCGAGGCGGATCATGTCGGCGACCTCGTCACGGTGGTCGACGCGGGTGACGTCCTGGGCGATGATCGGGCCGGCGTCGAGATCGGCGGTGACATAGTGGGCGGTGGCGCCGATCAGCTTGACGCCGCGCTCGTAGGCGCGGTGGTAGGGGTCGGCGCCGACGAAGGCGGGGAGGAAGCTGTGGTGGATGTTGATCGCCGGGGCCCCGAGCTCGCGGAGGAACTCGGGGGAGAGGATCTGCATGTAGCGGGCGAGGACGAGGAGGTCGACGCCTTCTAGGAGTTCCAGCGCTCGGCGCTCGGCCGCGGGGCGGTCGGCGGGGTCGACCGGCACGTGGTGGAAGGGGAGGCCGACCGCCTCGGCCTGGTTGGCGTGGTCGGGATGGTTGGAGAGGACCGCGGCCAGCTCGCCGCCGAGGTCGCCGTTGCGCCAGCGCCAGAGCAGGTCAGAGAGGCAGTGGTCCTCGCGGCTGACCATGATCGCGACCCGCTTCGTCCGCGCCGCGTCGTGGAACCCGTAGTCCATCGCGAAGGGCTCGCCTATCTCGCGGGCGAAGCGCAGCTCCAGCGCCTCGCGCTCGGCCTCGGGGACGTGGTCGAAGACCATCCGCATGAAGAAGCGGCCCTCGGCGCTCGAGTGCTGGTCGACGTCGACGATGTTGAGGCCGGACTCGGCGAGGAAGCCGCTGACGCGGGCGATCAGCCCCGGCTGGTCGGGGCAGGCCAGCAGCAGCCTCGAAGTCGGCGCGTCTCCCATCCGTCGATGATCGCGGATAGATTGACGGCGATGCGGTTAGGAGCGATTCCGGACGGAGCGGTCGAGCGGCTCGGGCTGATGCTCGGGCAGCTGCCGACGCCGATCGGCGAGGCGATGTACGCGATGCCGGTGGCGCGCTCGCTGCAGGTGGCGCAGCGGACCGGGATCCTCGGGGCGCTGGCGGAGGGGCCGCGGGAGCCGACCGAGCTGGCCGAGCACCTCGGCCTGCAGCCGACCGGGACGATCCGAGTCCTCGACGTGATCGCCTCGATGAAGCACGTCGCGCAGCGGCCCGACGGGCGCTACGAGCTGACCAAGAGCGGGCGCAAATGGCTCGACCCGCGCTCGGACACCTACCTCGGGGACTTCCTCGCCGACACCGCCTACTACTGGGACTGGTACGCCGGGCTCGAGGACCTGGTCCGCGAGGGCAAGCACGTCGAGCTGCACGAGAAAGGCCCGGATGACCCCTACTGGCGCTCCTACATCCGCGGCCAGTACCAGATCGCGCGCCTCTCCAGCGCCGAAGTCGCGAAGGCGATCCCGCTCGCTAAGGGGGCGCACTCGATCCTCGACGTCGCCGGCGCCCACGGCGAGTTCTCGATGGCGCTCTGCCGCCGCCACGAGGGACTGCGGGCGACGATCGTCGACCTGCCGGGTAGCGCCAACGTCGGCAAAGAGATCGTCGCCGAGGCGGGGATGGGCGAGCGCGTTCGCTACCTGGTCGGCGACATGTATGAGGTCGACTACGACGGCCACTACGACGGCGCCCTCTGCTTCAACATCATCCACCACCTCTCGCCGGAGCAGATCCGCGCTCTCTTCGCCCGCATCCGCGCCGTCCTGCGGCCGGGCGCCCCGCTCTGCGTCCTCGACCTTTACGACCGCCCGGGCGGCCAGCGCGCCAACCTCGCTTCCGTCCTCGGCCTCTTCTTCCACCTCACCTCCGGCGCCGACACCTACACCGTCGAGGACGTCTCCCGGTGGATGGGGGAGAGCGGCTACGGCAAGGCCGAGGTGAAGTCGTTCCGGCGGCTGCCAGACCTGCGCCTGCTGATCGCAAAAGCAGTCTGAAACGTTTCGTCTGAGAAAATTGGTAGTCTCGCCGAGATGGTGGATTCGGCAGAGACCCGCTCGACGCATGGAGGAGGTGAGCCTCGCCATGTCGCGCTGGTGGCCACCTTCGTCGCGGCTTCTGCTGTAGGCATCGCTCTGCTCGCCAAGGGTCTGTACCCCACCGACCTGCCGGTGACGCGGAACCCGGACTTCGTCGACAACGTCTTCGACAATCGAGGCGTGGTCTGGGCGGCGCGCCTCCTGCTTATCTCTGCCGCCGCCGTTCTGGCCTTCGGCGGTGTCTTCATCGTCGTCTCCACTGCCATACGCATGAAGAACGGCGAGTGGCTGCGACGGGCCGGTCCGTTCGAGATTTCGGAGACGACGGTCAGTGAGATCGAAGGGCAGGTCAGCTTCTGGCGAACGGCAGCTCTGGCGAGAGAAGAAGAAGTGGCCGAACTGACGGAGCACATGGATGAATCGGACGAACTGATCGAGGGACTCCACGACATGTTGGCTCGAGAAAGGAGCGGTTATGACGGATCAGCAACTGGATGAGCGGGTCGAACGCACGCTGAGGCGAAACAGAGCTGCCATTAGGAAGGCCCGGGGTCAGTCGCGGAAGTTGAGTCGCCTTGCCGAACAGTCCGGGCCGATCCTCGATCGCGCGTTCCGGGAACTCCGTCGGGCCATCAACTAGCGTTCCATCACCGCAAATTTGCGACCAGAGTCACCTTGGCGCCGCAGGTGTTTGTGCCTGAGTTCGTGCGGATCCGCGCGAGCAGAAGACGAAGTGTGATGGCGGCCACACACATAAGCGGCGCGAACCCTCACGGTTTCGCGCTTGCTCACAAAACGCAAACATTTCACGCCGATCTTGTTCATCCTGCTCGCTTTCCCCGCGGCCGCGCTGGCTGCAGGTGGGGAGGGAGAGACCAAAGGCCCAAGCGTCGGCCAGGCTGAAGTGGCGCCGGCCGCGGTGCTGCAGCGGCCGGTCAACCGCTTCCATCGCATCGTCAAGGCGATCGCCGCCGACATCCGCGCCGAAGAACGCGCGGCCGAGCGGCGCCGCGAACGCGAACGCGAAGAAGCCTTCGAAGAGCTGCCCGGCGGCGTCTCGATGGCGACGCTGGAATCGATCGCCTCCTGCGAGTCCGGCGGCGACCCGACGGCGGTCTCCTCCGACGGCACCTACCGCGGCAAATACCAGTTCGACTACGGCACCTGGGAATCGATGGGCGGCAGCGGCGATCCGGCCGCGGCCCCCGAGGCTGAGCAGGACTACCGCGCCGCCCTCCTCTACGCCGCCTCCGGCTCCAGCCCCTGGCCGATCTGCGGGTAAAGCGCCTGCGGCGCATCTACGATGCGCGCGATGGCTGAGGAGCCGATAGAGACCGGCGAGGAGCAGGTTCCGGCGCCCGACGCCGAGGGGCCGAAACGCAAACCGCCGAAAGAGGCGATCGCGGAGGCGCGGGTGCGGGCGCCGACGCGCGGCAACCGCAAGCTCGAGAGCTTCCTCGACGCCGTCAACTCCGACGAGCAGGTGCGGGCCTGGTGGTACATGACCCAGGTCCACGCCGAGCGGCTGGGGATGTCGGACCACTCCTGGGTCCACATGCAGATCGTCCTCAACATCGCCCTGCGGCTGTTGCGGCTGCTACTGCGCGCCGGGGTCGAGCCGGCAATGGTCGCCGACCATGGGATGCGCGATCGCGACGCCGAGGTGGTCGTCGCCGGCGGCGCCCTCCTCCACGACACCGGGATGTCGATCCACCGCGACTACCACGAGGCCTACTCGCTCTTCCTCGCCAACGGCGCCCTCGGGCGCCTCCTCGCCGACGCCTACAAGGAGCCGGAGCGGACCGTCGTCGCCTCGGAGATCCTGCACGCGATCATCGGCCACCGCCGCCGCGGCGAGCCCTACACCCTCGAGGCCGGCGTCGTCCGCGTCGCCGACGCTCTCGACATGGCCCAGGGCCGCATCCGCACCCCGATCGAGCTGGGCCACGAGGGCATCCACGCGATCTCCGCCGCCGCCGTCGACGAGGTCCGGATCGGGGCGGGGGAGGAGCGGCCGGTGCGGATCGAGATCCAGTTGAACAACAGCGCCGGGATCTTCCAGGTCGACGACCTGCTGGCGACGAAGATCCGCGACACCCCGCTGGAGGGGCGCGTCGAAGTGATCGCCAAGGTCGAGGGCGAGACGGAGAAACGCCTGCTCTCCGGCTTCCGCCTCTCTTAGAGCGCGGCTTCGCCGCCGTCCAGCTCCGCGACCAGCGCCCGCACTCGTCGCTCGATCTCGTCCCGCGTCGCCCGCACCGCCTCGACCGCCTGGCCCTTCGGGTCGGCCAGGTCCCAATCGATGTACCGCTTGCCGGGGATGTAGGGGCACTCGTCGCCGCAGCCCATCGTCACCACCACATCGGCCCACTCGGCGTCCTCGCGCGCGAGCTTCCGTGGCTGGCGATCGCTGAGGTCGATTTCCAACTCGTCCATCACCTCGACCACCTCGGGATGGACCCGGTCGGCCGGCGTCGTCCCCGCCGAGCGCGCCTCGTGTCGCCCTTCGGCGGCTTGGGTGAACAGCGCCTCGCTCATCTGCGAGCGGCCGGCGTTGTGGAGGCAGACGAAGAGGGCGCGGGCCATCAGGCCCCTTCCGTTGCCGCTTCGCTGGGATGCTCGCCGCGGACCAGTTGGTAGGCGAGAGCGCCGAGCGCGGCTCCCAGCGGCGGCGCCAGCAGGTAGATCCAGAGGTCGTGAAGCTCGCCGGAGACCAGCGCCGGTCCCAACGAGCGGGCGGGGTTCATCGAGGCGCCGGTGACCGGACCGCCGAAGAGGGCGTCGAGGCCGACGGTGCCGCCGATCGCGATCGCCGCCGCGGCGCCGACCGCGCGGGTGTCGGTGGCGACAGCCATGATCACGAACATCAGGAACGCGGTCAGCACGACCTCGTAGACGAAGGCGCTGCCGCCACCGACGGTGGGCAGGGTGGTTCCCAGGGCAGCCGGCTGGTCGGGCCAGACGGCGGCCAGGAGCGCGGCGCCGGCGAGGGCGCCGACCGCCTGGGCGCCGAGGTAGGCGCCCGCCTCGGCGCGGGGGAAGTGGCGGGTGAGGGTGAAGGCGAGGGTCACGGCCGGGTTCAGGTGGGCGCCGGAGAGGTGGCCGGTGGCGTAGACCATCGCCATCACGACGAGCCCGAAGACGATTGCGATTCCGACCACCCCCAGGCTGCCGGGGTGTTCGGCCTCGGCGACGATCGCGCCGCAGCCGGCGAAGACGAGGGCGAAAACCCCGATCCCCTCGGCGGCGGCGCGGCGGGCGAGGTTGGGGCGCGGAACCATCGCCTCAGCAGCAGGCGGCCGCGGGGGCGAAAACCTCGCGCACCGCGTCGAGGGCGCCGGGGACGAGGGAGAAGTAGCTGCGGGTGCCACGGCCCTCTCGTTCGACGAGACCGGCTTCGACCAGGACCTTGAGGTGGTGGCTGACGGTCCCCTGCGCGAGTCCCAAGAACGGTTCGAACTCGCAGACGCAAACGCTCTCGCCGTTGGCGCGCAGCAGCATGTTGACGATCCGCAAGCGGTTGCGGTCCGCCAATGCCTTCATCACCAGCTCGAGCTCCCCAGCCTGCTTCTCGCCGAGCGAGCTGCCGGCCAGCGGCGTGCAGCAGTTGATCACCGGCAGGTCCGTCATCGCCGCGAAGTTATCACTTCATCGATAGACATCGATGAACGGATCCAAAAAAAGGGAGACCTAGTCGCCTCAGTTGAAGCGAGCCAGATCCGAGCGGCGCTGTTCCTTGCGCTTCTCCAGTTTGTTCTGGATCAGCGAGAGGACGATCACCAGGGCGGCGAAGAAGAAGATCACGCCGAAGCAGAAGAAGGTCACCGTCTTGTCGGTGGTCGGGCCGGCGAGGCCGACTCCCTCGTCGGCTAGGGCCACCGGGGCGGCGGCCAGCATCAGGGCCCAGATCGAGAGCAGGGCTGCGACGGTGCGCTTCACGGGGCGGGAATTTAGCGCAACCTTAGGTCGCGAGGCATAGGATCCCCCGCGATGTCCAACCTCGAGGCTCTGCTGCTGGGGGTGGTCCAGGGACTGACCGAGTTCCTGCCGATCTCCTCCTCCGGCCACCTGATCATCGTCCCCTGGCTGCAGGACTACACCTTCCTGCAGGAGCACGAGACCTTCAACAAGACCTTCGACGTCGCCCTGCACGCCGGGACCCTGATCGCCGCGATCGCCTACTTTCGGGTCGAGGTGGTGGTTCTGATTCGCGGCTTCGTGCAGGCGGCGCGGCAGCGGGCGATCCGCACCCAGGAGCAGCAACTGGCGGTGGCGATCGCGATCGGCACGGTCCCCGCGGTGATCGCCGGCGGCCTCGGCTCCAGCTTCATCGACGAGCACCTCGGCGAGCCCTGGATGATCGCGATCCAGCTGATCCTCTTCGGCTTCCTGCTCGGCTACGCCGACCGCATGCCCGAGCGCCGCAACCTCGGCGACGCCGAGCTGCGCGACGGCTGGTACATCGGCCTCGCCCAGGTGCTGGCGCTGGCGCCGGGGACCTCGCGCTCGGGGATCACGATCACCGCCGGCCGCTGGCTCGGGCTCGACCGCGACGCCGCCGCCCGCTTCTCCTTCCTGCTGCTGATCCCCGCCGTCGCCGGCGCCACCGCTTACAAGGCGCTGGAGGCCTCCAAAGAAGGGCTGCCGCCCGGCGTCGGCGGCCCGATGGTGGTGGGGACGATCGCCGCCGCCGTCTCCGGCTACTTCGCGATCTCCTTCCTCCTGCGCCTGGTGCGGACGACCAGCTACCGCCCTTTCGTCCTCTACCGCTACTTCGCCGGTGCCGCGATCCTGCTGATCATCGCCACCGGCTTGCGGCCGGCGACGTTCTAAAGCGTCTTCCACCCGCTCCCCGCAAATTCGAGGCGCTTTGCGCGCACCTGTGAAAATCCTGTGAACGCAGGGGTTAACGCCCCCGCGGGTGCATACACTCTGTCCATCCGAATCGCCGTCCTCGACACCGACAGCGGCTTCGTCACCGTTCTCGCCCGCCGCGCCGAGGCGGCCGGCTGGCACCTCAGCCAGAAGACCGGCCCCGTGCCGCCGCGCGACCTGGTGGCGATGAAGCTGAACGCCCTCCTGGTCGACCCGGTCGTCCTCGGCGACGAAGCCTGGGCCTACCTCGAGCGGATCGGCGAGATGCTGCCCGACCTCGGCCTGGTCGTCTGCACCGGCCGCTCCACCGTCGCCCAGCGGGTCAAGGGGCTGCGGCTCGGCGTCGACGATTGGATGACCAAGCCCTGTCACCCCGAGGAGGCGATCGCCCGCCTCGAAGCGGTCTCGCGCCGGCGACGCCGCGGGCGCCAGGAGCACGAGGCCGCGCCGCTCGCGGTCGGCGAGATGGAGATCCGTCCCGACCGCTTCCAGGCCTTCGTCGGCGACGAGGCCCTCGACCTCACCCGGCGCGAGTTCGAGCTGCTCTACCTGCTCGCCGAGGAGCGCGGCCAGGTGCTCGAGCGCGAGCAGATCTACCAGCGGGTCTGGGGCTACGCGATGGCCCACGGCGACCGCTCGGTCGACGTCTTCGTCCGCAAGCTGCGCAAGAAGCTGGAGAGCCTCTCGCCGAGCTGGACGTACATCCACACCCACTTCGGCATCGGCTACCGCTTCGACCCGGAACCGGCGGGCATCGTCGCCGAGGAGCTGCGTCCCGCCCCGGAGCAGCAGGCGGAGGTCGAGACCAAGGCCGGGCTCTCTTCACAACCCGTTCACAACACCTTCACGGCCGGATAACCGCGCGCCCCTGACCCGTCGCCATGCTCGCACGCATGGGACGGCTCGAGATCAAGCCTGAACAGCACGCGGCCCTCGTCGACGGCCGCCCGCTCAGCTTGACCGTCCGCGAGCTGCAGCTGCTCGTCACCCTCTCCGCGCACCCGCAGCGGATCATGACCCGCGACGAGCTCTTCGCCCAGGTCTGGGGCGGGGAGCCGCGCAGCGACGATCGCTCGGTGGACGTCTACGTCAGCCGCCTGCGGGCGAAGCTCGGCGAAGCGCTTCCCGATGCCAAATTGATCCACACCCACAACGGCATCGGCTACCGCTTCTCGCCGGACGGCTGACGTTGTTCGGCGCTTTTACATCTTTTTCACATGCTCGACACAGCCGCGTAACAAGCTGCTTGGTGCCCGCTGCGAGGGTGGCGCCAACTGTGAATCGACCCGAAGGAGAAAGAGTTGACCAGCTCTAAGTGGTTCGTGGTGCTGAGTGCCGCGGTGACCCTCGCGATCGGCGTTGCCGCCTGCGGCGGCAGCGACGACGAAACGGCCAGCGGCAGCGGCGGCGGAGGCGATCTCTCCGGCTCGATCCGGATCGACGGATCCAGCACGGTGGCGCCCCTGACCGAAGCGGTGGCCGAGCAGTTCATGGCGGAAAACTCGGGCGTGCGGATCACGGTCGGGACCTCCGGCACTGGCGGCGGCTTCGAAAAATTCTGCGCCGGCGAGACCGACATCAGCGATGCCTCGCGTGAAATCGAGCCTGAAGAGGTCGAAGCCTGCAAGAAGGGCGGGGTCGGTTACAAAGACGTCCACGTCGCCACCGACGCGCTGACGGTGATGATCAACAACGAGAACCCGGTCTCCTGCCTGACGGTGGACCAGCTGGCGGCGATCTGGGGCCCCGACTCCAAGATCAGCAACTGGAGCGAAATCCCGGGGGTCGAAGAGGAATTCGACGAGGAGCTGGCGCTGTTCGGCCCCGGCACCGACTCGGGCACCTTCGACTACTTCACCGAATCGATCAACGGCGAAGAGGGAGTAAGCCGCAAGGATTACAACAACGTCGGCGAGGACGACAACGCCACCGTCAAAGGCGTCGAGGGGTCGCCTGGCGGCATGGGCTACGCCGGCTTCTCCTTCTACACGGAGAACGAAGGCAACCTGAAAGCGCTCGAAGTCGACAACGGCAAAGGCTGCGTGCCGCCGTCGGTCGAAACCGCACAGGACGGCAGCTACGCGCCCTTGAGCCGGCCGCTGTTCATGTACCCGAGCGAGCAGGCGTTGCAGAAGCCCGAGGTCAAGGCGTTCATCGAGTACTACCTCGAAAACGCCGGCTCGGTCGCCGAATCGCTCGGCTTCGTGCCGCTGACCGACGAGCAGCTGGCCGAATCGGAAGCAGCCGCCGAAAAGATCGGCGCCTAGGAACGTGCTGCAGGCCGAGAGCAAGCGCTATGGGGAGCGAGCGATCAAGTGGTTGCTCGCTCTCTGCGCGCTGCTCTCGGTCCTGACGACGACCGCGATCATCCTCTCCCTGCTGGGTCCGATGATCGGCTTCTTCGAGATCGTTCCCGCCAAGGAGTTCTTCTTCGGGGTCGACTGGACTCCCCAGTTCGAGCCGCCTAGTTTCGGCGTCCTCTCGATCGTCGCCGGCACCCTCAACGTCGCCCTCTGGGGGATGGTGTTCGCGGTGCCGGTCGGCCTCGGCTCGGCCGTATACCTCAGCGAGTACGCCTCGCCGCGGGTGCGGAAGACGATCAAGCCGGCGCTCGAGGTGCTGGCGGGCATTCCCACCGTCGCGATCGGCATCTTCGCGGTCAGCTTTCTCCTTCCCCATGTCATCGTGCCGCTCTGGCCGGGGGACTTCCTCGGCGGCGCCGACGGCAAACCGTTCATTGCCCTGGCGGCGGCGCTCGGGATCGGGCTGATGGTGGTGCCGATCATCGCCTCGCTCTCCGACGACGCGATGCGGGCGGTGCCGCGCGGGCTGCACGAGGGTGCCTACGCACTCGGGGCGACCAAAGCCAAGGTGGCGACTCGGGTGGTCTTCCCCGCGGCTCTCTCCGGGATCGTCGCCTCGGTCGTGCTGGCGATCTCCCGCGCGGTAGGGGAGACGATGATCGTCGTCATCGCCGGCGGGTCTACCCCGAAGTTCACCCTCAACCCGGTCGAGTCGATCCAGGCGATGACCTCCTATATCGCCACCACCGCCACCGGGGACATCGGCACCGGGACCATCGAGTACAAGAGCATCTTCGCGGTCGGGGCGCTCCTCTTCCTGCTGACGCTGCTCATGAACGTGGTCAGCATCCGCCTCGTCCGCAGGTACCGGGAGGTCTACGAGTGATGGAGGCCGGGGCGGGGGCATCGCGGAACCGATTGGCCGTGGCCGGAGCCCGGGCGACGACCGCGGCGATGCTGCGCGATCAGCCGCGGGGCGACGTGATCCGCAACGCCATCTTCGCCGGCCTGCTCCTGCTCGCGGTGACGATCGCCCTCGCCGGACTGACGGCGCTGCTGGTGCAGGCGTTCGTCAGGGGCTCCTCCGCACTGAGCCTGGACCTGATCACCAACCCTCCCTCGACCGCGTTCCCGGAGAAAGCGGGATACCGGCCGGCGATCATCGGCTCGCTGCAGCTGATCGCGGGCGTGCTCGTCCTGATCGTCCCGATCGGCGTCGGCGCCGCGATCTACCTCGAGGAGTACGCCGACAACTCGCGCTGGTGGAACCGGCTGATCGAGGTCAACATCCAGAACCTCGCGGCGGTGCCCTCGATCATCTACGGCATCCTCGGCCTCGCCTTCATCGTCCGCGGGCCGCTCGACCTCGGCTTCATCCTCGCCGCCGGGTCGATGACGCTGGCGCTCCTGGTCCTGCCGATGGTGATCATCGCCTCGCGCGAGGCGCTGCGCGCCGTCCCCGACTCGATCCGCCAGGGCTCGCTGGCGCTCGGCGCGACCCAGTGGCAGACGATTCGCCGCCAGGTCCTGCCGGCATCGATCCCGGGGATCGCGACCGGTGTGATCCTCGCCGTCTCCCGCGCCCTGGGGGAGACGGCGCCGCTGTTGCTGGTCGGCGCGACCGTCTTCGTCACCTTCGACCCGACCCCGTTCGGGAGCGACGGCTACTCGGCGATGCCGGTGCAGATCTTCAACTACGCCCTGCGTCCCCAGGACGAGTTTCAAACGCTGGCCTTCGCGGGGGTCATCGTCATGTTGGTGGTCCTGCTCGCGATGAACTCATTCGCGATCTGGCTGCGAAATCGCTACGAGCAAAGGTGGTAGGTGAGTGTGTTGACCGAGCAGACGCCAAAGATCTCGGTGCGCCCTGAGTTCCGCCAGGCGGCCGCCCCCCAGACCCGGGAAAAAGTCTTCGAGCTGAGGGGAATCGACGTCCGCTACAGCGGCGTCGCCGCGGTCAAGGGCATCTCGATGGAGATCGGCCACAAGGAGGTGACGGCGCTGATCGGGCCCTCCGGCTGCGGCAAGAGCACGTTGCTGCGCTGCCTCAACCGGATGAACGACCTGATCCCCACCGCCGAAGTGGAGGGCGAGCTGCTCTACCACGGGGAGGACCTCTACGGGCCGAACGTCGACCCGGTGCAGGTGCGGAAACTGATCGGGATGGTCTTCCAGAAACCGAACCCGTTCCCGAAGTCGATCTACGACAACGTCGCCTTCGGGCCGCGGATCCTCGGTCGCAAGGAGGGGCTCGACGAGGTGGTCGAGAAGGCGCTGCGCGGGGCGGCGCTGTGGGACGAGGTCAAGGACCGGCTCAAAAGCAACGCCTTCGGCCTCTCCGGCGGCCAGCAGCAGCGACTCTGCATCGCCCGCTGCATCGCGGTCGAGCCGGACGTGATCCTGATGGACGAGCCCTGCTCGGCGCTCGACCCGATCTCCACCGGGAAGATCGAGGACCTGATGATCGAGCTGAAAGAGGAGTTCTCGATCGTCATCGTCACTCACAACATGCAGCAGGCGGCGCGGGTGTCGGATCGGACCGCGTTCCTGATGGTCGAGCTCGACGCCGACGAGGAAAACCGCTGGGGACGGCTGGTCGAGTACGACGCGACCGAGAAGATCTTCACCAACCCCGCCGACAAACGGACCGAGGACTACGTTTCCGGGAAGGTCGGCTGATGCCGGAGGGCGTCCGCGTCTACTACCAGGAGGAGCTCGAGCAGCTCGAGGCGAGTGCGCTCGGCGGCCTCGACCTGGTCGGCGTCGCGCTCGCCCGGACGATGGAAGCGGTCGAGAACCAGGACGTCGAGCTGGCCCAGGTCGTGATCGCCGACGACGACCGCATCGACGGCCGCTATCTCGAGGTGCACCAGAGCCTGATCACGCTGCTGGCGACGCAGTCGCCGGTGGCGACCGACCTGCGCCTGATCTCAGCTCTGCTGCACGTGCTGAAGAGCATCGAGCGGATGGGGGACCAGTGCGTCAACGTCTGCAAGGTAATCCCGCTGACCGGCAACTACGCGCCGGCCGACCCGCGGATGGTCGAGCTGATCCTGAAGATGGGCGGGCAGACCAAAACCCTGATTACGCAGGCGAAGCGCTCCTTTGAGCAGCGCGACGTCGAGATGGCGCGGGACCTGGTCCGCCGCGACGACGTCGTCGACGAGCTCAACCGCGAGTGCTTCCACCTGGCGTTGGAGATCGGCGACGAGGCCGACAAGCGGGAGTGGGCGATGACGATGCTGCTGTCGGCGCGGGCGATCGAGCGGGTGGGGGACAATGCGGTCGACATTGGCGAGCAGGTCGCCTTCGTCGTTACGGGGTTGTTCCGGGAGTTCGAGGACGCTTCGCATCCGTCGTAGGGGGCGGAGGGGGTCGGGTGGGGGTCCCCTGGGAGCACCTCCGCCGCGAGGATCGTCGCTGGGGCTTTCGCCCCATTCCGTGGTGGCGCCGCTTCATGCTGAGTACCCAGGGGACCCCCACCCGACCCCCTTCACGTGTCGGATCCGGCTCCCCTGGGAACATGCGGGGGATACCTGTGACTCTCTGCGCCGCCATAGATATTGGGTCCAACACCACTCGGCTGCTCGTGGCCGAGCCTGTGGATGGGCAGTTGAAGAAGGTGATGGAGCAGCGGGCCTATACGCGGATCGGCAAGGCGGTTGACAAGAAGGGCCGGATCTCGGCGGAGAAAATCGGCGAAGTCGGCGAGGTCGTCGCGACCCAGGTGCGACTGGCGCGGGAGATGGGTGCGGAGGAGATTCGCGCCGTCGCCACCGCGGCCGTGCGCGACGCGCGCAACTGCGAGGAAGTGGCGGAGGAGGTCGGCGCCGCAGCCGGCGTCCCGATCGAGGTTCTGCCCGAGGAGGAGGAGGGTCGACTCTCGTTCATCGGCGCCACCAAGACGCTCGGTCACGCCCCCGAGGGGACTGTCGGCGTCGTCGACATCGGCGGCGGCTCGACCGAGGTGATCCTCGGCACCGTCCCCGGCGGCGTCCAGAGCGTCCGCTCCTGGCCGGTCGGTTCCGGCAACCTCGCCGAGGAGCTACTTTCCTCCGATCCCCCCTCGGCCGCGGAAATCCGCCGCACCCGCGACCGCATCGACGACATCTTCGAGGGGGTGGAGATCGAGCGCCCGGCCCAGGCCGTAGCCGTCGGCGGCTCCGCCACCTCGCTGCGCCGCCTCGTCGGCGCCGTGCTGGAATACGAGACCCTGGAGCGTGGCATCCGCGTCCTCTGCGGCGATCCCGCCGCCGAGGTCGGCCGCCGCTTCGAGCTCGACCCGACCCGCGTCCGCATCCTCCCCACCGGCGTCCTCCTGCTCGAGAAGCTCTCCGACCTCCTCGGCCAGCCCCTGCAGATCGGCAAGGGCGGCCTCCGCGAGGGAGTCATCCTCGACCTGCTGAACGGCAGCCTCGAGGGTTCTGCCGAGCGCGTCGCGGTTTAGCCGAAGTCTTCGATGAAAGCTAACCGGCGTTCCTCGCGAAGGCGGGCACGCACAGCTTGCCGCTCCGCGATTTCGTCTCGTAGTCGAAGCAGCTCCTCAGCTTCGGCCGGCCTGTGCCTCACGATTTCCAACGCGGTCTCGAAGTCGAGGACGGTCGAAGTATCGGCCAGGCGCTGAGCTTTGTCTCGCTGTCGTTGTTCGTCCATCGTGTCGAATCTACTGTTGGTCACTTATCGTCACCTCGCATCTTCAGCTGATGGATTTCGATCCTTACCTCGCCAAGTCCGTCGGCGAGTTTCTTCAGTGCTAACTCCAATTTTTTGATTTCTGCTTCGTCAAGCTCCGCCGAGCGATCGGCCTTCTCCGCAAACTTGGCGCCGCGGGTTGAGATCTCCGTGGGTAGTCGTCCCCACGCCAAACCGGAGAGGGCAGGGGTGATGATCAAAAGGCTGCCGTAGAAGACCAGCAGCGCGATCTCCAATCGATAGAGGCCGGTCTGCTGAAACGCGAGCGCCGGCAAGTCCTCCGGGATCGGTGCCGTCGCTGAAGTCAGGAATGCAGTTGCCAGGCAAAGAGAAATGAGAAGTCGAATGAGAATCCGGGTTCTAAGCCCAAGCATGATTCATCAAGGGGTCGAGTCCGAGATCTCTCCCCCTTCAAGGGAAGTAAGCGAAGAAAAGATCCGCGCTTAGCGGTTTCGTAGCTCAGCCGGCGGCGTTGAAGATCGATTCGTCGAAGCCGGTCAGGGCCGGTTCGGCGGCGTAGCCGATCCGTTCCAGTTCGAACAGTTCCTCGATCGTGATCAGCAGCGAGAAGTGGTTGAAGTAAGCCTCGCTGGTGGTGCCGGGTTCGATGAAGGGGGAGAGGAGGAGAAGGCCGACGCGGCCGCCACCGCCGTGCTCGTGCACGGGGCCGGTTGCGGGGGCTTGGCTGCCGGCATCCGGGAGGTTGGGGAAGTCGAGGTCGAGGCAGCAGCCGCTTTCGTCTGCGGCTTCGCCTTCCTGGGGGGCCTGGGCGAAGGTGACGGCAATCATGCCGCCGTCCTTGTAGGCGAGCGATTCCTTGATCTCCGGGACGACGAGTTCGAGGAACTTCTCGGCGGGAGTTTCGGGGGCGGGGGAGAGGTAGGCGAGGGCCGGGAACTTGGCGGCCGGGGACTGCAGGTCGGTGGTCAGCTGCGGCAGGCCGACGTTCGTTTCGCCGCACTCTGGGCTATCGACGATCGCGTGGAAGTAGAGGAGGGGGTTCGCGGCGTCGGGCGGCGGGTTGGGGCAGCCTTCCGCTCCTTCGCGGTAGGCCTTCCAGCCGAGCTTGGCTTCGGTTAGCTGGCCGAGGAGGGTCTTGGTGGCCGTGGGGTACATGCAGCCGTCGCCTTCGATCTGCCCTTCGGGGCTTTCGGTGGCGGGGAGGACATCACCGTAGGTGGGGCAGCCGGCCGCCGTCGCCGGCGTCGGGCCCTGGCCGCTGAGCAGCGCGATCTGGTTCGCCAGCCCCCCTTTGGTCACCGCGTAGTAGTTGCTCAGGAGCTCGCCCTGTTCGGGCAGCTCCTGCGAGAGGAAGCTCGAGTTCGACGCTTTGCCGAAGGTCTCTTCGTAGCCGCCTTCCGGCAGCACGACCAAGAAGACGTGTTTCACTTCCGGCAAGCCGGTCGGCAGTTCTTCTTCGACCAGCGGCACTTCCGGTTTCGGGGCATCCGGCAGCGGCTCTTCGACCAGCGGAATTTCCGTCGGGATCGTCGAGGCGGTCGCCGCGGGCACCGCGGTTTCCCCGCCTGCCGTTTCTACTTCAGCCGCCCCGCTCCCGGTGGCTTCTGCGGTCGCGGCTTCTTCCTCGGCCTGTTCCGCGGCTTCGACCAGGACCGTGGTGAAGCCGGCGTTCTCGGAGAGGTGCCGGGTGACGGAGCCGATCAAGACACCGAGCGAAAGCATCGCCAGCACAGCCATCGCCAGGGCCCACGGGGCGGGCAGGGCCTGTTGGTCCTTCTTCGGGGTCAAGGCAGCGCGAGTATCGCCGCGGATGGTTGGGAGGTTGTGAAGATCCTGAGTCCGTTTTACAACTCCTAAACATGCGGGGCGGGGGACCGCATGAAGATGCCCCTCGTGTCCGACGCCTGCCCCAGCTGTGGATCGTCCCTGCTCCCAGACCAGCGCTACTGCCTCTCCTGCGGGCAGCGGCGCGGGGAGCCGCGGCTGCCGATCATGGACGCGGTCACCTACATGGACGCGAGCAAGCGTCCGCAGCCGGTCGCGGCGGCGGCAGGGCCCCCTCCCGGGCCGTCGCCGCGCCGGCGCCCTTCGATCTCCGCCAGCTCCTCGCTGGTCGGCGTCGTCGCCACCTTGGTCCTCGCGATCGGCGTTGGCGTCCTGATCGGTCGCTCCGGCAACAGCGGGATGAGCAACACTGCCGCGCCGCAGGTGATCCGCGTCGGCGGCACCGAAGCGCCGACCGCGACCGCTTCGACGGGGGGAAGTGCTGGCGCTGATGCCGCCAAAGGTGGCAACCAGCCGAAATCGGCGACGGTGAAGAAGGCGAAGGAAAAGGCCTCGACCGGCAAGAGCGGCGCCAGCAAGGCGACCGAAGAAGTCTTCGAACCGGCCCCGGGAGTGAAGATCGCCCCGCCCGAGCAGCAGCTCGGCGGCGATTGCGACCCCGGCGTCGCCGGCTGCGGCGACAACGGCAAGTTCGAAGGGACGTTCTTCGAATGAGCACTGTTCAGGGAGAGGACGCGGTCGTCGACCTGAAGCGGCGCCGCGAGCAGCTGGCCGCCCGGGTCGCCGAGCTGCAGTGGGACCTCGGTGGCCTCGTCTACGAGATGGCGGTCCGCAACAGCATCGACGTCGAGCTGATCGTCAAGCAGGCGGTGCCGCTGCAGGACGCGGACGCCGAGCTGAGCGAGGTCGAGCGGATCCTGCGCTTGGACGAGACCGGGACCGCCGGTTCCTGCGGCGGCTGCGGCGCGCCGCACTCCAGCGGCGCCACCTTCTGCTGGCAGTGCGGCAAGCCGCTGCTGGCCCAGGTCTCTGGCGAGGAGATCCTCAGGAGGTGATCGGTAGGGAGGGGACGGGCACCCCTCCCGGGAGCACCTCCGCCGACTGTTCCGGTTCTGGCTGACGCCTCAAAGCTCTCTGGGTCGGCTCCATGCTGAGTACCCGGGAGGGGTGCCCATCCCCTCCCCCTCCGCAAACGCTCCTAACCGAAGCGCCCAGTGACGTAATCGCGCGTGCGCGGGTCGCGGGGCTCGGCGAAGATCCGGGCGGTCTCGCCGACCTCGATCAGCGTCCCCACCGGCTTCTCGCCGCCCGTTTCGAGGCTGAAGAAGGCGGTGCGGTCGGCGACGCGCGCCGCCTGCTGCATGTTGTGAGTGACGATGACGATCGTGAAGCGGCCTTTGAGGCTGTGCATCAGCTCCTCGATAGCCCCGGTCGCGATCGGGTCGAGCGCCGAGGCGGGCTCGTCGAGCAGCAGTACGTCGGGCTCGATCGCGATCGCGCGGGCGATGCAGAGCCGCTGCTGCTGGCCACCGGAGAGCCCGAGGGCGCTGTCCTTGAGCCGGTCCTTGACCTCGTCCCAGAGGGCGGCGCCGCGCAGGGCACGCTCGACCCGCTCGTCGAGGCCGCGCCGCAGGCCGAGGTTGCGCGGCGCCCAGGCGACGTTGTCGTAGATCGACTTCGGGAACGGGTTCGGTTTCTGGAAGACCATCCCGATCCGCCGCCGCACCTCGACCTGGTCGACGGCGCCGCCGTAGAGCTCGTGCCCGTGGTAGAGGACCTGTCCCTCGATGCGGAAGCCGGGGACGGAATCGTTCATTCGGTTGAGGCTGCGCAGGAAGGTCGTCTTGCCGCAGCCTGAGGGACCGATCAGGGCGGTGATCTGGCCGCGCTGGATCCCCAGGTTGACGCCGGCGAGCGCCTGCTTGGCCCCGTAGAAGATCGAGACGCCGCGGGCGTCGAAGACGAGCTCCGGGTGTTGCGCGTAGACCGCGGCGGGTGCCGCGGTCGCGGCGTCGCCCGGCCGGATTCGCAGGCGGGAGGGAACTGCTTGGGTCATGAGCTCAGCTTTCTTTTGCTGCGGGCCAGCAGCGCCCGGGCGCCGAGGCTCGCGAAGAGGATGAAGGAGACGAGCAGCAACGACATCCCCCAGGCTTCCGTGAAGCCTTCGGGGTTGCCTTCTTCGGAGAGTTTGTAGATCCAGGTTGGGACGTTGGGAAGCGCTTCGAAGGGGTTGATCGAGAACTTCTTCGGGTCGAAGACCGAGCTGGCGAGGATCAGCGGCGCCGTCTCTCCTGCCGCCCGGGCGACCGCCAAGACCGTGGCGGTGACGATGCCGCCGAGCGCCGTCGGCAGGACCACGGTGAGGACAGAGCGCCAGCGCGCGACTCCGAGCGCGTCGGAGGCTTCGCGCAGGCCCTTCGGCACCAGCAGCAGCACCTCCTGGGAGCCGCGGGCGATCAGCGGCAGCTCGATGATCGCCAGCGCCACCGAGCCGGCGAACCCGGACTGCTGCTTGTGATCGACCAGCAGGGCGAAGACGAAGAGGCCGAGGATAATCGACGGCAGCCCGTTGAGCAGGTCAAGGGTGAGCCGCAGCGGGCCGGCCCCGCGCGATCCTCCGTACTCGGTGAGGAAGAGGGCGATGAGGACGCCCAGCGGCATCGCCATCGCGGTGGCGACGAGGGTGATCACCAGCGTCCCCAGCAGCATCGGCCCGACGCCGGTGGGGTAGCCGGTGAAGACGAAGTCGAGATCGATTGCCCTGGCGCCGCGGGCGGCGACGGTCCAGATCACGATGGCGAGGACCGCGATTGCCAGCACCGCCGCCGCGGTGGCGGCGATCTCGGCCGCGCGGCTGACGAGCTGCCGCCGCCACAGGTTGCCGCTAGCTGTTAACGGCGCGGCCGGGTCGAAGCCCGGTTCGGCGCTCACTTGTCCACCGCCCCGGCGTAGGCGAAGCGCCGGCCGACCCACTGCGCCAGCAGGTTCGAGGCGAGCCCGATCGCGAGCAGGATCACCCCGCAGTAGAAGAGCGAGGCCTTGTGCAATTCGGTCAGCGCCCCCGGGAACTGCAGCGCGATCCGCGAGGCGAGGGTGTCGCCCGGCTGGAACAGCGAGGTCTCGATTTCGCTGCCGGCGCCGATCACCTGCGAGACGGCGATCGCCTCGCCGAGGGCGCGGCCGAGACCCAGCAGGCAGGCGGCGACGACCCCCGAAGCGGTGGTGGGGAGGACGATTCCCCGCACCACCTCCCAGCGGGTGGCGCCGAGGGCGCTGGCCCCGTCGTGCAGCTCCGGGGGCACCGAGGCGAAGAGGTCGCGGGAGATCGAGGCGATGATCGGGACCACCATGATCGTCACGATCAGGCTGGCGGTGAAGACGCTGAGGCCGGTGGTCTGGGGAGCGCCGAAGAGGGGGACGAAGCCGAGCTTGTCGTGGAGGAAGGGCTCCTTCGACTGCACGAAGGGCGCCAGCACCAGCAGCCCCCAGAAGCCGAGGATGACGCTGGGGATCGCGGCCAGCAGCTCGACCAGCGGCCCGACGACGCCGCGCACCCCGCGCGGCGCCAGCAGGGTGAGGAAGAGCCCGATCGCGATCGCGATCGGGCCGCCAACCAGCAGCGCGAAGAAGGAGGTGACCGCGGTGCCGTAGAGCAGCGAATCGGCCCCGAAGAGGCCGAAGTTGGGCTGCCAGACGGTTTCGTGGACGAAGCCGAAGCCGAACTTCGAGATCGCCGGCGAGGCCCCGTCGACGATCTGCCAGCCGACGAGGAGGATCGTCGCCCCGGCGGTCAGCGCCGCCAGCAGGCAGATGCCGAACAGGGCCCGATCAGCGACGCGGTCGAGCCGCCGCCGCAGCGAACTGACCCGGGCGCCGCGCGACCCGGCGCGAACGGTTGGGGTGGCCGTGGCCATCGCGCCAGGCTAAGTAGTCACATCGGCGCGGTTGTAACAGTGTTGTTACTAGAAGGGTTTACGGGATTGAAACATTTTCGCGACCCGGTGCGGCGAGGCTGCGGGTGTGAAAACGAACTCGAAAGGACCCGCATTGCTTCGAAATAGGTTGCTCGCTGCGCTGATCGCGACGGTCGCGACGGTCGGCGGCACGGCTTCGGTCGCGCCCGCCGCCGCTTCGGCCGCCGGCCTGACGGGAGCCGGCTCGACGCTGGTAGCCCCGCTGATGGCGAACTGGATCAGCAACTTCGAAATCAAAGAAGGCATCCCCGTCAAATACTCGGCGGTCGGTTCCGGAACCGGGATCGCGCAGATCACCGCCCGCACGGTCGACTTCGGCGCCTCCGACGCCCCGCTGACGCCCGAACAGGCCGGTGCCTGTAACAACTGCGTGCAGATCCCCTGGGCGCTCTCGGCGACGGGTGTCGGCTACAACGTCCCCGGCGTCAAGAAGCTGAAATTGACGGGCAAGATCCTCGCCGCGATCTACTTCGGGCAGATCACGAAGTGGAACGACAAGAAGATCAAGGCGATCAACCCCGGAGTGAAGCTGCCGGGACTGACGATCACCCCGGTCTTCCGCAGCGACGGCTCCGGTGACACCAACGCGTTCACCAACTACCTGTCGAAAGTCAGCCCCGCCTGGAAGAAAGAAGTCGGGTACGCGACGACGGTCGGCTTCCCCGCCGGCGTCGGTGCCAAAGGCAACGCGGGCGTCACCGCAACGGTGACGAAAACGCCGGGAGCGATCGGCTACATCTCGGCCTACTACCTGATCGCGGCAGGCGTCCACGCCGCCGCGATCCAGAACAAGGCCGGCAAGTTCACCCTCCCGAACATCCCCAACATCGCCAGCGCGGCCTCGACCGTGAAGAAGCTGGGGCCGAGCAACACGATCAGCATCACCGACCCCCCCAAGAAGGCGACGATCGCCTACCCGATCTCGACTTTCACCTACATGATCGTCCCCCGGGACGCCCCCCAGAAGGGCTTCCTGCAGCAGTTCGCCAAGTACTGTTTGACGATTGGCCAGAAATACGGTGCGGCGCTCGATTTCGCGCCGCTGCCGAAGGTGGTCAAAGACGCCGGACTGAGGGCTGCCTCCTCGCTCTAAAAGCGCCGCAAGCGGCAAAAGCGCCGCAGACGACCGGTAGTACCCGCGCCGCCAGGGCCATCCCTCCCTGGCGGCGCGGTTGCGTTATCGGCCTTTTCACATCCGGCGCCCCTTGATCGCGAACCCTGTGAGTGGAAAAAGGAACCGAGATAGGGAGAGCACCGATGACTTCCCGTGTTGACATGCATTGCCACTCGACGGCATCGCATTTCTCGAAGCTGGGCGTGCAGCGCTCGCTGGGCCTGCCGGAGTGCGCGACGCCGCCGCGGGAGGTCTACGAGCTCGCCAAGCGGCGGGGGATGGACTTCGTCACGATCACCGACCACGACACGATCGACGGCTGCCTCGAGCTCGCCGATCGTCCCGACTGCTTCGTCTCCGAGGAGCTGACCGCCCGCTTCGCCGGCGAGCCCCAGGCGGTTCACGTCCTCTGTTACGGGATCACTCCCGGAGACCACGAGTGGCTGCAGGCGCACTCCGGCGACGTCGAAGCCTGCGCCGCCTACCTTCACGGGCAGGGGATCGCCTGCGCCCTGGCACACCCCTTCTTCAATGTCGCCGCGCCGCTGACCCGGCGCCACCGGCGGCGACTGGCGGAGCTCTTCCCGATCTGGGAGGTCCGCAACGGCTCTCGGGCCGCCGAGCTGAACATGCCGGCCGCGATCTACACCGAGACGCATGGCGGCACCGGCATCGGCGGCTCCGACGACCACGCCGGCGTCGACATCGGCCGCACCTACACCGAGGCGCCCGCGGCCGCGACGCCGGAAGAGTTCCTTGGCCACCTCCCGCGCGGGGACGCCGAAGCAGGTGGGGAACAGGGCAGCGCCGCCAAGTGGGCGCATGCGGCGATGGCCCTAGCGACTAGGGCTCTGGCCGTGGGGGACGGGCGGGGACCCCTCCCCGGACAACAGCGGGGAGGGTCCGGGGAGGGGCCCCCGCCCGTCCAAGCGGGCGCCGCTGGGCCGGATCCGACCGCTGTCATGAAGATGGCGGAGAGGGTGATTCGGGAGGGGGCTGCTCGGGAGGGGAAGATTGCTGCTGACGTCGGGCCCGAGGACGCTCGGGCGCTGCTGGAGTCATGGCTGGATGGGGTGGGGCTGGAGGTCCGTGGCCCCGAGCTGATCGCGTACCTACAGAGCGACGAGTTCTCCCACGCCGACCTTTATCGGCGCGCTCGCCGGATCCACGAGCGGCGGCTGCGGCGGGTGGTCGACGAGGGCAGTCGAGCGGTGGCGGGTGGCGACTTTCCCGGTGCCGTCAACGGGCTCTTCGAAGCGCTGGTCCCGGCCGTGCCCTATGCGCCGGCGACCGCTTTCCTCGGGGCCGAGAAAGCGAAGCTGCGGGATCGGCGCGGTGAGCGCCAGCGGGTCGCGGTGATCGCCGACGGGATCGGGTCGATGCACGGGGTCACTCACACGATCGAACAGATCCGCGAGCGCGGGGTCCCCGGCTTCGAGGTCGACATCGTCGGCACCGACCCCGGCGTCGATCGCCGCCTGCCGGCCGCGGCCGAGCTCGAGATCCCCTTCTACGAGGGGATGAGCCTCGGCGTCCCCGGTCTCCCCGACTTGGTCGAGACCCTCGCCGAGGGCTCCTACGACCTCGTCCACGTCACCGCCCCCGGCCCGGCCGGGATCGGCGCCACGCTGATGAGCCGGATCACCGGCGTCCCCCTGCTCGCCAGCTACCACACCGAGATCGCCACCTACGCCGGCATGCGAAGCCAGGACGGGGCCCTGGAGGCGCTGACCCGCGCCGGCCTCGGCGCCTTCTACTCGGCCCCCGCCGCGGTTCTCTCCCCGAGCCCCTCGGCCGATGCTTCGGTGATCGCCCTCGGTGCCGACGCGCGGCGGGTCGGCCGCTGGGAGCGCGGGGTGGACGTCGAGCGCTTCGACCCCGCCAAGGCCGACCGCGACGCCTTCCCCGGCGAGATCAAGGTCCTCTACGCCGGCCGCCTGACCCGCGAGAAGGGAGTCGACCTGCTGGCCGAGACCTTCCTCCGCGCCCACGCCGCCGACCCCCGCCTGCACCTGCTCCTCGCCGGCGGCGGCCCCGAGGAGGGGGAGCTGCGCGAGCGGCTCGGCGACCGCGCCACCTTCCTCGGCTGGCTCGGCGGCGAGGAGCTGCCGCGGGGCTATGCCAGCGCTGACGCCTTCCTCTTCTGCAGCAGCACCGACACCTACGGCCAGGTGATCCTCGAGGCGGCGGCCAGCGGCCTGCCGATCGTCGCCGTCGCCGAAGGCGGGCCGGCGGCGCTGATCGAGAACCGCCACACCGGCCTCCTCTGCCCCCCGGACCCCGACCACCTCGCCGGGGCGCTGCTGCAACTCGCCTCCTCGCCGGCGCTGCGCCGCCAGCTCGGCGAGGCTGGCGCCCGCGCCGCCCGCGAGCGCTCCTGGGAGCGCTCGATGGGTCAGCTCGCCACCGGCTACCGCCGCGCGCTCGACGCCGCGTCCGCAACGCGTCCGCAGGTCGTAGCCCGTGCCGCATAATGGATCGATCGACGATCCCGCCCTCCTTTTCAACCGCGAGCTCTCCTGGCTCGACTTCAACCAGCGGGTCCTCGAACTCGCGGAGGACCCGGAGGTGCCGCTGCTGGAGCGGGTCCGCTTCTGCGCGATCTACGCCAGCAACCTCGACGAGTTCTTCATGGTCCGGGTCGCCGGCCTCTTCGACCAGCTCGACGCCGGGATCGAAGCCCGCGGCCCCGACGGCCTCACCCCGACCGAGCAGATCGACGCGATCCAGCGGCGGGTGCTGGAGCTGGACGACCGCCTCTGCGAATGCTTCGGCGGCAACCTGCGGCCGGCGCTGGAGGAGCAGGGAATCCGCATCGTCACCCTGGAGACGGCCACCGATGAGGAGCGGGGGGAGATCGACGACCGCTTCAAACACCAGGTCTTCCCGGCGCTGACCCCGCTGGTGATCGGCCTCGGCCGGCCCTTCCCCTACATCTCCAACCTCTCGCTGAGCCTCGCGGTGCTGCTGCGCGACCCAGAGTCGGAGGCGGAGATCATCGCCCGCGTCAAGGTCCCCAAGGAGCTGCTGCCCCGCTTCATGGCGCTGGGCGACGGGCGCACGCTCGTCCCGCTCGAGGAGCTCATCGCCAAGAACCTCGACCAGCTCTTCCCCGGCATGGAGATCGTCGAGCATCACACCTTCCGGGTGACCCGGAACGCCGATCTCGAGATCGACGACCGGGCCGACGACCTTCTCGAGGCGCTCGAGGAGGAGCTCACCAAGCGTCGCTTCAGCCCGGCCGTCCGTCTCGAGATCGAGGAGACGATGCCGCAGCACGTGCTCGAGCTTCTGATGACCGAGCTCGAGGTCGAGCAGGACGACGTGTTCACGCTGCCGACACCGCTGGACCTGGCGGGGCTGTGGAGCCTCCACGCGATCGACCGGCCCGACCTCAAGGACGAGCCCTACGTGCCGGTCACCCATCCCGACCTCTCGATGGTCGACGACGAGATCGACATATTCGAGGTGATCGGCGACCGCGACGTGCTCGTTCACCATCCGTACGAGTCGTTCACCAGC